>CAXTSX010000034.1:0-36616 GCA_964247085.1 uncultured bacterium
ACACATTTTCGCTTTAGTTCCAGCGTCTATTTCTTGAGTGGGAAGGGAGTATGATGGTGTCGATCGACAGATACTTTCTATGCTGAAGTTGTCAGAGTCCATCTACCACTTACATTTCAAGCCCCGCAAGACTTAATTCCCTCGGACTTCTCAAAATGAGCGAACGGACAGGTTCAAGTCTGGTTCTCGGCATACTTCAAGACCTCGCACTGTGCGGGGTTTTCGTGTTTATACCCATATTTAGAATTTTGTCCTATTGGGTTAAACATTCAAAATATTCAGGTAAATTGTGGTCGTTTTAGGGATAAAGTTAAGGGGTAACTTCAGTACTTATGCACTAATAGCTAGAGCAGCAGCGGGCACCCTGACAGGCCGAAACTCTAATACGAAAGGTCGGTAATCTTTAGCCCGAACTAACTACAAGAGTGAGTAATTTAAGCTTCGATCGATTGGAAGCTCTCGGTAAAGCTTTATTAGATTTTGAGAAGGTAGAAGATTTGCAAACCTGGCTGGGTTAGTTTAGCTTTTGGCTAAAAACTGGCTTTGACTTGTAAGCCATAGACAGTGTCGCCCTTACTATCTTCGCGAATCAGGGGAAATAAGATTAAGCCATTTTTTTGACTCAATTCTAGTTCGCCGACCAGGTAGCCCAAACCTGCTCCAATTAAAACTTCTGACCAGCGGTGCCGATTGAGACTAACCCGAGAATAACCAATTAAAGCGGCTCCGGCATACCAGGCAATCGCCCAGTCCGGGTGATATTTGCTCTGAATCCGGGCAGCGGAAAAAGCGGTCATGGCGTGGCAGCTAGGAAAACTATCTAATTCTCTTTCGTTATCGGGGCGAGGAGTGCGCACAACTTCTTTGATGCCATAGCAAAGAGCAGCACTGGTAGCGACTGTATCTAGAACCCGCAAGCTATGTTGACCACCTTTGTCACCATCGGTGATCAGAGGGAGTAGAGTGGCACCGCCTAGATAAACTGCTGTGCCTGGTCCGGAGATAAAATTGTCGGCAGATTGGGCGGAGGCGCTAACTGTAAAACTAGCAGTGGTTAAAAGAGAGGCAGAACAGGCTAGAGCTGATTTGAACCAAGACATAGATCGCCGGGGATAGAAACTAGTAATTATTTTACTGGGAGATTGACCAAAATGCTGATTTTAGCTGGAGCTAAACACTTGAAGCATCTAAATCCCTCCGGAGATCAGCATTCTGTAAAGAGATCCCGAAGAAACTGGCTTTCTGCCGAGCAACCAGCGAAAATATTACTCAGCAAAGGATATCTATATCGATGGAGCAGCCGCTATGCAGCCAATTCGCACTTTTAACGTCTCCCCGTCTTTACCGACCCCGCTAGCACCTCTCAAAAATCTAGCTTATAACCTTTACTGGGACTGGAATATTGAAATCAAAGATCTGTTTCGGCGGCTCGATCGAGACCTGTGGGAAACCACCCGTCATAACCCGGTAGCAATGATTGCCCAAGTCAGTCAAGACCGCCTCCAAGAAGCCGCCACCGATGATGGTTTTTTGGCGCATATGGATCGCGCCAGCCATGCCCTCGAGAATTATTTAGGTAGCCGCGACTGGTATAAAAAACATCACTCCCCCGGCACCGAAAAACCCTGCTTTGCTTATTTCTGCGCTGAGTTTGGCCTGGTAGATTGTCTGCCCATTTACTCCGGGGGCTTAGGCGTATTGGCCGGAGATCACCTAAAGTCGGCCAGTGATCTGGGGATTCCGTTGGTGGGAGTCGGTTTGCTGTACCAAGAAGGTTACTTTGCCCAGTACCTGAATGCCGATGGCTGGCAGCAAGAGCGCTACCCGATTAATGATTTTTACAATATGCCCTTGCACCTGGAAAAACAGGCCGATGGCAGTGAACTCCGCATTGCGGTGGAGTACCCTAAGCGAGTGGTTTATGCCCGGGTGTGGCGGGTACAGGTTGGCACCGTACCGCTGTATTTACTAGATACCAATATTGAACCGAACAGTCCCTACGATCAAGACATTACTGATGCCTTGTATGGCGGCGATCTAGATACCCGGATTCACCAAGAAATCATGCTGGGAATCGGTGGATTTCGGGCGTTGCAGGCGCTGGGTTACCAGCCGTCGGTTTATCATATGAACGAAGGCCACTCTGGATTTTTGATTCTAGAACGACTGCGGATGCTGATGCAAAAGGAAAAACTCAGTTTTGCGGAGGCGCGGCAGGTGGCCATGTCTACTCAGATTTTCACCACCCACACCCCAGTTAGCGCTGGTTTCGACCTGTTTCCACCAGATAAGGCTATGTACTATGTTGGTCACTATGCTGATGCTTATAAATTGTCGCGAGAAGAATTCTTGGGATTGGGTCGGGAAAATACTGGCGATTTAGCCTCGCCCTTTAGCATGGCGGCTTTGGCGATGAAGAATGCCAGTTTTGTGAATGGGGTGGCGCAGTTGCATGGGGAAGTATCGCGGCAGATGTTTCAGAATATGTGGCCGGGAGTGCCGCTCAATGAAGTGCCGATTACCGCGATTACCAATGGGGTGCATGCCCGCAGTTGTGTGGCGAAAAGCAATCAAGAATTGTTCGATCGGTATCTCGGTAATGACTGGGCAGAGAAACCCGCTGACGATCATCTGTGGGAGAAAGTAAAGTCGATTCCGGATGAAGAACTATGGCGTAACCACGAACATTGTCGAGCTGAACTAGTGGTTTTTGCGCGGGAGCGAATCATTAGCCATCTACATGAGCGAGGGGCGACGGGCGCAGAGATCCGTCATGTTCAAGATTCTCTCGATCCAGGGGTATTTACGATCGGCTTTGCTCGACGGTTTGCTACCTATAAACGGGCTACGCTGTTTTTGAGGAAGCTCGATCGCATCAAAAATATCTTGTTTGGTGATAAAAGTCGGCGGGTACAGTTTGTAATTGCTGGCAAGGCGCATCCCAAAGATATTCCCGGCAAAGAATTAATTCGCGATATCGTCCACTTTACCCGCACAGCGGGCATGAATTCGGTGGTATTTGTGCCGGACTATGACATTTATGTTTCGCGCCTAATGGTGGCGGGCTGTGATATTTGGCTAAACACTCCGCGCCGTCCCCGCGAGGCTTCTGGGACTAGCGGCATGAAGGCCGCGATGAATGGTCTGCCCAATGTCAGCATTTTAGATGGCTGGTGGGCTGAAGCGGATCTGCGCACCGGCTGGCCGATCGGACATGGCGAAATGTATGAGGATGAAAATTACCAAGATGAAGTGGAGGCGAATGCTTTTTATGATCTGTTAGAGCAAGAAGTGGTGCCGATGTTTTACGATCGCGACCAAGAAGGCATTCCCCGCCGCTGGGTGGCCAAGATGAAAGAGGCAATTCGCTTGAATGCCCCTCGGTTTAACACGGCTCGGATGCTGCGCGATTACGCCGAACAGGGCTATTTCCCGACACATCAACGCTCGGTAGTGATGACTAGTGATAGTTATAAAAATGGCAAGGAAATGGCGCACTGGAAAGCGCATATTTTGGATAATTGGTACAACATCAAGATCAAAAAAGTGACGGCGGATGCCCCAGCTGATATTAATGTTAACCAATCGATCGATCTCCAGAGCCTGATCTATTTGGGTCATTTGCAACCAAGTGATGTGCGGGTGGAAGTCTATCAGGGATCGATCGATAGTAATGGCAAAATCGTTAATGCCAAAACAGCGATCATGACTAGTCAGGGTCAGACCGATCAAGGTGAAACTATCTATACTGGGCAAATTGCCTATCAGTCCAGCGGTTTGCAAGGGTTCTCGGTCAGGATATTACCCAATCATCCACATCTGAGCAATCATCATGAGTTAGGTCTAATTCACTGGGCTTAGCCGGAATGTAGTGGTCATCAGATAGCAGCAATAGCCAGTAATGTGATTCATCACTTGGTTATTGCTTTTGCAATTTATGTTAAGCCAGGGGATGCGACTCAAAGACCACTGTAATATGGGGTGAAAGATATTTCCAGAACTTCCCTATGGCAGACTTAATCGAGCAATCATCCTTAGCTATTGGTGATTTGAGTTGGTTCTATCGGCAACAGGTTCCCGTGGGCATCGAAAATCCCCCCACAGTCTTGTTTCTGCATGGAGTACCGACTACTAGCCTCAGCTGGACAGGCGTAATCCCCAAAGTGGCCGAAGCAGGTTGGCGGGGCATTGCCCCGGATTGGATTGGTCTGGGCGGTTCTAGTACCCCCGACAAGCGCGATTTTGCCTACACTTCCACCGCCTACTTAGAGGCTTTAACTGCCTTCCTTGAGAAGATGCAACTGGGCAAAGTAGCAATTGTGGCTCAGGGTTTTCTAGGCACAGTAGGTATTCAATATGCTTTAAGAAATCCTGACCAGATCGATCGATTGACTATTATTGGTGCCCCGATCACGGCTACTAAACAATTACCCTGGCCACTACAGCAAATTAATCTACCACTACTGGGTGAAGTCCTCTGCCAAGACCCCCTCATGAGCGAAAAGATTATGGAAAAAGGCTGTAAGTTAGTAGTTGAAGAAGAATACTTAGCCCAATATCGTCGTCCATTCTTGAAAAGTTCAGATGCCGGTTTTGCGCTGTTGGCTGTCGTTCGGAACCTACAAATAGCAGCAGCCACCACCGAAATCAGCTCCGGTCTAGCCACGGCTCCCTTTCCGGTGCAGTTGATCTGGGGCGAGAAGGATCCCTGGTTACCCCTCGAACAAGCCCAGGCTGCTGTCAAGTTGATTCCTAAGGGTGAATTAGCCACGCTGCCGGAGGGTGCTCATTATCCCCAAGAGCATTGTTACCCACAGATCAGTGAGCTGCTGATCAATTTCCTGAAGCGCACGGTTTTTTAGACGAATTTGTTACTATCCATAAACTTTCAGAGCGATGTTCCCTGTAATTTATTCCGACGATTTTTTACTGCACAAAACCGGTGCTTTTCATCCCGAAAAGCCAGAGCGATTAACGGCAATCAAGTCCGCCCTACAGCAAACAGCCTGGGCTAACCAAATTGAGTGGCGATCGCCTACGGCTATTTCTGATCGATCGCCCATTCCTTGGATCGAAAAAATTCACCCGCCGCAATATATCCAGACTGTCCACAATATGAGTAAACGGGGTGGTGGAGCGATCGATGCTGATACGATCGTCTCCGCCAAAACCTATGAAGTGGCCTTACTAGCTGCCAATGCTTGGATCGATGGTGTCGATATCGTGATGGCCAGTGGTGAACCAGCCTTTGTCTTGGCCAGGCCCCCCGGACATCACGCTGAACCCAAAACTGGCATGGGTTTCTGTATTTTCAGCAATGCTGCGATCGCCGCGACTTATGCTTTAGCCCATGGTGCCCAGCGAGTGGCAATCTTGGATTGGGATGTGCATCATGGCAACGGTACCCAGGCTGTGGTCGAAAATAATCCGCGACTGGCTTACTGTTCACTGCACGAGTTTCCGCACTATCCCGGCACTGGTGCTGCTACGGAGACTGGATTGTATCAGAATGTTTTGAATTTGCCAATGACGGCGGGGAGTTCGATAGCCGATTACCAGCCACTATTTGAAACAAAAGTCCTACCATTTTTGAGCAATTTCCAGCCAGATTTATTGATTGTCAGTGCTGGTTATGATGCAACCTACGATGATCCGTTATCTAGTATTTTGCTGCAACCAGCAGACTTTGGCATCTTTACCGATTATTGTTTGCAAGTCACCCGCAAGATTGTTTTTGGACTAGAGGGTGGCTATGATTTTGACTCCTTAGGAAAATCAGTCGTGGCCACGATCGATCGTTGTTTGCGTTAATGGTCGTAAATCTCCAGACGATATTAGCCCTCACAAATCAAACAATTGAATACTTATGAGTACTTAAATTAAGCTAATTTTCTAACTGGTGAATTGTACGACCAGGTCGGTGAGAATGGAACCATGTCCGCCCTTTCTTGGTGATTTTTCATGTCGATCGCAACACCGACTACTATTCCATCAAATCTATCTAACCTAGCCAGTATGATCGAGGGCTTGCCCAACTTAGCGGGTAATGAAGATACCGTACAGTTCGTCACCCAAAATCAGCAAACGAACTGGCTACCACATACTAATATTAAGTTCGATCAGATTTCAGCAGGGTTCGCGATCGCCCTACACATGCACCAACCTACCATCCCTGCTGGGATTCAAGGAGCGCTGATCAGCAACTTGCAACAGATGTTCGAGCATCCCCATGACGGCGACAACCACAATGCTGGTACTTTCCTGTGGTGCTACACCCGCATGGCTGAATTCATTCCGGACTTGGTAAACCAAGGTTGTCAGCCCAAAATGATGTTGGACTACTCCGGGAATTTATTCTGGGGTTTAGAGCAAATTGGTCAAGGGGCACTCGATCGACTGCGCACAATTACCACCGAACCGACCTATCAGCCCTATGTGGAATGGCTGGGCACCACCTGGAGCCATGCGGTAATTCCCTCCACGCCGATTCCAGATATCAAGCTACACATTCAAGCTTGGCAACAACATTTTGCCGCTGTCTTTGGCTGGCCAGCCCTGGCACGAGTCAAAGGCTTCTCACCACCAGAAATGCATTTACCCAACCATCCCGACACTCTTTATGAATTTGTGAAAGCTTTGGTAGATTGTGGCTATCAGTGGATGATGGTGCAAGAGCATTCGATCGAAACCCTCATTGGTCAGCCGATTCCCCATAAGCATATTCCCCAGCGCCTGGTTGCCCGTAATTCCGCTGGAGAAACAGTCAGCATCACGATTCTAGTTAAAACTCAGGGATCGGATACCAAGCTGGTTGGCCAGATGCAGCCTTACTATGAAGCAAAAACTTTGACCCGGCAAGAAATCAACGGAATTTCCATCCCGCCCCTGGTCACCCAAATTGGCGATGGCGAAAACGGTGGGGTGATGATGAATGAGTTCCCCAGCGCTTTTCAACGCACTTGGCAGGAGGCCGCCCAAAACAGTAGCGTGGCCGGAATGACGGGCAGTGAATATTTGGAATTAATGGCAGCTGCAGGTTGCCAACCAACAGATTATCCCGAATGTCAGGCGATCGGACAACACTTAATTTGGCAAAAAGTTGACCCAAACAAATCTACTCCAGCGGCAGTTCAGCAAGCAATTCAAGATCTGCAACAGGAAAATCCCAATTTTCATATGGATGGCGCTTCTTGGACTAACGATCTGAGCTGGGTGAAAGGCTATGAGAACGTGTTGACCCCGATGAATCGGCTCAGTACTCTTTTTCACCAGAAAGTTACACCGCTATTAGCACAGCATCCAGAATTAACCAAAGAAACTCGCTATCGAAAGGCTTTACTATACAATTTGCTATTGCAAACCAGTTGTTTTCGTTACTGGGGTCAAGGTGCTTGGACTGATTATGCCCAGACTATTTATGAACAGGGACAAACCATTATTAACCAAGAGTTCTAGTGATAATCCAGGAAAGATTTGGGAGAAGAGTTTGTGAATTGCGATTACAAGTTTGCTTGTAGCTGCTGGTTAACAGACAAATCGACAAATCTTTCCCTCAAGCTTTGAAATTCTGATCTAGCAAATGTTTGGATTACCAGTTATTCATTAGAGATTAAAAACTTCAAAATCATTGCTAAGTAAAAATACTTAAAATCATGGCCGTAATTCTTTCTAGCAATTAGGGATGGAAAGCGCAGCTCATAATTATGAAAATTTGATTGTCTTGTAAATGATTGTAAAGATTTTAGATTTTCTTAAGATTTTGTAGCACAGGTGTCAAAATAAATTACAGAACTTCTGTAGTATAGAAAAGATCAAGTAGTTTGATAACTATGTTTGTAAATATTTCCAAGTAAATTTACTATTCAATAGTTTTAATATTGGGAAATTGCAATATCAAATTATCCGGTGTATAGCCAAGATCAAAAACTCTAAAAATATGTGAGTTTAAGCAAAAAAATTCAAGATCTTTTACTAATCTGCTCCAATTAGTCTCAAAAGATATTGTCAATAATCTTCGCTATTGTCAGTAGTTAAAACTCATTGATAATCAAAATATACTGAATGCTTGTCGAACCAGCTACCAGCTTATTTTTTATCTCTGAAACGAACTCTCATTAAGACCATCGCCTAGTAAACATCCTAGGGATTGCGAAAACGATTACTTTTTTCAAATTTTGATAAAAAGGTTTGTTCGCAATCACTAAGAATACTTGTTATGCGTATTTTTCAGGCTTCAAATAGTATTTACATTGCATCTTTTAAAAAGAATCCCTACAGATTTTCTAACTAATAAAAACAAGGCGGTTTAATAGTTATGACTTTCAAGACTTCTCAAAAAATTGAATATCCAGTAATTGCACCATTACCCCCTGGAATGAACAGACCTTTATGGTCAGTTATGATACCCACTTACAACTCCACCAAGTATCTGGCTCAGACATTAGAGAGTGTCTTAGCTCAAGATCCGGGAGTAGAGCAGATGCAAATTGAGGTTGTGGATAATTGTTCAACCCAAGATGATCCAGAGACTCTGGTGCGCGAAATCGGCAAAGGAAGAGTGTTGTTTCACCGCCAAAAAAAAAATGTTGGTTTGACGGAAAATTTTAATACTTGTATTCAGAGAAGTGCTGGACACTATGTTCATATTTTGCATAGCGATGACTGGGTAACTAGCGATTTTTATAGCTCTTTTCAGCAATTCGATCAAGTTTCGCCCGATATTAGTTTATTAATTTGCCCATCAACTTATGTAGATGAAAATGGTTCTCATCTTTATACTGATTCACCAATTACGAAGACAAGTGGTCAAACTAAAACTTTTACGGAGTTACAGGCTACCCGAAATAGAGTTCAAGCTCCTGGTGTTATAGTAGCCAGATGGGTTTACGAGAGAATTGGTGGATTTAACAAGCAATTATCTCATTGTATTGATTGGGAAATGTGGTTTAGGGCTTCTCTTGTGGGAGAAACAATTGCTCTTAGTCAAAGCAATTGCTTCTATCGTATTCATTCGGAAAGTGATTCGAGTAAATTAGCTCTATCAGGAAAAACTATTAAAGAGGCAGTAGAAACAGTAGATATCCTTTTTGACCTGCTTCCTGAAAAAAAACATGCTGAATTACTGCCAATTAAGTATTCATGGATTACAGAATATGCTGTTTTGAATTCTCGAGATTTTTACTCTCGTTGTGAATGGGATACGAGTATGATTCATGCTATTTTAGCCTGGAGAATTTCCCCAAGGTTTTTCACTCTTAAAAACCTTTTAAAAGTTTTTTGTAAAAAGCAATCTCATCAGTTTGTTAAATTTTTACTTTCTTAGATTAATATTATTAGTTCTCAGCGGTTGTTTGCAAGGATCCTGACAAGCGTTACCAGATGAGAATTTGATTCTAATCGATATGAGCTCGCTGAAAGCTTGGCTGGTCAAGTATTTCAGCGAGCTTTCCAAACGTTCTCTAGTACAAATTTTTGATTAACTGTGTTTCTGGTGGCCATATTGCTCTACCTTTAACTTGGCTCAGTGATTCACATTGTAGATTACACTAGGCCAAGTAAGGTATCAAATATAACCAATTCAGAAATATCAATATTATGACGGCCACTATTGGTGTTAGCGATCGCTACCGCATTAAAACTAATCAGCTCGACATGCCACCCCGCCTTTTGTTGGGACCTGGCCCCGCTAACGTTCACCCGCGCGTACTCAGTGCGATCGGCATGGCACCAGTCGGGCATTTAGACCCCACTTTTTTAGCGCTGATGGATGAGACCCGCGACCTGTTGCGTTACGCTTGGCAAACCGAAAATGAAATAACGATCGCGGTTAGTGGTACTGGTAGTGCAGCGATGGAAGCCACCTTGGCTAATTGCGTAGAACCAGGCGATGTGGTTTTAATCGGAGTCAACGGCTATTTTGGTAACCGGTTAGTGGATATGGCGGGTCGTTATGGTGCGCAGGTGCAGCAGATGACCAAGCCCTGGGGACAGGTATTTAGCCTAGAAGACATCAAAACTAATCTCGAAACCCATCGCCCCCAAATTTTGGCCTTGGTTCATGCCGAAACTTCCACTGGGGCGCGGCAACCGCTGGAAGGCGTGGCGGAATTATGCCGTCAATACGACTGCTTGTTGTTGGTGGATACGGTTACTAGTCTGGGTGGGGTGCCTTTACACATCGATAAATGGGGTATTGACTTAGCCTATAGTTGCAGCCAAAAGGGTTTAAGCGCACCGCCAGGGATTGCGCCGTTTACGATGAGTAATCGGGCAGTGGATAAGTTGAAGAGCCGAAAGAATCCGGTACCAAATTGGTATTTGGATATGTCGTTATTAACTAGTTATTGGGGTTCTGGTCGGGTCTATCATCACACCGCGCCGATTAATATGAATTATGCGCTGCGGGAGTCTTTGCGGTTAGTCGCTGAAGAGGGGTTAGAAGAGCGCTGGCAACGACATCAGCAAAATGCTGAAATGTTGTGGGCAGGCTTGGCCGACTTGAAATTAGCTTGTCATGTAGAAAAAGAATTCCGGTTGCCAACTCTAACTACAGTCAAAATTCCAGATGGAGTTGATGGCAAGGCGATCGCTCAGAAGTTGCTGAATGATTACAATATCGAGGTGGCTGGTGGTTTGGGTGAACTCGGTGGCCGGGTGTGGCGGATTGGTTTGATGGGTTATAACAGTCGCCCAGAAAATGTGGCACTGCTCTTAAATGCCCTCGAAAAAGTTCTGTATTCATCTTGATGTTTTAACTTTAATAATTAACTTTACGAGTTATCGTAAAGTTATATCAAGAAACTAGAACAGCGACTTAAATAATAGTGCTGGGCTAGTTTCTGAGAGATTTTATTGTTAATTTTAGTGATTGTTAAGTAAATCAAAATTCATATTACTTTGGTATCTTGTTTTTGTTGGTACAATCCAGTCAATGCATTCACCATTTGTAAAGGATTTGTATTCTAATGAATAAATTTTCTCGCCTAAAATTGTTTTTAGGTTTATTAATCTGTTCTAGTTTAGCCGTTTCAGGAGCTACTGCCAGAGAAACTACATCAAAGCAAAGTGCTGAAGATATGGCTGCTGCTTGGTTGCAAAAACATCGCAATCAGCCTCCAGCTTTGCGGGCATTTTTACAACGAATGCCGAAGGGTGGTGATATTCATAGTCACCTGAGCGGTGCTGTATATGCAGAAAATTATCTGAAATGGGCAGCAGCTGATAGTTATTGTGTTGATCCAGTTGCTAAGACTTTAATTGAACCGAGTGCTTGTGGTCAAAACAATCAATATTTTCCTGCTGCTGAATTGTTTAAACGCACCAACGTATACGACGCTCTCATTGATCAGTTCTCTACTCGGAATTTAGCCTTCGCTAAAAAATCTGGCCACGATCAATTCTTTGAAACCTTCGCTAGTTTTTCGCCGATTTCCTCTGCTCAATCTCGTCAGGATGATATGGTAGCTGAAGTTGCTAATAGAGCTGCTTCTCAACATATTTCTTACTTAGAATTGATGTTGACGGTTCAGGGTAGCGAAGTAAGGCAAATAGGGCGAACTGTTAAATTAAGTCGCGACTTTGCTCAGATGCGCCAACAACTGATCGATCGAGGTCTAATAAAGCTGGTAACCAAAGGTAGTCAAGAGTTCACCGACTTAGAACAACAGCTTTCCAAAACAATGGAGTGTGGTAGTCCTAGTGCCCAGAAAGGTTGTGGAGTCACAGTTCGCTACTTGCAACAAACCACTCGTACTAAATCTCCTGAAGAAGTTTTTGCCCAATTTGTTTATGCTTTTGAGTTGGCTAAGGTGGATCCGCGAGTAGTTGGCATCAATTTGGTTGCTCCAGAAGATCATCCGATCGCCCTGCGTGATTACACGTTGCAAATGGAAATGCTGAAATTTCTTCATGCTCAATCCCCTGATACTAAAATATCTCTCCATGCTGGGGAGTTGACTTTGGGCTTAGTACCACCGAGTGAACTACGTTCTCATATTCGTCAGGCTGTCGAAATTGGTCAAGCCAAGCGAATTGGTCATGGCGTTGATATCCTTTATGAAGATAATCCGTTTCAATTGATGGCCGAAATGCGACGACGAGGGGTGTTAGTAGAAATCTGTCCTACCAGTAATGAAGTGATTTTGAATGTGAAGGGAGATGAACATCCTTTTCGGAATTATTTGGCAGCTGGAGTACCAGTCACGATCGCTTCTGATGATGAGGGTATTTCGCGTAGTGATCTTAGTAATGAATATCTCATCGCCACCCGCAGATATGGCCTGAGCTATAAAGATTTGAAAAAATTAACCCGTAATAGCTTAGAGTATAGTTTTTTGAAAGGAGCAAGCCTCTGGAAATCGAATGATTTTACCGCCGTAACGAGAGCTTGTGCCAACGATAAAGTTGGTGCCAAAGCTACTTCTGGTCCATGTACTGCTTGGTTGAAACAGAGTGATCGAGCAAGAACTCAATGGAAATTAGAATCTGAATTCAAGGAATTTGAAGCATTACCTTGGTTACACTAGCTGATGATTCTGGAGACTTCGGTCATCTAATAGCTGCTGGATTGTCGATGTTACTGATAACCAGCAGCTTGCAGCGCAAACAATTGAGCATAACGCCCCTTGGCCGCCAATAATTGCTCATGAGTACCCTGTTCAATAATTTCCCCCGCTCCCATCACCATAATTTGATCGGCCATCCGCACCGTCGAAAATCGATGGGAAATCAATACCACTATTTGATCTTGAGTCAAAGACCGAAAGTGATTGAAGATCTGCATTTCTGCTTCAGCATCCATGGCCGCCGTTGGCTCATCTAACACCAAAATATCGGCACCCGATCGCATGAAAGCCCGCGACAGGGCAATCTTTTGCCATTGCCCCCCAGACAACTCTTGGCCATCCTTAAACCACTTGCCCAACTGCGTATGAAAGCCTTGAGGTAATCGATCGATAAAAGACTTCGCCATCCCTTTTGCCGCTGCCTCTTCCCACTGGCTTTGGTCACCCAGATAATCCGTATCGCCAACTCCCACATTTTCACCAACGGTGAATTGATACTGGACAAAGTTTTGAAAAATCACTCCCATTCTTCGACGCAAGATATCGATATCCCAATCGTTTAAATCCACCCCATCCAACAAAATCCGGCCACTGCTCGGAATATAAAGTCTAGTCAACAGCTTAATCAAAGTGGTCTTGCCCGAACCATTCTCCCCCACGATCGCCAGCTTTTCTCCCGGCGCTAGATGGAAAGAGATATTTTTCAAAATGGGTTGCAAACTACCCGGATAAATGAAAGATACTTTCTCAAACCTAATGCCATCCTGCTGTTCACCCTGCCTGATCTTACCCTGAGATTGGGGAATCGGCTGTTCTAAAAACTCATACAGATTGGCCAGATAAAGATTATCTTCATACATACCACCGATCGAAGTTAGGGTCGAAGCAAACGTAGACTGTCCCTGGCGAAAAACCACCAAATACATGGTCATTTCTCCCAGGGTAATCTGACCAGCGATGGCCGTCACTACAATCCAAGCATAGGCCGCGTAGAAAGTCCCGGTGCTGAGCAATCCCAACAGATAACTCCATACCCCTCTTTGGATAGTGAGATTGCGGTCTTCTTGATATAGCTTGGCAAAGATATCCCGGTACCGCTGCAACAAGATACCCCCCAGCTGATAGAGCTGCACTTCCTTAGCGTAGTCTTCTCTAGCTAGCAAGGTTTCTAGATAATGCTGTTGCCGAGTTTCTGGCGATCGCCAGCGAAACAACCGAAAGGCATGTCCAGCAAACCGAGTTTCGGCCACAAAAGAGGGAATAGCAGCCACCACCAGAATCAAAACCGCCCAGACCGAAAGTTGAAGCAACAAGCCACTAAAGGTGATTAAAGTCAGCGCCGCTTGACCCAACCCCAGCGTCCGATTAATTAGAGCCAGCGGGCGACTGGAAGCTTCCGACCTAGCTTGACTAATCTTGTCGTAAAACTCCGAATCTTCAAAATGTGACAGGTTCAAAGTCAAGGCTTTTTCCAAGATCAAGACATTCACCCGTTGACCCAACAACACCCGCAATAACGATTGACAAACTAACAAGCCCCGCTGGCAAGCCGCTGATAACATAATCGCGATCGCCTCCGCACCCACATATCGCAACGCCAACTGTCGGTCGATCTCCAAGCCACTCCGGGCTGCAACCACCACCCCATCCACAATCAACTTACCCACATAAGCCACCACCGCTGGCAATAAACCACTACCGATCGTCAAAATCACGAGAATAACCGTCAAAGAGTGACTAGTCGTCCACAGCAGCTCCAAGGCTTTGCCGCTATAGCGAAACATCGATCGTACTGGGCGAATAGTGCGCCCTAGTAACTGCGAGCCAAATCCTTTACCGTCCTTTTGAGCCATTATTTTAAATACACTGCAACAGCCTAAAACCTAAAATGGTGAGTAATACCCACCACGTATAACAACTAATTGTGTTTATTAAGATCGACCCCCAGATTCTGGTTCCTCCAACCCTTAAAAAATATATCAACCAAAACTCTTAGTAACCAACCCCGGCGTATTAGAAACCTTCCGCAAATAAACACAATGCCTCACCCCCAACGTCAGCGGCGTCTCAAACCCCTTCACCTCTATAATCTCCCCACCCCAGCGCTTCGCCGCCTGCCCCAAATCCACCTGCTCCTGAATAGTCCATTGACCACGATACAGAATCGCCACCCCACCAACTGCTAAAAATGGTAACGCATAACCCGCACAGGTCGCCGCATCTGCTACCGCCCGCACAGTCACCAACTGGTATTGCTGGCGATAGGCTCGGTCTTGATTAAGCATTTCCGCCCGCCCAATCACCGTTTGCACATTACCTAATTGCAATGTAGCCAGACTAGATTGAATAAAATTGATCTTTTTCGCCGTAGCATCCACTACCGTCACTTGCCAATCAGGCCGGATAATCGCGATCGGAATTCCTGGGAAACCACCGCCAGTTCCTAAATCAATCACTGCTCCTGACAAATTGCTGGCTAAATCAGTAGCGACAATGGGCTGCAAAGAATCCCATAAATGCTTTTCCCAAAAAGCCTCTGGCTCCAGGATTCTGGTCAAATTAAGGCTATGATTCGCAATATTAATTAAATCGTAAAACTGTTGAAACTGTTGCAATTGCAGGTCGGTTGGTTGCCAGTTAACAGTTTGCTGCCACTGGTCGAGCAGGTACGGAAGTTGCTGAGACATTAGTTATAAAACCTGTTGCTTTAATACACCATGATCGATCGACCAACAGCGATCGGCAATCCCCATCAGATCACTGGCATCATGAGTCACCACCAATAATGTCCATTTAGCCTTGAGCTGAGCCAATAGATTGACCACCTGCTGACGCATCGACCAATCTAATCCCGCCGTCGGCTCATCTAACAACAAAATCGCCGGTTGCCGAATTAATTGCACCGCTAGCGCCAAACGCCGCTGCTGCCCACCACTCAAATCATGGGGCGACTTGGCCAGTGCCAGGTCGCCTAGACCCACCGCCTCTAAGGCTTGATTAATATTTTCACTCCCTAGCTCTGGATGACCCAGGCGCAGCTCTTCTAAAATAGTGTTGGCACAAAAATGTCGCTCCGGAAACTGGAAAACTAGGCCAGCCATTTGTTGCAAGCTTTCCGTGTTCAAATTCTGATTACGCCAGGCGATCGATCCAGCAGTTTGTTTGGCCAATCCGGACAGGATTTCTAACAACGTACTTTTTCCTGATCCGCTGGGACCAATCACTAAGCCTAATTGTTGGGGCGCTAACTCCAAACCCACGGACTTTAGAATCGGTTGGGGAGTCGCCGGAGGATGATAGGTCAGATTGTTGAGCAGCAGCATTAATGGTGGGTTGAATATCCTTATTTAAGATACACTACGGAGTTCCGATCTCCAGTTAATCCCATAGCCGCCGCCCCTCGCTAGTACGCAATCGCTGGTCGGTATCTCTTAATAATTCTGGAATTTTCAACTGCTGGGGACAACGGGGCAAGCAATCGCCACAATCATTACAACGACTGCCCTTGGTACCGGGAAACCAATGGCCAGCATTTTCCAGCATGCGGTATCGATACTGGCCATAGGATCTCATCTCATAGGCCACATCCAAATTTCGCAAGCGCAGAATTTCGGGAATGTTAATGTCGGCGGGGCAGGGTAAACAGGCATAACACTGACTACATAGATCGCTACCTAATTGCCTAGCCATTTGCTGTTCCAATCGATCGATCACGGCCATTTCTGCTGTTGTCAGAGCTTCAGACTGGTCAGATACGGCTAAAGGCGTAGTCAACTCTGCTGGATGTGCCGCCCCCAAGCTCAGCGTTGTAATCCTTGGATCACTCAGTAACCAGCGATAGGTTAGTGCCAAAGGGCTAAACGGCTGACACAATTCTTGTAATTGGGCTGAAGGAGTAAACAGCTGACCACCTTTATCAGCTGGGGAAATAATAAAAATTCCCATGTCTTGAGCTTGGGCTAATTCGATCGCCGGGGCTAGTCGTTGAAAAAAGTAGTAATAATGCAAATTAACAAAGGAAAACAACCCAGTTTTGATCGCTGCTGTCACTAAATCCAGATTGCCGTGGGTCGAAAAACCAATATGCCCAATCCAACCCCGATCGATCGCTTCTTGGAGTACTGGCACAACATGATCGATCGACCAACTTAAATGCTCTATAGTATTAATGCCATGAATCGCTACACAGTCGATATAGTCGGTCTGCAAACGTTGCCGAGATGTTTCCAAGGCTTGCCACACCTGTTGTGGATCCTGGGTAGGCAAAATTTTGGTAGTGATATGTAAATCGTTACGAGCTAAACCGCGCTGGAGGGCCAGTCCTAAATATTCTTCACTCTGACCATAGCTCGGCGCTGTCTCTAGATGATTAATGCCCAGGGCTATCGCCTCTGCCACTGTTTGATAAAAGACTTCGGCGGAACTCAAGCAGCGCATTGTCCCCAACGAAAAACGGGACAATAACAGCTCGGTACGGCCAAAACGGCGGTAATGCAAATTAGCTCTCCAGGCGGTAACCACCCCGCTTAATTAAATCAGAAGGCCGCAAGTCAGAAACAAAACTGCGAAAAGCCTTTCTTTCTTCTTCATCAGCATCCCGGTCTACCGGAATCGAAGCATCAGCAATGACTTCTTCCATCACCCAAATTGAAGCCTTAGAGCGTACTGCCAGGGCGATCGCATCACTCGGACGAGCATCGATTTCTTGGCTAACACCATTTTGGACAATCACAATCACCGCGTAAAAAGTGTTGTCTTGAAGAGAGTTAATGAGCACCCGATCGATATGTACATTGCAACTCTCCAACATGTTAATGATCAGGTCATGGGTAAAAGGTCGAGGAGGAGTCTGCTTTTCTACAGCATTAATAATTGCTTTGGCCTGATCCTGACCGATATAGATTGGCAAGGCTCGCCGTTCTGATGCATCTTTTAACAAGATAATCGGACTCCGTGATACCGCATCTAGTGCGATCCCAGCGACCTTCATTTCAATCATGGACTTTACCTCTATGGCTAGAATAGTAGTGAATTTTTTAATAATTTAAAGCGGGTCTCGTGTTTCACATTCCAGCAAGAGGGCGGACTGAGGAGCATGAGGCAGAGCAATGTACTAATCATGACTTAGGAAGTGTACAATCGACCTTAGCCGTTTGACTGAAAATAACTGCGAGTAAATGTTTACAGGATTGATTCAATCACTAGGAAAAACCCGAACTTTGGCTGACGACCGAGTAGAGATTATGATCGATGTTAACCAGGCCAGCGTCATCTTAACAGATTTAGCGATCGGTGATAGTGTTGCGGTAAATGGAATCTGCTTGACTGCTGAAAGCATTACTGGGAATGGTTTTGTGGCAGCAGTATCACCAGAGACCTGGCGGCGCAGCACGTTGGGCTTAGGTAGCCAAGCTGCTTACCGGGTGAATCTAGAAACTTCGTTACGGGCTGGGGGGAAAATTGGGGGCCATTTCGTGACTGGTCATGTGGATGGCTGGGGTCAATTAGCAGCAGCGCAGCAGTCAGCAGCAGCGTGGGAACTGACATTTACATTGCCAGCACCCCAAGATTGGCAAGAACCGATGGGGAAATACATTGTAGCGAAAGGTAGTGTGGCCTTGAATGGCATCAGCTTGACTATTGCTAACTGTGCAGCAGATTGGTTCACCGTCGCGGTCATTCCGCATACCTATAATTCTACCAATTTAGCTGACCTGGTAGTGGGTGATTTGGTCAATTTGGAAGGAGATATCTTGGGTAAGTATGTCGAACAGCTATTGCGCTATTCCCATGTTCAGCATACTATTCAGCCAGATATTACCTTGGATTTTTTAAATACTCATGGTTATAGCTAAATTATAGTTATAAATACCTGATGATATTTTAGCCCTGACCAAAAATAATTCATTTATACAATTCATCCCTGATTCAGTCGATCAATCGAGGTTTTCGATCACGCATCCAGAAAAACGGCTAGACTGAGTAGGCTGTTGTTGATGACCTGAATTGATGAGTGCAGAAATTATTTGCGTGGGCACTGAATTATTGCTAGGTGACATTCTTAATAGCAATGCCCGGTATTTAGCCCAACAATTAGCCGATCTGGGTGTTGCTCACTATCATCAGTCGGTGGTGGGTGATAATCCGGGTCGTATTCAACAAGTTATTCAAGTGGCGATCGACCGGCAGGCCAAGGTACTGATTTTTACCGGCGGCCTTGGTCCCACTCCCGATGATCTAACAACAGCGACGATTGCCGATTTTTTTCGTACCTCTTTAGTTGAGCATCCCTCCGTGGTGGCCGATATTGAACAAAAATACGCTCAACGGGGACGGGTGATGACTGCTAACAATCGGCGGCAGGCGCTCCAACCACAAGGTGCGGATATTTTGCCGAATCCCTTGGGTACCGCACCAGGAATGATGTGGCAGCCTCGACCCGGCTTGATTATTTTGACTTTTCCTGGGGTGCCGCGTGAGATGTATCGGATGTGGCAAGATTCGGCGGTGCCCTATCTGCAGGCCAATGGTTATGGACAGGAACAAATTTTTAGCACTAGTTTACGGTTTTGGGGAGTTTCCGAATCAGCCTTGGCGGAAAAAGTCGATAAGTTTATTCAGATGAGTAATCCGACAGTAGCACCCTATGCAGGTGCTGGGGAAGTGCGTCTGCGAGTTGCCACCAAAGCGGCTACGGCTGAAGCCGCAGCGGCAGTGATTGAACCCATCGCGGCGGACATTATTGAGCTGGCAGATGGACATTTCTACGGCACGGATACCGATAGTTTAGCGAGTGTGGTTGGTCAATTGTTGTTGGCCAAACAGCAAACTTTAGCAGTGGCGGAATCTTGTACGGGCGGAATGTTGGGCAAGCTTTTGACTGATATTCCGGGAAGTTCGGCCTACTTTAAGGGCGGGGTGATGGCCTATGCCAATGAAGTTAAGGTCAAAATGTTGGGGATTGCAGCGGAGTCGATCGAGACCCAGGGCGCAGTGAGTGCGGTGGTAGCTGAGCAAATGGCGATCGGCATTCGAGACCAGCTGGGAACTGATTGGGGAATTGGCATCACCGGGGTAGCCGGACCGGGGGGTGGCACTGCCGACAAACCAGTGGGCTTGGTTTACATTGGACTAGCCCGTCCTGATGGTGGGGTGGAGTCGATGAAGTATCGATTGAGTAGTCATTTCGATCGAGAGTTGATTCGTCAGATGTCGGCGCAGCAGAGTTTGGATATGCTGCGGCAACGACTATCGCCAATTTGTTGACACCATCCCAAACTGTAGGCTATCCTGGTTAAGCTTCACTTGGAGAAGTGGCCGAGCGGTTGAAGGCGCAGCACTGGAAATGCTGTTTAGGGGTAACTTTAACGAGGGTTCGAATCCCTCCTTCTCCGTACCCCCAAAAACCCAGTTCAATTAATTGAACTGGGTTTTTTACATAGCTCCGAAAATATTGGTAAAACTCTATCGATCGCCCTAACTAAACCAACGCTTTTTCCATTGAGCTGTTGATACCAATTGGCACCCCGCTTGCTCCTGTTCCCGGCGACTCAAAATGGTAGCGATCGGGTCTTGGAGCTGTGGATCGCGGTAGGGCACAGCCGCCTTCGTCAACAGATGTTCTTGAGCAATTAGTGGTAACGCTGGCAATAATTCGGGATTCCAACTAGCAATCGTCCCCGGTGATTTGCGTCCCACTGCTGGTAAATCAGCCACCGTCAGACCCGCTAGCAACAAAGCAGTACGAACAGAGGCGGCACAAGAATAGGTCGCCAGCAAACCTTCTGGGGCACAACAGGCCGCAACTATCCTCAGAAACTCCACTGTCCATAACTGGGGACAAGCTCTGGGCGAAAAAGGATCCAGAAAAATCGCATCAGCTAAAAATCCTTGGTTCCGGATTGTTTGGATAGTTTGACGGGCATCACCCCACTCCAACCGAGCCGTTAATTGGTGTTGCTGCAACCGACCACTACTGGATAGTTCAGCTAATAAAGAGGGAATTGGTTCGGGCCAGAGGGTAAGCAGTCCGTGAGCCACTGCATCCTGGGGAACTTGGGGACAGAGTTCTAAGGCCATAAGTTCTATTTGGCAATGGGGATTGACCCGCCAGATTTCGGCTAAGGCCGCAGCACTGTTATAGCCTAGACCATAACAAATATCCAGAATCTTGAGGTGCGATCGCCGGGCGCGGCTGGCCAGTTCGGTACCAGCCACATACTTACCCAGGGCTTCCGACCTCGCTCCATAGCTACTATGAAAAGCCTGGTCAAATTCCGCCGAGAAAAATGTGAAAGAACCGTCAGCAGTGGGTTGTGGATCAAAAACAGTCACGAGCTAAAAATTTGCGCTAAAGCTACCAACAATTTTTGATTATCTTCGATCGACTTCACCGCCACCCGCCCGTAATTAGCGCCCAGTTCCGGAAAACTCAGACAGTCCCGGATTAAAATCTGGAATTTTTGTAATAACTGTCGCTGGAGATCGGGAACTTGCCGACTGGTTCGGAATAGAAAAAAGTTAGCCGCACTAGGATAAACCTGCAGGTCAGGAATATTTTTCAGACCGGCAAACATCTGTGGCTGTGCGATGTTGTACCATTGCCAAGTTCGATCGACAAAATCTTGATCCGATAAAGCAGCAATTGCCGCCACTTCCGCCAAATGATTGACTGGCCAGGGATCGCGCCAAGCTTGCCACTGCCGCAGCCGATCGGGATGGCTAATGCAATAGCCCACCCGCAGCCCCGGTAAACTGTAGAACTTGGTCAAGGAGCGAATGATGATCAGATTGGGATATTTGGTTACTACATCCACTAAACTCTGCTCGGGCGGCACAAAATCGATAAAAGATTCATCGACTACGACCAACGCAAATTTTTTTAAACAGTTAATTAGTAGTTGCTTATCAAAAAGTTGACCAGTCGGATTATGGGGATTATTGATCAGTAATCCGGCAGTGGCTGGAGCTTTGGCCAGCAATTGTTCTAAATCTTGTAGCTGTCCTTGGGGATCAATGAAGGGATATCTTGCGATCGGAGCATCAAAGGCGACTAAGGCGCGGGCATAGTCATTAAAAGCCGGGGTCAGTAGGATGGCTTGGGACTGAATGGCCAGCTCCCGACCAGCCCAGGTTAATAACTCGGCCGCGCCATTACCGGGCAAAATCCAATCGTTATCAATACGATGGTGCTGTGCCAGCGCTTGGCACAGGTGGTCATAGCCAGGGGTGGGATACTGGTCAATACTGTGCAGTTGTTGACTAATAGCCTGAATCACCCCCGCAGAGGGGCCCAGAGGATTAATGCTAGCAGAGAAATCTAAGATGCTGCCAGCTGGGCAGCTAGCAATTGTAGCTGCCCAGGCAAGATTTCCACCGTGAGTTGGAGATTGTTTCAATCAGCCTACTTTTTCTTGGCAGCTGCCGCAGCTTTGGCTGGAGTTGCCTTGGAATCAGATACTTTGTCCTTGAACAATTTACCTGCGGAGAAAGCCGGTACCTTAGTAGCGGGGATTTCCATCTTTTCACCGGTGCGGGGGTTACGACCTTCGCGCTTTTGGCGTTGTCTAGGTTCAAACGAACCAAAGCCCACCAAAGTGACCTTGTCACCCTTGGATACGGCTTCCATAATTACTTCTAGGGCTGCAGAGAGAACGGTGTCCGCTTGCTTTTTAGTAACTGTGGCTTTATCAGCAACCTGATCGACTAATTCACCTTTATTCATTGAATGTCTCCATTAGTTTTAAGGAAATTGGGTTGAGCTTCTCAATGGTTAATCTAGATACGGAGGAGGTACGGTCAGGATTTCTACCTGAGGAATCCCCGAAGCTTTGATTCAACGAGATTTGCACTGACTTATTCTAATAGGTGAAAGCATATTTTGGAAGATGTAAATTCTTAAATTATGTTGATTTTCATACTTTCTTTGTTATTTCCACCTGCATATTTGTCTCTAGACCTCTGCAAATATCTCCAATAATCTTGAATTGAATCACTTGCTGAGTAATTGTACTTATTTAAATTGATCGAGCTGTAGTCCTTGTCCACAGAGCATTACAGCTGTTTTAAATGTATTATTTGATCCGATCGATCAGTTAAAATTAGTGAATAATCAATCAAACAGCGGTTGCTAGTTGGTTTTGACGACCAACACCGAACAAGTTGCTTCTTCGACCACTTGACTGCTAACCGAGCCTTGGATAATTCGATCGATCCCCACCAAACCACGACTACCAATCAAAATCAGTTGACAATGATGAATATTGGCTAACCGGACAATTTCGATGGCGGGCTCGCCGGTCAATATCTCCAATTCGCTGTGGTAGTTGAGGTCTGCTTGGTAACTTTGCAACTGCTGCATCACTTCTGGATAGTCGGAGCCGACTCGGTGGGGGAGATCTGCCGATCGCTCTAGCTGCTTGGTGGGAATTACATGACACAGCACAATCTTGGCTGTAGCCGCTAACTTGACAGACTCGATCGCCTTAATCACCTGCGCCGAACAAGGGGTTTCATCAACGGCCACCAAAACAGAAGTTAGAGTCATGGAAGAGCTTCTCTCACTTGGATCCAAGTGCTAGGGAATCTGATTGAAAACTGGATGTTATCTAACATTATAACTACTGCTCCGACTCCGGATCGTAAAGTGGCGCTCTCTCCGGTTGATCTGGAGTTGCTGGAGCTAACAGTAATCTCAATCGATCGAGGGTTGCCGGATCTAAGTATCGATCGTACCGACTGAGCAAATCTAGCCAAAAGCTGCGGATTTCGTCGTCAGTGATCGCCCAAGCCACCCGCTGATTGTGGAAGATCGCCACCACCATCCCATTGACTTGAGCAGCGGTAAACTCTGGATAGCTGCGGAGTTTGCTGACATATTTATGGACATCGGCCAAAGATTGGCTACTGGCCAGCTCCCGCACCAAAAAATCTCGATCGCGCAGGTTGGCGATGCCAATGGTTGGCAACTGCTCTTGGCAAAAGCCGGAGAGGCGGCGGTAAAAGTGGATGGTAGATTGTTTGCGTCGCTCCCACTCATCGCGCAAAAAGTCGCTCAAGTCGTCTTCACTGAAGACCGAACTATAATCTTTATCGCCACTGATCATGAACAAATCAGTATGATCCGGCACTGCGGCCAGTAAACATTCCCAGTTGATCGCATCACCCAAAGAATTATTTTTACCCGGCGGATTGCCCACACTCATCCGCAGCCGCGCTCGATCGATCACCGCTGGATCGATCGCTAGCTTGGTGCCTTGGTCAAACAAACAACGCAGGATCCGATCGGCTTGCAGATTCTTGGCTTTGATGTCGATCGAGATCTTAGCTACTAGGGCACTGTGAGCTTTTTCATATTCTTGCAAAGTCTCCCGCAGCTGGGCTATTTCTGGATAATCCTGGCAAATTTGAGGCAGTTGGGGATTGAAGGTTTGACCATAAAAAGATTTCAGCGCCCCTTCGATCCGCCGTTCTCGGTTGCGATAAAACTCATCCAGAATTTGATCGGTAATTAGCAAAGTCACTGCGCCAGAGGCTACTAGATCAGCTAGCTTGCTTAGTTCTTCTAAGTCTTCCTGATTAAAGGCATAGCAAGACAAAAGAATATTGGTGTCGATAAAAAGCTGCATGGCGGTGGCGAGAAGCGGATGGACATCATTCTAGCCGAGGGTGAGCCAGTTCATGGTAATCACCGCCCGTGCCAAAGCGCCAAGCATTTTGCCAACATTGCCACCGGTATTGCTGCTGCGGTGACAGCTGCTGAGCAATATGGGGCAGCCGCTGACTCAACTGATGCAGAAAACTATAGCCGCCCAAGTTGGCGTAATGACCAGCCCAGTCGATTAGAGTCCCGATACCCACCTGTCTGACGATCTTCATGACCAATACTGGATCAGCTAAGGCCATCGCTAACATGGTTTGGGAAAGGGCCGGAAATTGCACAATATCTTGCAAAAATGGTCGCAACACCGGATCGCCCAGTTTTTGCATGGCCACGAAAGTTGTCGAGAGCAACTGATTGATCCGATCGGGTTCGATCTGTTGGTCTATCCCCACGCTCATGGATTTTTGAAATAACCAAGTCACCGACAAATTTGGTTGATAAGGCTGGATCGATCGCAGATCGGCGGCGGTCAAAAAATCTTGCTGCAAGCATTCTTGAATACTGTCGGTCAGCCGCACTAAATGGCGCATTAGTGCTCCAAAGCCGCCAAAGCTCAATGGCGACTGCATGCCGCTACTATCGCCAATTTGCAAAACGCGCGGCCAAGGGGTTTGTAATGGTGATTTTTGATAGGCCGGGAAAAAGCCCATCAGCATCCGCTGAAACTGCACTGCTGCTAGTTCTACCTCTTGATATGCCGGTAACCAAGCTAAATAATTTTCGAGCAACTGGCTAAAACTGGGGCGGCGCTGATCAGCATCAGCATAAGTAAACATATAAGTAGTACGGCCAGTCCGCGCCGGGAAGGCTTCCCAAAAATATTGACACTGCTCGTGGATGGGCGCAAAGGTATAGATTAAGTCGCCGTAAGACTTTTCCGGTAAGCCTTGGGCGCAACTTCCCATTACCATACAAACGCCCTCCGGTGGTTGCTGTCCTTGAGTAATAGTTCTGGCTTGCCTCGCGATCGGCGAAAAATGCCCCATCACATCTAGCAACAATCGTGATTTGATACAAACAGCAGTACCTTGACTCGTGCCTTGCACCTGCACCCCATCGGCATAAATTTCTGCTCGATCGAAGGCCGTATATTCCAGTAATCGTCCGCCAGCGGCTAAAAATTTGCGGCGGAGCGTGGCCAATAAAAACACCGGATCGACCCCAATATTTAAAATATCGCGCACCCACAGCTCAACACCACCATGGAAACCCACCCGCGCTGGATTGTAAGAAGTGACGATCGCCTGCTCTAACTCGGGATTGCTCAACAATTCTAGCTCCAGCAGAGCATCCAATTCTTTGCGGGAAATATTCCATTCTTGGACGCGGCCTTGCAGCTGACCCTGCTCTAACAACACCACTCGCCACCCCCGTTGTTGGAGCGCACAACCAATAAAGATACCCAGAGTACCACCGCAAATCACCACATCACTATCCAAATCACCCAATTGTTGATCACCCAATGGCTCCACCATTTGGGGTACTGGTTTGGTGTTCGATCGATAGTCTTGCCAAAACTGATCAATTCTTTGGAGTTGAGCTGGTAGTTCGATCGGTAAATGGGCGGAAGTAGTGAAAGACATAGCAAAAAGCCGCAGCGTGGTGTGGGCATTGTAGCAAAATTGCTCAGTCGGGCAGTCTGAAATACAGGCAATTTTGTGACCAAAGAGATATATTCAAAGAAAATCTACTGGCCAGTTAACCAATGTCACCGATCGACCTAATTGATATCATCAAAGCCGACTACGCCAAGTTTCCAGAGGCGCAGACTTATAGCATCTACAGCCCCGATGTGTACTTTAAGGATCCGATGTACGACTTTCGGGGGCTGATGCGCTACCAAAAGATGATTGGCTTTATTACCACTTGGTTTAAAAACCTCCAGCTCGATCTCCATAGCATTGAGGAGGATGGAGAGGGCTTGAAAACTCGCTGGACGATGAGCTGGGATGCGCCATTACCCTGGAAGCCGCGTATTTCCGTTAGTGGCTGGAGTGAATTGAGTATCAGTACCGACGATTTAATTACTGCCCATATCGATTACTGGGATTGTTCGCGCTGGGAAATGATCAAGCAACACTTCAATTTTTAATAAAACGATCGTTAGAACCCAAGCTAAAGTGCTTGGGGATTTTCTAAAAGTCTCGCCTAGTCTATTTTTAGATGCCTAAATGGCGATTAGGAACCTTTCAGCTTCCAACCAGGTTTAACTACCTGCTTAGCTCTAGCAATGACCAGGGCATCATTCTCTACATCTTTAGTAACAGTTGAACCCGCTGCGATCGTCACGTTCTCTCCAATATTTAGTGGTGCCACTAACACACTATTAGAGCCAGTTTTGCTATGCGCCCCAATCACAGTTTGGTGCTTTTTCACACCATCATAATTAGCAGTGATAGTTCCCGCTCCCACATTAACTTGCTGGCCAGTGGTGGTATCTCCCAAATAGGAAAGATGCGCCACATTGGTACCAACTCCTAAAGTGGTTTTTTTCAGCTCCACAAAATTACCCACCCGGCAATTGTCGCCCACTTGCACCTGCTGACGGAGATGGGCATAGGGACCAATCCGAATATTATTTCCAATTTGGGAATCGACCAGTACCGAATACATCACCGTGCAGCCCTGACCAATTTCACTGTTTTCGATCAGCGAACCCGGACCAATTCGGCTACCTGCTCCAATCTTACTATTGCCGCGTAGGTGAGTCTGAGGTTCAATAATCACATCATTCCCAATTTCCACCGTGTCATCGATCGTAATGCTACCGGGATCGATTAATGTGACCCCCGCCGCCATCCACCGGTCTTTCAGGCGATTTTGCATAATTTCGTAAGCCCCAGCCAGTTGCTTGCGATCGTTAATTCCTAAAATTTCTTGGTAGTCATCTACATCCACCACCATCACGGGGGACAAGAAATTGACTGCATCGGTAATGTAATACTCTTGCTGATCGTTATTGCTTTGTAATTGCGGCAAAACAGCCTGTAGTTGTGGCCAATTAAAACAATAGATCCCGGCGTTAACCCGCTGATTTTGACGTTGTGCTGGGGTGCAGTCCCGGTCTTCCACAATTTCTTTCAGCAGATTTTGGCTATCGCAAAATACCCGGCCATAGCCACTGGGATCAGGTATTTTGGCGGTCAAAATCGTGGCTGCATTTTTGTTGTGTTGATGAGTTTGCAGCAAACTGCGCAGAGTCTCTGGACGCAATAGGGGCACATCACCATTTAGCACCAATAAATCACCCTGAAAATCTTGCAAATGGGGCAAGAGCTGTTGCACAGCATGTCCAGTACCCAGCTGCTGGGTCTGCTCCACAAATTCTAGATTGGGAACATGACCTAAAGCCGATCGCACCTGTTCGGACTGGTAGCCAATAATCGCCAGTTGTCTTTCCGGCTTTAAACCGACACAGCCCAAGAGAACCTGCTCTACGAGTGTCCGACCACCTAAGGCATGTAGAACCTTCGGTAAGCTGGATTTCATTCTCGTTCCCTTCCCTGCTGCCAAAATTGCTACTGCTACCATAAAACCGGGTAAAAAATTTACGAAACGATCGACACCAGCGTCTAGATTACCAAAATCTTTGCCTTGTTAGTGAAATTTTGTTTCGACAGGCCTATTATTTTCTGCTCTAATCAAACTGTCTGACTTGTCTCGCAGCCTAGTACGGTAGAATCTTCTGTATTGGCCAGCCGTGACGGTGATATAGAATTTAGGAACTTATGAGTTTTAATGAACTGGTAAATCAGCTGAATACTGGCACCATTCTGCCAGAAGTGATTGTAACCTTGACGATTTTAGCCGTCTTGGTGGCTGACCTCATCTTTGGTAGGCAACAGGCGCGTCCGATCGCCTATCTGGCCATCGCGGGTCTTGGGGCGGCGATTGGGGCTTTGGTTTTACAGTGGGGGACTCCCGATAATATTGGTTTTTTTGGAGCAATCACCAGTGATCCGCTCAGCGTAATTTTTCGCGGCATTATTGTGCTCTCCGCAGCGGTGACTATCTTGATGTCCATCCGCTATGTAGAACAAACGGGTACAGCACTAGCCGAATTTATTGCCATCTTGCTGTCGGCGACTTTGGGCGGAATGTTGTTATCCGCCGCTACGGAACTGGTGACTATTTTCGTCTCCTTAGAAACGCTCAGTATTTCGTCATACATGATGACTGGCTACATGAAACGGGATCCCCGATCAAATGAGGCTGCTCTTAAGTATTTGTTAATTGGAGCCGTTAGTTCAGCGGTACTCTTGTATGGGCTATCTTTACTTTACGGTCTTTCTGGTGGTGAAACCAAACTGGCTTCGATCGCTCAAGGAATTGCCGCTGCGCCAGGTAATCTGTCTTTAGGTCTGGTGGTATCGCTAGTATTCGTGATTGCTGGTATTGCCTTTAAGATCTCCGCCGTACCTTTCCACCAATGGACACCGGATGTTTATGAAGGTTCACCTACTCCCGTCGTCGCCTTTTTATCGGTTGGTTCTAAATCTGCTGGTTTTGCCTTGGCCATCCGTTTACTAGTAACAGCCTTTCCGGCGGTCCGTGATGAGTGGCATTTCGTATTCACGGTGTTGGCAGTGCTCAGCATGGTGCTGGGCAACGTAGTGGCCTTGGCGCAGACCAGTATGAAGCGGATGTTGGCTTACTCTTCGATCGCTCAGGCTGGTTTTGTGATGATCGGTCTGTTAATCGGCACTGAAGCTGGCTACAGCAGCATGTTGTTCTACCTGCTGATTTATTTATTCATGAACCTCGGTGGCTTTATTTGCGTCATCCTATTCACCTTACGCACTGGTACAGACCAAATTACCGAATATGCCGGTCTCTACCACAAGGATCCACTGCTGACTTTGTGCCTAAGTATTTGCTTACTATCCCTTGGCGGCATTCCACCGATGGCGGGCTTCTTCGGGAAGATTTATATCTTTTGGGCTGGTTGGCAGGCCGGGGCTTATGGTTTAGTCCTATTGGCATTGGTAACTAGTGTGGTCTCGATTTACTACTACATTCGAGTCATCAAAATGATGGTAGTCAAAGAGCCACAGGAAATGTCAGCGGCTGTTAAGAACTATCCACGTAGTGATTGGCAATTACCTGGTATGCGTCCATTACAAGTTGGTTTGCTATTGATGGTGGCGGCTAGCTCCTTGGCAGGGATCTTCGCCAACCCACTGCTGACGCTGGCTACTAATTCAGTGATCCAGACTCCGATTCTGCAAGGTGCGATCGCGACCCAAAAGCAACCAAATAATATGCTCAAAGCATCTCAGCCAATTTTGGTGGCACCGGCTGTCATCATTCCAGGCAAAGATTAATTGACAAATTGACATCGTAATTGAGCAATAGAAGCGCCATCTCAAGACTATCTGGGATGGTGCTTTGGTATGCTGTTGGAAAATAATCATGGAAATCGCTTGCCCACCAGACTATTTTTATTTTCTTGATAGTGATGGAACAGTTGACAGAAAACTCAATACATTACAAAAAAATACAAAATAATCGTCGCCAACATGGAAATTCCCTATTTCTTGTTGCGTTAATTACTAAATTACTTTAGTACAATTATCAATATCGAAAAACATTTGCTGGTGCGGATAGAACGGTATTTACCCTAGCTGCTTCGGATAGAAAGATAGATTTTTAATCAGAATTTAAAGACTTTGTGTAGGTATTTATATGGTACAAATCTAGTGGCATTTGCCCAAAGGGTGATGTAGATAAACCATAATCGCCTACTGAATTGGCATAAGTCAGAAATTTTTCATCATTTCGAGGTTCCCACCTGTTTGAGGGAATAATGGTTGCAACAAGATTGGGAGAATATAAAATTTGTCATGTTAAGTAGAGTTCCAGAAAACAAGATGCACTTAGTCCGATGGTTACTTACCGTTGGGTGGGTGATTTTGATCCTATCTGCTTTTTATGACCCGATTTCCCCGATCCTAACTGCCCCCGATAATTTACTTAGTCCGGTACGGGTGCATCCCGAACTTTGTGTGTTAGAGCACGGCATCTGCTTGCCGCAAGTGAGTTATGCTCTAGCACCTCGTATTTTTTGGGGGATTGTGATCCCAGCTGGGGTGCTAATCCTGCTAATCGGTGGTCACGAAACATGGCGACGGATCTGTCCTCTGTATTTTTTGTCTCAGATTCCGCGCAAGCTTGGAATTCAGCGTAAACGCAAAAAAACTAATGCGGAGACTGGAGCTGTGCGTCAGGAATTGGTAGGAGTGGATGCTCAATCTTGGCTGGGTAAAAATTATGCCTATGTTCAGCTTGGTCTTTTTTTCTTAGGACTGAATATTCGATTGTTAGCGGCTGATGGTACTGCTTTAGGCTTTGGGATTTTTATGGTAGCCACCATCGCTGCGGCGATTACGGTGGGCTATTTGTTCAAGGGGCGCAGCTGGTGTCAGTACTTTTGTCCGATGGCTCCGGTGCAAGTTTTCTATACCAGTAATCGCGGTTTGCTGGGCAGCAATGCTCATATGAGTCCTCCGGCCAGTGTGACCCAATCGATGTGTCGAAGTATCGATGCTAATGGCAAAGAAAAAAGTGCCTGTGTGAGTTGTCAGTCCCCTTGTTTAGATATCGATGCGGAACGCACCTACTGGGCAAACTTAGACCGCCCAGAACAACTGCTGTTATTCTATGGTTACTTTGGCTTAATGCTAGGCTTTTTTCTTTATTACTTCTTACACTCTGGTAATTGGGACTACTATTTTTCAGGGGTGTGGAGTCACCATGAGCGTCCAATCAGTAGTATCTTGGAGCCGGGCTTTTATATTGCTGGTCGTTCTATTCCAATCCCTGAAATCATCGCAGCGCCCTTGACCTTGGGTGTATTTACTACGGCTAGTTACTGGGGTGGGTTTGGGCTAGAGAAGTTGATTAAGTCGCAGCGTCAACAGTGGACCGATCAACAGGTGCGCCATGTCAGTTACGTAATAACGGTATTTTTGTCTTTTAATGTCTTTTTCATCTTTGCTGGCCGGCCTAATTTAAAGCTATTGCCGCCCTGGATGGAATTAGTTTTTAATGGTTTTTTAATGTTAGTGAGTGTGCTGTGGCTTAATCGCAACCTGAGTCGTAGTAAGCAGCTTTACCAGCGGGAGAGCTTGACAGGAAGTTTGCGCCGACAGCTCCAAAAATTGGCAGTCAGTTGGACAGAATTTTTGGAAGGTCGATCGATCGAAGATCTGAACACCAATGAAGTATATGTATTAGCCAAGGTATTGCCAGGATTCAACCGGCAATCGCGCCTACAGGTTTATCAAGGAGTGCTCCAAGAGGCGGTAGCCGAAGGAAAAGCCCAGTCGGCTAATAGTCTGGAAATGCTCCAGGATATTCGAACAGAACTACAAGTGACAACCGAAGAGCACTACCAAATTCTTAATAACCTCGGCATTGAAAACCCCGCGTTGCTTGATCCCACCGTCCAGCGCAGTCGGGAAGATCAACTACGTTTGGATAGTTATCAGCGGGGACTAGAAGTACTGATGCTAGATTTAATTGCTAGTCACATGCCGATCGAACAGGCATTGCAACAAAAACAAGCTCAAATTAATTTAATGCGTCAAGAATATGGCATTAGCACTGCTGAGCAGGAGCAGGTACTATTAACTCTTTTCCATCCCAATAGTGCTCTGCTAACTACTAGTACTAAATTACTTGGTAAGCTGCAAATCTGGAGCACGCGCCAACAATCGCTAACAATCATTCCACCTCAGCCCCAAGCGCCGATTTATCAGTTGCTGCAATCGATCGTTAGCGATCAGCAGCGTTTGATGGTGGTACAACTATTAAATATTCTAGAGATGTTAGCGGATGAACCCGCTGCCCTAGAAATTGCCAATACCACATCGATACTAGCTCCCGGGATAGTTCAAGAGTTACTAGATGTGGGCACTAAAAAGCGTCTTTCACCCCAAATTTGCCAAAGACTTGTCCATCAAAAACCGGTGACAACTGATACTATCAAAACTGTTTTGATTAATCCGTTAGACAGTTTAGATGCCACCATCCTCAATGACACCATCACCCAAATTACCCAACTTAATAGCCAGTCATTACCAATGATGGGCTTGGTGGAAGTTTTACAAGATCTATTGCAAGAGATTGATCCCTTAGTCAAAGCGGCAAGTCTTTATGCTCTGCAGCAGTTGGAACCCGAACTAACCCGGCGTATTGTGCATACTTTGGAGCGCGGCTCCGAACCATTGCTACAAGAACTAATTGATCAGATTTTGCAGCGATCCCAAACTATTGAACAAGTTCCCACTCTAACGTTAGATTTAGAAATTCATGGTCAGTATGATCAACAGGTCTTTCAACAGGCTGTTGTCAGTGTAGGGCGATCAGAGGAAAATAACTTAGTGATTCTCGATCGACAAGTCTCTCGCCAACATGCTTTATTCAAGGTTAATTCGAAGGGTTTAATTATTAGGGACTTAGGGAGTAGTAACGGTTTACGGATCAAGCAAGAGTATCTTCACAACGAAGAACAAACAATTCCCAGCGGCACGAAGATTCATTTATGTCCCAGTGATGATATCTTAGTTACTGCCCACTGGTCGATGATCGCCGCCAAATCCCAAGAGCAGCCCATTACTATCCTAGAGAAAATGCTATGGTTGCGTTCTAGTCCTCTCTTTCAGACTCTTAACCATCAAAGTTTGTTAGCATTGGCGCAGAGTAGTAGCCTCAGCATCTACACCCAGAATCAGATTCTGTGCGAGCGGGGAGAACCGGCTCAAGCTTTGTGGTTATTATTGGGTGGAACTGTTCAGTCCGATCACCGCACTCTGTCTGTTGGGCAAATGATCGGCGAATTGGGTATTCTCACTAGGAGGACATACGCAGAGACAGTGGTTGTTACTAGTCCTCAGGTGTCAGTGTTAGTTATTTCTGCTACTGGTTTTGACGATTTGCTCGATCGAGAACCTCAAATCAGCCGCTCTTTACTTGCCTCTATTAGTCAGCGTTTACAGACTTCCCTATGATTAAAATTCGACTCTTCGATTCTCAGAAACGAATTGGTTCTGGTCTCCAAGAACTGACTGTCCAACTACCTGATATGCCCAATCAGGAATGTTTAATCGGACGTTCTCCTACTGCTTTTGTTGTTTTAGATGGTCAAGAAGTAAGCCGTCTCCACGCTAAAATTTTTGCTCACGATGAGCAATATTATTTTGAAGACTTAGCTAGTAGTGGTGGTTCTTGGCTAAATGACCAAGTGGCGACCGCCAATCGCCAATATGCTTTGAAAGTTGGTGACGTAATTACTATTGGTCGCTTTGTGATCATGATCAGCCAAATTGGTGATCCCGATCAATCCACCATTATGGTAACCAGACCAGAGCCTACTCCAGAAGAGTATATGCCGGTGTATGCAGTTAAGCCCCAACGTTTCACCCGGTGGCGCAAAGGAGATATCACCTTGACTTGTATCGAGGTGATCAGTGAAACTCATGATGTTAAAACTTTTCGATTAGTGGCCGATCCGCCCATCCTTTTTAGCTATCAACCAGGACAGTTTGTGACTCTGGATTTAGAAATCAATGGTGAGGAAATTTTACGTTCTTACTCGATTTCTTCGACTCCTTCCCGTCCCCATAGTTTAGAAATAACTGTAAAACGGGTACCTGCGGATGGCCATGAGCTTCCACCGGGGTTAGTTTCTAACTGGCTGCATGATAATGTTATTGTGGGCAATCAGCTCAAAGTTAATGGTCCACTCGGAAAATTCTCTTGTTTCCAATATCCTAGTCAGAAGTTATTGTTTATTTCTGGTGGTAGTGGCATTACACCAATGATGGGTATGTCTCGCTGGCTTTGTGATACTGGAGCGGAATGTGATGTGGCATTTTTCCATAGTGCCCGCACTCCCGCCGATGTGATTTATCAGCAGGAATTGATGTTGATGTCGGCTAGACACCCTAATTTCAAGCCGTTTGTGACAGTAACTCAGGCTCAATCTGGTCAAAGTTGGTTAGGATTAACTGGTCGGTTAAATCCAGAAATGTTGAAATCGGTTGTACCCGATTTTCTCGATCGCATGATTTTTGTCTGCGGGCCAGCTCCTTTTATGTCAGCAACCAAAGATTTAATTACTAGCTTGAACTTCCCGATGGAGCGGTATCACGAAGAAAGCTTTGGCAGTCCGAAGAAGAAGCCTCTTAGCGGTTCACCTACTGGCCCTCAAGGTAATGATAGTGATTCTCCACAGGGCAATGGAGGTCTGCGAGCCATGCTGAAAAATTCAGATACAGCAGTGCAAGAGTCTAGTCTGACTCCAGCGGTAGCGATGAATCCAACAGAGGCTGATCCAACAACGGCATCGCACTCTAGTAAGGTAGCTAGTTTAATTGCTGTGGTTTTCCAAAAATCAGCTCAACAGGTGGATGGTGATGGCGAAGAATCGATCTTAACCATGGCTGAACAGCAAGGCGTAAAAATTCGGAGTAGTTGCCGATCGGGCGCTTGCGGAACTTGTAAGAAGAAGAAAATTTCGGGGACTGTCCATATGGATGATTTTGATTCAGATGCTTTGGAACCGGAAGAACAAGAGGCTGGCTATATTCTTACCTGCGTGGCTTTCCCTCGTGATCAAGTAGTAATGGATGCTTAGCAATAATGTATGAAAAACTGGGGAAAATTATACGAGTTCCCCAGTCCCCTTGCTACCTTTTTTAAATGTGTTGCACCATTTCCGATTGGTCATAACGAACCTTAGGCATAGTGGCATATTTATCGTCACTGGCTCGGTAGCCAGCCGGACAGACTAAAACAGAGGCATAGCCCAGATCCTTGAGACCCAGTATTTCATCGTACTTGACCGGATTAAAGCCTTCCATTGGACAGGTATCAATACCTAACATGGCTGCACTGGTCATAAATTGTCCGATCGCAATATAAACTTGGCGAGTCGCCCATTCATCTAAAGTAAAAGATTTATTGGGATTAACCAAAAAGCCTTTAATCATCTTGGTTAAGCCCGCTAACCCTTCCAGAGGCACACCGCGTTTGTCAGACATACTTTGAATATACCTATCGACATCGACATCACTCATGTCTTTTTTAATCGCCAATACCAACAGATGAGAAGCTTCTACAACCTGAGCCTGATTCCAGGAATGCTCTAGCAGTTGTTGCCGCAAGTTGGGGTTATCAACCACAAAAAATTTCCAGGGCTGCATCCCAAAAGACGAGGGACTGAGCACTAGACTTTGTTCCAAAACATTCCAGGTCTCACTGGATATTTTTTTGCTGGGATCAAACTTTTTGACAGCATAGCGCCATTCTAGCTGTTGCAAGGCTTGTGCTGGGGACATATTAACAGTAGTCATGAATTTTGATCCTGATTTGTAAATGTACAGATATTGTGGATTTGCTGCAAAAATAAATGATGCCGAGTGAAAAGAATCATTTCTTCAACCCTTAATATATCCAAAATTTCAGTTCTTTTGGTAACACAAGATTTAACCGGCTAGTGATATATTCCAAAATGAAATAGTGGCTGGCTAAAATGCCAGGACTGCACATGGGTATCAATAATATTCCTACTCGCGATCTAATAAATTCTCCGGTATGTATTTTATCTTTCGATGAGCAAATAAATCAAATTATAAAGTGGGCGAAAGGTTGCCAGAGTAAAATAGTTTGTGTCGCTAATGTACATATGTTGGTGGAAGCCGCCCAAAACCTAAATTTTGCTACTGTATTAAAAAAGGCTGATTTGGTGACCCCCGATGGGATGCCATTAGTCGTAATGCTGAAATTGCTGGGAGTCGATCGATCGGAGCGAGTGGCCGGAATGGACATTTTTCTGTCAACCTGCCAACGAGCAGTTCAGGACAAATTGAGTATCTTTTTATTGGGATCAACACCAGAAGTTCTCGATAAAATATGTCAACGGCTGGAGCAAGAATTCCCCACCTTGATTATTGCAGGCGTAAAATCACCGCCCTTTATTCCCATTGCTTCTGATCTAGATCTGGAGACCGTTCAAAGCATTAATGCTAGTGGCGCAAGAATTGTTTTTGTAGCTCTCGGTTGTCCCAAACAAGAATTATGGATGATCCAACATCGCGAAAAAATTCCGGCCGTAATGATTGGCGTCGGCGGTGTTTTCCCCGTGTATGCTGGCATCATGAAGCCAGCACCCCAACTAGTTCAACAAATGGGCTTTGAATGGTTATTTCGGCTTGTTCAAGAACCGCAACGGCTATGGAGGCGTTATGCTACAACCATTCCAATTTTTTTGTACTTAGCCTTTAAACAGCTTTGGCAGGAGAAAAAACAGCGCTTTGTTGAGCCTGAGTAACCGCCAGCAATTCTCATTATAGAAATTAGCTAGCCAAACCACCAATCTACAGTTATT
>CAXTSX010000035.1:0-36276 GCA_964247085.1 uncultured bacterium
AGATTACGGCACTCTTAGGGCTTGACCTTACCCGAAATCTGTCCGGACTATTGTATTAATTAACTTGAACAATAAACCCTAATTTTTATTTTGTCAGTAATAAAAAGTGAGAAATTTATAAATATTTACAATTTTGTCTAAAGCTAAAGTAGTGAATTTTTACTTATCAAAGTCCAACTCAAAATAGCTGTAACGAGCTATACATATAAAAGTCAAATCTTTTTCTTTATATTTTTTTAATTATTGAGTCTCTATATTCTGATTTCTAAACCCAATATTCAATAATTAAGAAATAATTATGTTTTCATCATCCAACTACCATGAGAACCTAACCCGATCACTCCACCCCCACAACAAACCGGAAAGATCCAGCCGTGTTAGATTGTAAAAGCCACCGCTCTACCGCAAGCATGACCCCCATCATCCAGGTCGAAAACCTCTCCAAAATTTATAAAGTGGCCGACAAAGATGCTGGCCTGCAAGGCACCCTCTCCCACTTTTTCAAACGTCGCTACAAACAAATAACCGCCGTCCAGAACGTCACCTTCTCGATCGAACCCGGCGAAGTCGTCGGTTTTTTGGGCGCTAACGGTGCTGGCAAAACCACTACCCTCAAAATGCTCACCGGTCTGATCCATCCCTCCACGGGCTTGGTGCGCGTGGCTGACCAGATTCCCTTCCGGCGGCAAAACAACTTTCTTCACCAAATTACTCTCATCATGGGTCAAAAACAGCAGTTGATCTGGGACTTGCCCGCCATGGACTCGCTGCGGATTAACAGCGCCGTCTATGGCCTCACCGAGGGCGAATTCCAACAACGGGTGGGCGAACTCAGCGAAATGTTATCGATCGGCGACAAACTCACCCAGCCCGTTCGCAAGCTCTCCTTGGGCGAAAGAATGAAAGCCGAAATCCTAGCGGCCTTATTGCATCGTCCCCAGGTACTATTTCTGGACGAACCGACCTTGGGTTTAGATGTTAACGCCCAAGCCAACGTCCGGGAGTTTCTGAAAGACTACAACCTGCGCTACCAAGCCACCATCATGCTCACCAGCCATTACATGGCCGATATTACCGCCCTGTGCGATCGAGTGCTGCTCATTCATAGCGGCCAGTTAATTTACGACGGTGAACTGAGTGAGTTGCTCGAACAGTTTGCTCCCTACCGAGAAGTCAAACTGGAACTATCCCACAGCGTGCCAGTTCACCAACTAGCCACCTATGGCGAAGTAGCCGATTTAAGTGAGTATCAAGTACGATTGTTAGTCGATCGGCGGGATCTCACCACCAACGTGGCTAAAATGCTGGCCAATTTGCCCGTGACCGACTTAGCTGTGACCGATCCGCCGGTGGAAGAAGTGATCGGCAGAGTTTTCAGTAGTGGACAGCCCGTCGTAAATCCGGTCATCAACCAAATGTAAAGAAAAAACTCTGGAAATCTCGTCCCCTAATCCGATATCTTGGATAGATAGGCCTCGAAATGAATTGTTTGAAAAATTGTATTCGGCCTGATTAATGACAACAGCCCAGGAGACGACCGACAGTGGACGATAATTATCACAGCTATCTCAACCGGGTGGCCAAGCTGACGATGCCAGCTACTTATGATTCTCAGGTTAACAACCTGCAGGAGTCTCCTAAGTTTAAGCTTCAGGGTCAACAGCGTCTACCCGAGAAGTTTCCTGGCTACTCGGTAATTACGCCCCCAGCAGCGGAGGACGTGGTTAATCAAGCTTTCTATCAAAATCTGCAAAATTGTCAGCAACAGCTGGTCAAGAAGTTGGAGCCCGATTTGATTGCTTTGGTGAAGCCAGAAAGTTTACATTTGACCGTGGCCGATCTGATTTGGGATCAGTCTTACACAGCAGCTGTCAGTGCTGATGCTGATTTTGAGGTAAAGTTGCGCCAGGAAATTGCCGATAGCTCTAAGTCTTACCAAGAAAGCACTGCTACCCCCATGCGTTGGCAGATCATGGGTTTAATGCTGCGCCCTCGGGCGATCGCGTTGAGCTTAGTGCCCTGTGACGAAAATAGCTACGATCGGATGATTGCTTATCGGCGAGCGATCTATCAAAATCCTGGTTTGATGGATTTAAGTATTGAGCAGCAGTATTATTTTACTGCGCATATTACCATTGCTTATTTTGGGAACGTGGCACAGTCCTTCGATCGCGCTAATTTCTCCCAGGTCTTGCAAGATATTAATGTGCAGTGGATTGATCAGCCGCAAGAGTTATCCATTTCCCAGGTGGAACTGCGTAGTTTTAGCGACATGAGCAATTACCACCGGGAAGCTGATTGGCCAGTTATTAAGTTGTAGGTAATTTCATTACTAGCAAGGGCGCAGTTTGGCAAAAGTATTCACCATTTCATCCATTGCTGCCCTAATTTCGCTGTTTTGTCGATCGTGATTGTTGACAATGATGCTAAAAGCTAGTGGTGAATACTGGGGCGAGTTGATGTAACCAGCCAAAGCTGCTACCCCAGTCAGGCTGCCGGTTTTGCCCTGAATAATGTTCTTGCTATCCTTAAACCGATTTTTCAGAGTCCCATTCACCCCGGCCACGGCTAAGGAATCGCGGTAGAGCTGACCCTCCGGGGTTTTAGACATACCAATCAGGGTTTGTACCAAGCCGATCGGTGCGATTAAATTCTTGCGCGATAAGCCAGAACCATCAGCTTGCCGATAATAAGTGGGCGATACCCCAATTTCGGTGAGCTTTTTGCTGACTATTTCTAAGCCCAAATCGGCCGTGTCGCTTTTGCTGGTGGCATGGCTGGGGTTAGTGCGCCCCAGGGTGCGTAGCAATACTTCAGCATATAAATTATTGCTATTGCGATTAATTTCCTTGATCAACTCTCCCAAAGTTGGGGATTCGATAGCGGCTACTTCCACACCGTTTTGAGGTGGTTCTCCCGTTAGCACCTGAGCTCGATCGACCGTAATATCCTGCTGTCGCAAATTAGACTGAAACTGACTGCGCCAGGTATCGATCGGATCGAGCATCGCCACATTCAAAGTTTGGGGACTGCTATTAGCTGATAGTTGACCAGTCAGCTGTAACCAAGGCTTGCCCAAAACACCCTGCACGTTAATATTGCTAGCACTGCCGATCGGGCTAGTCACACTGCGGTTATCCAGTTGCCAATGCGCAGCACTCAGGGGATTTTGCCAACTATAGCTGAGGGGTTGGCCAGCCTGCTGGGGGCTAATCACCAAATCCACAGCATTTTGCTGCAAAATTAAGCTGGTGGTCGGTACCCCATAATCAGTAGTTAAATCTCCCCATTCCCAATCCGGGTTGGTGCTAGCTCCCCGAAAATATCCCGCTCCAATATTCAATTGTGAAATCTGCCGCCAACCTTTACTTTTGAGCTGTTCACTCAACAGTTGCAGCTGCTGAATTTTCATGGTGGGGTCGCCCCGACCGACTACTGTTAAAGTTGGTGCTAGCGGATTGCCAGCCGGGTTTTGATAAATACTGGTGCGCAGACGGTATTGGCTTCCCAGCTGGCGGAGGGTGGCCGCTGTGGTTAAGAGCTTGGTGGTAGAAGCTGGGATAAAAAGACTTTGTCCTTGATAGTTAGCCAAGGGAGTCGCTCCGCTCAGTGCTTGCACATATAATCCCCAGTGATAACGCTGGAGGTTGTAGCGACTGGCGATATTTTGAATGGTGCGATCGATCGCCGCCGGACAAATAGTTGCTGACGAACTGGCTACTGGTGAACTTGGGGCACCAGCCGCCCCACTAATTCCCGGACTAGTCATTGGACTAATTACTAGACCCGACAACAAACTACACCTCAAACACCAAGATTGAAACCGCCGGGACTTTGATTTTGGCATAAATTCAATTATCCTATTATGGAAGGAAAGATGGGTCAGCCTCAGACAATACTCCATCAGCAATGCTAATTCAGACAATCAACCAGGGTACACTAAAGAGCATTAGCCAAACCTAAAAATCTTGATTAGTTTTTTTGTGTACTTGCGCCGCACATAGTTTCAAAATAACGGAAATTAGCAATTAGTTATGGTTCGGGACTCTCCAAAGCTACCAAGAATATTACTGGTTGATGATGATTTAGTCATGCGAGCTAGCATTGGTGCAGCATTAGAACTAGATGCTGCTGAAGTGATTTTAGCTAAAAATGGTAACGATGGAATTGAGGCCTACTTTAAGTATCAACCAGACCTGGTCTTGGTTGATGCGGTCATGCCCTTATTAGATGGGTTTGGATTTTGTGAAAAACTCAAACAGCTAGATGTTAATCGCTTAACCCCCATTCTGATGATTACCTCTTTGGATGATGATGATTCCGTGGCGAGAGCTTTTGCGGCAGGGGCTAATGACTATATTACTAAGCCCATTAACTTATCTATTTTGCGTCAGCGGATTCGGCAGATGCTTCAGCAGTCCCAGCAGGTCAAAGACAATTTTCGGATGGCGGCTGAATTGCAACAAGATAACCGCAATCTAAAGATTTTGGCCAATCGAGATAGTCTCACGAAATTACATAATCGGCGAGGTTTTGAGCAATACTTGCAGCGAGAGTGGCAGCAGATGTTACAGCTTAAATCACCACTATCACTGATCATGTGTGATATTGATTTTTTTAAGAACTATAACGATACCTATGGTCATCCGGCGGGTGATCAATGTTTGGCGAAAGTGAGTTCGGCCATGCGTAACACAGTACGCCGTAGCGGTGACTTCGTGGCTCGTTATGGGGGTGAAGAATTTGCGATTGTACTACCTAATACCGATTTATTAGGGGCAGTATTTGTGGCGGAAAGTGTGAGATCCGCCATTAAATTATTAAAGATTCCGCACCAAAGCTCAGCAGTGGGAAACTGTGTGACCATGAGCCTAGGAGTAGCCATGGTTTACCCTACCCCGCCGATGGATATTACGTATTTGATTGATGCTGCCGATCGAGCTTTATACCAAGCCAAAGCACAAGGGCGAGATCAAGTAGCATTAACTAAATCTCATTAGTAATGCTATTAGAATTTAGTTGATTGTAAGATGCGGACGGGGAGACTCGAACTCCCACATACAAGATACTAGTTCCTAAGACTAGCGCGTCTACCATTCCGCCACGTCCGCATTGCTCCTCATCATATCATACTATGGCCGATCTAGAGGCTCACAAAATCGATTAATTCCGACATTGTCTACATACAGCAATACCGGTACCGCCAACAAGTTGGGGCAGATCTTATGCGTTTGCAAAAAATGCAGCGCAGCAGCCCAGTTGCCATTCATTAAGTCTAGACGCAGATCTTCTTGGCAGAGTGCGGCTCGGCAACGCTTGGCGATCGCTGGTAGCCAGTCACTGTTATTAAGACCAGGTTGCTGTCCAGCCTTGATTCCCAGGGTCATGGCGGCATCTTCTAGATCCCCTTCACAGTCAGCAATGATTGCTAAGGCCGTTAAGGCATCGGGGTAATCGGCTAACTGGGATTGCAATTTACTAATTTCGGCACTGCTAACAATCAAGACTCCACCTACACTGCTTTGCAAAAAAACATTAATCTCTCAATTACCACGCCCGTCCCAGTTGCTTTAGCCATTTCCAAAAACCTTGGTATTTTTAATAATTATTCGGGTTTAGTTGGTAGCGGTAGACCCATTAATTCTCGCACTAGGTCGGCGAGCAAATCAGCGCTATTGAGAATCCCCATATTGGCGGTGTTATAGGCCATGGTCTGGAGACGCTGGGGTGATTGTAGCAAATCTAAAACTTCTTGGGTGAGAGCCGGAGCCGTCAGATCTTCTTGGCGATAAACGATCGCACCGCCTTCTAAGGCTAGACAACTGGCATTCACATATTGATGATCTTCCGCCGCAAAGGGATAGGGAATCAAAATTGAGGGTACTCGGCAGACCATTAATTCATTGAGGGTGGCGGCACCCGATCGGCTAATCGCGATGGTGGTGCGCTGGAGTAGTCCGGCCATATTGTCATAAAAAGAGAGAGGTAGATAGTGGGGATCAGTCCAAGTCTGGGCACTGGGATCTTTATCACCAGTCAAATGCACAATAAAAGCCCCCGCAGCAATCCAAGCGGGGGCACATTCTCGGACAATGTTATTGAGGGCGACTGCTCCTTGAGAGCCACCGGCCACCAAAATCACCGGCATATTGGGCGGAATAGCGAGGTCAAGTTTCTGGCGCTGGAGAAACTGTTGGCGTACCGGGGTGCCCAAATACACATTGGCAGATTTTTGCAGATATTTAGAGGCACTGCTAAAACCCAGCGCTACCCTGGTGCACAAAGGACTCAACCACCGTGTTACCTTACCCGGAAGAGCATTGGACTCGTGCAAAACCACTGGTAACCCCAAACTGCGCGCGGCCAAAATGGCTGGAGCCGAAATATAGCCTCCGGTGCTGAAAACTCCGGTGAACTTGCCAGCTTTGAGAATTTTCCTGGTGGTGAAAATAGCACTAGTCAACAACCAAGCTGTTTGCAGATTGGCCATAATTGACTTACCCTGAAAGCCGCGCACCCGGATTAAATTCATCGGGTATTGCTTTGGTACCAACTTGGTCTCTAGTCGATCGGGCACCCCCAGCCATTCAATTTCTATTTCGGTCAATTTTTCGGCGACGGCCACTGCCGGGAAAAGATGGCCACCAGTACCACTAGCAGCAATGAGAAGCTTACCTGAAGACTGAGACACGGGATTTTTTTCCTTAATTTTCTGCAATTGGCCTGATTGCCTGCGACAATTAAATCATTAATTGACTACCAAATCTACCTTAATTCTCCCTCCAATGGCTAGATTCCAATCTCTCAAGTTTTTATCTGTTACCAGTTTGATCGTCGGTCTGGTCAGTAGCAATGCGGTAGCCGCACCCCCTTCGTCCCCAGTAGCACCAGCAGCTATTAGTAACCTGTTAGCCCAGATCGACAAGTCAGCGAACAGCAAGCAAATAGCTGCTTTAAACAGTAGTTTTGCCGCTAACTACACCGTCGATGGTCTGAATCGCACGGCTTGGGAGCAAGGGTTAAAGAAGCTGTGGCAGCGGTATCCCAATCTTCGCTATCAAACTGTTATTCAGTCCTGGAAACCAGAGGGCGGTGGTGTTTCCGTGGAAACGATGACCACCATTACTGGTAGTCAGACCCAAAATAGTCAACTATCGAAGCTCACCTCCCAACTGCGATCGCGTCAAAAGATTGTGGGCGGCAAAATTACCCAGCAGCAAGTTCTTAGCGAAAACACTACGATCACCAGTGGCAGCAAGCCCCCGACGGTGGAGTTCAATGTGCCGAAGCAGCTGAAAATCAATGAAATTTATGACATTGATGCGATCGTCACCGAACCCTTGGGAGAAGACGTGATGATGGGAAAAGTGGTGGAACAAGCTGTCAATGCTAGTGGCTACTCCAAACCAGCAGAATATAGCTTGGATGTTTTGGCCACGGGTGGTTTGTTTAAGAAGGCCAAAGCTCCCAATAAACCTGGTGACTATTGGCTATCGGCGGTCTTAGTCCGAGCCGGGGGCATCACGACGGTGACCCAACGTATTCATGTGGTGAAGAGGTAGCCCAATGCTAGATCTCGCTGGTAAAATTGTGCTAATCTCCGGGGCTAGTAGCGGTATTGGTACCGCCTGTGCCCATTTGCTGGCTCCAATGCAAGTGAAATTGGTTTTGCTGGCGAGGCGCACCGAACGATTGCAAGAAGTGGTTGATCGATGTGTCGCAGCAGGCGCAAAGTCCGAGAATTTCCAGCAAATTACGGCAGATGTGCGCGATCGAACTGCTCTGAGTATGGCGATCGCCCAGTTACCGCTGGCGTGGCAAGCGATCGATATCTTGATCAACAACGCTGGTCTTAGCCGAGGGTTAAGCAAGCTCCAAGATGGTGCCATTGCTGATTGGGAGGAAATGATCGACACCAATGTCAAAGGTCTGTTGTATTTAACCCGGGCGATTGTGCCTGGGATGGTCGAACGGGGTCGGGGGCATGTGGTGAATTTGGGATCGATCGCTGGTCATCAAACCTATCCCTCTGGAAATGTCTACTGTGGCACCAAGGCTGCTGTTCGGGCTATTTCGGAAGGTTTGAAAATAGATTTACTGGGTACTCCTATTCGAGTAACGAGCATCGATCCAGGCTTAGTGGAAACGGAATTCAGCGCGGTGCGCTTCCACGGCGACTGGGAAAAAGCCGACCAGGTCTATCAAAACCTCACCCCTCTCACTGGTCTGGACATTGCGGAAACTATTTTGTTTGCGATCACCCGTCCCGCCCATGTCAATATTAGTGAAGTGCTGCTGATGCCCACTGCCCAAGCGACCCCCACCCTGGTCAGCAGAAACTTGAACCTATAAATCTGATTTATACTCAAATTATCACTATTTCGGAGTAGGAAATTGCTACCAACTGTCACCGCCCCCGCTCTCTTTGATGCCACTGATTTTGATGCCCATGTGATGGCCACCTACGGGCGGTTTTCCTTGGCCTTGGTGCGCGGTAGCGGCTGTCGAGTTTGGGATGATCAAGATCGAGAGTACTTAGATTTTGTGGCCGGGATTGCGACCTGTTCTTTGGGTCACGCCCATCCGGCTATGGTAGCCGCTGTGACTCAGCAGATGCAGCAGCTGACCCATGTTTCTAATCTCTATTACATTCCCGTGCAAGGGGAATTGGCTCAGTGGTTGGTGCAACACTCCTGTGCCGATCGAGTGTTTTTCTGTAACTCTGGAGCCGAGGCCAACGAAGGCGCAATTAAGCTAGCGCGGAAATATTCTCATACCAAGCTAGGCATCGAATCACCAGTAATTATTACGGCTCAAGCCAGTTTTCACGGGCGGACAATGGCCACGGTTACAGCTACTGGTCAGCCCAAATATCAACAGAATTTTAGTCCGTTGGTACCCGGATTTCACTATGTGCCCTACAACGATTTTGCCGCCTTAGAATCTGCTGTTGCATCTCTAGACAAAAACCAGCGTCAAGTCGCCGCCATTATGCTGGAACCTTTACAGGGCGAAGGTGGGGTAAATCCTGGTCAGGTGGAATATTTCCAACGGGTACGTCAACTGTGCGATCAGACGGGCATTTTATTGATTCTGGATGAAGTCCAAACCGGGATCGGACGAACTGGCAAATATTGGGGCTACGAAAACCTGGGCATTGAACCAGATGTTTTTACCAGTGCCAAGGGCTTGGGTGGGGGAGTGCCGATCGGGGCTTTACTCTGTCAAGAATTTTGTAATGTATTTCAGCCCGGTGATCATGCTAGTACTTTTGGTGGGAATCCTTTGGCTTGTGCGGTTTCTTTGGCGGTTTGTCGCCAAGTGGAGCAGGATAATTTGTTGGCTAATGCCCAGCTACGCGGCGAGCAACTGCGGACAGGTTTACAGTTATTACTAAGCCAGTATCCACAGCATCTGCAAGAAGTCAGGGGCTGGGGGTTGATTGATGGTTTAGAGCTACGTGTCGATAGTCCAATCACCGCTGGTGATGTCGTAAAAGCAGCCATGGCCAAGGGCTTGTTGTTAGTACCAGCTGGGGCGAAGGTATTGCGGTTTGTGCCGCCGCTCATTGTGACCGCTGCGGAGATCGATCAAGCTTTGATGTTGTTGGAGTTGGTCTTGCAAGAACTGACTTGAGTTAGCGCTATGAATATTGAAACTTATTCTTACGGTGCCCACTGCGGATAGAATCCAGCCACGGGCAATGGCTCGGGTCGGATTTTTTCTTGGAAACCAGCAAACGACGAGGGTAAAGGCAATAACCAGATAACTCCCTGTTGAATGGCTTGGCCGTCGGGAGTCATCAGGGTTTGGAATCCGGCTACGGCTTTACCGGTTACCACTTGGTCAAACATCAAGGCTCGGCCATCTGGCGACAGACTTAAGATAATGCCGGGCTGGGGGGGCAATGTCAGCACTGGTTGAGTAGTAGCTGTTGTGACATCGATCGCAATTAAAAAGGTCTGAGGCATTTCTGCTTTGACTGGCTTAACAGCTTCTGTGGCCGATGGTTTGAGCGCTTTTTCGGGCGGGGTAGTAGCCGCTGGCTGCAACTCGGTGACGACATATAAAATTTTACCATCGGGGGAAAACTGAGCAGTTTTAAAATCGCCATTGATCCGGCGTAATTCTTTTTGGACACCTTGATTAGTGACCAGAAACAAAGACTTGGTGAAATCGTTGTTGAATTTGACCATGGCTGCCGCTTGCCCATTGTTGGCAAAACTAAGTACCGTACCAAATTTAGGTAAAAAGTCCCAGGGTTTTACTTCCGGTGCTAGGGGCGTAATAGCTACGCCTTCGCCTTCGGCCACTGCAATGGCCGCACTATCGGGAGTGATCAAAAAGTCGCCACCCTGGCTGATTTTCTGGGGTACTGCACTGGGTTCCAGGCCGATCGACCAGATCCCGACATCTTTGGGGTTTTGGCGATTAATCCTTTGTACCACAATGTTTTTGCCATCTGGTGCCAGGTCGAATTTAATATTTTGGTATATTTTGCTGTCCAAAATTAGCTCGGCCGGATTACCGATCGATTGGCGCTTGTCGATCGCTACTCGATAAATTTGCTGGCTGTCCAGGAGGGGAGCATTCTGATTCCGACCCACTGCGGGAATGGCCGTATAGACAATTCCGGCACCCTTCGGAGCAAAGCGAAAATCGATCACGGTCAAGTTGGCTGGAGTTAGTAACACCTCCGCTCCTTGTCCAAACTGATTGAGTACCAAGCGGCCTTGGCTATTACCCTTGGTTCCAATATAAGCAAACAGTCGATCTCGCACTGTGAACTGGCTGGCAAAGGGACTCATGATCCGACCAGTGGGTTGACCCTGGTTATTAGCGGCACTGGCTCCGTTCAACTCCAGTTGATATCTATTGCCATAGGGCAAGGGTTTATCGGGGGTATACAACATTTTTTTGCCCGCCCAGCTCACTTTACCCGGCAAGATTTGGCTGATGGGCAACCGTTCGCTGGGGGTTTGGTCGGTAGGCAACCGGGTGATATAGAGTTGAGATTCTACCTTTGGCCGATCCATCGATCGACTAAATCTCATCATAAAAGCAGTATCATCCGCCCCGATTTCTTGGTTTTGCCAGCTAAATTCCCGGACATAGGGAGAGGACTTATCCCCAACGACTACTACCAATAGGGTGACTAGCATCAGGACAGCCATTAACATCATGGCCAGTCGATCGAGCGTTGATCCAGATCGCGATCTAGTAGTCATAGGGATTCTTGGGAGGAGAAATGGGTTGAATAGCATTGGCCACTACTACCAATTGGCGTTTGCCCTCTAAGGTGACAGTGGCCATTTTGCCCTGAATTTGCAGCCAACTATCCGGCTTATATTGCTTACTGCTGCCAGTCAGCTGCACTGGTAAGGCGATCGGGTAAGCATCGGCGGCACAGCAGGTCAAAATAAACCGGGACAAGAGCAAGTAATTCTCTCCCAACGCCGGAGCAGCTACGACAAAGCCACTGATATTCACTTTTTGACCACTGTAGGTATCGGGTTCGGGGTAAGTATTCAAAGTTCTGATCCAATCAATCAGAGAGCGATTTTCAGACTTGTTTTGACCCCTAAAAGATTGGGGCTGTGTTCTGGTGGTACTAGCACTCAGCGATTCGGTTACCCCCCGTTGAATCGCAGTGGTACTAGTAAAAACTCGGGGGGTCGTCGCTAAACCAATCAGAGCGGTGATCAGCAGCAAGGATGTTGTCCAACCACTGGGTAACAAGCTAATGTGTCCGGTATTGAGAGCAGGGCGGCGGGCATAGCGAAAATTTTGATAGCCTTTAATTAATCCAATCCCCACAAAAGCCAGACCAGTTGCCGCCACCAGACTGAAATAGTTGGGATGAATCAGGATATTGAGCGATCCATCCCACCAATATTTGAGTAACAAGCTGCCCCAAGCCAAGATAGCCAGGACCTCTAGCCAGGATAGAAGACGAGCGGCACGGGTGGTTTTAGCTGACATTGAAATTCACCAACAGGGCAAGTAAAAAAGTGAGTTGAGCGGCCAGGGCAAAGAGATAGAAAATTGCTTTGGGTTTAAATACTGATAGTAATAAACCGATGCCCTTCAGATCAAACATCGGGCCAAATACTAAAAAGGCCAGCAACGAGCCACTAGTAAAAGCACCGGCAAAAGAGAGCGCAAAGAAGGCATCCACCGTGGAGCAGATCGAAATCAGACCGGCCAAAATCATCATGGCCACGATCGAGGAGACCGAGTTTTGTCCTAAGCCCAAAATTAATTCGCGGGGGGTAAAAGTTTGGATCATGGCGGCTAGGGCACTACCCAAAATCAAAATGCCCCCCAACTCCCGCAGTTCTTGCATAGTGTTTTCCAGCAGCAAATTCCAGCGTTGCGATCGAGTCAATTTGGGGGCTACTTGATTGGCGGCCATTTGTTCTTCTAGGCGGCGATGCTTACCGATCCCCCCACCCAACATGAAGGTACCAGACTGCAACAGTGCGGGGATTTCCGGATCGATCGCCGGTTGCGGTTTAAAAATACCTAAGGCGGTAGCGGGTTGCAGCAAGGTTTTTAGGTCAGCCTGCTGACCAAACACATAGCCCACAATGGTGGCAATCAGCAGCGAAAAAACAATCCGCAGCACCACAATTTCCGGTTGATCACGAAAGGCAATCCAAGTAGACCAAATCACGATCGGATTGATGACTGGCGCTGCTAATAGAAAGCCCACCGCTACCGGTAGAGGCACACCCTGCATAATTAAGCGGCGAGCGACTGGTACATTTCCGCATTCACACACCGGTAATAAAAAACCAATGCAACTTCCTGCAAAGGCACCCAAGATCGGATTTTTGGGGGCGAGCTTGACCAATTTTTGTTCATCCACAAAAAACAGCAACAACCCTGATAGTAATACGCCCAGCAACAAGAAGGGCATGGCTTCGACGAGTAGACTCAAAAAAAGAGTGAAGGCGCTATTTAGCTGTTCCATGCAGTAATGCCATACAGCTGTGCAGTGACACAGGCGATCAAGTCTTTCACATTTTAGCGGTGATTGTCATTAATTTTGACTAGGCTAAAGTTTCCAGCATTTTCCAGTAGTCGGGATTTTTGTTAGGTTACTAAAAAGTAATCTTGTTTTTAGCTATGCCCCAGCGGATTTTGGTTTGGTATCGTCAAGATTTGCGGACGATCGATCACTCACCTCTCTACCAGGCTCAGGAGCAGGGAGCGGAAATTTTGCCGCTGTATTGCTTTGACGATCAATCATTTGGCTTAATCCCCCCAGGATTTCCCAAAACAGGAGCATGGCGGGCGCAGTTTTTGCTGGAAAGTGTGGCGGATCTGCGGCGCAGCTATCGATCGAACGGTGGCGATCTGATCGTAAGACGCGGCCAGCCGGAGGCGGTGATCCCGCAACTGGTAACAGAATTTCAGATTAGCGCCGTCTATTTTCATACCTATCCCACTGCCGAAGAACTTGCCGTGGAGCAAGCCGTCCTGGCTCAGCTGTCTATTCCGTACCAATCTTGGTGGGGACATACTCTTTATCACCCCGAAGATTTGCCTTTTAATATCAGCGAGCTGCCAGAATTATTTACCAAGTTTCGCAAGATAGTGGAAACACCACCCAGCCAACTAACCAAAAAATCAGAATTTGGAGGCGTGCGATCGACCTTACCCCGACCCGCTTCATTAGCAACCATTACGGGGGTAGAGCCTGGTCAGCTGCCCAGTCTGTCGGATTGGGGTTTGGAGCTACCAGTTGCCGATCCTCGATCGGTCTTAGCTTTTCAGGGTGGCGAAACCGCTGGTCTGGCCAGATTAGATCAGTACTTTTGGCAACAGGATTTACTCCCTACCTACAAAGCCACCCGCAATGGGATGGTCGGAGCGGATTATTCTTCTAAGTTTTCGCCCTGGTTGGCCATGGGCTGCTTGTCACCCCGGTATATCTATGAGCAAGTTAAGAAATATGAAATCGATCGAGTCCAAAATGAATCGACCTATTGGCTCATTTTTGAACTGCTCTGGCGGGACTACTTTGCTCTGATTGCCGCTAAGCATGGCCACCAGATTTTTCGGGTCGCCGGATTGCGCGGCGTAAAAATTCCCTGGCAACAGAATAAAACCCGGTTTGAATTGTGGTGCCAGGGGCAAACTGGATTTCCGCTGGTGGATGCTAATATGCGCGAATTACTGGCCACTGGCTTTATGTCCAATCGCGGCAGACAAAACGTCGCTAGCTTTTTAACCAAAAACTTGGGTATTGACTGGCGCTGGGGCGCGGCCTGGTTCGAGTCGATGCTGATTGACTACGATGTAGCCAGCAATTGGGGTAACTGGAACTATACTGCTGGAGTAGGTAATGATGCCCGGGGTTTCCGATTTTTTAATATCTACAAGCAAGCCAAGGACTACGATCCGCAGGGCGAATACGTCAAATTGTGGTTGCCAGAGCTAGAACAAATCCCGGCGGCTAAAGTTCATCGTCCGGACCAATTGCTGCCAGTGGAACAACAGCGTTGGGGGATGCAGCTGGGTGTCGACTATCCCCGGCCAGTTGTAGACCTATTTAAATCGGCCACCGCCCAGCAAAAAATCTATGAAGCAGCGTTCAGATGAGAAAATTCGATCTATGCTAGAGGGGTAAGATTAACTTTCGTGAAGCATGAAGTGCGTAATTAATCGGCGAGCGCAGTTCTCAGCCAGCCATCGCTACTATTTGCCCGAGCTAAGTGCGGCAGAAAATACCGCTAAATTTGGACTAGGTAGCTTGCCCTCTGGCCACGGTCACAACTATGAGTTATTCATTTCGCTCTACGGCGATATTGATGACCAGGGGATGGTATTGAACCTATCGGATGTCAAACATGTTATCAAGTCCGAAGTGACAGCTCAATTGGACTCGCGGCTATTGAATGAAGCCTGGCCAGAATTTGCCGAAACTCTGCCCACCACTGAAAACATTGCGCGGGTAATTTGGCAGAAGCTTGCACCACATTTTCCGCTCGTCCGCATTGAGCTATTTGAACATCCCGAACTTTTTGCAGAATATTTAGGTAATGGCATGGAAGCTTTTTTAACCGTTGGTACCCACTTTAGCGCTGCCCACCGCTTGGCTTTAGACCATTTGACTTTAGCAGAAAACACCGAAATCTATGGTAAATGTGCACGGGTGAATGGCCATGGCCACAATTATCATCTGGAAGTTACCGTCAAGGGCGAAGTTGATGCCCGTACTGGAATGCTGGTGGATTTGGTGGCATTGCACAAATTAATTGATGAAAAGGCCGTGGAACCTTTGGATCACACTTTCTTGAACAAAGACATTGCACATTTTGCTGGTACGGTGCCCACGGCGGAAAACATTGCTGTATATATTGCTCAGCTATTGGATCAACCAATTCGCGATTTGGGCGCTGAATTACACAAAATCAAACTGGTGGAAAGTCCTAATAACTCTTGCGAAATTCTGTGGAGTCAAGATAAATCCACAGAAACAGCTACAGCTATTCCAGTTTTAGCGGCTGTTTAGATTTATTTAAATAAATTATGTTAAGTTCCTCGCTCACCAGTGGGGGATTTTACAATTGCGGGGATCATTTCTGGATCAACAACTTCAGCTACTTTAAGACTTTTCCGCAAGGTGAATAGCAAGGGAGCGGGGGATCGATCGAATGCTAAGAATCAAAAATCGTCGTGATAGAATGAAAAAATTCGGCCTCCTTAAAATATTACCTTAAGATAAGGATAGAACTATGAGCGAAATCAAAGAAGAAGTACAAAAGGTTGTAGAAACCGTCACCGCAGAAGTTCCAGCCAATCTGGGTCTGAATACTAGTACCAGTGGTACTCTATCCAAACTATCTGGCGATGATATGAATATGCCGGACGTAGTGAAGCAAGCCATTGGTGTTGTCAATGAGCTGCCTGGATATGTAAAAGAATTTTACGGCAATAATAAAAGCGCTGTAACTGTTGTTGGTATTGTTTTAGGTAGCATTGTAGGCTTAAAGCTAACCCTAGCCATTCTTTCTGCTATTAACGAAATTCCGCTCCTCGCACCTACTTTTGAAATGGTGGGAATTGGCTACACTGCTTGGTTTGTATATCGTTACTTACTCAAAGCTTCTACCCGCGAAGAACTAGGCAGCGAATTTGATGGCTTTAAATCTGGCATTTTTGGCAAAAAAGGCTAAAGTAGATTATCAAAAAAAGTCTGTGTAGTAAATATTTACTGCACAGACTTTTTTAGTTGGGTAGTTTTCCAAGACGGAACTCACCAGCACGATTGGTCGTCGAGAAAACAGACTTGTTACTTTTTTTATCAATCTCATGCCCCACCGCACTTCTCATATTTTCTTGGCTGCTACCGCTTTGGCAATTTCTCTTCCGGCTCTATCTGTAATGGCTGCTAATCAATCTAGCGCCAAACAAGAAATTCAAAATACCTACAATAAAATTGCTTCGGCGATCATCCGGAAAGATGTTAAAAGTGCCACTAGCTACTTTACCAGCGACTACATCGGCATCGATGATAAAGGTACTCAGCGAACAGCTGGAGAAATGCGTCAGTACTACAGTTCGATTATGCCTGCTCCGGTGAAGGTCGTAAACAATCAAATTGTCATTCAAAACTTTAGTGCTGATAGCAATAATGCCAACGTTTTGATTCAACAAAGAGCCGATTTAACTTTCGGGAAAAGCAAGATAGTTAGCCAAAATACCTATAAGGACTTATGGGTGAAGACTCCGCAGGGTTGGCGTTTAAAACAAAGTCAAAATACCAACAGTACGACAACGATTAATGGCAAGCCAGTTGCCAGATAATTCACAGATTTCGATCTTGATCCTAGCTAAATAAGTAAATCCAGACCGGGAGCATCAGCAAAAAAATCCCTGTACTATTGATAATGCTACTAGCTACTAGATCTCGATCGAGATTATATTCTTCCGATAGTATCAACGCTGCAAAAGCTGAAGGCACCCCAGCCATCACTACCAAAGCCAGCCGGGCTGGTGGGGGAATATCCAGAGTCAGCAGAACTAGTCCCAAAATTCCGGGCATCACCACTGTTTTGAGCACTGCAGGTACCAGCGCTAATCGCAGGCTTTGCCAGCCCTCAATCTGGCTGAGCCTAATTCCCATCAACACAAAAGCCGCCGCAATTACCACCCACACCGAGCCTTGCAAACCAGTCTCTACGACTACTGGAAAAGACCAGGAACGGGTCGAAAAACCCAACAGAAATCCCCATAGCGAAGGTACCGTAACTAGGTCTTTGATCAATTCCCACCAAGGTCTGGTACTGCCGACTTGCCGACCATAAAAGCTAGATACCAGTACCCCTAAACCATAAGTACCAAAAACATTTTGGGTAACACTATAAAACACTGCCCATACCAGATGCTCCGAACTGACTAAAAATGGTACTACTGATAGACCAATAAAACCAGTATTTCCCAGCATGGAACACAACAACCAACTACCCTGCAAGCCTGGGCTTTCTAATTGGGGCAATGCCTGGGAGCGGCGGCCAATATAGAGGCTGATTCCACCCAGAGCCAGCCCTAAAAGAATAGAGCCAGCGGCAATTACTGGTGCGAGCTTGGTGTTTTCTAGATCCCCAATTTGCCTGGCCAAAGCAAAAATTTCGCAGGGTACGCCCACCCAATACAAGCTCCTCCCTAAAAAGTGGGGGAATTCCTTGGGTAGAAATTTGGCTAGCCAGAAGCCAAGACCAGTCCAAAATAGTAATGGAGTGTAAGCTTGGAATAGACTTTCGAGCATTATTGAATAATAGTCATATTCTTAATTAACCACTGACCGCTTTTGTTTAACAATTCGTACTTGATGCGCATGGTCTCTTTGTAGGATTCATCCTCACGACGTTGACCAGTGCGATCGAAGTAGTCAGCAGTTTCTTCTACAGTTGCATTGATTATTCTAGATTCAGGCTGCTTCGGATCAGCGGCTGGTAATTGCACTTGATTAACTCGATGTTGATACTTCCAGTAGGAGCCATCAGACTTAGCTTCTTGAGCGCGGGCTCGGGCTTTGGTCAGAGCTGGTTCAGCCAGCACTCGTTCTAAAGCACCAACATCATATTGTTTGGAGAGTGAATTAGCCTTAACTTTCAGCCAAGCTGCTACTAATTCTTGAGCCTTATTCGGGGCTAATAGGGTTGCTAATTGCGGAGACGGTTTCACTGGTGGTAAAGCAGCTGGAGTTGCTGGCGGCATCACCGCCACCGGAGAATTGCGGGGACTACTGGCTACTGAATTCCGACCCTGCCATTTGGTAGAATTCACCCACAACAAAGTAGTGATGGCTAAGCCAATCAAGGCAATAATACTGCCCGTGATCAACCATAGCAAAAAGCGCAGATCATGGCGCCGTCGTCGTTTAGCAGCCACCATTCTAGGACGACGAGTTAAACCTTTGTCTGTGCCCTTAATCGCCGTTAGCTTACCACCAGTGGCATCATTAAACTGATCCAACGGTGGACTATTGTTGGATCCATCTAGCTCGACCACATTCGGGGGCAAGGAGTCCCGCTTTTTGAAAGGTCGCTCAAAAGGAACCACATTACCAGAAGGGGAGCGGCCCCAAGTAATTTCTGGTTCTGAATAGCCGATCCGCTCGGCCTGGGGTAAATCCCCCACGGCTTCATTAGCTTTAATTGGTTCGGTCATGCCGATCGAAGAAATGAGCGGTACGGCACTAGTATCAGCGTTTTGGCTTTTGGTAAAACCAGTCGTAGCCGGTACCTGATTGAAAACCGTTTGGGCATCAATCATTTCTGGCATAGCTAGTGGTTCAGCCTGTGGTAAATCATCAAGATAGATCTGTACTTGTTTATCATCAAAATATTTACCCAAGGAAGCTTGCTGTTGGCTTAAGTCTAAAAAGTGAGGATAAACCTGAGATTGAAACCACAGTTCGCTATATCGACATAGTCCCTGGATCAGATCGTTGTTGGTGGGGGAGTTTTTGCGGATATAGCCCAAAGATTCTTGATCACAGCTGCGGCTGAGGGCACTGTTGGCTTCTGCCTGTTGTCCGAGTAATAGGTGACAGAGGGCTTGTTCAATGAACACATCCTGGAGACGGCTCAAGTTCTGAATTAGTAACTGATGAGCGCGGTAAATCAACTCTGGCATCCGATAGTGAAAGCCGCGTGCCACCATTGCGTAGACCAATAGATAAGTAAACACAGGATCAGCTAAGCGCAGAGCGGGACCTTCAAATAAGCTTTGTTGCTCAGTGGTCGTGAGATATTGACGAATCTGATCGATGTAGGCAATAAAACCATCTTGGGTCATGCCATAGGTCATGTATCCCTGTCTGCCGCTACAGCCTTCGACGAGTTCTTGGAGGAGGCTGATCACCTGTTGGCGAGCCGCCGGATCGTCATTATTGTTCTTGGTTAGGAGAGATAAAATGTATTGAGGCCGAAACTTATTCAATTCTTTCTGAATTTCAGCTTGAACAGTCGGAAAAACATTCTGTTGCCTGAGCAACTTAATACCTGTTTCTAGAGCCGTGCAGCCATTCTCTGGCTCGTTCTGCCGCCACCTTTCTCGCCCTAGCTCTAAAAGAGCCAAAGCTGCTGTCAAATTTAGGGCTGTTCTGGTTTCTTCTAGGTCGGCAATGTTGGTGATTTTTGACAAAGCCTCATCACTGCCAATTAGTGGCCAAGAGAGCGATAGTACCTGCTCGTATTCACCTAATTCCGAGAGAATTAAAAATCCACCTAATACTCGATCGTTATCTAAATCGAGATTGCCTAAGGGGTTTTCACCGGGGGTGAATTGCAGATTTTCAGCCATCTGCGTAGCGTCATACTGGGAGCGTTCGGTCGGATGAGCTAAAACTTCGTAAGCATCTTTGAGCAGCTTGCGCCGGGATTCGATCGCCAATGCTGTATATTCGTGACGCAATTGTTGTAGATTACGATCGGCATAAGCCTGCTGAATTTGTCCCATGGTCGCAACGGTGGGGACACTGAGAATTTGATAGTAATCAAGTGGAATACGCACAATTCACCCACAACAACATCCGAAGTTTGACCTAAATGTTAACGCGCTGGCGCTACATCAACCATAAATTATTGGATATGGTGTCAATTTTAGCAATGAATTGATTAGTTCTTCCGCCATTTTAACCACACCGGCAACGCCAAAAAGCCATAAAATAATATCCATCAGAAATATTTGACATGTTCTAAAGATATATACAGAGTGAGCAATGGTTCAAGATAGAGTTTTGCCAGCCTTCCAACCCCAACAGGGTGAAATCACCGCCACTGAAGGACTAATGCTGTATCGGGATATGGTGCTGGGGCGCACGTTTGAAGACAAGTGTGCCGAGATGTACTACCGAGGCAAGATGTTTGGGTTTGTGCATCTCTACAATGGCCAAGAAGCCATTTCATCAGGGGTGATTAAAGCGATGCGTCCTGGTCAGGACTATGTTTCTAGTACCTATCGCGACCATGTACATGCCCTCAGCGCCGGGGTACCGGCACGAGAAGTAATGGCCGAGCTGTTTGGGAAAGAAACCGGCTGTAGCAAAGGCCGAGGTGGCTCGATGCATATGTTTTCAGCGGAGCATCGCTTGCTGGGGGGCTATGCTTTTATCGCCGAAGGGATTCCAGTGGCCACTGGCGCGGCTTTTGCCAGCAAATATCGCCGGGAAGCCTTAAATGACCCTGGCCATGATTTGGTCTCGGCTAGCTTTTTTGGCGATGGAACAGCCAATAATGGTCAGTTTTTTGAATGTTTAAATATGGCGGCCTTGTGGAAATTACCAGCCATTTTTGTGGTGGAAAACAATAAGTGGGCGATCGGCATGTCCCATGAACGGGCAACCTCAGTTCCAGAGATCTACACTAAAGGTGCCGCTTTTGGGATGCCCGGGATCGAAGTTGACGGGATGGATGTGCGGGCCGTTTATCGGGTTGCTAAAGAAGCGGTGCGGCGGGCACGAGCCGGCGAAGGTCCTACCCTCATCGAAGCTTTGACTTATCGTTTCCGGGGACACTCGTTAGCTGATCCAGACGAGTTGCGCTCTCAAGAAGAAAAAGATTTTTGGTTCGCCCGGGATCCAATCAAAATGTTTGCTAAACACCTGATCGAACAAGAACTGGCTTCTGAAAAAGAACTGAAAGAAATTGACAAGGAAATTCAAGCCCTGGTCGATGATTCGGTGGAATTTGCGGAAAATAGCCCGGAACCAAACCCAGAAGACCTATATCGTGATGTTTTCGCGGATTAAATGATGGATTGGACTGCGGCGCTGCCAGTGTTTGCGATCGCTCTGCGCGAGGGTACGGAAGCCGCCTTGGTGGTGGGGATTGTGTTGGCTTGTTTGACCAAAGCTGGTCAACAGTCTCTCTACCGCTGGGTCTGGTCTGGAGTATTGTTAGGGATCTGTTTGAGTGCCGCTGGCGGCTGGTTGCTGAATTTTTTGACCAGCTATTTAGCGCAGCTCGACAGGTCAGACACTTTGGTCTGGCAAGAGCTATGGAAAGGTGGTACCAGCTTGGTGACGATCGGCATGTTGAGCTGGATGCTGATCTGGATGACTACTCAAGCCCAGGGACTCAGGGCGCAGGTGGTCGGAGAAGTGGATCGAGCTTTAGAGCAATCCTCCGGCTGGCCAATTTTGGGGTTGGTATCGATCGCCATTCTGCGTGAGGGTCTGGAAACAGCTCTATTTACGGTGTCCCAGACCCAGCCTGGTTGGAGTACAGTCGGTGGAGTGGTTGGTGGTTTACTGACAGCGGCGTTGCTGGCTTTGTTGCTATTTCGGTGGGGCATTAAAATTAATCTGCGCCAATTTTTTCAGGTGATGGGCGTAATTTTGCTCTTGATTGTGGCGGGGCTGGTAGTTTCGACGCTGCAACATTTGGATTTGGCGGCAGGCTATTGGTCGCAGCTGCATCCGGCTCAAAGTATTTGTCTATCGCGCGATGTGGCGGTGTGTAATTTAGGTCCGCAAGTTTGGGACTTGCATGAATTTTTATCCGATCGAGGTTTTCCAGGGGTACTTCTAAAAGTGCTGTTGGGTTATCGCGATCGACTGTATGTTTTGCAGCTTTTGGCTTATGTGACCTTTATGTTGACGGTGGGCGGTTTGTATTTTCAGAGCTTGCATCCGGGGAGGCTCGATCGAATCAAAAATTAATCTCAGAACGCCGCTAAATAAGCTGTGTATCGCAATCCGTGGTTCAATATTAGCTCGATCAATTAGAGCAGCTTGGTGAGGATCTGTTGGATTTTAGCAGTAGTCAGGATTTAGCAGATTGGCTCCAGCGTTCTGCTAATTCTTAAGCTTCTTTGAATTTATCGATTAGTAATTGGATGGTTTTTCCTGAAACATGGTTAAAGTTACAGTATTTTACTGTAGCAGCACCTAAATTTAGAGTTTGCTATCCCGTTAACCCTTCGATAGACATTTTGACCATCATGAAATTGAGAATTTTAGCATTATCTTGTTTTGTTGTTTTAAGCAGTATTAGTTTTAGTTTGCCTGCTTTTAGTCAAATTGCTGATATGAGCCGCTTTCCAGTACTCCGTACAAATGATTGGAGAACGCCAGATGTAGATGTACCTTGGTCTTCGCCAGTCGTTGTTAAAGATGAGTTTGAGGGTAACTATTTAGCTGTCTTTGATAAAAACTACCGTGACAATATTTGGACAGGTAATAAAAGTGGAATTATCAGTAACTGGTCACGAAAATACTTAAGAATTTATTCATACTACAGTCCTGCATGTAAAGGACTATTTTGTAATAGACGAACGTTCATTCTTGAAACGACTAATGTCACCATCAAAGCTGGCACTCAAATATTCCGTCTCGAAGGGCAGGACGGTAATTTTAATCTGACAGAAGAAATTGCTTATGCGCTAAAGAATGCACCTCCAGGAGAAACAAAAATTAAATTATTATTTAAAGGCAGTGGCAGAGAGATTATCAATGATGTTGGGAAAGGAACTGTCGATGCATGGAAGACAGTTTATCAAGATGCACAGAGCGAGAATGCTAGCGTCCCAGTCAAAGCATCTGACGATAGTGCACAAAAAATTCTTACTAAATAGTTGTTGAGCTGGTATTAGACTTTCTAATACCAGCTTTTCAGTTTGAAGGTTGAGCGAAGCTGTCAGCAAAGGGTTGCCTTTGGCCATAACCCGATTTACGGTAAAATCCTAATCTCAGCAATTTTTAGAGTAAGAAAATGAGTAAAAACTACCGCATTACCCTGTTACCTGGCGACGGCATTGGCCCAGAAATCATGGCAGTAGCGGTAGATGTCCTCAAAGCTGTCGGTCAACTGGAAAATATTCAATTCACTTTTCAAGAAGCCTTGATTGGTGGGGCGGCGATCGATCAAACTGGCGAACCTTTACCCGCTGCCACCTTAGCTGCCTGTAAAGACAGTGATGCCGTCCTGCTAGCTGCCATTGGCGGCTACAAATGGGATAATTTACCCCGCGCCCAGCGCCCCGAAACCGGATTGCTCGGTTTGCGATCTGGTTTAGAATTATTCGCCAACCTGCGGCCAGCCGCCATTATTCCCCAGCTCATTGATGCCTCTTCTCTCAAAAAAGAAATCATTGAAGGCGTAGATATCATGGTGGTGCGAGAACTCACTGGTGGCATCTACTTTGGCCAACCACGCGGCGTATTTACCAGCGAAACCGGCGAACAGCGGGGGGTTAATACGATGGCTTATACCGCTAGTGAGATTGATCGGATTGCCCGAGTGGCTTTTATCACTGCTCAAAAACGTCAGAAAAAGCTTTGCTCCGTGGATAAAGCCAATGTCTTAGAAGTTTCGCAACTGTGGCGCGATCGAGTCATAGCAATGGCCAAAGAGTACCCTGACGTAGAATTGACTCATATGTACGTAGACAACGCTGCCATGCAGCTGCTCCGTGCTCCCAAACAATTTGATACGATTGTAACTAGCAACTTATTTGGTGACATCCTGTCTGATGTTGCCGCCATGCTCACTGGGAGCATTGGCATGTTGCCTTCGGCTAGCTTGGGAGCGAGCGGACTCGGAGTATTTGAACCAGTCCATGGTTCCGCACCAGACATTGCTGGGCAGAATAAAGCTAACCCCCTCGCCCAAGTTCTTAGTGCCGCCATGCTGCTTAAGTATGGCTTGAACGAGACTGCCGCAGCTCAACGAATTGAATCAGCGGTGGTTCAAGTTCTGGATCAGGGATACCGCACTGGCGATATTATGTCCCCAGGCATGACCGCGATCGGTTGCACCGAAATTGGCCAACTGCTGACCCAAGCATTAGCCATCTAAGCTCTTTATATCCCTTATCTATTACATCTTATGTACACACCATCTGTGCAATCTCACCATATTGCTTTGCAAGATCCCGCTGTTATTAATACAGCGCGAGACTTATATGAAGCTTACCTAGATATTCACCAAAGCCGCTCTAAAGAGCCAGTCGGCGTGGTTGTACATCAGTTCTCTGGTCGAAGCCAGCTTTCTTTCCGACCAGCACAGGTTTTGTTGCCCGAAGAATGTTTTGTGCCCCTTCAGCATTTTGCCGCTAACTAGCAATGGCTGACCAAATTATTGCTGTCACCATCTTCTGTTTGGGAGCCTCGATCGGCAGCTTCTTGAATGTGGTGATCTATCGGTTGCCAGCTGGTTTATCTTTGCTGTGGCCGCCCTCGCGCTGCCCTCAATGTGAACACCAGCTGGGGATCACCGAGAATGTGCCAATCTTGGGCTGGTTGATGTTGCGCGGTCGCTGCCGTCATTGCCACACCAAGATTTCGGTGCGTTATCCTCTAGTTGAGACCTGGACGGCGATCGCCTTCGTTTTTACTTACAGTCAATTTGGCCCCACTACCCAGACTTTGGGCTACTGTCTTCTACTGGCCTGGCTGATTGCTTTATCTCTGATTGATCTCGACACGATGACCTTGCCCAACTCCTTAACTAGCTCTGGGCTAGTATTGGGCTTAATTTTTCAGACCTACTGGGGTTACCAGGTCACCCACAGCCATGTCGGCGCTGTGCATTATTTGGTCGGATCGATCGGCGGCATGGTCTTGGGTATCTTCTTGTACGATGCGATTCAAGTTTTAGGTAGTCTGTGGATGAATCAAGTGGCGCAGGGTGGCGGTGATGCCAAACTGATGGGTTTGCTCGGAGCTTGGCTGGGCTGGCAAAACGTGTTGTTGACTGGGGCGATCGCTTCCGGGGCTGGCTCGGTAATTATTGGCGGCGCGATGGCCTTGGGTTTCTGGCGGCGTGACCAAAAATTCCCCCTGGGACCATTCTTGGCAATGGGTGGAGTAATTAGTCTATTTGCAGGCGATCGCCTGATTTCCACTTACCAAAAAGTGATGTTTAGTATGAGTCCTAGCACCAATGCGCTGCTGACTGGATTCATGCTAGTAGTCTTAATCTCATATTTGGTGTACGTTAGACGTTCTAAACGCCGGGTTAAGAGCGACGTTGGGGATGATTAATTTTAGCCATTACCCAAGTTACATAGGTGCCGATCGGACTCCATAACAGATATGGCACCAACAAAAGCGTTGCCCAGATCGAATTTTTAGCTACCAACACAGCTAGGATCAGCCCCAAACCGAAGCCCATACCCCCCACCCATACCCCAGATTTTAGACTTTTAAACCAAGCCATCACTGGGTTATAGGCCATAATTACAATTTCGGTGAGGGCATACAAAAACATTAAAGACCAAGTTTTGATACTGTGCGGCTCCGATTCCCAGGTAACATAAGCCGACCAAGCGCCACAGATGAAAATACTGATCCAAATAAAGGGGATCGCTCGCTCGAAAGTCAGCCAGCTGGGACGTAGCTGGCGATTGAACCAGCGCATGCCTTCGGCGGTATTGAGTTTGAGGGTAGCCACAGCGATGACCGTAGCTGTGATGCCAATAACGAGCCAAGAGGGGAGCATGAGAAACCAGATCAATGTTGATATAGTATATCTGGGCTGGTGGGTAGTTTGTGCATTGACGTTTCATTGGATGGCAAATTCCTGGCTAACCCCTGTTGTTTACTGGGAGCCAGCTTATTCCTAGTTTGTAATGATTTGCTATTCGATAATTATTGAAGCAAAATCGCCAATCTACTTCAGGCTACCTGCCATTACTCCAAGAACTGACGCAGCGCTTACCTCACCAGTGAGACAAAACCAAGATCCAGCAATATCGATCGGGGCTAGTAAAACGTCTGTCTTGAGCTAGCGCCTATAATAGAACTTGGTTTTTCTAATGTTGCTCAGCCCTAAACTTATGACAGAAGCCCATAAATCGCCTAAAGCTGCTCAACCAGCAGCAGAGGCCGCGCCAGCCACCGACTCCAGTACTGATGTTCCAGTAGCGGCAGAACCGTCGGTCAAGGCCAAGAAGGAGAAAGCCCCCACGCTGGAAGATAAACCCTTTGCTGACTTTGTTCAGCAGGATTTAATTCCTGCCATTCAGAGCAATCTGACGGCTCAGGGCTGGATGGATCTCAATCTGCAATTTGCTAAAAGTCCAGTAGCCATTTCTGGAGTATCTGGAATTCCAGACTGTTGGCAAATTATTGGTCGGGGTCAACAGGGTAAGCGACAGTTTAACCTATACTTTTTTGATGAAAATATTCAGGGTCAGCGGGGCTTCTCCTGTAGCTCTAACCAAGGCCGGATGAGTTCGATCGAATCCTTTTTGATCGACGAGCGCAAAATGACCTTAGATCTATTAATGTTTGGTTTAATGAAGCGTTTGAATGCCCAGCAATGGCTTTCACCCAGCCAACTTACCGCTGTTTCTTAGTAACTCTTAACACAAACGCCTGGCCGATCCCAGTTGGTCTTGGTAGACTAACTAAATAAGTTAAAAGCTATAGCCATCAATACGTAGATAAAAATTATTATGGTAGACTCCCTCAGAAAACCCGCAGTTGACGAACTCCGATCGGGAGTCAAGATTCCTGCCAAAGAAACTATTCTCACTCCTCGGTTCTATACCACCGACTTTGAAGAGTTGGCCAAGATGGACATCTCGGTCAACGAAGAAGAGCTGCAAGCGATCATTGCCGAGATGGAGGTAGACTACAACCGCCATCATTTTGTGCGCGGCGAGCAGTTCGATCAATCCTTTGACCATATTGATGGCGAAACCCGTCAGTTGTTTATGGAATTTTTGGAGCGCTCTTGTACTGCCGAGTTCTCCGGCTTCCTACTCTACAAAGAACTTGGTCGGCGGTTGAAGAACAAAAATCCTTTGTTAGCTAAGGCTTTCAACCTAATGTCGCGGGACGAAGCCCGTCATGCCGGTTTCCTCAACAAAGCTTTGGCCGATTTTGATCTGTCTATGGATTTGGGATTCTTAACTCAAAACCATACCTACACTTTCTTTAAGCCCAAATTTATCTTTTATGCCACTTTCTTGTCCGAAAGAATTGGCTACTGGCGCTACATCAAGATCTTCCGACATCTAGAAGCTCACCCAGAAAATCAGCTTTATCCGATCTTTAACCTGTTTGAAAACTGGTGCCAAGATGAGAATCGGCATGGTGACATTTTTGATGCGGTAATGAAATCTCAGCCCCAGATTTTGAACGACTGGAAAGCTAAGTTGTGGTGTCGCTTCTTCTTGTTGTCGGTGTTTGCCACCATGTACCTGAATGATCATCAGCGCACCAAGTTCTATGAAGCACTGGGCATGAACACCCGTGATTTTAACTTGGATGTAATTCGGCAAACCAACCGCACTGCCGGTCGGATTTTCCCGGTCACTTTGGATGTCGATCAACCAAAATTCGTTAAATTAATGGATGAGTCGGTGGTCAGCTATCTCAAAATTGTAAACGCGCCCCCTTCCAACGCACCAAAATTCTTGAAGAATATCCAACGCTTACCTCACATTCTGTCGATCGGCTGGAATATGCTGCGGCTTTACGTGATGAAGCCGATCGATACCGATCATCTAGAAGGCTCGGTTCGCTAAACTACCAAAATTTCCACATTAAAAAACGGGTTAACTTCAGCCCGTTTTTTATTTATGTTGAAAAAAATGTAGAATTCATGCCAGCTTCATGAAGCCACCATACAATCTTTTTCAAGTCTCGGCTTGCTTTAATCTATTCCCACAGGCGGCGTTCACATGGTGAATTCGACACAACCCAGTAACATTTCTGCCCTCAAAACCGAAATTGCTCATTTTCGGGAAGAGTTGAACATGCGCGATCAATTGGTGCAGCAACTTTCCCAAGAATTATTTCGGATTGTCAAAAGTGATCATCCTTCCCCCGGTGCCTTAGTGGGCGGTGATCATCGCGGTGAAATTCGGGTGTTGCGAGAACAGTTGCAAGGAGTAGAAACTCAAGTCAACTATTACCAAAACCAGCTGCAAAATCGCGAACAAGAAATTAAGCAGCTGCGCCGCACCGTGCGAGAACTCAGTGCTCGCAGTCAAATGTTGGAGCAAGTCGTGCAAGAATTACCCCGGATCTATTCTCAAAAGTTTGCCGAACGGTTAGCCCCCATTCGAGAAAAAATCGCTAATCTTCATCGCGACAATCAACGCTTACAAACAGAATTGCAGCAAGTTTCTGGCACCACCCCCCGTCGAGAATTACAACTACCAGATCTTTCTAAAGTAATTAGTAGTATGTCTACCTTTGGGCCAGCCTAGGATGCCAGCAATTGTAATCACCGCTTCTGATGTTTTGGCTCAGGCCATGCGATCGGCCATCCAGTCGATCGAGCCAGCCACCGCTTGTATAATCACAGATAGCGTCGTGAATGTGGCTGAAGAGACCATCCTCTGCCCCCTAACCTTAGATATTTCTCCAGACTTGGAGTTTTGGGGACAGGATATTTTTCATGCTTGTCGCCAAACTACCAAAATGCAGCAATGGGTGACAGCGGAGACTGGTTACCCAGCGGGCATCGGCACTTACTGGTTGCCCATTGTGAATACTGGCCAAAATCTGCTCTACGCTGCCGCAATTAGCCAAGCTGGGGATCGCTATCAGCAGCCTTTTCCCCTCAATGACCAACAGAAACTACCCTTGTATCGGTTAGTGGCCAGATTGTTGGAACAACTGCAAGCTCCGCCAGCAGTGTATTTACTGGCTTTTGGCTATGTGGATGGGGAGTTGGTGTTCGATCGACTGTGGCCATTTCCGGCTGAGCCAGCTTTGGCCAGCCTTAATGTTCAGCAACCAAATCTATTTTCCTGCTATTGGCGCTGCTTGACCAATCAACCAATTATTTAATTGATTGCTAGTGGGTGCGTGTTTTAGAGATTAACAACAATTCAGAATTAATAGTAACAGTAGTAACAACCCACGCTTCAGGTATTATTAGCAAGGTAAAAACCTTTGAGCTGCGATCAAGAACAGCCACCAAATGAAAGCCAGACTTGCTAAAATCACTCAAGATCGCCCCGCCGGTCTGATCGCCATTGTGGCCTATAAATCGGTGGTGACAGTGATTTTTAGTATAGCCGCCGTTTCGTTATTGTTAACTGCTGACAAATATGATGCTGTTCAAGCTTTATCAGATGGATTTGAGCTAGCTGGCAAGCATCGTATTATCGAATGGATTTTAGACAAACTCTTAAACTTTAGTCCCAAAAAATTGGGCTTTGTTGGACTAGCTGCTGCTTTTTATGCGCTAATGAGTGGGATTGAGGCGGTGGGTCTGTGGCAAGAAAAAGTGTGGGCACATTGGTTAGTCATTGGTCTGGTGGGCATTAGTATTTTTCCGGAAATCTATGAGCTGATCCACGGAGTAACACCGATTAAGGCGATCGTCTTTATTTTGAATGTGGTGATGTTATGGTATCTTTTGACCCATCCTACTTCACACCATCACAAATAAATAATAATTAAATGTTGCCATTTGCCCGTCCCTATACTGTTGTATTAATTGTCCCTACCGGGATTGGTGCCCGGATGGGTGGCTATGCTGGAGATGCACTGCCGATCGCTAAAGCCTTCGCCGCTAGTTGCGATCGACTAATTACCCATCCCAATGTGATGAATGGGGCGCAGATGTATTGGCCGTTGCCTAATGCTTTGTATGTGGAAGGCTACGCCCTCGATCAGTTTGCGGCTGGTACCTGGGGCTTAGAGCCAGTTGTGCAAAATCGAGTGGGATTGGTATTTGACCAATCGATCGAACCAGATTTATTGCAGCGCCACCTCCAAGCCGCCGATGCCGCCCGAGCAACGCTAGGCTTGAGTTTAACTGATTACATTGTGACCGATGAACCCCTCGGCGTTGAACTTAAAACCGCCGATTCTGGAGCATCTTGGGGGACGATCGCCCGTCCGGATAGTTTGCTGCGCGCTACCGAGAAATTAATTAAACAGCAAGGAGCCGAAGCAATCGCCGTGGTAGCCAGATTTCCCGACGATCCGGGCGCTACTGTACTAAAAGACTATCGCCACGGCATTGGTGTCGATCCCTTAGCTGGAGTGGAAGCGGTAATTTCGCATTTAATAGTGCGCCAGTTTCAAATTCCCTGTGCCCACGCCCCGGCCTTGCCGCCCCTGGCCGTAGATCCCGACATCTCGCCGCGATCGGCTGCTGAGGAGCTAGGGTATACTTTTTTGCCCTGCGTCTTAGTCGGATTGAGTAAAGCCCCACAGTTTACAACGAATCATAAAGAGCAATCGGGTAGCATTTGGACCTCCAACGTAGATGCAGTCGTTATTCCAGCCAGTGCCTGTGGTGGCAGTGGCTTGCTGAAGTGGGCGGCCAGATCAGCTAAGATAATTACAGTAGCTGAAAATCACACTCGGATGAGCGTCTATCCAGAGGATTTGGGCATCACCGTCACGACAGCAAGTTCCTATCTAGAAGCGATCGGAATCGTAACTGTCGATCGAGCCGGTATGAGTTTAGATAGTTTTTCGGCTCAAGTTCAACCTTTGCAAAAGCTAGTGTAGTTTTAGATGTTTTCATGAGCAAATCCCCAGCCCCCGAAGTGGAATCCCCAAATCGCTTTGAAATCTTGGGTGCAATGGGTTTAACCGCCGTCTTGCTACTGATTTTTGCTAAGTTATGGTTGTATTTTGGCCAGATGACTCTGCTGCCGATGTCGTTTAGTTGGGTGGATCTGGGCATTGCGATCGCGTTAGGACTAGTCATTACTGGTTTGAGCAATATCGTTTACAGGTTATGGCCAGCCTATCGCAGCAGTGCTGATTTCTATCTAGCTTTTGTGATGAAACCCCTGGCTTGGCCAGATTTGATTTGGTTAGGGCTATTACCTGGCATTAGTGAAGAGCTGCTTTTTCGAGGCGTGATGCTGCCCGGTATGGGCTATAACCCAGGCGGAGTGGTAATCGCAGCGGTGTGTTTTGGCCTGTTGCATATGAGCGGTACTCGCCAATGGCCCTATGCTCTGTGGGCGGGGGTGGTGGGAACGGCTTTGGGCTATGCTCTGCTGATGACTGGTAATATGTTGGTGCCGATCGGAGCGCATGTTTGCTGTAATCTTTGCTCCGGGGCAATTTGGAAGTGGCAAAATCAGTAAAATTCCATTTTGTGGATTGTACCTACGAGTTACACGCCTCGGCCATTCTGGATATTTTGAATGAGGCGATCGCTAACTCTACAGCACTTTACGACTATCAGCCCCGATCGATCGAAAGCATGGTCACTTGGTTTCAAACCAAAATGGATGGCAACTTTCCGGTCATTGGGGCGGTGAATGAAGCGGGTCAGCTGTTGGGATTTGCTAGCTATGGTACCTTTCGAGCTTGGCCAGCTTATAAGTATTCGATCGAACATTCTGTTTATGTTCATCCCGACTATCGCCATCAGGGAATTGGTTTAGCCTTAATGCAGCAATTGATTAAGGCTGCTGTGGAGCAACAATATCATGTGATGATTGGCGGTATTGATATGACCAATCATGACAGCATTGCCCTGCATCGTCAGTTAGGGTTTGCTCATGCTGGTATCATTCGACAGGCTGGTTTTAAGTTTGGTCGCTGGCTAGATTTAGGTTTTTATCAGCTGGTGTTGACTACTCCAAAATGTCCGATCGATGGTTAGCTAGTTACCTCAGACTAAGTAGGAAAAATTGATGATAGAAGCCCGTGTTGCCGATCTCCATGATCCAGCTCAAGCCCAAACCGTAGTGCAACTACTGCACGAATATGCCCTGGACCCGACTGGCGGCGGTCAAGGTTTGTCGGACTATGCCCAGGCTAATTTGATCAAAGAATTAGCCCAAAGACCAACAGCACATGTTATTTTGGCCTTTGTCGATGAAGCTCCCGCTGGATTGGTGATTTGCCTAGAAGGATTTTCGACTTTTGCTTGCCAACCTCTGCTGAATATTCATGATGTGATGGTTACTAAATTCCAACGAGGTAAAGGAATATCTAAACTAATGTTCCAAAAAGCAGAATCGATCGCGATTCGTTTGGGCTGTTGCAAGCTGACCCTGGAAGTTTTAGAAAATAATCATGTGGCTCAAGCAGCCTATCGAGCTTGTGGGTTCCATAACTACGAACTCAATCCAGAATTAGGTAAAGCCTTGTTTTGGGAGAAAAAACTATAAAAACTACCAAACCAACTCAGGAATTTGAGCCGGTTTTCTCTAAAAGCTTGCACGGAGCATCTTTGCTCTGCAACTATTCACCTCCCAACTGCATCCACAAATAGGCAAACCCTAAACCTGTCAAAGTAGCAAGCTGTTCATTGTCAGCAGCACCGCCATGACCACCCTCAATATTCTCGAAATATAGTACCTGATGACCTTGCTCCTGCATCTTCGCCACCATCTTGCGGGCATGAGCGGGATGTACTCGATCGTCTTTGGTGGAAGTATTGAAAAACACCAGCGGATACTTCACTCCCTTTTTTACATTGTGATAGGGACTATAGCGACTAATATAATCCCAATCTGTGGGCTGATCTGGATCGCCATACTCTGCCATCCAAGAGTTACCAGCTAACAGTTGATGGTAACGAGCCATATCTAGTAGTGGTACTTGACAGACTACGGCATTAAATAACTCTGGTCGCTGGACAAAAGTTGCCCCCACTAGTAAGCCCCCGTTGCTGCCGCCCATAATTCCTAACCGTCGCGGCGTGGTGATATTGCGGGTGATTAAATCTTCGGCGACCGCAATAAAATCATCGTAACTTTTTTGTTTATTAGCTTTGATAGCGGCCTGATGCCAAGCTGGTCCATACTCTCCACCACCTCGAATATTGGCCACCACCACTACTCCGCCCTTGCTCAGCCAATTATTTCCCCAAGAACCGCTATACCAGGGCTGCATACTCACTTGATAACCACCATAGCCATAGAGTAAGGTCGGGTTGGAACCATCGGATTGGACTCTTGGGGGTGACACCACAAAGTAAGGAATCTTGGTTCCATCTTGGCTAACTGCAAAAAACTGTTCGACCTTCATGCCCTGACTATTAAATCTTTCAGGGAGTTGTTTGAGTAACTGTCGATCGTCGCTGCCCGCTCGACCAAGCATCAGACTATCTGGTGTCAGAAAATCTTTGTAGTTAACAATGTATTGATCAGCCAGCGGGTCATTAGGCAAAGTAGGATCAAAAAGTCCATCAATGTAAATGGTGCCATTTTTAGGAATGTTGATCGATCGCTCTGACTCAGCTTTAGGTGGATTACCAGAGATGCGCTTTTCTATTAACCGGCTCTTAACATTATCTAAGATATTTAAAATTACATGATCTTGGGTAAAGCTAAAATCCACCAAACTAGTAGTAGCAGTCGGTGTAAACAACACCTCGAATTCTTGCTGCCCAGTTACATAGTCGTTGTAGTGATCATAATTAGCAAGTAACAGTGAACCAGCTTGGTATTTTTTATCTGCTATCTGCCAGTCGCTGCGCAAACACAAAGTCACATTTTGTGAAAATGGGGAAAAACTAGCATCACTAGGCTTAGTGACTTTAATTTGCTGACCATCTTGAAGCATAAAAATTTCATTGTGGTAAAAGTCTATGCACCGAATAAACAGAATGCGCTGATAACCATAGGTATGGCTGACCCAAGGATAGGCACGCACATCACTTTCTTGTGCCTCAAACACTTTTATCGCAGTATTTAGCGGTGTGCCCCGCTGCCACTCTTTAATGATGCGCGGGTAGCCAGATTTTGTCATACTACCAGGGCCAAAATCTGTAGCCACATAGAGCGTATTTTCATCCTTCCAGGCTAGGGCAGATTTGGCTTCCGGCAAACTAAAGCCATCCATAATAAATTTCTTAGCAACCAAATCAAATTCTCGAACCACCGTAGCATCAGAGCCGCCACGAGAGAGGAAAACTAAACATCGCTGATATTGGGGCGCAAAGCAATTGGCTCCCGCCCAAGTCCAGCTTTCTTGTTCTGCTTTGCCCAAGGCATCAATATCCAGGACAGCTTCCCAGGCTGGCTGAGGCTTTTGGTATTCTATGATGGTTGTGCGTCGCCATAAACCCCGCTGGTTGTGCTGGTCAGTCCAAAGATTATAAACAAAATTCCCAATCCGATTGAAGTAGGGGATTTTATCTGCGCTGTTTAAGAGTTCTAGAGTTTTTTGGCGGCTGGACTCAAATTCAGGGCGGGCTTGCAGAAGCTTGGTAGCAGTGGCATTCTGCTGATTGACCCAGTTGATCGATCTAATGCCATCGATATCTTCTAACCAAATATAGGAATCAGCGTTTTTATTTGTCATGTTTTTTGGTGATTGGATTGATAACTTCGCTTGCGCCAGAGGCGATCGAACTAATATGGCTGTATTTAAAATTGTTACATTCTTGGGGCAAGGTCAGTTCTATGAGCGGTTAAAATAAAGACACCACTCTGCGATGATCACAATCTATGCTGACAATCACCCCAGAACAAGAAAAACTGATTCAAAGTCATATGGATACTGGACGGTATGCTAATGCTGAGGAAGTCTTGGCGATCGCCCTACAACTCCTTACTCGTCTGGAGACTGAGCATCAGGGCTGGATTGAAGAAACTCGTCAGCAAATTGCTATCGGTATTGCAGAATTAGACCGAGGTGAGGGTGTTGATGGACCAACGGCGATGAGTGAGTATCTCCAGCGATTTGAGACGGCGCGACAAACATTAGTTAAGGAATGATTCAGGCATAATCCAAGATTTCTGGATTAGTATTAATGCTTAGAGTTAGTCAGAAAGTTTTAAAGCTTGATCGAGGATGGGTCGTTCTGCGCTGGAGAGGTTGAGCCATAGGCGCTGGCTGGGGTCTTTTTTGTATTCGATCACAGTACTCATTAACCTTAATAGTAGTTCCACGGTGGGTTCGGTGCCGAGGCGGCTGGTGCTCCATAGTTCTAACCATTGGGAGGCAGTATGGTGGTTTAGGTTTGGAGCGATGATCAGGTGGAGGGTATTGACGAGGGCAGCAGCGAGTTCATTGATGACGTTGGCTTCTTGATAGGTTTCTATTAGTTGGGGGAGGAGACTTTTTTGGATCAACGGTTGAGTGAAACGGGGGGATAGCAACTTAAAGCGGGACACTTTACGGTGTAGGCTTTTTAGACTTTGTGGTTTTCAAGGTTCTTCTTGGTCTGGGTAGTTCTCCCATACGTGGAACAACCCACTCAAATAAATCTGGGAATGGTTTCTCAAATAATCTTTGGGCAGCGGTGGTACCGTCATCACGCTTAATATCAAAGTTGTGGATGATCGTTAACACCTTGAGAGTTTGTTCTGTAAACCCCCGACCAGAATGATGAAGACCAGATAAATAGCCATTCCGCCCTTCAACAGCCGAGGATGTCCGTTGAAACTTCCCACACATCCAAATAGCCCAATCGACCCACTGCTGTTGTTCAGAGCTAGTTAAGTTCTTAGTGCAATCATCAGCCAGAAACCTCTCTCTTGCTGATTTTGCAGCTTTTTCATAGTTCTGTTTGAGTTTTGGTTGACGAGTCTTTTCCGTTTGTTGATGCCAGTACACCCAAGGTAGCAAGCAGTTTAGTACCCAATTGTGAATTTCAGGGTCTTGAGTTTTGATACAAAGAGCCTGAAGTGTCCACATGAAGTACACCTGACAAACAGGGTATTTGTCGTTTCCAACGCTCTAAAGCAGCTTGACTTTTTGTTGGAGAATAAGTTTGGCTGAGTCGCTCCAATATAGATAAATAAGGCTGCAAATGCACTTGTAACTCCGTGCCCATTCGAGATTCACCTGTTTCGATATGGAAGGGTGTTAAATGTCAACTAACTTGTCCGGTCGCGACAATTAACTTGGCCGCTTGAGAG
>CAXTSX010000036.1:0-36181 GCA_964247085.1 uncultured bacterium
AACAACAAGATGCAGCTACTAGTGTTGCTGATTTAGAAAATCAGCAGCAGTTAATTTGTGAGCAAAAACTAGAATTGCAACAACTGCAAACCAATTTAGAACAATCCCAAACAGCTTGGGAGGTTCAGCAACAGGCTTTGAGCATTCGTCAAGAATACTCTCGGCAATTAAACGATCGCATTCAACTGGAAGGTGAAAATTATCAAAAGATCCTGCTGTTGGCGCGGGGTGGTTTAACAATAATCACCAATGACAAGGTAAATATTGAGCAGATTGAAAAGTTGCCCATTGAAGAATTGCAGTCTATCGTAGTCAGCCTGCAAAAAGAGGTAGATCAGGCCAATAATTTAGTGCAGTTGCAGGAAGAGGAGTTAACTGAGCAACAAGCCTTTTTGGTCAAAATGGAAACAGAGATGGCTACTGCTAGTGATTTTGATAAGCTACGTCTCGAAAACGAATTGAGTGATGAGCAAGATGGTTATCAAATGCTGGAGCAAACCCTAGAAGGTCAGCGAGAAACATTGATCGACAGGCAGGCTATTCTCCAGGCTCATATTGATGTGTTGGAGTACCGTCAGAACCAGTCTGGTGAAGGTGACAACACCTGGAATCAGGCTTTAGAACTCTTGGCTGACCAGCGCCAACGTCAACAAGAAGAACTGCAACGATCTGATATTGAGATTCAGTATCTCCAGGGAGTACTGGAACAAACCAAAACCAAGGTAGAAATTCAGGTTAATGAATATTTAGCCAAGTCTGAAGCAGTGCAAGCGCTGGAACAAGAATTGCAGTCTAGAAAACAAAGTAGTGTGGAGTTGCAAGCAAAACTAGCGTTGTATCAAGATGTAATTCAGCCTTTGCAGCAAAATCTCCAGGGCTTAAAAGATCAACTAGTTAATACGGACGAGCAGCGCAATCCTCTCCAACAACTAGAAGCGATGCTGAATGAACTGAGTTACGATCACTCTGATACTTCTTCGGGTGTGTAAGCATTACCCATTACGAATCCATCGCAGGATGTAGTTGATTGCTATATCCTTTTTTTGATTTTTAAGTAGTTTTGTTGAACTTGCACCCAGCCACCTGCTAGTGAACTACTTTGACTACCGCGTGGAGCATTCAATAATTTTACGACTTGTTCGATCGACTGAAAATTGAGAGAAATGTGCTCAGACTGCAAAAAAATTCTGATAACGCGACGCTGAATGGCGATCGGTAAGGGCTGAAGAATCTGTCGATCAAGCGTTCCCTGGGCTACCAAGGCCTGTTGATAATAGTTAAGCGCCACACTTTCGAGATAGTCAGTTTCTGCCTGCAAAATCTCGGCGGTTTGCGCCAAATGTTTACTGGCTTGACGGTTGAATTGGTTTTCCATTAGCGGCAGCAGCTGTTGTCGTATCCGATTGCGGGCATATTGGAGTTTGTCATTGTACGGATCCAACCATACTGGTAACTGGCGGCGGTGGCAAAATTCACCAGTTTGGGCACGGGAGATATGCAGCAGTGGCCGCACTAGCTGGATCTGCTCGGTCAATGGTCGAAATAGGCGCAGGCTACTTAACCCATCACTACCAGCACCCCGCATCAGGTTATAGATCAGGGTTTCGGCCACATCACTTTGCGTATGAGCCGTCACCACATACTGATAGTCATGAGCTTGAGCCATTTGGATGAGGGCTTGATAGCGCCAATTTCTGGCAGCTACTTCAGTTTCGGCTAACCCCTGGGCATTCCCACAATGGTAGGGAATTTGCCAACTGGCGGCAACTTGGCGGACGCGCTGAGCAATACCCTGATCTTCTGGCCAACCATGGTCACAATGAGCTACCGCCAGTCGCCAATGCCACTGCGGCTGTAGATCGACTAGTAGCTGACCTAGGCACAGAGAATCTTGACCACCAGAAACTGCCATCAGGATACTAGTTTTGCGAGGCAAAACCTTCAGCTGGTAAAGTGATTGCTGCAAACTAGCATGAAGATCTGTCCAAGTTTTCCGATTATGCTCTGCCAATACCCGGCCAATTTGGTTGACTCATTTCATTCCAAACTTCATCAATTAGAGATGGTCTACTCACATTCGATCGAGAAACTAGCTCGTCCAGATTAATTTCTGGAATCGCTGCTGACAAATCAAAATCTACATAGCTATTTTGCTCACCTTCACTATCTACCAGGTTCATTTCAATTTGGCCAGTGACTGGTGACATGGTACCGAGTTCAAAATGCTCTTCTTCTAAAGTTGATTCAATAAAAGGGCTATTGGTTACCAGTGCTGGTTGATCGATCGCCACCGCTTGATTCACCGCAGAGGTTATGACCGTAGTCGGGCGAGAAGTCTTAGTCGCTGAGCTAGGGATAACTGCACTGGGTACGGGGGGGATAAAGCCCACGTCGTCGGGAAAAAACTTCATGGTTAAATTCAGTCGCACCTTGCCCTTTTGCCAAGATTGAGAACTAAACCGCAGTACTTCCCCATCCATCCCTTCTTCATTAGACCATTCAGCTAAAACACTGTCCAACTGTTGACGAATTTTAGCTGTTAATTCACTGACCCGGTAAGTATTTTGGACATGTACAACTTCACCCTCAGCCAGGAGATAAAAAACTTCGCCCCCAATCACTGGCGGTGATACTTCTAGTAAGCCATCATCAGGGGAGAACTCGATCGACAAACCCAGACGAACCTTACCTTTTTGCCAAGCGGCTGCGCCGAACCTGAGTACCTCGCCCGCGATGCCCTCTTCATTAGACCATTCGGCTAAAGCTTCATCTAAATTACTGTGGATCTGAGCTGTTAGATCGCTGACTCGATAAGTACCTTGGACAGATACTACCTCACCGTTAGCTAGTGGTTGAAACTGATTACTCACGTCTACTTCTCACAATTGTGGTAAATACTGAGGGTGGTGGTACCCAAGATAGCTTGAAACCTAAGATGCTCCATAATGTAGCATCCCGAAATTTTACTTGTTTTGTTAGCAAAGATTATATATTTTAGTTGAAAAACCAGCCATAACTATGAAGTCCTTTGCCTAAAATGTTTACACCTAAGTAACAAATCCAAATAACCACAAAACCGGTAGCAGCTAGAATTGCTGGTCTCCGTCCTTGCCATCCCTTGGTAATGCGGGAATGGAGATAAGCCGCGAAGAACAACCAAGTAATTAATGCCCATGTTTCCTTGGGATCCCAACTCCAGTAAGAACCCCAAGCCTCATTTGCCCAAACACCACCAGCGATAATACCAATAGTCAACAATGGAAAACCTAAGCCAATGATTCGATAACTAACATTGTCGAGGGTTTGAGCCAGACTCAATCGCTGTGGAGATAATGGTATCGATTCACTACTGCTATATGTAGTGTCTGGACTGCCTGCTGTACTGAGGCGATAACCACCAATGCCTAAGGAATTTCCCCGTAGTTCCACATTTTGACCAGCAGTCACTACCAAAAAGGCGATCGCTAATACTGAACCAACCATTAAGGTGGCGTAGGAAATCATCATGACGCTCACATGCATCATGAGCCAATTAGATTTGAGGGCCGGTACTAAGGGGGCAGAAGCTTGCATATCATCAGGCAAAGAAAGCGCCGCAAAAGCGGTGATGCCCATGGCGACTGGAGCGGTGGCGACTCCTACTAAATTGCTTTGGCTCATCCTCTCGGCAATTAGGTGAATAGCGGTCACGCCCCAGGCTAAAAAGAACAGAGATTCGTAAAGATTGCTGAGGGGAAAATAACCAGCCGTAATCCAACGGGCAGCTAGGAGAGCAGCCATACACAGGTTGGCGACCATCATGCCAGCGGTGCCGATATTTTGCAGGTAAGAAATTTTGGGAAAAGCGGCTCCGACCCAGTAGACCAACATGATGACTAGTAGAATGCCGAACGAAATATTATCCAGATAGCCCTGGAGTATTACTAAATCCATTTATGTACTCGCGGTGGCGAAAGATTTTGATATTATGTGCAAATTTTAGCCCAGACTTCCCAATTATAGGGATTATTAAGAGCTATGAATTGGCATGGGCTTAAATATCTAAGCCGCTGATGGCCAGGTCTACCTGGTCGGGGATGGCGGTGAAGGCGTTACCACAGCCACAAACTTTGAGGGCTTGGGGATTATTAAACCGAAAACCGCCACCCATTAAATCTTGGGCAAAATCTATTTGAATGGTATCTAAAAAATTAATGAACTGTTGATCGATGCCGATCGTGAGGTTTTCTATGGCATATACCACCACTGCCTCTGGCCACTGCTCTACCAAATTCAATGCGTAATAAAACTGTTCGCAGCTGCCAGTACCCAGGGTTAAATACAAATTGGTATTGGGGCGAGGAGTTTTCAGCCTGTGAATTTCAGCCGCAGCATTCAGGGTGATTGAGATCATAGGAGGGCAGAGATTTCAGTATTCAGAATTATAGCTGACTCCAGCAGTCTGGCTAATTTTAGATGGCGATCGATCACCATCACTCTGAGCGCAGCCGCCACCGGAATATACTAAGGGTGCTGAAGCAACTTTGAATTCTGTATATCATCAATATGTCGGTAGATTTATATTCCCCGCTGGTCGTACCTCACCCACCGGCTGTTAAGTTTGATCGATCGCCCCTGCGGTTAGGTATCATGGCTTCTGGGGCGGGTAGTAACTTTACCGCGATTATCGAAGCCATTGAGCGTCAAGAAATCAATGCCCAAATTGTTGTTTTAATTCATAATAAACCGGGCATTCCGGCGATCGATCGAGCCGCTCAACATCACATTCCTAGCGTCTTACACAATCATCAAGATTTTGCCAGCCGAGCTGAACTAGACCAAGCGATCGTCCAGACATTGCAAGCCTATCAAGTAGATTGCGTGGTCATGGCTGGCTGGATGCGGGTCGTTACCCAAGTTTTGATTGACGCTTTTCCAAACAAACTAATTAATATTCACCCCAGTCTCTTGCCTAGTTTTCCGGGAATCAAGGCGATCGAACAAGCTCTGGCCGCTCAAGTAAAAATCACTGGTTGTACAGTGCACTTGGTCAGTTTAGCAGTAGATAGTGGAGCAATTTTGCTGCAGGCCGCCGTGCCAGTCCTCGCCACGGATAATGCTGATAGTCTCCATGCCCGGGTTCAGATCCAGGAGCACAAAATTTTACCAGCGGCTATTCAAATGCTGGCCAATGGCGACAGGTAAATTTCAACTATTTAATTGAGTAGTGGATTAGTAGTAACCACAGCTGCATTTGCTGGCCAAGAGTTGCGAGGAGAAGATTCCAGACTCAAGAAAGCATCAAGAGCGCCAAAATTAGTAGCATAGGTAACAGAGGATTCTTCATGACCCTTGAGCTTCACTGCACATTTCTTGAATACGCGATTGTTACCCAAAAATGGAGCTAAATACTCATAGGTGTCTTCACCAATGGCAATCTCTGCCCCAATTTCCTTGGTGATAGTTTCCAGTCGAAATGCCGAATTGACCGTATCTCCCAGCGCAGTGTAATCGGGCTGGCTACTACTGCCCGCATTACCAACCATGCCATAGCCGGTATTTAGTCCCGCGCCAACTTTGAGCTCAAAAGGGAGAGGATAGCGGCTGCTTAAAGTTTTGGTCATTTGATTAATATCATTCATAGCTTGGAGAATGTTAATCATTTCCTGCTTTTGAATAGTTTCGGAGTTGTGAAACCAAATGGCCATCACTGCATCCCCGATATATTTATCTACCCAGCTACCATAACAACGGGTGATATGGCCAGCATTCCGGAACCAAGTGGTCATGACCTCGGAAAGGAGGTTCTCATCCATCTGTCTAGTGAACGACGTATAGTTACGCATGTCTAGAACCATTACCGACATCAATCGCCGTACATGAAGAATTGATGTGGCCGTACCATCCAAGGTACCTTCCTCTTCGGAAATAATTACCTCGGCTAGTCGGGGGAGGAAGAATTTCAACTCGGTTTGGCCAAAAATTACTACATCACCGTTATGTACGATGACCGGAATATTCACACGACGACCGTTAACAAAGGTGCCATTGCTACTACCCATATCGATTAAGTAGTAACCGCCTTCTGTAGACTGCAACATGGCATGATTACGAGAAAGGCAGCGGTCTTTGATGACGATGTCGTTTTCTTCACCTCTTCCTACTGTCCAGCACTTACCCTCGACCAACGCAAAACGGCGAGTACCGGAATCAGCTTGTAATACTAAATAAGCAGAAAGTCCTTGGGTCACAGTTGAGTAACGGGTGAGAGTGGACAGGAGCAAAGACAATTGACAGATATTTACAATGCCTGGTTGATATTTGCTAACACCAAAAATAAAGTGTCTACCACGATAGTGGTAAGAATGGCACCACTAAAGGCATACCAGTGATTTCTTTTGCGGCTCAAACATATTATACCCAGGCTCAGCAATAAACTCACTAGGATGACGGCCCAAGTTGTGCCCCAGGGACTGCGCACCTGCAGTACGGCTGCTTGTAAAATTGGCGTGGCCAGAGCTGGTTCTACCACCATTAGTTTCTGCCAATAACCGACTAAATCGACCAAGTAAAAATATAAATCGGTAAGAGCTGTTCCCACTAGAGAGCCTAGGTAAAAAAGACTACCTACCTTTCCAATACCTCGCCAGCACAGCCATAATACTACGGGTAGTCCGATCGATTCAATCGGTAAATGCACTGCTGGAATCCATCGCCACCAGCCCCAATAGATGGCTCCGGCTAGCCAACTCCAACTAAAACCAAAGAGCAGATCGCCCCAAATTTTGGTTTGGGGTTTTTGATAGAGAAAGTAGCTCAGACCCACCCAAAAACTCGTGAGCGCCACGCTCAACCACGGCCAGTTGCGGACGAGAGGTGCTTCAATGAAGACTGGCACAGCTACTAAAAAAGCAGCTGCTGCAAAGACCTTCCAATGAATCTCGGCGAGGGAAATTAGCCCAGCTTTATTTGGAATGGGGTTAAAGGTATTGTTTAACAAAACAACTTGTTAAGTTTATTTACTAAAATTAATTATTCTCCAAAGATATCACAAAAACTTGGGGTGGTTGGGGTCGCTAGTGGCTTAGAGGGTCGTTGTTACTGTCGGTGATGAGGGACAGCTTGCCCGGTTTTTTGGCTCTATCGGCATGTCGGAGGCTCCTGTATGCTAAACGAGTGATCTTTTGGATTTTATTTTTATGGAATATATTCAGGCTGTTATTTTGGGCTTGGTACAAGGCATTACCGAATTTTTGCCGATTAGTAGCACGGCTCACCTGATTATTTTCCGGGATATCTTTGGCTGGGGAGAAGTGACAGCGGTCATGTGCGCCAAAGATGCTCTGCCAGGATGTGCGCCTCACGCGGGCTGGAGCAAGGCAGCGATCGATGGTATTCAGTTTGGGAGTGTGATTGCGGTCATTTTCTATTTTTGGAAAGATTTAAAGCAGATTTTTGCTGGTGCCTGGCAGGCTTTTCAGAAGAAAGAATGGCAACGGGAGGAATGGAAGATATTTTTGGGAATTGCGATCGGCACCATTCCGGCTTTGGCTGGTGGGCTGTTGCTGAAGGCGATGAAGGTGGAATTAGAGAGTCCATTATTGATTGGTATTATGTCGATCGTCATGGCTACTTTACTGGGCTTAGCCGAAAAATTCGGCACCCGTACCCGCGACTTTAACCAGCTGGAAACTCGGGATGGTATTTTGGTAGGCTTAGGTCAAATGATTGCTTTGCTACCCGGCGCTTCCCGTTCTGGTTCGACGCTGACTACTGGTTTATTTTTAGGTTTACAACGCCAGACAGCGGCGCGTTTTTCTTTTCTGTTGGGCTTACCAACCCTAGCGATCGCCACCCTGGCTCAGACTAAAGATGTGCTTCAGGAAAAGGCTATGGTGATGCCGATGTTGGTGGGCATTGTGGCCACTTTGATCTTTTCATATCTATCGATCGCCTGGTTAATGAAATTTCTGCAGAAACAAAGCACGATGGTGTTTGTTTGGTACCGTTTAGCTTTTGGTTTAGCGATACTAGTAGCAGTAGCCCAAGGTTGGAAAGGTTAACCAAATGAGTGAGATTGCCACGCGGCCCGCAGAAATTAGCGGAGTGGTGCCGGGATCGATCGCTGAGGAAGTGGGATTTAGTGCTGGCGATCGACTGGTCAAAATAAATGATCAACCAGTACGGGATTTGATTGACTATCAATTCTTGTGCGCCGATGAGCTGCTGAATCTAGAAGTTCTGGATGCCCAGGGCAAAAGTCACCAAGTAGAAATTGAAAAAGACTACGACGAAGACCTAGGCTTAGAGTTTGAGACGGCGCTGTTTGATGGCCTGATCCAATGCAATAATCACTGTCCTTTTTGCTTTATCGATCAGCAACCACCCGGCAAAAGAGCTTCGCTCTATCTCAAGGATGATGATTACCGGCTGAGCTTTTTATACGGTAGTTATCTGACCCTCACCAATCTCAGTCAACGGGAATGGGAGCGGATCGATCGAATGCGCCTTTCTCCGCTGTTTGTATCTATTCATGCTACTGATCCGCAAGTGCGTCGTCGGTTATTGCAGAACGATCGTGCGGGGCAAATTCTCGATCAATTAGCTTGGTTTGCCGAGCGACGATTGCAAATCCATGCCCAGGTGGTCTTATGCCCCGGCATTAATGATGGAGCACAGCTCGAAAAAACTATTAGAGATTTGGCCAAGTTTCATCAGGGCGACTTACCTGCGGTGGCCTCGGTGGCCGTGGTGCCAGTCGGGTTGACGAAGTTTCGACCGGCCAGTGGTGAGCAGCTTCAGCCAGTTGACGCCGCTGCGGCTCAAGCCGTGATTGCCCAGGTGCAGTCCCTACAAGCCGAGTTCCGGCAACAATACCAGTCCACTTTTGTCTGGTTGGCCGACGAATGGTATCTAATTGCGGGTCAAGAATTACCCGCCAGCGCAGACTACGAAGATTATCCTCAGCTTGGCAACGGCGTTGGTTCTATTCGGCGGTTTATTGATGAATTTCAAGAAGAAATTGCTGACTGTGCCTATGATGGGCAGCCACGCACCTATACCTGGGTGGTAGGGAATACCGTCGAGCAAGCCTTTGCTCCGATCGTCGATCGATTGAATCAGTTTCCCGGTTTGCAAATTAATTTGGTGGCTTTGGCCAGTGCCTACTGGGGACAAGCCATGACAGTCACGGGTCTGTTGACTGGTCAAGATTTGCTCCAAAACCTCCGTCAGCGCGACCTTGGCGATGGCCTATTGTTACCAACTGTAATGTTGAAACATGACGAAGCTAAGTTCTTGGATGATGTGACGATCGAAGAGCTAGAGCAAGAATTACAGATTACTTGTCTGCCCGTATCGGATATCACCAATTTTTTAGTCACAATCCACTTGCTCTCCGAGTGAAGATTTTGCTGAAATTGGTTAAAATGGATTTTAGGCTGCTAGTGTAGCCAATAATCTCTGAACCCTGGTCATCAAAAATAGTAATACCCATTCAGTATTAAAAATATATAATCATGCGTCATTTTGATAGAACTTTCGGTGCAGTTTCGCTAGCAGTAATCTCTTCGATAGTAGCCATTTCACCAGCGATTGCCCAGTCATATCCACCTCCCAGCAAAACTGCCGCAGATCCGATTAAAAAACAGTTCAGTCCCGATGATGTGCGGATTAACACCAAGAAAAATACCAAACTAACCTTACGCCAGGCATTAGAATTAGCCAGCCAGAACAACAAAGACATCCAAGCTGCTAGGCTTCAGACTAAACAATCAACAGCGGCGGTAGGCATCGCCCAAGCTTCGGACTCATTAGGTTTGGCTGTTAATAGTTCTTTGACTAATACTGGTGCTCCACTCATCACCAATCAATCTAATGCATTGCAGTTTAGATCCAATAATGGCACCAATTTACAGGGAACACTAGAAGCTAGTTACAGCCTAAACAACACCCTTTTTGGTCAAACTAATAACCTCGCCGCTGCTAGTAAGGGGCAAGTAGAATTCGACAATTTGGATGTGGAAAGAGTTACTCGCAAAGTACGAGCGGATGTAATTACGGCCTACTACAATTTGCAAGATGCTGACGCTCAGCTAGGCATTAATTTAGCAGCTGTCAAAAATGCTCAAGAGAGTTTGCGCAATGCCCAAATCCAGGAAAAAGCTGGCTTGGGTACCAAGTTTGATGTAATTCGAGCCGATGTGCAAAGAGCTACTGCCCAACAGGATGTCGTCAAGATTCGGAGTCAACAGAAGTCTGCGCAAAAATCCATTGCTCAACTCTTGAATATTTCTGGAGATGTCGAATATAGTGCCGCCGAAACCATTGCCATGAAGGAACAATGGTCTTTGTCGTTGGAAAAAAGTATTTCCGAAGCTTTAAACAACCGTCCAGAACTAAAACAACAGGAAATTCGCCGTAAAATTAGTACGTTTCAGGCCAAAGCTGCCGAAAATATCCCTCAGTACAGTTTGTTTGCCAATTACAACATTGGCAAAGATTTGCAATCAGCAGCTGGCTTTGGGGATACCTATAGTGTGGGTGCTAGAGTGAGTTTCAACTTGCTCGATGGCGGTGCAGCTAGCTCCAAAGTAGAGCGAGAGCGAGTCGGGGTTGATATTGCTGAGACTCAATACGCTGGTAGTCGTGATCAAGTACGTTTACAGGTGGAGCAATCTTATTTGAGCTTGCAATCTAACAAGGAAAATATTACGACCGCTAAGGGTGCCCAAGGCCAAGCCCAAGAAAGCTTGCGGCTAGCAAGGCTACGGTTGGCGGCTGGTGTTGGTACTCAGCTTGATGTTATTAATGCTGAAACTGAGTTGACTAGAGCCAAGAGCAATTACAGTCGAGCGATCGTTAATTACAATCGCGATTTGTCCACTTTGCGTAATGCTGTGTACGCCAATCAGTACTAAAACCGAAAGTGAAAATGTTCTAGCATGAGGGGAGATACAGCAGTTTGTTCTTTCCCCCTTGGCAAACGCTCCAAAATATCTTAATAATTCTTAATAGATACCTAATAGTAGCGGAGCCCCATGAGCACGATCAATTTTGTCAAAGAAGATAAGGAATTTGTATTTGCCCTAGGTTCTAACCTGCGTACCAAGGCGATCCAGAACGGCATCGACATCTACACCTTCAAAGGCAAGATGATGAACTGTGGCGGCATTGGACAATGTGGTCTGTGCAAAGTAGAAGTTGTCGAAGGCATGGAAAATCTTTCTCCGCGCACTGCCTTTGAAGAAAAAAAACTCAAAAACAAGCCCGACACCTGGCGTTTGGCTTGTCAGACAATGGTTAATGGGGCTGTTAAAATCAACACTAAGCCCTAAACATTGTTAAATTTACTTGCTGAAAACTCAGCTCTGCGGTAAATTACGTCTTAGATTTGGCGATTATTAATTAAAAAGAGAATTTATGCAAACTAATAGCTTGGGTTTTGTAGCCAGTTTACTTTTCATCTTGGTTCCTTCGATTTTTCTGATTATTCTCTTCATCCAAACCAACACCCGTGGTACTGGTGCCGATTAGTTCGGTTTAAGAATTGTGTGCAAGGCGAGGGTTTCGATCGAAACCCTCGCTTTTGCTTTAGGGCTAGTTTAGTTAACAACTATTGCGAAAATGATGATCAAAACTTATAGGTGTCATAATTAGATCAAATCTTAAAATTCACCAACTCGCACCTTCAGAGGTAATTCATATGAGTATTGGTCGCAAAATTTCAGAAACCATCGGTTACTTCGCTGACGCGATGAACATCATCTTCAGCCCTTATCAGAAACACCGCCAAGAACATTTAGTCGGAGTTCAGCCCTTTACTGGCGAGATCTACCACGAGTCCTAAGTCCAGTCCCAGATAATTCCTACCCCAAAAGCTGCCAAATTTGGCGGCTTTTTTTGAGCAACGATATTTCAGATACTTGGTCACGACTATTCCGGATATTTTTATCGCAGGCTATTGGTTTGCCCTCTCCCCCAGCCCATCTCCCAAGCTTGGGAGATGGGAGGCAGAGCCGCAGGATCTGGCGGGGTGAGGGCAAGCAAAAAACAAATAGAGCGTTAACTTTTTGTTACAATTGATTATCACCGTTGTCGCAGGAGACTGTTAATGCTCAGACTAGAACATATCAGCAAGATTTACCCCACTGGAGAAGTTCTAAAAGACATTAATTGGGAAGTTAAACCTGGCGATCGGATTGGCCTAGTGGGGGTCAATGGTGCCGGTAAATCTACTCAGCTCAAGATTATTGCTGGCAAAACTGAGCCAACTAGCGGCGAGATCATTCGGCCAGCGAGTTTGCATATTGCCTATCTCAGCCAAGAATTTGAAGTTGATAATGCCCGTACCGTCAAAGAAGAATTGTGGCAAGCCTTCGGGCAGGCCAATGATGTACATATGGCGCTCAGTGCCGTTCATCATCAATTAGAATCCGCTACCCCGGAAGAATTAGACAAGCTGCTGAACAAAATGGACAAATTGCAGCGTCAGTACGAAGGCTTAAACGGCTACGCCCTAGAAGCCGAGATTGACAAGATTTTGCCCGAGATGGGCTTTGAAGCCGAAGATGCCGATCGATTGGTCAGTGCCTTTAGTGGTGGCTGGCAAATGCGGATGAGTTTAGCCAAGATCTTGTTGCAAAGCCCCGATCTATTGCTGTTAGATGAACCGACCAACCATCTAGATTTGGAGACGATCGAATGGTTAGAAAATTATCTGCGTAAGCTGGAAACCCCAATGGTCATTGTTTCCCATGACCGGGAATTTTTAGACCGCCTCTGTAATCAAATTGTGGAAACCGAACGGGGAGTTTCTACCAGCTACTTGGGTAATTACAGCGCTTACCTAAACCAGAAAGCCGAAAATGAAATGGCCTTGCTCGGTGCCTTTGAGCGTCAGCAAAAGGAATTAGAAAAACAGCAAGCTTTTGTTGAAAAATTCCGCGCCAGTGCCACCCGCAGTACCCAAGCCAAAAGCCGGGAAAAACAGCTGGACAAGATCGATCGGATTGAAGCGCCGCTTTCCAGTGGCCGGACATTGCACTTTCGGTTTCCGCCCGCGCCGCGCAGTGGCCGTGAAGTAGTCGAAATCAAAAATCTGGTACATACCTACGATGACAAGATTTTATTCCTGGGTGCCGATCTGTTAATTGAAAAAGGCGATCGGATTGCCTTCTTGGGACCTAACGGTTCTGGTAAATCTACGCTACTCAAGATGATCATGGGCGTGGAAACCCCCACCGAAGGAAGTTTGTCTCTTGGTCAGCATCAGGTGTTACCCAGCTACTTTGAACAAAATCAAGCCGAAGCCCTGGATCTAGACAAAACAGTCATGTTCACCATCCATGACGAGGTGCCGGAATGGAGCAACGAGGAAGTTCGCACGTTGTTGGGACGCTTTTTGTTTAGTGGTGACACTGTTTTCAAGAAAGTAGAATCGCTCAGTGGTGGGGAAAAAGCTCGGTTGGCGCTGGCCAAAATGCTGTTGAAGCCTTTCAACTTGTTGATCTTAGATGAGCCGACTAATCACCTCGACATTCCTGCTAAGGAAATGTTAGAGGATGCCCTGAAAAACTATGATGGTACGGCTTTAGTGGTTTCGCACGATCGGTATTTTATTTCGCAAGTTGCCAACAAAATTGTCGAAATTCGGGATGGTGAGTTCCGCGTTTATGCTGGTGACTATCATTATTACCTAGACAAGTTAGTAGAGGAAAAAGAAGCTGCGCACCAAAAACGGCTGTCGGTAGAGCAAGCCGCCAAAAAAGCAGCGAAAACCGCCAAAGCAGCAGCCAAAGGAAAATAGTATAATAAAGACTGTAGTGTTTGTGATGGATCGATTCTTATGTCTATTAATAAAAAATCAATGGCAGTAGCAGCTGGCTTACTTCTAGCTGTGTCTGCGACTTTGACCGCTTGTGGTGGTGCTACGGATAAGGCTGCTGACACAGCTAATAAGGCCGCTGACACAGCTAACAAGGCTGGTAGTGATGCGATGAAAGCTGGTGGCGATGCAATGAAAGCCGGTGGTGACGCTGCAAAAGCTGGTGGCGAAAAGGTTACTGGTGCAGCTTTAGAAAAGACTGTCTCCCCTGTTAGAGCGGCTTTAGTACAAGCTAATACCGCGATCGGTAAGGGCGACATGGCCGGTGCCAAGAGCCAATTTGGTAAGTTTGAAATGGCTTGGACAGTGGCTTCACCAATGGTGAAAACTGCTGCTGGCGATAAATTCCCCATGATTGAAGCTGGTGTTGACAAGCTTAAAACTGTCATGGGTGGCGCATCTCCTAAGAAAGAAGAAGCTTCTTCGGCGATCACTGGCATGTTGGGTATGTTGAACGGTCTCAAGAAGTAATAAGTTCTTGTAGATAGTAAATAACCGCTTCCAGATTAAATCTGGGAGCGGCTACTTTTTGTTAATAATTAATTTATGATTTTGCTCCGTACTCCATCAGCAAGGCACGAATGGCTGAAGATTTGCTGTAATGTAAGGGCGTTTCGTCACAGGTACTAGAATGGTTTGGATCGGCTCCAGATTCGAGTAATAGTTTGACGCAGGGCAAAGAATCGCTCTGGACAGCGTAGAATAGGGGAGTCCAGGCGTAGAGATTATCGGGCGGGTCGATGAAGGTCGATCGCTGTTGCAGTAATAAGGCTTTTTCAGCAGGTACTGATTGGGGGCGTTCTAGGGTGACGTGCAGATATTGGCTGCGATAGAGCAGAGCCTTAATGCAGTCGGCAGAGCCAACGGCGGCGGCGTAGTGCAAAGGAGTTCGATCGAACTTGCCTTTAGCAGTTGCCCATTTATGGTCCCAAGCCAGGAGAGAGACGAGGGCGGCAGTGCGGCCAGCTTGAGCGAGTTGGTGGATTTGTTGATCTTGACCACTCATAAAGAAACCACGGGAATTCTGCTTTCTATTATAGAAAATATCTGGAATTCTAAAGGTTACCAAAAGTACTAAGCCGATTGGCGCACAGGTGGTAAAGCCGTGGGCGAGGTTTCCACAGTAGCCGGAACATCCTGCAACAACACCTCCCGAATTAACCGCACCGCAAACCTTTGGGCTAAACCACCAGCAATCTTGCGCCCGAAACTTTGAGTTTCTGACTTAGTCAAAATTTGTGGAATAATTGGCAAAATCACTACGGGGTCAAAGCCTTTGGTTTTTTGTAAAATCCCCCAAATTCTTTGGATATGCCCCAGAGTATTCGCCGCATTAGTCGCAGCTGGATCCGGAGCGATCGGCTGGGCTTGAAAACGGGCAGTGAAACGACTCCAAGTCGATTGACCCAAGGCATCTAAACTGCGAATCACCTCATCGGCCAGCTTGTCGCGAATGTAGGCACCACGATCGGACAGAATAAAGTCGATCGATTGATTCATAATCAAACTCAAATCGTACTCTTCGCTGTCCCGAGCATTGTTTAGCAAGTTTTCCAGGCGATTCCAGCGGAAATAACCATCCTTGAACAGTAAATCTTGCAGCGAACTACGTAATTCTGGGGCATTATCGGTCAGTAGCCGTTTGGCGACGTAGGGATAAGCTTTGCTTAAAACCTTGAAATCTGGATCAACGGCGATCGCAATCCCTTCCAAAGTCACTAGCGATCGAATGATCAGCGCGTAGTAGGCGGGCACCTGGAAGGGAAATTCGTACATCACACTAGACAGCTGGTCGGTAACGCTTTTGAAATCCAGCTCGGCCACATTGGTACCAGTGGTACCCATGGAGCTATTGAAAACCTTGGCTAGGGCGGGAATAATTGGTTTCAGATCGGTTTCTGGAGTCAGAAATTCGAGTTTTACATAATCTCTAGTTAAACCCTCAAAATCCCGATTCACTAAATGGACGATCGCCTCTAACAATCCATAGCGCTGATAATCTTTAACCTGGCTCATCATTCCAAAGTCTAAGTAAGCTAGCTTGCCATTAAACATGGCCAGTAAGTTACCGGGGTGTGGATCGGCATGGAAAAAACCATGATCTAATAATTGCCGGAGCGAGCACTGCACGCCAATTTCTACTAAATAAGTGGCATTAATACCATTAGCGGCTACCGCCTCCACGTCAGTGAGCTTGATGCCATCAATCCATTCCATGGTCAGCACCCGGCGGGAGGTGTATTCCCAGTAGATTTTGGGCACATAAATATCTTCAAAATTGCCGTAAAGCAAGGCGAATTTCTCGGCATTACGGCCTTCATTTTCGTAATCCATTTCCTCGAAAATACGATCAGCAAATTCATCGGTAATGGCTACTAAGTTGCTGCGAATTCGAGAAAAGGTGTTCTGTGCCCATTGACAGAGACTGCGCATCACGTATATATCTAGGGCAATATTTTCTACCAAGCCGGGGCGCTGGACTTTGATGGCCACTGTTTCACCAGTTTTGAGCTTGCCCTTGTACACTTGGCCTAAGGAAGCCGCCGCGATCGGCTCGGCACTAATTTCGGCATAAATATATTCTGGCCTGTCACCCAGTCCTTCTTCGATAAACTGAAAGGCAATATCGTTAGAAAAGGGCGGAATTTTATCTTGGAGCCGGGTAAGTTCTTCTAAGTAAATCGGCGGCACCAAGTCAGGTCGGGTGGAAAGGGCTTGGCCGATTTTGATATAAGCCGGGCCGAGCTTGGTCAACAGTTTGCGCATTTGCACAGCCCGCTTGAGTTCGTTCTTCTTCAGCCGACCCCAAGTTTTATCCCACCAAATGCTGAGGGCGAATAATACCATCGGCAAGAAAATAGCGATCGCTCTGCCCCATACTTGGAAAGGCTTAGATTGGTAATACTCGGCGACGGCCTCTGGATCGTAACGCAGCCACGAACTATCATTAGGATCATGCCACTGCTCCTCTATCTCCACCGAAGTGGCTTCGATCGTCATCTGCGCCGGAGGTTCATGCGAGGCCGTGTTCATAATCAAGAATCTCGGAGTAGGTAAGCTTGTAAAGTATTGTAACAATTCTGCCGAGCCTTTTGCTAGGTGATGATTGCAGAATGCTCTAAATTAACTTTATCTCTTGTTATCTAATGTTACTGTCTTTACGCATTAGCAACTTTGCCCTAATTGATGAATTAACGATCGATTTCGACCGGGGATTGAATGTCCTGACCGGCGAAACCGGAGCGGGGAAGTCGATTATCTTAGATGCGATCGATGCCGTTCTGGGGGGGTCGGTGCATAGCCGGATGATCCGGACAGGTGCGCAAAAAGCCTGGCTGACCGGAGTTTTTCAGCCTCCAGATCACCTGCAAGCCTGGCTGCAAACCCACCAAATTGATCTGCAGACTGATTTGGTCTGTAGTCGTGAGATGAGTTTAAGCGGGAATAACCTGCGATCGCGCCTGCGCATCAATGGCACCTTGGTCAACAAGCAAATTATGGCCGATCTGCGGGAGCAGTTGGTCGAAATTACCGCCCAGGGTCAGACCGGGAATCTGCTGGCCGGACAGCGCCAGCTCTTGGATGGTTATGGTGGCAACAAGATTTTGCGCCAGCGGCAGTTAGTAGCGACATTATTTAGCACTTGGCAACAGACTCAACAGCAGTTGATCGATCGACAGCTGCAAGCCCACACCCGATCGGAAAAAATCAGCCTATTGCAATTTCATCTCCAAGAACTAGATTTAGCCAATTTAGCAGCTCCCGACGAAATCGAAGCCTTAGAACAAGAGCACCGCACCCTCAATCATGTAGTGGATTTACAGCAGCAAAGTTATCAAGTCTACCAACTGCTCTATCAAAACGATAGTGGTGAAGTTTCGGCAGCGGCCGATCTATTGGGCAAAGCCGAAAATATATTGATGGGAATGGTGGATATTGATCCACAGCTCCAACCTGTTTTGGAAGCCGTAAGTAATAGCCTGTCACAAATTATCTATGCCGGACGAGAGGTGAATAGCTATGGTGATGGCTTGGAAGCCGACCCCGCACGGTTAGAAGAAATCGAAGAACGACTCCGCTTTTTGAAGCAGCTTTGTCGGCGCTACAACAACGATTTGGCTGGAGTGATGGAATATTATCAACAGATTCAATCTGAGTTGGCAGATTTGAACGGGATGGGGGAATCGATCGAAGCCTTAACCGAACAAGTCCAGCAGCAGTATGAGCAATTGGTGGCAGGATGCGATCGACTCACCAAGTTCCGGCGGCAAGCAGCGGAAACCCTAGAAAAGCAACTGATTAGTGAGTTACAGCCTTTGGGGATGGTTAAAGTACAATTCCAGGTGGACTTTCAGCCTCAAACCCCCAGTAATCATGGTGCAGATGTAGTTACTTTTTTGTTTAGTCCTAACCCTGGCGAGGTGATGCAGCCGCTAGTGGCTACGGCTTCGGGGGGAGAAATGAGTCGCTTTTTACTGGCGCTGAAAGCTTGTTTTTCGGCGATGACTGGCACTAGTACTCTGATTTTTGATGAAATTGATACGGGGGTGTCGGGAAAGGTGACGCAGTTGATTGCTGATAAGCTACAACAGCTCACTGCACACCATCAAATTTTGTGTGTCACCCACCAGCCAATTATGGCAGCGATGGCTGATGCTCATTTTCATGTCCGTAAAGAAGGGCAGGGGAAGAAGGCGGCGGAGCGGACGGTGGTGAGGATTGAGCGGTTGGAGTCGGGGCGGCGGCGAGAGGAGATTGCTCAGTTGGCGGGGGGGCATACGGCGGCAGAATCGATCGCCTTTGCGGATGCGTTGTTGTCGAAGGTGAATGGTCGAAAGGTAGATGTGGCGGTGGAAAATAAAATGCTGGCTGCTAAGGTTGGTAAGAGAAAATCAGCGGCTGATTGAGAGGAGCTATCTGTTTTGCTTGCATCGGAAGTGATCAGATTTAAATTTAAAAGCATGCAGTTGTTTGCTAAATATAGTTTATATCCACTATATTAAACACATTAATTTCTAGTTTTTTTAGTAAACAGATATACATGAAATATGAGCAATAAATTTCTTAACGCCCAATCATTAGTTTTTCAAAAAAATACTCCTAACTCAATCATATGGGAAGTACAAGTTACCAAAAAAGATTTAAATACTATTTTTAAAATACTAGATATTTTTGAAGATTTTGGAATCAAAGAAAGGCCAAAAGATGAAAATTTACTATTACTAAATGATTGGAATGAACCTTGGAAATGGATTATCAAAAAAACCTCAAAAAGCAGATGGGATAAAAATATCGAAGAAGGTATAAATAGCAAAGATGAAAAAAGAAGTGGATGTTTAAGAATCAAAATAAATAGTAAATATATAACGTCTCTTGTAAAAATAAGAGGCATTACAATAAGTAGAATATTGGCACTCATTGCGAGTGTTTTTATGTTGACTATTATGTTTTCAACAAAAGCCAGTTTGCCAACTCTTGCAGTTGTTTTAATATGTTCTATTTTGGTGGTTAATCAATTGTTATGGGAAAGTAGAAATTCCAAAAAATTCACAAAAATAAAGCAAGAATCTAAACTTTCTAGATATGAATATATTGATTATTATTATAATTTGTATTCTCAAGCAATCTCTGGAAAACTATACTATCCCATTGAATCTTTAAATAAGGCAAAACAATTGATATTCTTGAGAATAGGGCAAAATGAACGATATGATAATAACAAAAATGATGATATTAGGTTTATTGCTGCAATATTTGTATTTTTAATAACTATCCTAATAATTTATTTATTTGCCTCTTCGATTCCTTGGAACAAGTTATCTTCAACTATCTGTTCAATCAAGGGAAATGATTTATTGGGGAAACTAGTTATTCCTTTTTGTTCAAATGAACAAAAATATATATTGGAATGGGATAAATTATCAGCCTTGTCTATATCTTTTTTAGCTCTATTTGTGTCTTGTCTGAATTTCTTAATTGCCTTTTTCAAGGCTTTAATAGAAACAATGTACCATTTTCTTAAGTTTACAGATTCTAATAATTCATTTCATTCTAAACTCAAGACCCGTTTACTTGTTATCGATGAAGTTATCTCAGAAATTAGCAATAACGACAAGTAACGTGGGCAATTCCCATAAGCATATACTCACCCCAATACGGTACGGTTAAGGAAAAAATACAAGATTTTTCAACGAGAGAATACGGCATTCAGGCTCTTGACTGAGGTTTTTCATGGCTTAACCGTACCGTATTGATACTCACCCAACCAAGCCAACAAATCCGAAATCTCACTAAAATCCAACAAAGCTCGATCGACCTCCTAGCTTCAACCATCGATCACTGGAAATATCATCTGAAAACGTGGTTCAGTTGTTAGATCCGCCACAATTCCAGCAACAACTGGATTATCCAAGCTAATCGTCTGTAACCTTCTAGCAGTGCGCCGTTGCAATGATGGATATATAGAGCGGATTGGTAACACAACTATGAATGCTTTCCATGCTTTTTTGAGTCAACTTCACAGATAGGGGTGCTGTGGCAGCTAGTTTGATTAATGCTTCTAGGTAGCGGGTTTTAGTCCTGACTACTAGTTTTTTTCGGTTTGCCAATGGATTTGGAGGTGCGATCGAATTCTTTCTAGTTCTGCTGCTGCTAAATCATCATTGGCAAAGTCTAACAGCGCTAATAGTAGAATCTGAGAGCGCTGTTGATTGATTTTTCCGTAACTTTGCTTGGGCATTGAGATTCAAAGATTTGGTCACAAAGTTAGGGGGAGATCATGACTTTTTTGGCTTCCCCTATTTTAAAACGCTTTAGGGATTTGCTTTTGGGAGATCGATCTCTATGTCGATATAACTAGCCCAGCGGATATAATGCTGGAAACACCCGTTCCACGACCCGTAGCGGCAATCCAATTCGCACAGCTCCCTTTGGCGTATCCGAAATCAACAACCCTGCTTTCACCAGTGCGGCCAACACAGATCGACCTTGCCGAGACTGATATCCCGTGATTACACCAGCCTGTCCCCGCTCCACTTCGTCTCGCAAAATTACCTCTCGGATTAGCAGAAAAGATCCTATCGGCAAACGACCCAAAGCCACTTCCTCAGAAATATATAGCTCCCAACGACGCAGCATATGCTCTGGTTCCAGTAGCGATCGCATAAACCGTATCTGATCCACCGCTGTTTCCAGAAAAAACTCCACAAACTGGTATAAAGACCGTAAGCTCAGGTTGCCTCGACCATCCCAATCATTATCTCGCTGGTTATCTGCTGCCATCAACAGCTCTTTGTATTGTGTCACTCGCCGCGCCAGCCCCCGCGATACCGACCATAAACTACTACCCACGCCAATATCACGGAAATAGGCATGAACAAATAACCTGGCTACCCGACCATTACCATCATAAAACGGATGAATCCACAGCAGCCGATGGTGCGCGGCTGCCACCGCCAAGACTTGAGAAACCTTAGATAATTTGCTGGGGTGATAGACCTGCACAAAGCGCTCCAAAAACCGGTCAATTTTGTCGGGACCCGGTGGTATATGTTGCCCCACCTGCACCCTTCCGTCACGAAACTCCCCTGGCATCAAAGGCTGACGAAAATCTCCGGTGCCGACCCACTGCAGATCTGCGGGCAAGCGAGTGCAGAATTGTCGATGGAGGTCACAAATCGCCGCAACTGAAACAATGTCAGGGTAAGCTCCTTGATCAATCAAACGCTGCACGTCGATATGTGCTTTGGCTTCTAGTTGCAAATTGCGCTGTTCGATATTCTCGGAAAAGTCATCGTCTAGTGCTCGATCGATATCCCGTGGATGGGTATTGTGCCCCTCAATTAAGTTGCTGTAATAGCAGTTCATTGATCGTAGTACATCGCCTACAGCTTCGGCAGTGCGCGGCTTCAGAACCGTATTCAACTCACTAGCTTGCTGAATCAGAGTGAATATTAGGTCTTCGATCGCACGGGTGGCGGCAGGCAACATTGGTTCCATTAAGTCAATCGTTTCATCACGATACATTGCCGATCTTTAAAATCCTTGTATTTGTTTCTTGATAAAGACTATGGTACTTCGGAATAAGATATTTTGCCGATCTTTCTGCCGATCCAGATATTATGGTTTTGGTGGCAAAAATAGGGGGCAACCGTCACTTTTTTGGTGCCCCCCATAAGATACTTTGGAAATTTGATTTTGAGAGGTCGCTCCATTAACTTGTGGTTAGTCGGAACGCCGATGCTGCATTCATCGATAGAAAACAAAGCAGTTTTAGCCAAAAATTCCGGCAAAGAACTCGATCGATTCCCGCAAAGCGGCAATAAACACATCAATTTCTTCACTGGTGTTGTAGAAATATAGGCTAGCTCGGGCCGTAGATTGGGCTTTGAGTTCTCGGTGTAAGGGTTGGGTACAATGATGACCAGCGCGCACCGCTACCCCCGCTTGGTCTAAGAGAGTGGATAGATCGTGGGGATGGACTTCACCTGCCGTGAAAGCAGCCAGCGCCGCCCGATTAGTTTTCGGCCCATAGATCCGCAACTCCGGAATTTGACTGAGTTGTTGATACAGATAAGCCGATAGCTCTTGCTCGTAGGAGTGGATCTTATCCATGCCGATATTGGTGAGGTAATCGATCGCTGCACCCAGAGCGATCGCCTCACCAATGGCTGGGGTACCAGCTTCAAATTTGTGGGGTAAATCCGCATAGGTAGAATGATCTAAGAAGACATCAGCAATCATTTCACCACCACCAAAAAACGGCGGCATCGATCGTAATAATTCCAGTTTGCCGTACAGGAATCCAATACCAGTCGGGGCACACATTTTGTGACCGGAGGCCACTAGCCAATCACAGTCTAGATCTTGGACATCCAGCGGCATATGGGGAGCGCTTTGACAGGCATCAATTAAAACTTTGGCTCCTTGAGCGTGCGCTAGTGCGGTGATTTTTTTAACTGGGCTGACGCTACCCAGGGTGTTGGAAACATGCACAACGGAGACCAGTTTGGTTTTGGCTGACAGGAGTGTTTGGTACTGTTCCATGTCGAAGCCTTCATCGGCGCTGAGTCCCACAAACTTCAAAACAGCGCCGGTTTTTTGGGAAATGAGTTGCCAAGGAACCAGGTTGCTGTGGTGTTCAGCGACAGTCAGAATGATTTCATCGCCAGCCTTTAAATTAGCTAAACCCCAGCTGTAGGCCACGATGTTGATGGCTTCGGTGGCGTTGCGGGTATAGACAATCTCGCGATCATCCGCTGCATTGATAAATTTTTGGACTTTGTGACGGGCGGCTTCATAAGCGTCAGTGGCTCTGCCGCTGAGGGTATGTACGCCGCGATGAACATTGGAATTGTAGTTACTGTAGTAATCTACCAGGGCATCGATCACTACTTGGGGCTTTTGGGAGGTGGCGGCGCTGTCTAAATAGACTAGAGGTTTATCGTGAATCTTTTGGTCAAGAATGGGGAAGTCGGCACGGACTTTGTGCCCAAGGGAAAGGGTTTTAGTAGTCATGATGGGTGAGGAAATAAATAATTACAGCTGAAAACTTTTGACGGTTGCTCGTAACCGATCACGAATGGAAGCTATCGGGATAGACTCAATTACTTCGATCGCAAAGGCATTAATTAGCAGTATCCGGGAAGTGGCCGGGTCTAGACCGCGACTTTGTAGATAGAACATTTCATCGTCAGAGAGTTGACTAATAGTAGCTCCGTGAGAGCATTTCACGTCATCGGCGGTAATTTCGAGCTGCGGTTTGGTATCAATCCGTGCCTGTGGTGATAACAATAGGGTGCGGCTCAATTGGTTGGCATTAGTCTGCTGAGCGGCTTGGGGTACTAGTATTTTGCCGTTGAAGATGCCATGGGCTTTGCCATTCACTACGCATTTGTGAAGTTGGTGGGTTTGGCCATGGGGATGGTTTAAGGCGATTTTGCTGTGGGTGTCGGCGACCTGGGTGCCGCCAATCATCGCTAATCCATTGAGGGTGGTACTGGTCTGTTTGCCACCTTGAAAAACTTCCCAGTTATGGCGGGATAGTTGGCTGCCCAGGCTGATGCTGTAGCCCTGATATTGGCTGTCTTGAGCCTGAGAAACAGCGGTTTTAGCAATATGAAAAGCTTCTAGGTCCTCGTCTTGGATGTGGATGTGATTAACTTGGGCATTTTCGGCCACAAAGACTTCGGTAACTGCGTTGATGAATTGACAAGCATTTGCGGAGGAATTATGTCGATATTCTTCGACGATGGTTAGTTGGCTCTGGCGATCGGCGACCACTAAAACGCGGGGTTGGATGGCTAGGGGCTGGTCGCCAGTGGCGATGAATAGAATATGGATTGGATCGGTGTTAATGCTATTGGCAGCGGCCCAGATGATCGCGACATTTTGCAGGCCGGTGGTGTTAAGCGCGGTAAAGACTTCTTCGCCGCCGGGTTGTTTGCCGAGGTAATTTTCGAGGGGGAGGTGGTGATCGATCGCAGCGGCTAAATCACCAACCAATAGGCTGTTGGAAGTGTTTGTTTGCGACAATTCGCTGCTGTAAATACCGTTGACAAATACCAAGCGTTGTTTAGCTTCAGGGAGGTGGAAGCTGTTGATGTTAAGGGGGGCTTGTTGGTCACTGGCAGCAATGAATTGGTGTGTGAGTAGTTCATCTAGGTTGGTGAAGCGCCATTCTTCGTTTTTTTTGCTGGGGATGGTTTCTTCTTGGAGGAAGGCGGTGGCTTGGTTTTGGAGGGTTTGGAGCCAGGTGGGTTCTGGGGTGGTGGTTTTGAGGGTGGCGAGGAGTTGGGTGAGGTAGGTGTCGTGGTTGTTGATGGTGGATTGGGTCATGGTGGTTGTTTGTTTGGGTATTTGTTGATGGAACCCGGATCTGGGGGTTCTGACCCCCAGTCCCCCCATTGAGGGGACGGAATACCTCCCCTCAAACTCCCCTACATAAGGGTCGATTTCTTTGAGTTGAGGTCTACAATCCTACGGTTTGAATTCCTATAAGACTCTGTGTGGTGGGATGTGCCAACTGTTTATATAGCGGTCAATGATTTAATTTTTGATCCTTAATTAAATTACTTGGAACTCTTACCCCCTGTCCCACTATTGGGAGCGGGCTAGGGTGAGGGCGACCTAAGCAGCTACTTCTTCGATCCAGTCGTAGCCTTTGGCTTCTAGTTCTAGGGCTAGTTCTTTACCGCCGCTGGTGACGATTTGGCCTTTGGCCATGACGTGGACAAAGTCGGGAATGATGTAGTCTAGGAGTCTTTGATAGTGGGTGATGACTAACATGCTGTTGTTGGCATTGGCTAGTTGATTTACGCCGTTAGCAACAATTTTTAAAGCGTCAATATCTAGACCAGAATCTGTTTCATCTAAGATGGCTAGAGTAGGTTCTAGTAGAGCCATCTGGAGAATTTCATTGCGTTTCTTCTCGCCACCGGAGAAGCCCTCGTTTACACTCCGACCGAGGAAGGCTGGATCCATTTTAACGATATCTAAGCGTTGTTGGACTAAATCATCAAAGTCGAAAGCGTCTAATTCTTCCTTACCTAAGTGCTTTTGGCGGGAGTTGTAGGCTACTCGCAAAAAGTCTAGATTGCTGACACCGGGAATCTCCAAAGGATATTGGAAAGCCAAGAATACGCCAGACCGAGCGCGTTCTTCTGGTTCTAGTTCTAAAAGGTTCTGGCCTTGAAAAAGAATTTCACCACCAGTTACGGTGTAGGCGGGGTGACCAGCCAGCACTTTGGAGAAGGTACTTTTACCCGAACCATTTGGCCCCATGATGGCGTGAATTTCGCCTGCTTTCATTTCCAGGTTAAAGCCTTTCAAGATAGGCGTGCCATCTACTTCGGCAGTGAGATTTTTGACGGAAAGAATCGTGGGGCTATTAGTATTTAGCATATTTGATAATCTTATTAATTTGATGGATATTTTAGATGACAGGATTTTAGGGCAGATTAGCCAAAAATCCATTTTGAGGTAATCCTCGATTATTTAACAAGAAATACCCCAAAGATGTGAAGGATTGAATTCGCGAATCAGATATTCAGCAACAATTTTATTGAAGTGTCTAACTAATTTACAAATATCGTTGACAAAACCTTTGATATCCGAAGGTGTTGGTTTATCTGATGAGCTACCATGGGCTATTCCATTACGTCTAGCAACAAAAGCATTTATAGAATTCTTTAATTGCATAGCGTTAGATCTCCAGACATTTTCTATGCCAACACCTCTAAAAAGATTTTCTATTTCTTTGCTGCCAGGAGAGGCAAAACCTTTAACGCAAATTTCTGAATCAAAATCTCCCGATGTACATTTTCTATTATCGTGAATGAATTTACTAGCACGGATTTTATCCATTAATTTCCATTTATCACCAGAATAGGGCTTATCTAATAAATCAGGTGATTTCAGTATTTGAGTCACTCTCAGCCTTTCTGGTAATTGACTGATAGAGGTCTGATTGGATTCATGGAATGTCAAAATATCTATAATCAAACTCTCAAAAAAATTTTCAAAATGACTACATAAAAGTACCAATGCAGCCCTAGATAGACTTTCATTGACTGGCTTTTTCTTAATAGCAGTTTCATTAACTTCAAATAGCGACATAATTGTTCCAACTTCTTTTAGATTTACCCAAAAATCCTTAAGGGCAGGGGAACGAATATTATTCTTCATTCCTGATATGCTGTCCTATCTGAATCTTTTCAACTGAAATGCCTATTAATTTTAGAGATTGATACCATTTATCTAATCGAGTGCGAACTCTAATTGTTGCAGATGTTCCCCCACCAATAGCTGCATTAAATTCATCATCCGAGCAAAGTTTTTTTAATGCATCTACAATCTCTATTTTTTTTTCTTTTATCACTAAAGAATCAATTCTTGCAAAATACAGCATCACGATGTCATAAATAGACTTGTTGATAAACTTGTCCCACTCCTTGCTTTCATTATCGTATCGACGAAAGCTATCTTTTCCAAATACATCATTTATATCAGCCACAACTCTCAAGAAAATTTGTCGATGTCTATCTAGTTCTTCTGAATTTAAACCTCGCCCATTTTTCAAATAGCCATCAAAAAATTGAGAGAAATTACCTCGATATTGTTCTGATTGAAAATGAAAGGCAAAGAATCTCAGTACCATTTCACAATCTTGCATTCGTTTATCTACATTTTTTACGCCCCGTATTGATTGAAAAACAGGTTCCTCAGACAATTCCTTTATTAGATCATTTAATTTGCTTCTATATAAGCTATTTCTTAATTCCTGGGCATTGAGCTTTACAGAGTTAGAATTGAGTCTGTCAAAAACATCAAAACGGATATCAGGATCGGATTCTTTTAGTATCACGATACAACGAATAGACCTATTTTTAATAGTTCTTTGATCAGACACTCCTAGCTCATGAAATCTTTTTTTATTTAAATCTGGCCTTACTTTAAGAGATTTCAACTCAAATTCATTATTGAGGTATCGATAGATCGCCGTAAGCCTTTGTTGACCATCAATGACACTATATGCGTCATCAACTTCAGCAAAATAACATACTGGAATCGGTACGTTAATTAATAAAGATTCAATTAATCTACTAGACTTAGCATCATCCCAAACCCTACGTCGCTGGAAATTATCTGCAAGGATAAGACTTTCATCATCAACTTGCTCTTTTAAAGAACGAATAATAAAGTCATAAGGATGAGTTACTAACCTTCTGTCCCTACCATCAACTGCTATCGGAGGAAGCTCCTCTTCGAGTTCTTCCGGTACAAATTGTTCTTCTAACAGAACTGACTCTGTAGAATTAATATCTTCCAGCGATTTCTTTTCTTCTGTAAACATTTTGCTAACTCAGCAATTTTGTAATACAACAATCAAAATTCTGCATTGAATTACCCAACTGAGCCTTCGAGTTTGAGACTGAGCAGTCGGTCGGCTTCCACCGCAAACTCCATGGGCAGTTGGTTAAAGACATCCTTACAAAAACCGCTAATCATCATCGAGATAGCGTCTTCTTGGGAAATGCCGCGCTGGGCAAAGAAGAACAGTTGATCTTCACCAATTTTGGAAGTGGAGGCTTCGTGTTCGACCTTGGCGCTTTGGTTTTGGACTTGAATGTAAGGGAAGGTATTGGCCTGGGCTCGATCGCCAATTAGCATCGAATCACACTGCGAATAGTTCCGTGCCCCGTTAGCCGTGGGGTTCATTTTTACCAAACCACGATAACTATTCTTGGATTTTCCGGCGGAAATCCCCTTGGAGATAATCGTACTCTTGGTATTTTTACCGATGTGGATCATCTTGGTGCCGGTGTCGGCTTGTTGCAAGTTATTGGTGAGCGCTACCGAGTAAAATTCGCCGATCGAGTTATCCCCAATCAGCACGCAACTGGGATATTTCCAGGTAATCGCCGAGCCGGTTTCCACCTGCGTCCAAGAAATCTTGGAATTCACGCCTTTGCATAGACCGCGTTTGGTCACAAAATTGTAAATCCCGCCCTTGCCGTTTTCGTCGCCAGCAAACCAGTTCTGCACGGTGGAATATTTAATTTCTGCATCATCCAGCACCACTAGTTCTACGACGGCAGCGTGGAGCTGATTAGTGTCAAAAGCCGGAGCGGTGCAACCTTCTAAGTAAGTAACACTGGCACCTTTTTCCGCAATGATCAAAGTTCTTTCAAATTGACCACTATCACCACTATTAATCCGAAAATAAGTGGAGAGATCCATCGGGCATTTTACGCCTTCGGGAATATAAACAAAGGAGCCATCACTAAACACTGCCGAGTTGAGGGCGGCGAAGAAGTTATCGCCGATCGGCACCACTGAGCCTAAGTATTTTTCAATGATGTCGGCATGTTCGTGGAGGGCTTCGGATATAGAGCAGAAGACTACGCCGACTTTGGCTAACTTGTCTTTGAAGGTGGTGGCGATCGACACACTATCAAACACCGCATCAACGGCTACGTTGGCCAAACGTTTTTGTTCGTTGAGGGAAATGCCTAACTTTTCAAAGGTTTCTAGCAAGATCGGATCGACCTCATCTAGGCTGTCTAACTTCTTTTTAGCCTGCTTGGGAGCCGAATAATAGATAATATCTTGGTAATTAATCGCTGGATAGTCTACATGCGGCCAAGTTGGTTCGGTCATGGTCAACCACTTCCGAAAAGCCCGTAACCGGAAATTCAGCATGAACTCCGGTTCTTCTTTTTTGGCAGAAATTAGCCGAACGGTATCTTCGGTAAGCCCCCGGGGGATTTTGTCAGCTTCGATATCGGTGACAAAGCCGTACTTGTAGGGCTGGTTGACGAGGTTAGTGACGCTACTAGAACTCATTGGTCGCCTATCTTCTACTCTCTAAAGGTTTTTAATATAACTGGGCTAGGCGCTGGCCGAGGTTCGCGCTATAGTAGTTAAAACAACTGGGGTGTTGTTAAATTAAATCATAGATCACTTTAACAATCAATGTGTTGTTTAAGTCAATTGAGTGAAGTTCCCCTATGAATGAGCATTCGACCAAGCAAGATATTCTGTCATTTCTACTCCGCCAGGGTCAGGGTAAGGCGCAGGATTTGGCGGAGGCGCTGAAAATTAGTCCCCAAGCAACTCGCCGTCATCTGAAGGATCTCCAGACTGATGGATTGGTTGTGTTCCATTCGATCGCCCAGGGGATGGGGAGGCCGCAGCATGTTTACCAACTCAGTCCGAAGGGGCGAGAGCAGTTTCCTAATCAGTATGACGAGTTTGTAATTTCGTTTTTGGATACGCTGGTAAATAATTTGGGCTATGACCAGGCTAGCAGCATTTTGAAAAAACATTGGCAGCGGAAGTCCTTGAGCTATCGTGAGCAGCTGGGGGATGGCTCTTTACCGGAGCGGGTGGCCAAGTTGGTGGAATTGCGGCGGCAAGAGGGTTATATGGCGGAGTTTCAGTCGGTGGATGAACCCGGCCAGAGCTTTATTTTGACGGAACATAATTGTGCGATCGCTCAGGTGGCGAATTCTTTTCCGACGGTCTGTGGTCATGAACTGGAAATGTTTGCCACAGCTTTAGGTGATTGTCAGGTGGAGAGGACTCATTCGATCGTCGCTGGTGAGCATCTTTGTGGTTATTTGATTTCGCCAAAAGTCGCGGTAACAGCGGACTCTAACTAGCATATGGACACAATGTCGTTTCGCCCTAATCAAATCATTTGTATCGATCGATCTCCAAATTCGCTGTTACTGGCCGAAGTTATTCAAATGGTGCCGGAGCGGAAGCGTTGCTGGGCAAGACCTTTAGCGCTGGCTCAGGTCGAGGAATATCAACTTAAATTACTACACGATTTACGAGAAGCACCCCAGTTGATTTTGCCTGCTAGTATTTTTCGGGAGGCGCTAGATACCGAAGTATTACCTTTGATGACGGAGTTGTTTCAATGGGATCAACCTCAGGCTTTATCTAAGGAAACAACTCAGACCGAGAATCTGAGTCGTCAGGCATTACATAATTTTATTCGGGGTTTGTCGATCAATTAATGTCTGTAATATTCGATTGATACACCTTAAGTCTTGCTTTTCAGCTGAGAATCCCTCTGGCTTCAGCCGAGGGAGTACGTCAACAGCCCAACTTTTCCCGGCTTAGATCTAGTGACCATGCTGCTGGACTTAGTGAGCCAGTCGATCGCGCTCGGCACCAGCAAAGTATTACGAGAACTCCGCACTAAGCTTTGTTGAATTTCTGCTTTAGGCGACCTACTAAAATATCTAATTCCGGCACCCCCAACTGAGTCGCAATCAAGCCGAAAATCCCTAAGCCAATGCTCCCTAGAATGGCCAATTGCAATACTAGGGTGAAAAAATTGCTCGGTACTAATTGCTGCCAGCCAGAACTCAACAACCAAGTAATAAAACCAGCGATCGAACTAGCCCCAAAGATGCCAAACAGCGGCAAGCCCAATTCTTCCCAGGGTAAACCGTTGAGCCGTTTGTTTAAAATCACTAGGAAAATTATAAAAGTTACAATCATCACCCCGACAGTAGCCAGTGAAATGCCGGGTGCTCCTAGTGGTTGCCACAGCAAAAAATCTAGGGTGAAGTTCACAAAAATACTAACAATACTGACTTTGAAAGGAGTGTTACCATCACCCAAAGCGTAGAAAACTCGAACTAATACGTCTCGTCCCAAAGAGAAAAACATGCCACTAGCCGAGGCAATGAGAATTGAGGCTAAAAACTGAGAATCGTCGGCCTTGAAGGCTCCCCGCTCCAGGGTCAATTTTACCAGTGGCAATGACAGAGCGATGATCAAAGCGCTAATCGGCATCATGGTGATTCCAGTTAAAATCAGACCCTGCCGAATCCGGTCTTTTAGCTCTGGCCAATTACTAGGTTCAGCTAACCGGGATAAAACCGGCATCAGCGGCACCAAAATAAAATTGGAGACAATGCCCAAGGGTGTTTGCACGAGCAATGCAGCAGCGGCAAATCCCGGTGCGGCTTTGGGGATATTCGAGGCGAAGGTTAGGTCGGTAATTAGATTAATCGACAGCATCGAAGAAGATAGAATCGCTGGCAACATGATTCTCAGCACTTCTCGTACTTCTTTGCGCTTAACACTGAATCGCAGGCGGAGTGTTCCTAAACCGGCTTTCCATTGCACAAATACTTGCACAACCCATTGCAGAATCGCTCCAGCTAAAGTGCTCCAGGCTAATACCTGTCCGCCCAAATGAGCATTTTCAATCAGATCACTTTTGTCGCCATACTGTAGTATGAACCAACCCACCCCGACAATTACTGTCAGACTGGAAAGCAACGGACTAATAGAGGGCAACCAATACATATCGCCAGCGTTGAGGGTGCCAAAGCCGATGCCAATCAGCCCCGCCAAGAAAGTCATGAAGGCCATGATTTGGAGTTGTTCGATCGCTACATCCCGAGTCGTAGTGGCCTGCTGTAAATCTAAACCGGTCTTGAGGCCGTGGGCAAAAATATCGATGAACTGCCCAGCAAAAATAATCAGTAATATGGAGAGCAAAATCAGCACCGTGCCCACAATGGTGGTTACAGATTCAATGATCGGAGCGATTTTATTACGGTCTTTTTGGCGAGACAGTACGCTAGTGACTGAACTATGAAATGGACCATTGATACCGCCCAACAGAATAAAAAAGAAAGATGGAATGACGTTGGAATAGCTGTAAGCCGTAGCTACTGTGCCTAATCCAAAGGCAGCAGAGACAATCACTTGCCGGATTAACCCCACAACTTTGCTTAAGAGCGTGGCGATCGCCACCACCCGCGCAATACTGACCAGAGATTTTTTCGGTTGCTGATTACTTGAGGTCACGGGTATGAATTAGGTCTAAAGAATAAAATCAATAGTTGGGACGCAGCCAACGCCAGAACTAGGCAGGATCATATCACTCAGCTGTGGACTGTTTATCTTGATGCCCACGTTTGGAGTACCCAAAATGCCTGAGTGAGACTAGATCCATGGGTCAGTTAAATAACTGTCTACGAACAGTTCGGAGCACAGCCGGATTATCTTAGAATTAAAATATTAACAACACAGGGAAAATGGAGAAATAATCATGAACCGCACAACTGCTAATCAAGGTGATAGTAATGCTTGGATCGCCCAAACCTGGATATCTTTTGTGATGTCGATCGGCATCACCGCCACTGGCATAGCTTATCTGCCCGTAGATGCCTGGGTGAAAGGATTCATGGGCATGGGTCTAACTTTTTCAGTTGCCTCCAGTTTTTCTTTAGCCAAAACCCAACGCGACTTGCACGAGTCTAAAAGAATTATGTCCAAAATTGAAGAAGCGAAGGTGGAACAGCTCTTGTCCAACCACAATTCTCTTTAGCCCCCTTGGGCTTTCCGTCGCGCATTGACTTGTTGCGCCTTGTCTACCGAAGGACAGATATCGGCAAACTGGCAATTAGAACAATCTGGCTGGCGGGCATTACAAACCGCCCGACCGTGATAAATACTCATAATTGAGTATTGCTCCCAATTAGGTTGAGGCAAGAGCTTCATTAAATCTTGCTCCACTTTAATGGGGTCGGTATGTTTGCTTAAGCCCCACAGATAGCTCAGCCGTTTGACATGGGTATCTACAGTCACGCCCACAATAATGCCGTAGGCGTGAGCCAAGGTGACGTTAGCAGTCTTACGGGCGACTCCCGGCAAGGTCAGCAGCTGCTCCATCTCTTGAGGTACCTCGCCGCCAAATTCTTCCACAATTTTGCGACAGGCACCCTGGATATTTTTGGCTTTGTTACGATAGAAACCAGTCGATCGAACTAATTCCTCTAACTCCTCTAGCTCGGCGTAGGCCATGGCTGGGGCATCCGGGAAGCGCTGCCACAGTTTAGGAGTCACTATATTCACCCGATCGTCAGTGCATTGAGCCGACAAAATGGTTGCCACCAATAGCTGCACCGGGGTTTCGTAATCCAGACTACAGGTAGCATCCGGGTAATAGGCTTGCAAACGGCGCAGAATTTCTACAGCTCGCTGTTTCTTAGACAGTTTCGGCGGCACGCTCATGCAGCTATTCAAAAAATTGATGAATAGTGGGTAAGTTGGCAGTATCTCTGATGATCAGAAAAACCCCCAGACTGAGAAGTAGAGCCAAGCCAGTCTGCATCACTGTATCTTGAATTTTAGTGGGTAGGGGTTTGCCCAACAAGGCTTCAATTAGCAAGAAAGCCAGCTGACCACCATCTAGGGCAGGGAGGGGCAAGATATTCATCACGGCCAAGTTGATGCTAATGAGTGCGGCAAATTGAAATAAGCCCCCCGCATCAGACTTGGCAATATTGGCTCCAATCTCGACAATTTTGATGGGTCCCGCTACCTGACCAGCTGTTTCACCGAAGTTAGTGGCAATTTGCGTCAACCCTTTAACGGTCAGCAAAATCATTTTTTCAAATTCCTGAGCGCCTTTGCTGAAGGCATCAATCACTCCGGTAGCTTTATGACGAACAACTTCGGCATTGGGCGCTAGTTTGACACCGATTTGACCTTTGCCTTCGGCACCACTGTCTGGTTTGACACTCAGCTGGAGAGTTTCGCTGCCACGCTGTACTTGAAAAGCCAAGGTCTGGTTGGGATGGGTTTGAATCGCAGTCATCAAGTCAGTAATGGCCGTTTCTTTGGCTCCTAACTCCTGACCATCGATCGATAGCACAATGTCATTTGGCTTTAATCCGGCTTTTCCGGCAGCGCTACTCAGGCTGGTAGCAATATCATTCACCATCACGCCGGGTCGATAGCTCAAATCAGGAGTACCAAGCAATCCCACTTGGGTGACGAGCAAGAAGTAGGCAAAAATCAGGTTGGCAATTACACCGGCACTGATCACGATCGCACGATCAAGAACTGGGCGATTACGCAGTAAGTTGGGATCATCGGGGGCAATATCACTCTCGGGGTCGTCATCTGGGAAACCCACGAAGCCGCCTAAGGGCAATGCTCGCAGGGCATATTCGGTCTGTTCGCCTTGGTATTTGAAGAGAATCGGGCCAAAGCCGATCGAGAACTTGTTGGCATAGATTCCTTGGAGTCTAGCTGCTAAGAAGTGACCTAATTCATGGACGAAGATAAGAACCGCCAAAACAGCGATCGCGGCCAGTATGGACATGGGCTAGTGATGATGTTGTCTACGCCCTCTATTCTAGCGGAGTTACCCCCTTCCATCACCAGAGCTATTTTGCTCTAGTAGGACAAAGCCACTATCTTGGCTGATGGCTTGCCAGTATTGCCGGGCAAATAAGCGCATCAATATCACACTCAGCCCCGCAAATTTGGTCAAATGCTGAGACTCCGACCAGATCGATCGAAACTGTCGCACTTGCCAGCCATAGGGCTGAAAAAATTGGGTGCCCGCCGCCGGGGCAAACAGAAAGGTCGGCTGGCCATCGGCAAAATATTGATCAAAAATCTGCTGCTCTCGATGTCGGCGAGACTGTTGCAGTAGAAATGGCGAGGCCAGATCCAATAACCACCAGCGCAGCTGGGTTTGTTGCTGTAAGTCTTTGGCGAGAGCAGCAACCTGTTGTTCAGTTAAATAAGCTAAAAGTCCTTCGGTAATGACCAGTACAGATTGGTGAACCGTGTTGATTTCGGTGAAAAACTGGTGGCGCAACTTAAAGTCAGTAAGATCTAACTTAATCCGATCAAGCTGACAAACTGGTTGAAAATCGTCTAGTCTCTGCTCTTTGTAAGTCAAAATATCCGGCAAATCTACCTCAATCCAGCGCAGATTTGGCGGCAATGCCAAGCGATAGGGACGGGTATCTAGCCCAGCACCTAAATTCAGCACTGTTCCTACTTGCTCGGTGGCAATGAGCTGGAGCAGCATTTGATCGATCGCCTGGGTACGAATGGCCAAGGCATTGACACCGCGTTGCTGTTCGCCCAGGACAGCCACCATCATTTCCCCTTGGCTACCGGCCAACAACCGAGCAAAAGGATCTTGGAATAGCGCCTTAGGGCTTTCGCTGGCTAAAGCCCGATACATTGCTACCAAATGAGCTGTTTCGGAAATATCTCTCATGCAAAAACATGACTGCCGTCGTCGTTCTCTTTGTTTCCCAGTTTAGAATAAGTTGATCGGCCTGGTCAGCTATCACCCAGAGAATTCATTCCGGATGCTCGATCCACCACCGAATCTCTGCTAGGCACCCAAAAGTCGGCGCATATTAAAATCCCAGCCAACCTTTCAAAGACTGTTCTAGCCGTTCTGCATCCACCTCAGCTAATTTACCAATCACCTTTATCACCAAACTCTCATGTACTGTATACACACCTCGCTTGACTGCCGTAGATACGTTTAGCCCTGCTGCCGACCATTCAGAAAGCGCGAATTCACCTTCAATTAGTGATCCCACTTTGCTTGTCAATGGAGTGATCAAAATATCTTGAGAAGGATGTGGTGCGCTTATCACAACCGCAGGTCTCACTTTGGAATTCGACAAGTCCGAGAATGGATAGCGAACTAAGATAATGTCATGTTTGGAGTAGCTGAGCATATACATCATCCTCAGTATTATCCCATACAGCATCTAATGATTTTTGACTCGCTTCTAGCCAAAAATCAGCTTCATCATCAGGAAGCAGCGTCACTAGCACCCTTGTTCCTTCGGGAAGCTCTGTTGACTCCAGAAGTTCAATTTTTCCTTGACGAATCCTAGCCCAAACTGTTTTCAGCATATTTCCTCACAAATGGTCATTAAGTATTTCAGTTATTGATTCTGATGACAACAGTCCGGACAATTTTGAGAGAAAGTGGCGAGGAAAGCTATCCAGCGATTA
>CAXTSX010000037.1:0-35714 GCA_964247085.1 uncultured bacterium
CTCAGCATATTATCCAGCCACTTTTGCGTAATGGATAGCAATTTTGGGAGAGGGGAGTAAGAATCTGATCCCCCTTCTCCCAGATTTGGGAGAAGGGGTGAGGGGTGAGGGCTTTTGATCTTCACGCTGTAAGATATTGACATTCTAAAATTCAGTGCCCATTACTCATGACTAACTGGCAAGCTGGCGGCGATTACACCGACATTCTCTATCACAAGCATGGCGGCATTGCCAAAATTACTATCAATCGCCCCCACAAGCGCAATGCTTTTCGACCCCAAACAGTCAATGAAATGTACGCTGCTTTTTGTGATGCTCGGGAAGATCCTAAAATTGGTGTCATCTTGTTAACTGGCGCTGGCCCGCACACCGATGGCAAATACGCTTTTTGCTCTGGTGGCGATCAATCAGTCCGCACCACGGGCGGCTACGCTGATGAACAAGGAGTACCGCGCTTAAATGTTTTAGATCTGCAACGGTTGATTCGATCGATCCCCAAAGTTGTCATTGCTCTAGTTGGCGGCTACGCGATTGGCGGTGGACATGTTTTGCACCTAGTTTGTGATTTGTCGATCGCGGCCGATAATGCCATCTTTGGCCAAACTGGCCCCAAAGTCGGCAGCTTTGATGGTGGTTTTGGGGCTAGCTATCTGGCTCGGGTGGTCGGCCAAAAAAAAGCCCGCGAGATTTGGTTTCTCTGTCGGCAATATGATGCAGCGGCTGCTTTAGAAATGGGTTTAGTGAATTGCGTGGTGCCGATCGATGAGCTAGAAGCCACGGGTATCAGCTGGGCTAAAGAAATTTTGGCTAAAAGCCCCTTGGCGATTCGTTGTCTCAAATCTGCATTTAACGCCGACTGTGATGGCCAAGCTGGTCTGCAAGAATTAGCTGGAAACGCGACCATGCTATATTATATGACCGCCGAAGGTACCGAAGGTAAGCAAGCTTTCCTAGAAAAAAGGGAACCAGACTTTCAACAATATCCCTGGTTACCCTAAACGAACTGTGGATGATTTCTGTCGATCGATAACTTATTTTGTGTTGCTGGTCTCAGCAACTCCCAATTTCATTGGAGCCTCGGCAGTCTGAACTTCTTTTCTTACTGTTTCTTGTTCCTGAACCGGTAAATCTTCTAGCACCTGCCAACTATGAGCAAAAGCTGGTAGACCCAACTGACAAGTTGGCCAACTGCCTCCCACCGATACATTCAACTGCTGGCAAGAACCACCATTGTGACCTTGAGGTTGATAGAAGCAACAGTTTCTACAAACAGAAGTAGCAGATTTGTTTACAGCGAATTCATATGTTTGCATGGTGCACCTCATCTAAGCTGGGGTAAATCGGGATGATCGGGATTCGTTGGAATGTGTTTCTTATCGCTTCTCTATCATCCACTATGCAAAGATGGGGATCATTGCTGTGTAACGATTATGCTACCAGGCTTCAAGCGATCCCCAGGTCACTTTTATATTTAGATTGTCTTCATATTTGATTTACAGATGGATACATTAGTTGATGTCTTTACCTATCCAATTAACTCGATAAAGAAATGCTTTAAAATCACCATCATTTATTAATTCAAACAAATTCATTCAATACTGAAAATCTTGAGTAAATATACTCAGTATCAATAAATCTGAATAATCTGCAAATTAATATTATTTAATTTCAAAATAGCTAAATCAAACGATAGGCATGCTTTTTAGCTGTTTTATTCTGCCTTGAAGCCAAATTAAAGCCCAACACCGCATTGATAAATTCTCAAGATATAATTAAATTTGGAAGTGTTGGCAGGTCGGCACTAGACCACTCTGTCCAAGAAAGCTTTTAGGCGGGTGTGTCAGCACTTTAATTAGGTGAAACCCTATTATATAACCTGTAGCACTATATAGATTCAATATACTTGATTCAACTCCACTGTTATACTAGATTAAGGACAGATCATCATGGGATTATTCGATCGAATTGGCAGAGTATTGCGCTCCAATGTTAACGACATGGTGAGCAAGGCAGAAGATCCAGAAAAGATTCTGGAACAGGCTGTCATGGATATGCAAGAGGACTTGCTGCAATTGCGCCAGGCCGTAGCCAGTGCCATTGCGAGCCAAAAGCGTAGCGAACAACAATACAACAAGGCTGTCAATGATGAAAATAGTTGGCAGCAAAAGGCGCAGCTAGCTTTGCAAAAGGGTGATGAAAATCTGGCACGAGAAGCATTGGTGCGGAAAAAGTCTTACAGCGAGACAGCAGTGGCGCTGAAGAATCAGTTGGATAGTCAAGTTGGCCAAATTGAAACTTTAAAACGCAATTTGATTCAGATCGAGAGCAAAATTTCGGAAGCTAAAACCAAGAAAGATATGCTCAAAGCTCGTTCTCAGGCCGCTAAAGCCAATGAACAACTCCAAAGTGCCGTGGGTCGAGTGGGCAATAATAGTTCCATGGCTGCTTTTGAGCGGATGGAAGAAAAAGTGCTGATGTCGGAAGCTCGGTCGCAAGCAGCAGCCGAAATTGCTGGCTCTGATTTGGAGAGCAAGTTTATTGCTCTAGAAGCTGGCAGCGGCGTCGAAGATGAGCTGGCGATGATGAAACAGCAAATGCTGCCCAGTTCTAATCCTCCTGCTCAAGGTGTATTGCCCGGTTCTTCTACTGGCGCGGCTCCCAGCACTCCGGCTGGTGAGCCAGTAGATGCGGAAATCGAAGCTCTCCGCAAAAAGATCGATAATCTGTAAATTCAGATTATTGCCAAGTTACCACAGCAATTTAAAATTCCCGATCGCTTAGGCAGATTGGGAATTTTGGCTGTCAGCAGCTAAACTAAATAAAAATTTGGATAAGGTTTTATGAGCGGCGTTAATGTTATCAGTGATGATTTATTCGCAACCGAAGTATTAGCTAGTGATCAGCCCGTGGTGGTTTATCTGTGGGCGGATTGGTGTGGACCATGCAAGCTAGTCTCGCCTTCGATCGAATGGGTGGCTCAGAATTATGCTGATCGCCTGAAAGTGGTGAAAATGCCAGTGGATGACAACCCCAGCACCGTCAAAGCCTATAAAGTCGAAGGCGTACCAGCAATTCGCCTATTTCAAAGTGGTAATTTACTCCATTCCTGGGAGGGTGCCATTACTAAAGCGAAGCTGATTGACATGATCGATCAACACTTTCCAGCTGATAGCTAAGTTTGTCAATAGTTTTTCTGGCACCCTCATCATGCAATTTGCCCAGCGTCTGCAACCAATTAAAACTAACGTTTTTGCTGATATGGATCGGGCAAAGGGTCAGGCGCGGGCAGCTGGGCAAGAAATTATTGATTTGTCGCTGGGTTCTTCGGATTTGCCGACAGCGCCTCATGTGATTCAGGCGATCGCCAATTCTTTGGATGATCCCCAGACTCACGGCTACCTGCTGTTTAATGACACCAGTGCTTTCCGGGTGGCGGCGGCGGATTGGTATAGCAAAAAATATGGAGTATCGATCGATTCTGATACCGAAGTATTGCCCCTGATTGGTTCCCAGGAAGGCACTGCCCACCTGCCCCTAGCGATTCTCGAACCGGGCGACTATGCTTTACTCATGGATCCGGGTTATCCGTCTCATATGGGCGGAGTTTATCTGGCGGGTGGCCAAATTCATCCGATGCCCCTGCGGCCAGAACAGAATTTTTTGCCGGTGTTTAGTGAGATTCCGGCGGCTATTTTAGACCGATCTCGGTTAATGGTATTGAGCTATCCGCATAATCCCACAGCGGCGATCGCCACCTTGGAATTTTTTCAAACGGCTGTAGCCTTTTGCCAGCAACATAATTTGGTGTTGGTGCATGATTTTCCCTATGGAGATTTAGCTTTTAGTTCGCACCAAATGCCTTCGATTTTACAAGCCGACCCGGCCAAGACTTGTTCGATCGAGTTCTTCACCATGTCCAAGTCTTACAATATGGGCGGCTTTCGGGTGGGCTATGCGATCGGCAATGCCGAATTAATTAGGGCACTGCGCCAAATTAAAGCAGTGGTGGATTTTAATCAGTATCGTGGCATCTTAAACGGAGCGATCTCTGCTCTCAGTGGTGATCAATCTGCGGTCGCGGCTACTGTCCAGACTTTCCGAGAGCGGCGCGATGTATTTGTCCAAGCTTTGGCCAACATTGGCTGGAATGTCCCGACCCCGGCAGCCACCATGTACATTTGGGCAAAGCTTCCGCCCCAATGGTCGGGACGGTCTTTGGATTTTTGCACCAAATTAGTGGCGGCGACCGGGGTGGCAGCTTCACCGGGGATTGGCTTTGGGTCCGCAGGAGAAGGTTATGTGCGGTTTGCGCTGGTACATCCGCCGGATGTTTTGCAGTTGGCAGTCGATCGGATGGCTCAGTTTTTAACATGATGAGCAAATAAGAAATAAATCAGAAAGTTTCTACTTTAGGAATAGGTTTAAGGCAAAATGTTGCTTCTTAACTAGTCCGAATATCAAACCCATTAATATAATCTGCTGGCTCGCTAGCATCAAAACCCAACTTATCAATAAAAACAGTCTTTTCTTCCTTCTTGACAGTTTCCTTCGGCAAATTCAGCCCCACCGCCTTCGCCACCTCCCTAAACACATCCATCGGATAAGCCGCCGCAATCAACTTGTCCGCATCTTTCGGATATTCAAACAAATTCAGCTGATTCCAGCGCACCATCTGAGTCAACACCCAAACAGCATGAGACTGCCAAATATAATTGGCATTATTAGGATCTTTGAGATAATTTAACTTATCAATGTAGTGAAAAATCTGGAAATCGGGAATGTTTACCGGCATCTTCGCTACCGCATTCATTCGATCGTACTGATAACTACCCGTCAGCAGCGCCTTCACATTCTTGGCATCGCCGCCATTTAGATAATCGGGCTTAACTAATTGCTGAGCCAAAGTAATCGGAGTTTTGTCCTCTTCTTTGCGTAAACGTTCAATGTCGCAAAACTGACAAGCCGCCAATACCGAAGCCACCACGGCCTTGGCTGTAATTGGATTACTCTTTGCCCAACCAGCAGTAGTCGCCAAAATCTTATCGGGGTGTCCCTGCCAAATATCTCGATCGACATAGGCCGTAAAGCCATCTTTGCTTTTAACCAACTGCTGATGAGTAGACTCTTCTACCGCATAGGCATCAATTTTTTTAGACTGCACCCCAGCAGCTAAATCCGAGCCTTTGACCACTTGAAACTTAAAGTTTTTATCGGGGTGTCCCTGCCAAATATCTCGATCGACATAGGCCGTAAAGCCATCTTTGCTTTTAACCAACTGCTGATGAGTAGACTCTTCTACCGCATAGGCATCAATTTTTTTAGACTGCACCCCAGCAGCTAAATCCGAGCCTTTGACCACTTGAAACTTAAAGTTTTTATCGGGGTGGATATGCATGGTGCCCAACCAATAACGCGCCAAGTAGCTCGACATGGAGGCGGGATGATCGATCGCAAAAACTGGCAGCGTTTTGAAACTGCGGACATAAGTATTGTATAGTTCGCCAAATTCAATCCGATAATTAAATTGGGTACTGGGGCGCATCCCCCCCTCCCAGGCTTGTTTGCTCAATCCAATGCTGTTGCCGTTCAGGGTCATGCCCATCAAGGCTACAATGGGCGACTTATCCTTTTTGATATGCGACCAGAGCGGCACTGCAAAATGGGTCTGAGCCACATCCACCTGCCCCTTGGTTAAACCTTCTTGCAGGGCTTCCCAGGTAGGAAACTTGACCAACTTCACTGTTAAGCTTTGGTCTTTAAAAAAGCCCTTATCTTGAGCAATCACCAAGGGCAAAGAACTGATCGATTCGACAAAACCAATATTTAACTCCTTCTGCTCGGGCTGGCCAAAAGCCACCGGCTTAGCTTGATTTACGCCTTTACTACAAGCCGTGAAGGCTAGGCTAGCAGTAGTTAAAGTTCCATACTGTAAAAGATATCTACGCTTCATTGGTTGCCAGTCATGGTACTTTGGCGACAGAGGGTTCAATCGATGCCAAATCTTACAGTATTATGAGATCCGTGGTCAAGTTTGCTAACCAGTCTTAGTCATTATGCCCCCTTCCGACTATTCCGCTAGCGATGTGCAAGCTTTGTTCGATCGCATTGCCCCGGTTTATGACCAATTGAATAACGATCTGAGTTTAGGGATTCACTGGGTCTGGAAACAAATGGCCGTCAGCTGGAGCGGTGCCACTGCTGGCGATTGTTGCCTAGACTTGTGCTGTGGCAGTGGCGATATCACTCAGTTGCTAGCTAAACGAGTAGGTGAAACCGGTCAAGTCTATGGCGCTGACTTTGCGGCGGCGCAGTTAGCGATCGCTGCCGATCGGATCACCCAAATATATCTGCCCCCGGCCATCGAATGGGTGCAGGCCGATGCTTTAAACTTACCCTTTGTCGATAATTTTTTTGATGCCGCTACCCTGGGCTATGGCTTGCGCAACGTCACCGATATTCCGCGCTGCTTGACCGAACTGCACCGCGTGCTTAAACCAGCAGCCCAAGTCGCCATCCTCGATTTCCATCGGCCAGACAACTGGCTAGTGGCCGGGTTTCAGCGCTGGTATTTAGACAATATTGTAGTACCCACCGCCCGCCGTTATGATCTAACTGACGAGTATGCTTATCTGATGCCCAGCGTCGCGCAATTTCCGATCGGCACTGACCAGGTTAAACTAGGATTGGCCGCTGGTTTTGCCGCTGCTACCCACTACCCGATCGCGGGTGGCATTATGGGTATTTTGGTATTAAGCAAATAAACTTGGGTTAAGCGCCTGTGTCATTGTTTCAAATTTGGCTATACCTGGCACCCCCGGTGGTCGGTACTGTGATTGGCTATTTCACCAATGATGTGGCCATTCAGATGTTGTTTCGTCCCTACCGGGCGTTGTTTGTGGGTAAATATCAGGTACCCTTCACCCCTGGTCTGATTCCGCGTAACCAAGAACGTTTGGCCAAGCGGATTTCTGATACGATCATGGGCTCGTTGCTCACCCCCGCAGAATTGCAACGGCTCGCCCAGCGACTATTGCAAATAGAGCGCGTCCAAGCGGCGATCACCTGGCTGATTCAGTTAGCTTTGGATCAGATTCAGAGTGATAAAGAACAGCGCACCGTTAAGATCTTGGCCCAAATCCTGCGGGACTTGGCGGGGGAATCTTTGCCCCGGTTACTAAAAGTTTGGAGCCGACGGCCACAGTTTTTAGAAGAACAGCTGGATCAAATCTTCGATCGAGTGCTGTTAGAATTTCAACTCAACGAAAACCAAGCCCAGCAGGTTAGTTCTTGGCTAGTGGATGGCATTTTACCGCCAGAAGTGTTGCGGCAAGCTTTGATCGACTTTTTAACCGATCGCAACATTCAAGTCATTGACGACAGCATTCGGGAAAAAAGCAGTGGCACCTATTGGGTAGTAGCCAATTTGTTTGGGATTCGCAATACCCTCACCCGGCTGCGTACTTTTTGTTTAGACGAAAGGGATGCAGCCAACAAAATCATTGCGGACTTGGTGACGGCGCTGAGTTTGCGGAAAATCATTCAGGAATGGTTACAAAATGTTTCTTTACAAAACCTCCCCGCTATCACCGTTCAACAACTGCGTCAGACCGTGACAGAAAGTGTGCGCAGCTATGCCCAAAGTAAAGGCATTGACCTGATTGAAGGACTACGGGATACGATCGATTGGCCAGGGGTTTCAGCTTTGGTGGTGGGACGGTTACGGAACTCGGCCGCGATTACTACTTCTTTACCAGCAGTGAGTGGGGAGTTGGCCTTGGTGATCGACAGGTACCTAGAGAAAGACTTAGAAAAAATCGTGGCGCAGGTCATTCCGATTTTGAACATCGATCAAGTTATTATCGATCGAGTGAAGTCTACTTCTCCAGAAGAACTGGAAGCGGCCATTCAGGGAATTGTAAAGACCGAATTGCAAGGCATTGTAACTTTGGGCGGCGTGTTGGGGTTTGTGGTGGGGCTGCTGCAAACGGGAGTTTTATATTGGCAAAATACGCATTAAATAATGAAAAAGCGCTCTAGTTATTGGTTGCTGTCTCCCTACCTGCGTCTTCAGCGTCGGCATATCTCTTGGGGATTTTTTTGGGTACTAATCTACAGCGCTTTTTGGCCAGTCCTGGCTACGTTGGCTGGTCAGGTGGGTCGATATCTGGGTACTGACCTGGGAATGTTGATTCAAATTGCCCTATGGGGGGCTTTGGCCTATATTTTGCAAGGCATTGCGCAGTATGGTCAAAATACTTCGATGGCTAAAGTAGCGGTGTCGATCGGCTTTGATTTGCGCCAACGGGTCTATGCTCACCTATTGCGTTTGGGTCCAGCTTATTTCGCCGACACCCAGATTGGTGACTTGTCCTATCGCTTAACTGGAGATATCGATCGGGTAAGTATCACTATCAACAATATGCTGCACCAATTTTTGCCGTCGGTACTACAGTTAATCGTAGTTTTAGGAAACCTGGTTTATCTCAACTGGCGACTCACTATTGCCGTATTTTTGATTGCGCCTTTAATTGCGGTATTGGTGGGCTGGTTCGGTGAACAAGTGCAACATCAATCGCGTCGCAGCCAGAACCAAATTGCTGATCTATCCTCAGCGGTCACCGAAGATTTCAGTGGGATTCGCTTGGTTCAAGCCTTTGCCGCCGAAGAATTTACCCTGAACCGCTTTATGCACAAAGCAGATGCCAATCGGCAGGCTAAATATCAAACCGAACGATGGCTAGCTATTCAGCATCCGGTACTGAGTGTAATTCAGGTGAGTGGCATTTTGCTAGTTCTCGTATTAGCTGGTTGGCAAGTCAATACTGGCAATTTAAGTATGCCGGGCTTGGTTAGCTATTTTACAAGTATTGCAATGTTGATTGACCCCATTTCGCGGGTGACCAGCAATTATAGTGAACTCAAGCAGTGTGAGGCTTCAGTCGATCGCATCTTTGAATTGTTGGCTGTCCCACCAACAATTTTGGAAAAGCCTGATGCGATTGCCTTACCAGCCATTACAGGCCATATTCAATACCAAGATGTCAGCTTTGGTTATCTACCTAATCAGCCCGTATTAAAGCACTTTAATTTAGATGTAAAACCCGGCGAAATGATCGCCATGGTCGGCACTTCTGGTGCTGGCAAAAGTACGATCGCTAGTTTATTAATGCGCTTTTACGATATCCAGGCAGGCAGCATTTCGATCGATAACATTGACATCCGAGATGTCACCCTGCCCAGCTTGCGCCGCCAAATTGGCACCGTACCCCAAGATACTGTGCTGTTTTCCGCGACCGTAGCCGAAAATATTGCCTTTGGCCAACCCGATTTTGACATGGCCGCCGTGGAAGCCGCCGCTAAAATTGCCAATGCCCACCAGTTTATCTCTCAACTCAGCCAGGGCTATCACACCTGGGTGGGAGAACGCGGCACCAATTTTTCGGGGGGTCAGCGCCAACGGATTGCGATCGCCCGCGCTGTATTTTTAAATCCGCGCATTTTAGTTTTGGACGAAGCTACCTCGGCTCTCGATTCTGAATCGGAAGCCTTAGTCCAAGAAGCCTTGGAACGAATTATGATCGATCGCACGGTATTTATTATTGCCCATCGTCTAGCGACCGTGCGCAAGGCCAACCGCATTTTGGTAGTCGAAAATGGTCAAGTGATCGAATCGGGTAGTCACGGCGAATTGCTGAAACTAGCTAATGGTCGTTATGCCAGCTTTCATGCCCAGCAATTTCGCTGATAAGCGATTCTCATTTTATAATACTTTAGTTCTACTATTTACTTGTTTTTAGCAGGAGCGGTCTTTGTCCCAGTTTCCGTATGATGAATTCTCCAAAAATTTACTGGAGACTACGCTTATGCCGATCGGCAATGTTGAGATCGCTAAAACAGTAGTCAGTGAAGTCCGGGAAATCGATCTCTATTTTGTACCACACACACCCAGTCTGTCAGCTCCAGCCTTAGGGCTACTTCAACGATTGGCTACTACTCCTACTAGCTTTGAGCCTTTTCGTAATCCCGTAGCAGTGGAAAATATCAAGAGTTGCTTGGTCAAGCTTTTAGATTTGCATGGTGAACTTACTAAAGCGGCCAAGAAGAACAATCGCCCTAGTGTGCCCGAACACAAACTGCCTTATTTGTGGATTATTACACCTACTCTTTCTGCTCAAAAATTGCGAGATCTCCGTGCAGAAGTTAATCTAGAGCTATGTAGCAGTGGTGTATATCTGTTGGCTCCAACGTTACGGACTGGAATTGTGGTGGTGCATCAATTGCCAGAGAGTGCAGATACTCTGTGGTTAAGAATTATGGGCCGTGATGGCGTGCAAGCTCGGGCAGCCCAAGAAATTGCGATGCTACCTGTGGGAAATCCCTATCGTGGAAAAGCGCTGCAATTACTCGCCAATCTAAAAATCCAGCTAGAAGCTAAGACCAAAAAATCTTCAAAAGATCGGAAATTAATTATGAATTTATCTCCTTTGTATTTAGAACAAATTAATCAAGCTGAGCAACGGGGTGAACAAACTGGCAAAGCCGAAATGGTATTTACACAGCTTAATTATCGTTTAGGTAATCTTGCGGCTGATCTCCGGCAACAAGTGTATGGTTTGAATAATGAACAGTTGGAGGCTTTGGGTAAAGCCTTGTTAGATTTTAAGGAGGAGCGAGAATTATTGACTTGGCTGGAACAGAGCGGAATCCAAGATAGTCTATAGGGTTTGATTTGACCAATAGATAATTTCAGTTGTTCTGCTGTTTTGAGCGCCTCGCACGCAAGCCAAACTATAGATTTAGGTGCTCTAGTTATCAGCCAAAATCAAGACTCACTTGCGATTACAACATAGCTTGCTTCTTTGACATAGTAATAACCATCAGTGTTTTGCTCTAAAAAGTCCATTCCCTTATCAAAAAGCACTCGATGGATCTTGCTATTTTGCATCCAGATAGTAAGCTCACGCCGATGGGGAAATGGGGGCTGCGATCGACTGAGATAAGGGCGCATCTCCACAGTAAGCTTTCCAGGCAGATGAGACATCGCCCCTTCAATCAAAGCCTTACGGTGAGTATCACGACGGTCATATTCCTCTTTAAGCTGCTGTATCCGAGCAACACTCTGAGAAGAAGCATCCAGCCAATCACCTTGCAGCAAAGATGCCAAAAGCTCCGCACCCGACTCCTGCAAATACCGATCGCAATAAACCAACTTTTTCACCTGATTTCCCTTGAGAACCGAATCCAACCCCAATTGCCCTTGCAACTCAGCAAGACTCATATTCCCCCACTGCGGGATCGGGAAAATAACGACCGTATCAGGGTCTTCCAAGACTTTAGCAGATACCAAAGTTGCCTTGGCCTTCAGTACCTCCAAGCCCTCCACCACATGGCCAACTCCATGTTTACTGCGAGTCTGAAAACACTCGATCGCCTTTTTCCCTTCATAACGAAGCTGAAGAGCGGTGTGATGCTCTGATTGACTACTGAAAGAGATCGTGGGTAACTGTTCAGCCGGGATGGTATAGAGCCTCAACAAACCTTGATCGATCCACTGCGCCAACCGCTTCCGCAGCACTCGTACTTGATCATCATTGGTTCGATCGGGCAGATTAGTCACAATCAGCTCCAATGGTGCAGACAAACCCAATGAATCCACAAGCTGGGTCAGTTGCTTGAGGCTGAATAGATCCGTGATATTTGGTAAATACCCAATACTATGAGAATTTGCTCTCTTGCAATGACTGTCCACAGAAACCCCCATCTGAGTGAGGCTAATGCGATTAGCATCTGGGGCAAAAGATTTCAGAGCTTTATCAGGCTGATCGAGTTCAACAATAGGTAGCAAGAAATTAGCCACTGAGTGCCGATCAAGTTCATGATGAAAAGCCTGATTGGTGTAAGTACGCAAGCAGTCATAGCAACTGCTGTCACAACTACAAGAATTAACAAACTCTAAAGCCCGTTGCAATATCGCTGGAAAGCATTCGACAATCCGTTTGCTATAACCTGCACCACCTGGCACATTATCGTAGATGATGATCTCTGTTTCCCTTGTACTGCTGTCTTCCCTTAATCGGAATAACCCATCTAACTCGGCTCGTGGCACATCGATTACTTGAGCTGCCGCCGCCAGTAGCGCATAGGTTAGCGATCGCCAAAATCCCAAGCCACCAGATGTCTGATTAGAGTTTTCCTCAGCATCTGAGTGGATTTCACCACCAGCATCGAGATGAAGCACTAAATTCAATAAAGCTGGGGGACTAGCTTTTGGAGAAAATCGCAGCTTCAGTAAATCACTACGGAATTCATGCCCCAGGTGAATACAGCGATAGCTGCCTCGGCATTCCTTGCCGGTTATCGGATGATCATGCTTAATCTTGCCAAAAGCTCGATTAGCTGGCGCTTGGCTAGTTTGATCCCGACCACAGTTTTCGCAAATTGCGAAGCCATAGCCTCTAAACCCTTTCCCGCCCTGGTTAGCCAGAAAGAATCTTCCCCCTTGGCTCAGAGTTAAAGAGTAAAGGTCATATTTATAAGGCTCTGAACTATCCCCTCCTTGCGCCAAAAATACCTGTGAAGTTAGTTGACGAAGCGGTTTGCTATAGGGTGTCACTTTCGGCAACTCACCCAAATCAGTTGTAAACTTCTTGGGGATTTTGTACAGCCGAGGCTTTTGCTCCAAAGTAGACGGTTTTATACGGCAGGTAGGACATTTTATGTCTCCATCATCTACACCTAAACGCTTCAAGATTTCAGCATCTGTACTAGCTGACATGAAAAAGCTGCAAGATTTACATACCCAATAATGGCGGTTGGGTAAATCATCAGGACTCACTACGCCAACACTGGTATGAACCAAGTCATCTACGACTACATCTTGTCCTGGCGCGTACTCACCCAAAGCTAGACGACGATCGCGTTGTAGCCGATGTTTACTCTGCTCCAGAGAAGATTTGTAATCCTTTTTAGTATCTCTGGTCAAAAGCTGAACAACATCGATCGGAAAGCCATAAATAGGCAGGATGCTAGCTTTGGCTAATTCCTCATGCAATTGATACTTTAAAACTTTCTTCAATTCGTCTTGAATGCGATCGCGCCTAAACTCCAGACGTTTCTGCTTTTTACTGTCATTGGCATCATCCGCCGATCGCACGAGTTGTCTTAATTCTTGAAAAAGTTTCGCTAACCCATTCCAGTCTTTGAGCTGGTCATCTTGAAACTGGTTTAACTCAGTGATAAATTTCTGAATTACAAATTCAACGGTTTGGTCACTAGCTAAACGTTCTAACCATTGCTGGGTAGATTTTTCGGCTCGATTATGGTGTAGCCATTCCTTGAACCTCAAAGCCATAGCTTCAGAAGGGATTTCAGACAAAGGCAGAAGTGTGTCAGAAAGCCCTAAAAAACTAGAGATTGTTACTTTTTCTGCACCAACAGGATCTTTAGTCCCATTAATTTCAGTCCGCAGAAATTCAGCCAGCAGTTCGGCATGAATATGACGCTTTTGAATTTCAAAATTGCTGGGATCAAGCTTGGGAACTTGATTCTTACCATTGATTAACTTAGCTGGCTGCTCAAAATAGTAGCGATCATGGGGACGACGTTGCCCATACATCAGCGTAATTGCTACACCATCAGTCCGCCGCCCTGCTCGTCCCGCACGTTGTTGATAGTTACTGACATGAGGCGGGAAGTTTCGCAAAGCCACCACTTGCAATTCACCAATGTCTACTCCCATTTCCAAGGTAGTCGAGCAACTCAGTAAATTAATTTTGCCCTGACGAAAGCGGCCTTCTCGCTTCGCCAGTTCATCAGGACTCAGCTGAGCCGTATGTTCTTGTGACCGCAGCGGCAAAATCTCATCCCTTTTCTTCTGAATCAAATGGCGATAGTGATGATCTGATAATTGGTCTGGCTGAAAAGTTTGCAAAATTCCCTTGCATTTGGAAGCAAGACAAAGATCAACACCAAACTTGGATTTTCCTCGTAAAGCAGTCAAACCAGGAATATGAAAAATCTGTTGACAGGTATTACACTGGTGCCAATCCTCTTTAGGTTGCTGAACATTGAGCAGTTCCCAATGTAGTTGCCGACCGTCGTTACAAGCAACGAGAAAGCCTCTGATTTTCAGCTCATCAAACAACCAACTTACATTTTGTTCTTCTGGATAACCGCCAAGAAAATCATGATAGTAGGCCACAAGTTGATTTTGTCGTTTGGCAGGCTCCTTATTATCTTTCTTACGCCATAAAAATGAAACTGCTTGATTATCATCCTTGTTCCGGCTAAGTTTCAGATAGATTTGGGAGCGCCCTTGATTATTTAATCGCCCTGGCCGACCGCCTTCAACACCAAAAGTTTCAGGGAAATATCGTGATGAGCCTTGTAAATCAACAGCACCCGTTAATCGCATAATGTGCGCCAACCCCACCAGAAAAACTCTAGCCTCAGCCTGATTCAAACTAAATTGATCGGCCACCTCCTGCACAAAGTCATCAGGCCACTCAAAATGGCAAGCTAACAGCCCCAAAGCTTCGATCGAGAAACGACGAGCAGATGGTAGACCAAATTCTCTCAATAGCAGCTCCTTAGCCCGACTCTGAGCAGCTTTTTTGCAATCGATCGAGTTAGAAGTCTTTTCCTCATTGGGATCATTTGCAACATAACTGCGATGATGCTTCTCAGAATTACGGTCTGGGTGGGGAATAGAACAAGTAAGAAACTGCTCTACTAATTCCTCCTGCACCTGATTAATAGAAGTTATTCTATTCTCCTGCACTGCCTGAAAAGCCTGCCAAACTAGCTGACGGTAAAGCGTTTCAGTATGAGTACGTTGGAAATCAGAAGCAAAGAAAGCAGCATCCTGACGGCCATCAGAGAAAGTCAAAAGTTTGCGCTTGGTTGATTGGGCAGAATTCTTATCTGGCTCTGATTCTGGCAATAGCTCAAACAAGCTATCCAGCATGACTTCCAACGGTGCATCAGTATAGGAGACAAATCGACCGATCGCGGCTCTTTGATTGCGGCTAGCGGTACAAGCTGGACAGCTTTTCAGATGCCCGCCTTGTTGATTTTTAGACTCCGGTGGCATTTGCCAATGTAAATTCCATTGATCCTTATGACCACTAACAGTAGGAGGAGTTGAAGATTTATTTCCAATCCAGCCAGCCGTACCTCTGGGTTGAATAGTGAAAGTTCCTACTCTGTTATCGATCGGCTGTTCATCAGTTTCATCGTCATCTCCCTCGTCATTGGTAACACTATCAAGACTTCCAGACGTTAGGACATGAATTGCAGTGTTATCTTCCACTTATTTGGGCAATGGAAGCAATTCCCCACCATTACCCAAATAAGTCATGCCGTATGCCTGACCACATTTTCGACAGCTCGACAATTCAATTACCGGGCTGCTACAACACTCACAATGAGTCTTGTTATTGAGATAAAGCTTGCCATAGCGTTTGGGTCGATCGGGACAACTTGGATCTGACTCAGCCTCGCCACAACCTGGATTAACACAGGCATACAATCCTTCCATGCTGCGGAATAGCAAATGTAGACGCATGGGTAGCAAAGGCAATTCATCTTCACTCTGCCGTGCCAACGTACCGAGCTGTACCAAATGAGACAAAGCAGTTTCTAGCTTTTTGACTTCTTCCAGAGCAATCGTGCCATCCAGCAGTGTAGGAACTTCCCAAAGTTCGGTCGATCGAGCAACATCATCCCAAGGCTTGGGAGATTTACTCAATATTCCAATCAATCGGTGCATGATTGGATGCTTGCTTAGTGCCAACCATAGAAACTTGTGAACATCCTTACTGGAAGCTGCTTCAGCCTTTGCCAAAACATCATCTGGGACTAAGTAACTAAGCTGAGTTCGCCATTGAGCAATATCATCTGTCAGAGCTGGCAAGTCTAGGTCACAGAAATATTCATAGACATCAGATTCTGATAGTCCCACGGGGAGATCATAAGCATCACCCAATCGTTCAGCCACCGTTACCTGATCGCCCCAAATCACCTGATCAAATTTTTCGCCAAACAAGTCGTGGGCAAAATCTTTAACTGCATCTACAACTTTTGGGTGAGATCGATCGCCCAAACTAGCACTGGTAGCAATCCCCCGAATTGTCCCCTCTTTCTCGATCCCAATGGCTGCTCGGAACCGCTTCAGCAGCATCGAAACTTCGGTTCCTGTGGAGCCATTGTAGGAGTGAGCTTCATCCACCACCAACAGCTTAAAGTTAACCGCAGTCTCAAAAATCTTCTCCCGCTCTTTGGGACGAATCAACATGTGTTCCAGCATCGAGTAGTTCGTCACCAAGATTTGGGGTGGATTATCCCAAATCTCTTCCCTAGAAATCGCCTGCACCCGCTCAATCTGTTCCAAAGCCTCTTTCACCAAATATTCAGGCCGAGTCAGATTCAATGAAGCCTTTTGCTCTTTGCTAAATAGCTGTAGCAGCTCCTCTCGATCGCTCGCCTCCAGCTCCTTTTTTAACGCATTTCTAGCCTCGTCTCGATCTTTGATCGTCCGACTGGTATAAAACCCAAATCTAATTAATTTTCCATCATCTCCCTGTTGGCAGAGTAATTGCCGCAAACGCTTCACTTGGTCATTGACCAACGCATTCATCGGGTACAGAATCAACGTCTGCATTCCAGACGCTGGCTGCTTCAGTAAATGATCCATCATCGGAATCAAAAAACACTCTGTCTTCCCGGAACCTGTCCCCGTCGCTACTACAATATTTTCCTGATTTTGCACCACCGATCGAATGGCATCTTCTTGGTGCTTGTATAACGGGCGCGTGGGATTAAACATCCTGGTGATCTCTGGATGCAAAACCTTCTCATCCACTAATTTCCGGATCGTGCTAGCTGGTTTGTAGGGCTGTGCGCCCTCCAGATAAGGAAGCTGAAAAACATTTCCCACTTCTTCCAATAACCGCTTGAAACCATAGCGCAGATGGGGATCGCGCAGTGGGTAAGCTGTTAGCAAGTAACGAATCAGGTTCTCGCGGGGTTTGGTGGCAGCATCGATCGGGTCAAGATATTGAGACATAACAGGTAAGGAGTGGAAAGTTAAACTAAAGTGCAACCCAGATGTTGCAGTACTTCGCGGGCGATCGGACGGTTGATTGGACTAAACAAACGGGTGCGATATTCATCTGTGTCAGGTTCTGAAAGTCGCCAAAGTAACTGAGCATGGCTACTTGGTAAATTGACTCTCTGCAAATTCAATCGCCCAGGGGCTTCATCCCAAGGAATGGCGATTGGTAAAGAAGCTGCTCGATCGAGTTGAAACATGGTCAAAACGGCGATATCTGGGGCTAGGTCATAGAATTTATTCGCTTCAAACCAGATAAATTCTCCGGTTGGCAACTTGAGCAAAGTACATTCAGCCAAATCAGCCTGCATAATCTGAGACCATCGATCAGACTGTTGCTTGTCTGGCTGCGGAAGGTATTGCAAAATCGAATTTGTCCAAGTGACTGTTTCAAAAGGACTAAAGCTCTCAGATCCCCGCAACATACAAAGCTGTGGTAATTCTGTTACTGGTAAATGCTCCACACTCTTTTCCGCAGTAAGCAGCCTAATTCCGAACTCTTTCAAGCGATTTTTGATGCGCTGGAAACCATTGATTTTAGGGTGTAGGAGCAGTTTGGTCGATGCTTGACCAGTTTCTAATGCTTGATGGGCTAACCGCAGGTATGCTCGATCGCCACGAAACAACAATCCAGTAAAATCAGTTTCGCTTTCTGCCAGAAGCATCGGTGGAGCCATGCAAAACTTTTTGCCTGTACCTGACAGTATTTCTCCCTGTGCCTGTAGTTCTCGCATTTCAGAGTCAATCTGCGAAGAGATATCCTCTTTCTGAGGTGGTAAGCTCTGTTGAATCAAGGTAGCGATCGCCTGAAAAGTTAGTAGTTGCGGTACTTCTGGTCGATGCTGTTGCCGATGGTTACTCAATAATTTGATTATTTGTTCGGTGTACATCATCGTTTCCACTCCGTTAGTTTAATAGCTGTATTAATTCCAGAGCTAATGCCATGAACAATATCTTTTAAGGCAGGGAGATGCTCTTGGCTATTGAGCTTGACAAGAATATACTCCGGTAAAATTTTGTCTTTTTGTAGTTGAATAGAAGATTCCATCCTTGATTTTTTTAACTCCACAACAAATTTTTGATTAAAGGCTTTGCGCGTTGTAGATGTGTTTCTCTCTAGCTCAACTCTATAGGTTAATTCTTTGGGTGGTGAAAGCTGAAAAACTTTGACTGAGGGGATGATTTTGGGGGGAGCCTTCGGTAACAAAATAGCTTGTAGCTTCTGCTTCAGCAATGTTTGATCGAGCCAGTCTGGAAGATAGACAGTTTGCTCTTCTAAAGCAGTGATTGCCTGCTGTATTGTCTCAATATCCAGATCTAGCTTGAGTCGCTGTACCTCGGTTACTAAAGCGTCTACAGGCTGGTTTTCAAACAGATTCATACAATATTCAAACAAATCATCGCTAAATTCATCTGGTAAGGAGAGATTACTGATTTGCGAAATACCACACCACCAACCCAGATCATGGAGTATTTGAGTCGAATTTCTAAGCTGAACATGAAATATGCCAAACAAATCTGACAAGGGAATAACTACCGTGTCCTGAGCCGGTAAAACTCTGATCGATCGCTTCTGGGCTGGGCTTTGTGGGGTTAGAGCATTCCAGAATGTCAGAAAGTACGATTGCTCTGGCAACAATCCACAAAGATGAAGCTCCTGATTTGTCCAAACATGACTCACCGTCGATTCAGCCGCTATTGCTAGTAATTGTTGTATCATTTCACCACGACGCTGATAGCTTAAGGCATACAGATTTGACTCTGGTAAAACATCCCGCCATGCAGCTAGGCTGAGATTCACAGCGCCAAAGTTGCTGGCTTGTCTTTGGTAGATTTTGCTAATCTCCTCGTTACTAATGAGAAACTGAATTTCTTCTAATACCCAAAGTCCTTTCAGAGTGATATCTTCGAGCCAGAAATCTACCAAAGTACTCACCAACAAAGGAGTTTTAATCGGTTGCTGGTTACGGTCACATACTTCCACCGGAAAACAAGTCGGTGCTTCGCCCAATTCAAAACTAGACTTCACCTCAAATTGTTCCGACCATCGATCATTCTCAGTCCATAACCGCACAGCATAAGAACCTGATCTATTTACCCATTGATTCAGTAGAATGCTTTGCCAGCTTGCATTTTTCGGTAACTGAATAGTCTCATCCGGCGCTGTCAAAATCTTGCGATTGACCAGGTCTTCGACAAGAATTTTAATGGATATCTCCATAGGTGAAGGCGGGTGCCAAACTGTCGGGATTTCCAAATAAGCTGGTTGTTTACCCTTTAGTTTCAGGCCACGCAACTGAGGATACTGTGATTGAAGCTGACTCCACTGGATGGTTTGAGTCGAATTAGACAAACGAAACGTGAGCTGTGCTTGTGCAGTTGTCAACATGACCTGCTGCCCCCGCCAACCACTGATGCTACAGGGCACAAAACTATCTAGCAGCTCAATTCCTTTCGATAACTCCATCTGAGTCCCACTGGCAAAGAAGCAAATAATTTCTGTGTTGCCCTTTAATCCATTGCTGGTGAGCAGCCGATCGCCTGTCCAGGCATCAAATATCAGCACCGGAAAATCTGAAGCAACTCTCTCACACTGCCATTCAGCTAAAACTTCCTTGGTATGAGATTTTAACTGCCACTTCCATTCCTCACTAATGCTACTCACAGCCTGAAATAGCGCTGGAATCTCTAAATCAAGATCTTTAGATTGTGGGATAGTTCCTTCCCAGCCATGCTCATAAATTTTGCAATAAGTTCCTTGGAAGCTGTTCCATCCCTGCTGCCAAATCATCTGGGGTGGTAAACAAAGCTGAATATCCATTGAATCAGCGATATCCAACATTAATATCAATGGCCTTTTTCTTGACCCAATACTCCGTCGCTTTACGTTATAGCTATAATTTTGAGGTGTAAGGACATCAATCAAATTTTTCCAACTACGCAGAAAGAAATTGCTGGGCAGACAGTAACTTTGAAGGAATTGCTCCTGTTGATTTTCATCTTCTAAAATCTTTGGAGATTGGCCACGCCGCTCAAGTTCTAACGCTACAATTGCGATACCTTGTAACAATTGTCCTGAAATCGGTTCTACGGAATCATTATTTTCTACATAGCTACTCTTCAAAAAAGTTATAAGTTTTCCCCATTGTGGATAGTGCTTTAAACAAAATTCATACATCATCTGCGACAAATCTTCTGGCTCTGCATGGGTAATTTCCCACCAACCATATTCTTGAGAAATTTCTTGCAATAACTGAGCGAAATGTTTCAAATTTTGCTGAGGGATGCCACTTTGCAGCCACAAAGTTGAAACATAGCGGTTGCGTCGCCGATTTTCTACTAGTCCCAGCAGTCCGAATCCCCGATCCAAGATCTCTCTCAACGTTTTCTGGGTACCTTGAGTATTTTGCAACTTGAAACGAGTACACACCCCATCCCAGAAAGCACAACTATCTTCATAGTATGCATATTCTGACAAAGCCAGAGTGGTTAATTGAATCCAATATTCTTGGGGATCATGTCTGCTGAATCGGTCTACGAGTGTCGCAAATGTGAAGGGACGAACGTTAGAAAAACTATCGCGAACCATATCGAGTAATATATTTGCATCATCTTTAGATAGGCGAATGCTACCTAAAAACCTATAACCTTTGAGCCGATCGTGATGTAACCAGCGATTTGCAGTCTGAAGCTTATGCCAAATCTGATCAGCTCGCCCCCGTTGAGAAAAAGAAATTGACACCTCTCAGAATCACCTCTAGATATGTATTGCTATTACATAAGTATTCCCAATGTCTGATAGAAATTCGTTATCGGAAGCCTTGGAACGAATTATGATCGCACGGTATTTATTATTGCCCATCGTCTAGCGACCGTGCGCAAGGCCAACCGCATTTTGGTAGTCGAAAATGGTCAAGTGATCGAATCAGGCAGCCACGGCGAATTACTGAAACTCACTAATGGTCGTTATGCCAGCTTCCATGCCCAGCAATTTCGTTAATTGCCCCAACGTAAAAAGTAACAACATATGCAAAAATAAAAAGGCTCTGCACACCCTTGGCGACAGTCAACGTCACCAGGTAAGGAAAAGCTATGAAAGTTGGCGATCGCGTCCGTGTTATTGAATCTGTAATTGTCTACCACATCCCTGGCGGTAAGGGTCAACCAGTAGAAATCAAAGGCCACGAGGGTTCGGTTGATAAAATGCTCACCGAATGGAAAGGGCGACCAGTCAGCGCCAACTTTCCTTGGATAGTAAAATTCGATGAACCCAAGAAGTTTCGGGCGCATCTTCAAGAACACGAGCTAGAAGTTATTTAGCGGCAATGAGTTTGTACGAGTCTACGCTGGTAACTCATTGGGCTGTTCTTCGGCCAACACTTCTTTAGCCAATTCTTGGTTGGTTTTCAGCAAAAAGCCTAAATGTGAAGTGAGCTGACTGTAACGGCGGGTAATGAGCAGTGGTGAGTTGCAGCGCAAAGCTAGTTCATCAGTATAACGACCCAGGGTTTGACGTTGTACTCCCCAGTTTCTACTAGTACCCGCAATTGTTAGATCCACTTCTTTAGATTTGTTGATTACTGTTTCCATCAAATCAGCACTGGATATCGTCTCGATCTGAATACGCGATCGCACATCCGAGGGCAAGTTGCCAATCAGCTGACTCATTTCATAGCTTATTTCACTGATGGTGGTGGACAAAGGTAACAACTGCAAGAGCTGGAGTTGCCGTTGATCATCATTGAACAGCAAGCGCAATGATAATTCTAGCGCCAGATCATCATGGGTGTTAGCAGTATAAGCAACCAATATTTTGTCGTAGGTACGCGGGGGGATTTCGGTGGGGGCATTGGCATCTACCAAGACCGCCACATCGGCGGGAGCAATGGCCAAAATCTGCCGCACCCTTCCACCTAATCGGTTCTGGCTAAATGCCGATCGATGCCAGCCCAGTAAAATCAAATCGGGTTGATCGAGTTTGGCCAAAGTTGCTGTTTTTTTGGCTACATCATAGCCAATTTGGACGATCGGCTGAATCATCGATCGGATGGCAGCTGGCTCAATGGTTTTAATTAATTGATCAAGTTTACTTTTCCGTTCATTGATTAGTCGTTCCGCTTCAGCGGGGGAGCTTTGATAGAGGTAATCTTCTTCCAGTTCGATCAGACTGAGGGGATGAACAATAGATGATTCTTCAGGGTTATGAGCAATGGCGATCGCTAGCTGAATTAAGCTTTTTTGGGTACGGGGATTGGCGACCGGAACCAAGACGCTGTATTGATGAGCCGGAGTAATAGGGACTACTTCGTTCTGCATAGATTGCTCCCGAATCAACTTTTTAGGATAAGTCCATTCCAGCAACGGCGAAGTCATGAAGGTAGTCGTCAGCGCCATGATCACCAACATGGCAAACAGCAACTCCGAAATCACCCCTAACTTCAGACCGATGTTCAGCACAATCAGCTCGGTAAGACCACGGGTATTCATTAACCAGCCTAATGCCGAAGCTTCGCGATGATTGAGCTTGAACCGCCGCGCAGTCAAGTACACACCTATATACTTACCCAAAATAGCTACGGCTAAAATTACGAGACAGGTTAGCCACAGTTGGGGAGTACTAATTAAACCAATCTTGGTTTTAAGACCACTGTAAACAAAGAAAACTGGCAGCAAAAAAATTAAAACAAAATCCTCGGTCTTCTCGGCAATTTCCTTGACCAAGCCAGGATTCTTGGGCATGGCGGCACCCAGCAAAAAAGCCCCAAAAATGAAATGAATACCGATCGCCTCGGTAATCAGCGCCGAGGTAATCACACCCATATAAATCCCAGCTAGTAATAGCTGAGAAACTTTACCCGATCGGTTGTAATGAGTAGATATCGTATTTAGCAGCCAGCGACCAGCCGTCAGCATAAAGCCGATATAGAACAAAGCTGAAAAAACGGTGGGTAGAGCGGTGACCATGTTGTTGGTACGAGCCACGGCGATCGCGATTGCCAACAAACACCAAGCCACTACGTCATCTACAGCAGCACATGTCAGCGCCAGGGTACCCAACCGAGTATTTTGCAAATTGCTTTCGGTGATAATTCTGGCCAGCACTGGAAAAGCCGTAATCGATAGCGCTGAACCTAAGAAGAGGGTAAAAGCCAAGAGCGAGACCGCCGGGTCTTCTACCATCGGATACAGCCACACAGCTAGACCACATGCCAAAACAAACGGCAGAATAATGCCAGCTGTGGATGTGGCGATCGCTACATCCATATTGCCTTTCAGGTATTTTGGATCTAGTTCGAGACCAATTAAAAACATGAAAAATATTAAGCCGATTTGCGCCAATACTTCCAAGATCGGCGCGGTTTCGGCTGGAAACAGTCCGGCGGTAATTTGGGGAGCAATCAATCCTAATAGCGAAGGGCCGAGCATAATACCCGCCATGATTTCACCAATGACTAGTGGCTGCTTAATTGCCCGGAATCCTAGCCCCACCAGTCGGGAGACACCGATCACCACCAGGATTTCTAATAAAACTAGAGCGACTGTATGCATAAGTTAAATGTTAGTAACTGATAAGGCCCTATGGACACGCCACAGAGCCTAATTTTCATCACAAAATACCAAAAATGCTTTAACGGAAGCGCTTCTTCCGACGAGCGGCTACTGCTTTGCGTTTACGCTTTTCTTGGGGGGTTTCAAAGTGGCGATTTTTTTTCACATCCGCTAAGATTCCTGCTTTTGAGACCTGACGCTTGAAGCGACGCAGCGCCGAATCAATTCCTTCGTTTTCACCTAACACAACCTGGGTCATTCTTACTCCTAATATACCTGGACTTTAGACCAAAAAATAAATTTAGCTTTGCTATTATAGCATTGACCTCCGCTGCTGTCAGGATACCTAATCATTAATGATTGAAGTAACTAATTTATGTAAGGATTATGGCTCCCAGCGAGCGATCGCCCAAGTCAGCTTTACGGTGAATAAAGGTGAAGTGATGGGTTTGTTGGGGGTCAACGGTGCGGGTAAGACTACTATTATGCGCATTTTGGCAGGGGCTTTGGGGGCGACCAATGGCTCGGCACTGATTGCCGGCTACGATATTAATCGGCAGTCTTTGCAGGCCCGGCGACAGATTGGCTATTTGCCCGAAGTGATTCCGCTGTACCCAGACATGACGGTGAGTCATTTTTTGAATTTTGCTGCTGAGATTAAACAAGTAGCTAACAACCAGAAAAAACAGCAAGTCCAAAGGTCGATCGAACTCTGTGGCTTAGGAGCATATCAAAACAGCTTGATTCGGAAGTTATCGCAGGGTTATCGCCAACGACTGGGAATTGCCCAAGCGATCGTCCATCAACCAGCAGTGATTATTTTAGATGAACCCACTAGAGGTTTAGATCCCAATCAAATTATTAAAATCCGCAGTTTAATTCAGCAGCTGGCTCAGGAGCATACTATTTTACTTTCTAGTCATCTGTTGGCGGAGGTGGAAATGACTTGCCAAAAGTTAACGGTGATTGATCGAGGGCGGGTGATTGCCACGGATACCCCAGCTAATTTAAGCAAGGCGGTGGGGGCAATGGAGCATTACGAGCTGGAGTTTTCGGGTGATCCAGTGGTGGTGGAAAACGCGTTGCGCCACATTGCCCCAGTTCAAGAGCTGGAATTAATGCCGATGGGTCATCTCCATAACCAAGAGAGACGGTTGATGATGGTGCGATCGATTACTGGGCAAGATATTGGTTCAGAGATAATTACGGCTTTGGTGCAACAAGGTATTCAGGTACATGCGGTGCGCCGCAGCCGAGCCAATCTGGAAGAAGTATTTTTGGCTTTGACCAAGCCTAGCGCTGACCAAGTAAGCTGACTCTTTCGGCTCAATTCTAAACAATATCAAAAATGATATACTTTGTTTATCTTGAATTCGCAACCTAAAATTATGAAGTCTCAAATTGGTCGTTGGGGTAATTCTTTAGCCATCAGAATCCCCAAATATATTGCTGATGAATTGTCTTGGGGTGTCAATGATGAAGTTAATTGTCGTTTAGAAAAAGGACAGCTGATCGTTGAGCCTGTTCAAAAATTTCCCAAGTACAGTTTGTCAGAACTTCTGAGCCAAGAATTAGAAATGGAGCCAGAAATTGATTGGGGTAAACCGGTGGGCGAAGAAGAATGGTAGATTACATTCCAGCTCGGGGTGATTTTATTTGGCTAAACTTCGATCCGCAATCTGGCCATGAACAAATGGGCAAGCGTCCGGCTTTGGTTATGAGCCACACGGCATTCAATCAGCAACGAGGTTTTATTTTGGTTTGTCCGGTTAGTAATACTAAGCGGAAGAATCCTTTCTATGTCAATATTCCTGCTGGTCTGGCTGTGACGGGGGTCTTGATGGCGGATCAGTTGCGGTCTTTGGACTATCGATCGAGAGGCGCAGAGCTAATTACTACTTGTCCTGATGATCTATTTTTGGAAGTGATTGGTCGCATTCATCCAATCATTTTTTAAATTATTAGCAAACTATCAAGAAATAAGTATTTTTACTATCATCTAGTGTATTATTTGTAATCACTATCATCTAAGGTATATTAGAAAAATATTTACTGAACAGGCTGTCATGAGTGACTTTAATGACTTTACTTCTCACGGATATGAAGTGATTAAGGAATTGGGAGCTAATCATGGAGCTGGGCGGGTTGCGTATTTATCTCGACAGATTGATTCCAAGCATTTGGTAGTGATTAAGCAGTTTCAATTTGCCAAATCTGGTTCAACATGGGATGGACACAAAGCGATCGATCGAGAAGTTAAGATCCTAAAACAGCTTCAGCATCCAAACATCCCACGTTATTTATCGAGTTTTGAAACAGAGCAGAGTTCCTGTATTGTGCAGGAATATATCGAAGGCCAATCTCTATCAGAAATTATCTCAAATCAGCAACTATATACACCAGAACAGGTAAAGGAGATTATTCTTAAGTTACTGGAAGTATTAGTTTATCTCCAAACAACTTTTACAGATCCGTTACTGCATCGCGATATTAAGCCTGCGAATATTTTGATAGATAGCTTCTGTGAACCTTATCTTATTGATTTTGGCGGCGCAAAAGTTAGCGAAGGTGTAGGTGGTTCAACAGTATCCGGAACCTTGGGTTTTATGCCTCCAGAGCAGCGTTATCTACAGTTTAATAAAACCACTGACATCTATGGTTTAGGCTTAACAATCGTTTGTTGGTTGACAAGAACGGAACCGACGAACATGTATAACATCATCAATATGGGCACTAATCAAGTAATGGGCTTGAGAGAGTTATTATCGGCGTATAGTTTGCGTTTTGTCGATTGGCTTGAAAAAGTCGTTCAACCCGATCCTAAAGATCGATATCCCGATGCTGAAGCGGCTTTCAATGCATTTAAACCTCTGTATGTGAAGAGAGTACCAGAAGCTAGTTTTAGTAGTTCTATTTTAGAGATAGAAGCAAGTAAATTGGGTGAACGGCTCATACAAACATTAATAGTAAGTAATAATATACCAGAAACAGTTTTGGAAGGTTGGTGGGAAGTTGCGCCGCATCCAAGTGATCCACCACATACACCAAATTTTCATGAGTGGATATCGTTTGAATCAAGAAAATTTTCTGGGAATTTTAATGAGTGTTCAATTATTATTCATACAGAAAAGCTGATGGCTGCAAAGATCTATGAGCGACAAATATTATTGCATTCAAACTCTTCGGAAGAGGTGGGGAAATTAGATTTAATAATTAGGACTGCCAAGATTCCAATTCAAGCAGATCAATTACCTTATAATAATTTGATACAGTTACTTTTAATTATTGGAGTGATAACAATATTTACATCAGTTTACATGAAAGAATTTATTTCGATTGCCATGTTTATTTTAGCCGATATCAGTTTAATAGTCATTTGCATCACGCTACTTTCTACTGGACGTAGAGAGTCAATTATTATTGGCTGTGGGGGACTAATTGCATCAATGTTATTTGCTAGTACCGTTTTCCCTTATTTTTCAAAGGATTCTTACAATATAGTATTATCATTTCTATTTACTTTGTTGGTGTTGTTTCCAGGATTTCGATTAATTCCAGGTATGATGAATAAACCCAGATCGTATGACGAAGATTTATTGGTATGGATAGCAATACTGTCTATGATATTTTCAGGAATTTCTATTCCACTCGTTCTTGTTTTTTGGCTAGAATTTCATATTTTATTTCTGTTCCCTCTGCTTTTATCGCCAGTTCCTATGATATCAGTCTTTTTATATCCAACCATTAAGCAGAATAAATTAGTTGATAAATATCGTAGTTCAGAGAGTAGATTAATTAAACCATGATTCCAATCTAGAAATTATGTACCTAATATCCTTTTATCATCAAACTATCTGAGTGATAGTTCTGAAAAACTTAAAGATGGACATACTTCAGTCATACAAATTGCTTTAAAGCTGACATTACGTACCCCCTGAATATTGAAAGACCACTCTTGTTTATTGCCTATCGATACTATCTTTTTACCAGCAGATTTACTATCTAAGAAAATCTCAAATTCGATTTTATTAGCTGCAAGAGCATAAGAATTTGCACTATGTATTCCAAATATTGTTTTTAATTCTTTATAGCTATTGCTCAAGCCACAAACGAACTCTATTGGAGAAGATTTTTGAATATTACTATCAAAATCTGTAGAACCTATAAAGGCAATACCTTCAACTATTTCTTTACCAAAAGTGAATTTTACTCCACCTTTATGAAACATGTTTTCTATAGTATTTCCGGCAGTAGAACTTTGGCAGTTAGAATCTAAAAGTGTTGACTTATTTTCAGGGATAGGTGAACTAACAGGTGATGAAGTTGATAGTCGCTTATCAGATTGAATATCTGGATTTCCTGATTTACTTAGTCGGATAGTTCTGGTTGTACTTTGGTCAGATGCTAAATTAATAACAAAATTCTGTGGAGGATAACCAGTTTTAGTTAGAGTAATGCTTGCATCACCTTCACTAGGAACTTTGACTTTTGCATAACCGTTACTATCAGCATACGTAGTTTCTGGTGCTCCTTTTGCGCTAACAAGAATTTTTACGTTAGGTAAAGGTGTTCCTTCTTCTGTTGCAGTTTTAAGTTCAACTATTTTTTGCTGAATGGGGCAGCGGTTCAGTTCAATACCTAACCTGCACTTAGTTTCTATATCCATTATGGAAACTGAAGAAATAAGAAGCCCTACTATAGCAATTGGAGTACCAATTATAAATCCCCATTTAGTCCAGTTCATTGTATTTAAAGTTTTGCTCATAATTCGATTTAACTGAAGTCTTTACTTTGATCATAATGATCAAGTAATAAAAGCTGTGTTGAGCCGTTCCATGAATATTTTGTAGATGATAAAACTACATGGTAATTCAGTCAGCAATCATCATTTTGTATAATCTAAATTATCTCACAAGTTTATTGTTTTCTACTTTTGTATCAGAATATATTTGTCAAGATTTTGAAGACAAATATGATACAGCTTAACTTCAAGCTTGCTACAGTTTGGTTTTTAAAATGGCTTAAATACAGAATTTCCAGTTAGTAGTGCGTTCAACAATTTATTTTGTTCAGTTAGAGATAGCATATTGAAATTATAGTGTTAAGATTTTAGAACCTACAAATGTAGTCCAAAAATATATCAACCTAAAGCTATGGAAATCACCATTCAACTCGACTCCAAACATGCCGCCCAACTAGCCTACATCCAACAAAGATCTCATCTAGACCCAGCCACCTTAGTTAATCAAACCATTGAGCAAGAATACGCCAAGCTTCAATCGTCCAGCCCCACTCCGCTGCAAATATTTGAAGAGGCTGGTTTGATTGGCTGCCTAGAAAGACCACCCAATTTATCTACTAACTATAAATCACTCATTTCAGACTACATCTCAGAAAAACAATCATCTAGCAGCCCATGATTATTATCGATACTGGGGCATTTGTTGCTTTATTCAATCCCCGCGATCGCCTTTGGCGCAAGCGAAGCTATCGATTTCATTCCGAAGCTCGTGCCGCCTTTTCCAACAATTTAGAACCTTTGATTACTACCTATCCAGTATTAAGCGAAACCTGCTATCTACTTGCTCGTTCTGTTAGTAACCAGGCTCAATGTAATTTCCTTAAAACCTATCTGCGGGGAGCTTTCCAGTTATTCGATCTGCAACCACCACAAATTGAGCGGATGGTAGAGTTGATGGAAAAATATAGTGACTTACCAATGGATTTAGCCGATGCATCCTTAGTCTCTCTGGCAGAATATCTGAACAACGGACGAATTTTAACAGTAGACCGCCGAGATTTTAGCATTTACCGTTGGGGAAACAATCAACCTTTCGAGAACCTTTTACTACTTTAGTACCAAAAGACTATCATCAACGAGGAAAGCAATGCCTGCCAAACCCACAGCCATTTACCAACTCAAAATAACCCTCCGAGATAGTAAGCTACCGATTTGGAGACAGATCTAAGTCCACCGCAATACCACTCTCCCCCAACTACATCAGATTATTCAGCTCGCCATGGGTTGGCACAATATCCTATTTGCATTAAAAGCAAACGCAATTGTCTGCCAGAAGATATCGGTGGGATTTGGGGTTATGGTGAATTTTTGGAAGCGATCAAAGATAAAAATCACCCCTCCCATGAAGAATTGTTGGAGTGGGTGGGCGGCTCCTTCGATCCAGAAGAGTTCAGCTTGATAAAAATCAATCAAAAATTGCAGCAAGTTTACTCACAGTAATGAAAATACAACGTCTTTCCCAAGGTCATCTCAAAGTTTTAACCGAATGTCCACGTAAGTTTGAACACACTTATCTTGATTTGTTGGCTGCACCAGTCGCACCAGAGCAACGGATTAAAATGCAGTGGGGCAGCGACTTTCACCGCCTAATGCAACAACATGAATTAGGATTGCCGATCAAACCTTTTTTAGCTGCTGATCCACAACTCGGTCAGGCCATCCAAAACTTGTTAAATGTCGCTCCCGATCTATTTATGCCAGATCCACAGGTAGTTCGAGACAGTGAGCAGGTCAGAACGCTACTGATCAAAGATTATCTATTCACCGCCATTTATGACCTAGTATTGCTCGGCAAAACTGCCCAAATCATTGACTGGAAAACCTATAGCACCCCGCGCAACATTGAACAGTTAGCGCAGGATTGGCAAACCAGGCTTTATTTATATATCATGGCTGAAACCAGCAACTACCCACCAGCTGATATTTCTTTTACCTACTGGTTTGTGCTCAATCAACCCCAGCCACAATCAGCCAAGTTTTCATATAGTGAAGCTCTCCACCAGCAAACCCATCAAGAATTACAACAGATCTTGCAGCAGCTCGATCGATCACTCGCCGACTATCAACATCAGCAGCATTTCCCCCAAGTGCCGATCAATAGCCAGCTTTGCCATACTTGTCACTTTGCTAGCCGGTGCGATCGACTAACCGCAAATGATAATTCACTATCCCAAGTATCTTCAGTCTTAGCATTAGCTCAACTGCATATTACGGAAATTGATGAAATTGCTGTGTAGAATTGAGGTTACTGCTCTTTAAATGCCAGCAGAGAAGGCTAATATAAGATACATCCACCCAGACCCTTCTGATGATGGCAGCTGGTAATCAGCCCTTAGGATCTGCCCACCTAAATAATTAATGTCCCCAACTATCGCCGGATATTCCTAGCATATGCAGCTATCTTCTAAGCAATTCACCCAACTGTCACTAATCCTGCTCAGCGGCATGATGACCTGGACTACTGCGCTCTCGATCGAAGTTATCGCTTTACCCTCCAAACCTCTAAAACCGCTAAAAATAGTCAAGCCAACGGTCAAACAATTAAAAGCAGCTTCGACCGATAAATTAGAAGACAATCCCAAAGCTTTAGTCGATGAAGCTTGGCAAGTAGTTAATCGAGAATATGTGGATGGAACTTTTAACAAAACAAACTGGGTACAAGTCCGCCGAGATCTTCTAAAGCGCAATTACACCAATCGCCTGGATGCCTACAATGCCATTAGGATGGCTCTGCGCAAGCTAGATGATCCCTATACTCGCTTCATGAGTCCCACCCAGTATCAATCGCTGACTAGTCAAACCAATGGCGAAATGGTCGGCGTTGGTTTACGGTTAGAAGAAATTGTGAATACCGCCAGTGCCACCAAGAAACTAGTGGTCACCGATACTGCCGACAACTCCCCAGCCGCCCAAGCTGGTATTAAGGCGGGCGATACGCTGTTAGCAGTTAATGGTAAATCGCTGGTAAAAGTACCGGCGACTGAAGCCATTAAACTAATTCGGGGCGAAGTTGGTAAATCGATCAAGCTGAAGCTGTCCCGCAGTGGCAAAGGTACCTTTGAAGTGTCCGTGGCTATTGCGCCGATCGAAGTATCTTCGGTTTCTTATCAAGCTAAGCAAGAAAATAAAGTCAAGGTTGGCTACATTAGACTCACGGAATTTAGTGCCAACTCCACTAAACAGATGGAAAACGCCGTAAAAGCCTTGAACCGGGAAAAGGTCAATGCCTTTGTGGTCGATATGCGGGGGAATCCGGGCGGTCTGTTGCAAAATAGTATTGAAATTGCCCGGTTATTTTTGGATAGTGGCGTGATTGTCAAAACAGTCGATCGCAAGGGCAGTGATGAGCAGTTTCGAGCCAATCAAACTGCTTTGACTAACTTGCCAGTGGCGGTGTTGGTCGATAGTAATTCAGCCAGTGCCAGCGAAATTTTTGCGGGGGCACTCAAAGACAATGCCCGTGCCACCATCGTTGGTTCAGCTACGTTTGGCAAAGCCTTAGTGCAGTCGGTACATGGTCTCCATGATGGCTCCGGCTTGGCCGTGACCGTTGCCCACTACTACACCCCCAATGGTACGGATATTGGTCACAAAGGTGTTTCTCCCAACGTTAAGGTAGACTTAAGTGCTACGGAACAACAAAGAGTCACCGACAATCCCGATGTAGCCGCTAGTGGTCAAGATTCCGCCTACCAAGCTGCCGTTGGGGTCTTTCAAAACTCCGCCAGGCAACCCAACGACAACCAAAAAATTAGCCCACAGTCCTTGGGATATTAACAGCCAATATGGGTGAATTACGTCCTGCTCACAGCACCGCTCAAATTAACCAGGAAATGTCCAAACTGGCCAGCCGTAGTCAAAAGTTGGGGGCGGAGCTGTATCAGCTTTATAGCAACTACCTCACCAGTTTGGCTCAGGCTATTCGTCACCAAGGGATTCAAGCCTGTTATTGCATGTGCACGAACTGCTATCCTACTGAGTTTTTGGCACTGGCTCCCAGTCATCAACAAAAGCTGCAGCGTTCTTTGCGGCGGGCGATCACTAACTCGATCATCGATTTGCTCAATCAACTGCAACCGATCGATCAGCTAGATGATCCCAGTCAGTTGTTAGCTTGGCAGGATACTCTGGAGGAAGCGATCGCCGAGACCTTGCCGGGGCTGTCCAAAAAAATGAATTATCTACTCCAACAGGCCCGGGTAATTGCGCAGCAGGTGCCTAGACAGGTCTTGGAGGCAGCAGCTAAGGTGGAAGCTACCGGGGAAAGCAGTGTGAATCGTCCTCACATTTTAAGAGTATTAGTCGAACAAGACGCTCCTGATGCTTTAGATACCACCATCGTCGTACCAGTTTATGTGATCTTTTTACAGCTGGTCGATATGGAATTTGCCGATCGACAGGTGATGCATCTGCGCCAACAAATGCATACTTTAGAATCTCAGCTGGCTACTCTCCATCATAGTTATCAACGTCATTTGCAAAAGCTGCAAGTGGGAGCGGCCGAGGCTTCCTGGCATCATAGCTGGTTTGGTAATGCTGAACCGGAACCCACTGTATCCCCAGATTCATTCACCGCATCGACAGATTAGCTCTCCCTTTATATTTTCATCATGTCCGAATCGATCGACTGGTCCAGACTGCACAAAGCCCTCGCCGTAGAATCCCAGCATGGATTCATCGACTTAGTTGGTCAACAGTATCAGTTCAGTGAGTTTCTGTGCATTACTTTGGGGAAGCCACCCGCTCAGTTGCTGCGACCCGATCAAGAGCAATGGCGCGATCTCTCCCGCGAATTTTCCCACTATCCAGAATTAACGGTAAGTGAGCGCAAACAGTTACTAGCCATTACTAGTAAGTTGTTAACCGAGGCCGCCGCCCAATTAGTTGCTTGGAACGACCAACAGCCAGCGCCGCGCACCGCTCCCCTGCCCACAGTCAAACAACAACCCACCCCTTTTGCCAGTCAGGCGATCGATCAAGCCGCGCACCCACCCAGCGGAGAGATCGTGGCGCTCGATCGACCCCTCAAAGACCTACCCAAAGTCAGTGCCAAGGCCGCCGAAAGTTTAGCCCGGCTGGGTTTGTACTATGTGCGAGACTTATTGTTTTATTACCCTCGCGACTACATCGACTACGCTCGGCAAGTAGACATTCGATCGCTAGCCGTGGGCGAGACGGTGACGCTGGTCGGTCAGGTGAAGCGCTGTAGTTGTTTTACCAGCACCAAAAACACCAAACTAACCATTCTAGAGATGGTACTAGGCGATCCGACCGGGCAGATTAAGATGGGGCGCTTTTATGCCGGTAGTCGCTACAGCAGTCGCGGCTGGCAAGAGATGATCAAAAAGCGCTTTGCCTCGGGAGTAGTGGTCGCCGCTTCCGGCTTGGTCAAAAGCCAGGGCAAGTATGGCCTCACCCTAGACAACCCGGAAATGGAGGTACTCGGCGAGGGTGAAGACACTATTTCTTCGATGCGGGTTGGTCGCATTTTGCCAGTGTATCCGCTCACCGAAGGGATTAGTGCTGATTTAGTGCGGCGATCGATGGTGTCGGCTTTGCCCAGTGCCACCTTAATTACCGATCCCCTGCCCGCTGATATTCGCACTGGGTATAATTTGTTGGAGTTACCCCAGGCGATCGCTAGCATCCATTTCCCTGATCATACCGAGGCCAAAGACCAAGCGCGACGACGCTTAGTATTTGACGAATTCTTTTATCTCCAATTAGGATTTTTGGATCGCCGGCAGCAACTGCGCCAACAAACTACGGTCGCCGTTCAATTGCCCACCAACTCGCTGCTCGACCAGCTCCGCCAAATTTTGCCCTTTAGCTTAACCAATGCCCAAGAACGAGTCCTGGCCGAAATCTTACAAGACTTGCAAAAGTCCCAACCCATGAACCGGATGGTGCAGGGTGATGTCGGTTCGGGCAAAACGGTGGTGGCAGTGATGGCCATTCTGGCTGCCATCCAGTCCGGCTACCAAACAGCCCTGATGGCTCCCACTGAGGTTTTAGCCGAGCAACACTATCGCAAGTTTGTCTCTTGGTTTAATCTTTTACATTTGCCTGTGGAATTGCTGACTGGCTCCACCAAAGCAGCCAAACGCAAACAAATCTACCGCGAATTAGAGACCGGCGAGCTGTCTATTATTGTGGGCACCCACGCCCTCATTCAGGAGAAGGTGAACTTTTGTCAGTTGGGGCTAGTCGTTATTGATGAGCAGCATCGCTTTGGAGTGCAGCAACGGGCTTTGCTCCAACAAAAAGGCCAAGAGCCCCATGTCTTGACCATGACCGCCACTCCCATTCCCCGTACCTTGGCTCTGACCCTGCATGGCGACTTAGATGTCAGCCAGATCGATGAATTACCGGCTGGCCGACAACCGATTCAAACCACAATGATTGGTGGACGCGATCGCCGCAGCGCTTACGACTTAATGAAGCGAGAAATTGCCAAGGGACAGCAAGTTTATATTGTATTGCCCCTGATTGAGGAATCTGAAAAGCTAGACTTGCGATCGGCCATCGCTGAACACGAGCGCTTAGCTACGGGAGTATTTCCAGAATTCCAGGTGGGCTTACTACACGGTCGGATGTCCTCTGCCGAGAAAGATGCCGCGATTACCGCTTTTCGGGATAATGAGACCCAAATTTTGGTAGCAACTACGGTGATTGAGGTAGGCGTAGATGTCCCCAACGCCACGGTGATGATGATCGAAAATGCCGAACGTTTTGGCCTGTCGCAACTGCACCAACTGCGCGGTCGGGTGGGTCGGGGCAGTTATCAATCTTTTTGTCTGTTGATGAGTGGGAGTAAATCGGCGGATGCCAAGCAGCGGCTCCAGGTTTTGGAAAAATCGCAGGATGGTTTTTGGATTGCCGAGATGGATCTGCGGTTGCGGGGACCGGGGGAAGTATTGGGCAGTCGGCAGTCTGGACTGGCTGATTTTGCCCTGGCCAGTTTGGTGGCGGATGGGGATATTTTGGGCTTGGCGCGGGAAGCAGCGGAGCAGGTGATGAATATGGATGGGGGGCTGGCGCAAATTCCGCTGTTGCGATCGGAGTTGGACGATCGGTATCAGCGGTTGTTGGGCAATAGCATGTTGACCTAAAATAGGTGTACATCTTTAAAATTGCCCTTAATAATTTTATGGAGCAAACACTCCTCGAACAAATTCAGCAACTACCAGAGTCCATGCAACAGGAAGCCCTGCACTATATTGAGGGTTTGGTTGCAAAGCATAATCAGTCGGT
>CAXTSX010000038.1:0-26905 GCA_964247085.1 uncultured bacterium
GCAACGCTTATTACTCATGAACTTGATGCAATGGCCCAAGCAGAATGGCGATTGCTGTTCATTCTACGTCAATGGCCTGAACAAATCGCGTCAGCTACCTTTATTATTCTTCATGTACCACTGATAGCTGGAATACTGTGGCTAACAAATAATGAATCTGGGCGTATTCTTTATTGGTCACGAATCGTAGTTGCTACATTTCTCATCATTCATGCTGGGCTGCACCGGTTATTAGAGCATCATCCTAACTATACTTTTGACTCGCCGCTTTCTTTGAGTCTTATTTATGGAGGTGGTTTCCTGGGTCTTGTTTACTGGGTTTTGATTTTTTATCTGGGCAGCGAAACGATTTAGGCATCCACCCTCAAGGCTGGGAGAGCCGTAACAGCTTGCCCTAATGCTATTTCATTCAGCCCTCGTGTAATTCCAGCAGTTGTTTCGAGATATTCAATCCGATCGAGTAATTGTTGATATCCGGAAGCGCTTTGCACTACCAGCTCAGAGACTCCATTAATGGTTAGTACCAACGGAGCTTTAGTTTCTTTCAGTTGATCAATGAAACTAGAGGTATTGCGCTTGAAATTAGACAGAGAATTAATGTCTCGACTGATATCTAGCATGAAATTTACATTAAATATGATGTTTAAATGATGCCACATTTTTCTAATTGATGTCAAATCCAAAACGATTTGTATCGGTACTGACATTTCATAGCTGCTAATCAAAATCCGGCGATCGCTCTTGATATAATGAATCTAGAGCGATCGCAACCTTCATGGGAACAGCATTATGCAAGATACTGAACGGCAAATGTTCGGCGTGCCTAAGGAACAAGCTTTGATCCTAGAACTGAAAAATGTGGGATTGCATGAAATTCATTTAGTCGGCGGTAAGAATGCGTCCCTCGGTGAAATGATTCAGCAATTGCAACCCGAAGGTATCCAGGTACCAGGAGGTTTTGCTACCACTGCTCATGCCTATCGATCGTTTATCCAAAGTGCCGGGTTAGCATCTAAGTTACAACACTTATTTACGGGGCTGGATACTGAAAATGTCCAAGAACTGCAACAGGTGGGGCAACAGGTGCGATCGATCATGCTGCAAGCGCCTTTACCAGCAGATTTGACCGCCGCCATTGCCACCGCTTACCAGGAAATGGGCGATCGATACGGCTCCAATACCGATGTGGCGGTTAGATCCAGTGCTACCGCCGAAGATTTACCGGATGCCAGCTTTGCTGGCCAGCAAGAGACCTATCTGAATGTTCACGGCCTGGCAAGTGTGTTAGAAGCTTGCCATAAATGCTTTGCTTCAGTCTTTACCGATCGAGCGATTTCTTACCGCCAGTTGAAAGGGTTCGATCACCTTGAAGTGGCGCTATCGGTGGGAGTCCAAAAAATGGTGCGATCGGACTTAGCTTGCTCTGGGGTGATGTTCTCGATCGATACTGAAAGTGGTTTCAAAGATGTAGCACTGATTACGGCGGCCTACGGTCTCGGAGAAAATGTTGTGCAGGGTTCCGTCAATCCTGATGAATATTTTGTCTTTAAACCCACCCTGAAAACCGGGCACCGGCCCATTATTAAAAAGCGCTTGGGCAGTAAAGAAATCAAGATGGTTTATAGCTCCCACAGCTCGGAGCAGACTAAAAACATTCCGGTGCCGATCGAAGAAAGTCAGCAATTTGCCCTCACCGATGATGAAGTTCTGCAATTGGGGCGGTGGGCAACCCAGATTGAAGAGCATTACTCACGGGTGCGCGGTGGGCACAGCCCGATGGATATTGAATGGGCCAAGGACGGCAAAACTAACGAATTGTTTATTGTCCAGGCTCGCCCCGAAACAGTCCAGTCCCAAAAGAGTGAGGCCGTACTGCGCAGTTATCACTTGACGACTACCCCCACGCAATCGCCGATCGTTGTAGGGCGGGCTGTGGGCGATCGCATTGGCCAGGGAACAGCCCGGGTGATCTTAGAAGTAGCTGATATCAAACAGTTTCAAGCTGGAGAGGTCTTAGTCACCAACCGCACCGACCCTGATTGGGAACCAATTATGAAACGGGCTAGTGCGATCGTCACTAATCAAGGGGGTAGGACTTGTCATGCGGCGATCATTGCCCGGGAATTGGGCATTCCGGCTATTGTGGGTTGCGATAACGCCACTAAGCAGATCACCAACGGCCAAGCCATTACAGCCAGTTGTGCTGAGGGCGAAGAAGGGCGAATCTATGCCGGACTATTGCCTTTTCATATCGAAGAAGTGACCCTCGATAATCTGCCGCCGACCCATACCCAGATTTTGATGAATGTCGGCAACCCGGAAGAAGCTTTGCGACTAGCGGCGATTCCCAATGATGGCGTGGGATTGGCGCGGCTCGAGTTTATTATTGCCAACCATATCAAAGTACATCCCCTGGCACTGTTGAACTTTGATCGATTGACCGACCCGGCCATCCAAGCCCAGATTGCCCAACAGACCTTGGGCTATGACGATAAACCCCAATTTTTTGTCGATAAGATTGCCCAAGGAGTAGGATCGATCGCTGCTGCTTTTTATCCCAAGCCAGTGATTGTGCGGTTGTCCGATTTCAAGAGCAATGAATATGCCAACCTCCTTGGTGGCCGCGAGTTTGAACCCCACGAGGAAAACCCGATGCTCGGTTGGCGGGGAGCGGCGCGGTACTGTGACGATCGCTACCGAGCAGGGTTTAGCCTAGAATGTGTGGCGCTCAAACGAGTCCGCGAGGAAATGGGCTTAGATAATGTGATTTTGATGGTGCCCTTCTGTCGCACCCCCGAAGAGGGTAAAGCGGTAATTGCCGAGATGGCCAAGCATGGTCTAGTACAGGGGCAAAATGGCCTGCAAGTCTATGTAATGTGCGAGCTACCTAGCAATGTGCTGATGGCGGCGGAGTTTTGTGAGGTGTTTGATGGCTTCTCGATCGGATCCAATGATCTGACCCAACTCACCTTAGGACTCGATCGCGACTCCGCCTTGGTGGCTCATTTATTTGATGAACGTAACCTAGCTGTCCAAAGAATGATTGCTATGGCCATCAAAACTGCCAAGGCACAAGGACGCAAGATTGGAATCTGTGGCCAAGCACCTAGTGACTACCCGGAGTTTGCCAAATTTTTAGTCGAGCAGGGCATTGATTCGATCAGTTTAAATCCCGATTCCGTGATTAAAACCAGACTAGCGATCGCCTCGATCGAACATCCATAAATCCCATTTTTTAAAATCATCTTGCGTTCTTCCCAAACTTCATGCTATAAATAAAAGCCGTGCGACATGCACGCGGGTGGCTAGCTCAATGGTAGAGTACTCGGCTTTTAACCGATTTGCTCCGGGTTCGAGCCCCGGGCCACCCATTTTTTAATTTACGGTATTTCTATCTTTAGTAGAAACTGCTACTTATTGATACCAATTAGCCAAATACCTGCAGAGAACTTGTCTAAAGTTTGGTAAAGTATTTACATAGATAATGAAGTAAGAAGTACTCACATCTTTATTTGTATATATTAAATTTTAGGAGGATTATCTAATGGCACTAGTCCCTATGCGGTTATTGTTAGACCATGCTGCTGAACATGGTTATGGCATCCCTGCTTACAATGTGAACAACATGGAGCAGATTCAAGCAATTATGCAGGCTGCTAAAGAAACTGATAGCCCAGTAATTCTGCAAGCATCACGGGGTGCTAGAACTTATGCTGGTGAGGCTTTTCTGAAGCACTTGATCTTAGCGGCAGTGGAAACCTACCCAGAGATTCCGATCTGTATGCACCAAGACCATGGCAATAGCCCTGCTACTTGCTACTCTGCCATGAAGCATGGTTTTACCAGCGTCATGATGGACGGTTCTTTAGAAGCAGACGCTAAGACTCCAGCCAGCTTTGAATATAACGTTAATACTACTCGTCAAGTTGTCGATGTTGCTCATGCGATCGGCGTCAGTGTCGAAGGTGAATTAGGTTGTTTGGGTTCCTTGGAAACTGGCCAAGGTGAAGCCGAAGACGGCCACGGTTTTGAAGGTGTATTGTCTCACGACCAACTGCTCACTGACCCTGACGAAGCTGTTGAATTTGTGGAAACTACTGGTGTAGACGCTTTGGCCGTAGCCATTGGGACTAGCCACGGTGCTTACAAGTTTACCCGTAAGCCTACTGGTGAAGTATTAGCCATCAGCCGGATTGAAGAAATTCACAATCGCCTGCCCAACACTCACTTGGTAATGCATGGTTCTTCTTCAGTTCCTGAAGACTTGATCGCCATCATAAACAAGTTTGGCGGTAAGATTCCTGAAACCTACGGCGTACCTTTAGAAGAAATTCAAAAAGGTATCAAGTGCGGTGTGCGGAAAGTAAATATCGACACCGACAACCGTCTAGCTATTACCGCTGCTGTACGGGAAGCTTTATTTGCGAAGCCTGAAGAATTTGACCCTCGTCACTTCCTGAAGCCTTCCATCAAATACATGCAAGCAGTTTGTGCCGAGCGTTACAACGCTTTCTGGTCTGCTGGTAAAGCTAGCAAAATCAAGACTATGTCTTTGGATGACTTTGCTGCTAAATATGCCAAGGGCGAAATTAAAGGACCTAAGACTACTGTTTCTGTGTAGTTTTAACTGATGATTGAAAGAATTCCCTGGCTAGTTCCAGGGATTCTTTTTGAGCCTTTTCCAGACTGGAAGTTTGCCTGTATCCTGGTTACTAATACAAAAATTTGAAATATTCCCTTACCTGTAATATGATGTCTTTCTTTCGCCCATTTATTTCTTTTCTACTAGTCTGCGTGACTGTCCTGCTAGTTAGTTGTAGTGATGGTTCTCAGGTGAAGGCTCCTACTTATTCTGATGCCCAGTTGGCTCAAATTCAGCTGGCTAGTAAAGGGGTGGCCGCTCTCGAAGGTCGTTTATCAGAGTTGTCTGACTTGATTGATAAAAAAGATTGGAATAATGTCCGATCTTTTATTCATGGACCTTTGGGTGAATTGCGCACGCGCATGGTCGGTGTTTCTCGCGAACTTTTGCCAGCCCAACGTCAGCAAGCTTTACAAGTAGGCAAAGAAATCTTTGTACATCTCAATAAAATTGATTCAGCTGCTGCCGACAATAATCAGCAGTTGGCTGCTCTGAACTATAGCGAAGCCCTCAAAGATTTTGCTACTTTTGATAGTCTACTGCCTGAATTACCCAAAGCATCCCCATTAGAAGCTCCAGTGGACGCAACATAGATTTTCAACTTTTGAATTTAATCTATTGAAGGAGGGCTATCGCCCTCTTTTTTTTTACACATCTGGAGTTGGGTTGCTGTATTGGCGTTGCGATCGAACAGCCAAAAACAGCACGGCAAAGGTAAAGATGCCCGCAATATATAAAGGATACGCATAGCTCACATAACTGTGAGTGCTAACGGCTGATCCAGTTTCTTTTGCCAGTTTTTCAGCCGCTGTAATAGTTTTTTGATCGATCAGCAGAGCTGCCAAGATCGGACCAATGGCGTTAGAAATACTCAAGTAGGCGGCATTCACCCCCGAAGTCATGCCTTGCTCCGAGGGCTTGGTATTGATCGAAATCAGGGTACTGATCATCGGCTGTACCAGGGAGTTAAAAATGGAAAAGACCAGACTCACCGCCACAAAATAAATAATATGAGGAATTACTGGCATTAGAGCAAAGCAAGCACTGCGAAAAAATAACCCCAAAAACATAATCCGCGTAGTGCTGAGTCTTTTGGTCAGAAATTTAATTCCTTGGGTTTGCATCAAAACTCCGAGCACACCGAAGCTGAAAAACAAAAGACTAATCGAAGAAATATCTTGCCCCAGCACTTTGAGATAGTAAGGCTGGAAGGCAAAGGTGAACATCGTAAAAGTAGTCCCAGTCAAAAAAGTGACCAGCAATAATATGCCTACACCAGGGATGGCCAAGCCGGAAATAATATTTTTTAGCCCCAAATCAAAAACAGCACCTTTGGGAGTAGCATCTTTCAGAGTTTCTGGCAGCCAGCCGATCGTTAGGACCAAAGCAATGGTGGCCAAAATGGAAGAGGCCAAAAAAGGTGCACCGATCGATATCTTGGTGGCGTAAAAACTAATTAATGGTCCCATCACAAAACCCACTCCTAGGGAAGCCCCGAACAGCCCAAAAGCCCGCGCCCGCTCCTCCGGTTTACTAATGTCGGTAATAATGGCCTGAGCTACGGAGGTATTCCCCCCAGTGATGCCATCGAGAAACCGAGCAAAAAATAGCACAGCGGCGGTACTGGCGGTACCGGCAATAAAATTGGCCACGATCGTACCAGCCAGACTAATAATTAACAATGGTTTGCGACCAAAGCGATCGGACAACTTGCCAATAATCGGCGTGGCGAAAAACTGGGCGATCGAATAGATTGCAAACAAAAAACTGGTTTCTAAGTCACTTAAGCCAAAGTGCCGACCATAGCCATAAATATTGGGAATTAGAACCGTAAAACTGAGAGCGTTGACAAAGTTGATGAAAGTGACAATGCGCAGGGCTGGACTCATTAGTTGTTTCGGGGTGACAGGGCTAGCATACCTTGGTCAAAGGTATAAGCCGATTGGTGATATTGATGCTGCCGATAGACAGCCCACAACAATACTATAAAAGCACACAAGCCAACAGTGTAGAGCGGTTTAAAATCAACAGTCCAGACAATTTGAGAAGAGAATATTGATGCCATCCCTAGCTAACAAAGTTTTCGTTATAATTTTAAGAAATGTAACGCAAGACTCATGGCTAAAATTGCAGTGGTTGGGGCAGGAATTGGCGGATTAACTAGTGCTGCTCTGTTAGCCAAGCACGGCCATGAAGTAATTGTTTTCGATCAGGCGATCGTTCCCGGAGGCTGTGCTTCCACATTCCAGCGCCGAGGCTATACCTTTGATGTGGGTGCCACCCAAGTAGCTGGCCTGGAACCAGGCGGCATCCATCAGCGTATTTTTCAAGAACTAGAAATTGAGTTACCAGCGGCTACTTTTTGCGATCCAGCCTGTGCTGTCTTTTTGCCTGATGAAACTGCACCTATCAACATTTGGCGTGATCCAGAACAATGGCAAGAGGAAAGACAACGGCAATTTCCGGGCAGTGAGCCTTTTTGGCAGTTTATGGCTAAGTTGTTTGATATTAGTTGGGAATTTCAGTCCCGCGATCCGGTGTTGCCACCGCGCAATCTGTGGGATCTGGGTCAACTGCTAGCAGCGCTGCGTCCCAATACTTTTTTAACTGTTCCTTTTACGCTGGCCACCGTCGGCGATGCCCTAAAATGGTTTGGATTGGCGAACAATAGACGGCTGCGGTTATTTCTGGACTTGCAGCTGAAGCTGTATTCTCAAGTTACTGCGGCGGATACGGCGTTGCTGTATGCCGCTACTGCCCTAGGGGTTTCCCAAGCACCCCAAGGTCTTTATCATCTGCAAGGTAGTATGCAGGTGCTGAGCGATCGATTGGTGGCTTCTTTAGAACGGGATGGTGGCAAATTATTAATGCGCCATCGAGTGATTGATATTCAAACCGATCGATTAACAACCACTGGCGTAACTGTGCAGTCAGCGCAAAACACTTGGCTAGAAACCGCTGATCAGGTAGTAGCCAATGTACCGATCCAAAATCTAGTGGATCTGGTGCAGGGTGATCTGGCTCAGAAATCTTTTTGGTGGCAAAACTATCGATCGAGCACTGCCAAACTACCCACTCCTTCTGCTGCTTTTGTGATTTATTTAGGAGTCGATCGAGCGGCCATTCCAGCTCATTGCCCACCACACCTGCAATTCTTGTACGATGAGCAGCAAATTATTGGCGAAAATAACTCCCTCTTTGTCTCGGTCAGTAAACCGGATGATGGCCGCGCACCGGAGGGTCGAGCGACAATCATTGCTTCTACTTTTACCGATCCTGACCGTTGGTATGCTCCCGGTGTGGATGTAGCGGCTTTGAAAGCGGAATATACCAAGACAGCGATCAATCGACTATCTAGTTATTTTCAGCTTACTCCAGAACTAATTAAAGTCTGCGAAGCAGGCACTCCTCAAACTTTTGAGCACTATACTGCTCGGCTGAAAGGGTTTGTCGGAGGAGTTGGTCAGCGGGTACCCAATTTTGGCCCCTTTGGCATTGCCAACCGCACACCGATCGATGGTTTGTGGTTGGTTGGTGACTCTACCCACCCTGGTGAAGGTACGGCGGGAGTGAGTTATTCGGCGTTAACTGTTGTGCGGCAAATTCAGCAACAGCTGTGATTTATTTCTGGGTCTACCAAGGCAATATCTCACCATTACTATGCCAGAAGGTTCCGGTATTTGCCAAAGTCAATTCATCAATTCGTGCCAATAACCCGCGCACGGCTGTTTCTGGCGTAATTCCTGCTGCGGAGAACCCTGTCATGCGGGTCTGAACCAAACCGGGATGCAAAATTGCTACTGCCATTCCATCCGGCTGGAGATCGTGCGCGAGAGACTTCCCAGCCATGCACAGGGCTACTTTAGACATCCGATAGCCATAGGAGCCACCGGAAGTATTGTCGGCGATCGAACCCATCCGGCTAGTCATCAATACCACTTTCGAGCCACTGGACAAATTTCCTAACAATGATCGAGTCACCCGCAAGGGGCTAATAGCATTCACCTCAAATTGCCGACGAATGCTCTCGATGTCTAGATCTGCTAATGTAACCCGTTCAATAATCGCTGCATTATTGATTAATACATCGATTTGCTCACCCTGAAGTTGTTTTTGCAGCAGCTCTACATCCCGATCCTGGGTCACATCAATCCCCTCAATTACCTGCATACCTAGAGCAGCTAGCTCTGGTGAGGATTGTCGGCAGATAGCGATCGGTTGGTCTCCTCTTTGTAAGAGTTGTTGGCAATATTCGTAGCCAATGCCACGATTAGCGCCGGTGATCAGATAGGTTGCCATAGTGATGGATTTACTAGTTTCCTAAGGGGCTTTGATTCGACCATTGCTTAATAGCTTGCTGAGCTGATGGGTAAGCTGTCGAGTTAGTCGGAATTACCCGGGCGATCGCAATGGCTCGACTGATATCGTAGTTGGCGGCATCTTGGGCTTGGCGCAACAACTCACTACTCCAATTATTAGAGGCCACCCGGGCTGACTGGTAAGAACTAGAACTAGAAGGAATTTCCTTCAGGGCTTCAATCGCCCCTAACAATGCTTCAGGAGTACCTTGATTGGCTAATTCTTGGGCATCAGACAAGCGCTGTCTGGCTTGGGAGTTACCATTCCATTCCCCAATTCTCTCTTGGGCTTGTTTGTAGAGTGCCCGACCCTGCCCAATTTGATTAGCCGTGGCGATCGCCAAGGTCATATTACCGTTCCGAGCTTGTAGTTCGGCATTTTCCAAAATAGGCGTGTCTTGCATCTTTTGGATTTGGGCTGTCCAGCGACCAACTCTTTTCTGAGCATCGGCATACAACGCCCGGTCTGGAGTCAATGGTCGCAATTGGCCAATAGCTTGTTGCAGGGACTGAATACTGCCCACACTGGCTAACTGATCAGCGGCATCGATGTAGGGCTGGTCTTGGACGCTTTGGATCTGCTTACGCCAACCAGCGATCACCGTCGCCGCTTCTGCTGCCCGAGGATTATTGGCCGGAATCTGACTAGCTTCCTTGATGGCAGCTTCAATATCGACAACTTTGCCCACTGCGGCCATATTTTTAGCCCGTTGCAGATAAGCCAATCCTTGGGTTTCCTGTTGCCAGATCTTTAATAATCCTTGGGCACGACCGTAAACGCTACTTTGAGACTTCACCGACTGCACCAAACTAACGGCTATCTCAAAGTCGCCGATCGTATTATTGCTGGCTGCCGCTTGCGCGTCGGCGATCGCTTTCACATCTTGAATCTCTGCTTGGATCGCTGGACTAGCCGGAATTTGCTTAGTAATTTCTTGGACAGCTTTCCAATTATTCTGATAGAGCTGCACCTTGGCCAGTTCTAACATCTGCGCGCCCAACTGGGTAATTAAGCCTTGGGCTTCTTTCAGAGCATAGCTCTGCGGACCAATCTTTTTGGCAATAGCGATCGCCGCCAGTAAATCCTTCAGATTATTACTTTTGACTAGTTGACGAGCTTGATCCAACTGAGTACTGTCTCTCTCGGCCTGATCAACCTTCGCTGACAGGTCGCGATACTTAACATTCGTCCAATACTCATTCCCCAGCTTGTTAATTTTAGTGGCAATCTGCGAGGCTTCGATCCAGTTGGAATTTCGCAATAGATTTTCTGTCTTTTGGTAAATACCTTCCGCTTCTTTCCAGGTATCTTGCCAAACCTTAATCCTTTTAGTGGCTCGTTTATGGGCTGGCACATAGGGCGGTACTAACTTGGCCATAGAGACTGCTTCGTCGATTTTGCCCTCTTGGTATGAAGCTTCTGCTAACCGCAACAGATCGATCGACCACTTCTGCACATTGGTATCAATATAACTGCGTAGTGGGTCATCGGCGGGAATGTCTTTGACAAAACTAAAAGCAGCAGCTAAGTCTTTCAAGGTCTGTTTACTAGCGGCAGCCTGTCCACAATAGACTCTTAAAGAAGACGAGGCCATTGGCAAGAAGAGTTCCGGACAGTTTGGCACCGCCTTGGGATTCAGCAACATGCCCAGGGAGACATAACCCATGCCACCACATAAGGTACAGGTGATCAATGCCCAAAAAGGCCAGCTCCGAATAAAGGGCTTATTCAGCCATTTCGGAACCTGCGAAACCACCTGTTTAGTGATGGTTGTTGCTTGATCGAAGTTAAAGCGCAAATCTGTTTTTGGCAACGCCATTCTTCCTGCAAACTGCAACGTCGGTGAGAATTACTTTATATTCTTTTCTCATTACCTGTTAAGGTTGCCCATAGTAAATTCGAGAGATTTTCTACTGGACTATTACTCAAAGCGGCTGTTGAGAATTCCAAACACACTTGGAATGAAATTAAATGTAATGAAAAAACTACTGAAAAACCTCCTACATTTTACAATAATTCTGTGATTAAGTTAGCTAGTTGCTCTTCATTTAGCTGATAGACATTGTTACAAAAGTCGCAGGTAACCTCGGCACCTTTGTCGGTGACTAACATATCTTCTAATTCTGGGCGGCCTAGCATTTTGAGGGCAATGGTCATCCGATCGAACGTACAGCCGCAATGATATTTCAGCATCTGCACCTCCGGAAAAATTTCTAGACCCAAATCTCCCAGGATATTTTCCATCATTTGCGGTAGGGTTTGGCCAGCCTGCAGCATCGGGGTAAAGCCCTGGACAGCCTGTAAGCGGGATTCTAGCAATTCTACTAAGGCTTCGTCGCTGGCGGCTTTGGGCAGCACCTGAATCAACAAGCCCCCAGCGGCTCCCACCCCATCAGCACCCACAAATACTCCCACAATGAGAGCAGAAGGGGTTTGTTCGGAAGTGGCCAGGTAGTGGGTTAAATCATCACCAATTTCCCCAGAAACTAACTCCACCGTACTGGTGTAAGGATACCCAGAGCCGTTATCCCGCACCACGTAGAGATAGCCACGTTTCCCAACCGCCCCACCAACATCTAATTTGCCCTGGTCATTGGGGGGGAGTTCGATCGAAGGATTCCCGACATAGCCCCGGACCGTGCCATTCAGTCCGGCATCCACCAAAATGCCTTTCAAGGGACCTTGGCCTTTGATCCGGATATTGACGCGAGAATCAGCTTTTTTCATGCTGGAGGCGAAGAGCAAGCCAGCGGTCATGGTGCGACCCAAGGCCGCCGTAGCAACGTAAGAAAGTTTGTGTCTATTTCTGGCTTCTTCGGTCAGTTTGGTGGTAATAGCTCCCACGACCCGAATTCCACCATCAGCTGCGGTTGCGCGAATAAGTTTGTCTGCCATGATTTTGATTGACTTTTATTTTTATAAATTGTATCGGGAGAAATATGCCGCTGCCATGGGTGATCCTTAGACACGCCGAAAATAGCTAGCGCCGAGTAAAACCATGGTTACGATTAGAAGCGTGGGTGTGAGCCAATCGCCCAGCTGAACATAAAGGGTTTGGGTACGTAGGCGATAAATTTTGTGACTGTGGGTGACAAATTCATGCAGAGCGGATTCCCAAAGAGTGTGTCCATGCGGATCAACGATCGCTGAATAGCCGGTGTTGGTGGCGCGGACTGCCCAGCGGCTGGTTTCGATCGATCTCATCACATCTTGGGCATGGTGCTGAGCAGGCATGGCGGCAGAGAAGTGGGCATTATTAGAAGCGGAGATGATAAATTCGCCGCCCTGGTGAGCTTGCCGCCGAAAATGTTCACCAAAGGCCGATTCATAGCAGATGCTCGCTATCACCCGCCCAAAGGGAGTATCAAATATTTGGTCTTTAGAGCCTTTCAGCTGATTAGCCTGGAGGGGCGACATTCGTTTAATCCATTTGCCAATCACTTCTTTAAAGGGCACATATTCGCCTAAGGGGACGAGCTTGTACTTGTTATAACGACCACCAAAATTTCCCTGGCCATCGATCGAATGCAAGCTGTTAGTGTAATTTTGACCGGAGTCACCAAAAGCCCCCAGCCAGATCGGAATACCCTGCTCCAAAATGGCTGCGTATAACTCGCTTTGCTTGATGGCATCCGGCAACAGCGGTAAAGAACCTTCCGGGGTCAGTACAACATCCACCTTTTCAGCAGCTAATTGGCGGTAGCCTTGGGTGTAGTTGTCCATCGCTTGTTGTTGGCCATTGGCATAGAGCTTAATTTCGTTGGGAATATTGCCCTGAATAATTCCTACTTGGAGAGCATCAGTTGCTAGGGTGGGCAGCGGCACTTGAGCTAGAACCGCACCGATCGCATGGCTAGAGAACAACAAAATAACGGCAGCACTGGCTAGAGAAATGGCCGATCGGCGCTGAGTTTTCCAGTTCACTAAAATGGCTTCAGCGATTAAGCCATTAACAGCAACTAAAGCAGCTGTCACTGTGCTACCGCCAGAGAGCTGACCTAAATGTAAAATCGGCAAATTATATGGACTCTGGGTAAGGGCCAAAGTAGACCACCACAAGTCACTCTGGCTCCAGAGATACTCGATGCCACACCATAAAGCTGTTCCAGTCAGTACCCGAACGATCGGTGAAAGTTTAATATAACGGCTAATCCAGATCAAACCCAACGCCCAGAAAGTCACAACGGCAGCGCCCCACAAGGTAATCAGCGCCAGACAGGTGATCGCGATCGCCAAACTAGTCAGCCAAGGTACTCCCATCCAAGTCATTGGATGGACACCCAAAATCCAGGATAATGCCCAGCCGTGATAGCCAATCCCCCAGCATAGACCATATAGAACCGCCCCTGGCCGAGGGTGCTGGTGACGGACTACTAAAATCCATAAGGGAACGATCGCCACCCAGCCCAGGTACCAGGCATTGATTGGCGAAACAGTCAGTCCCATCAATAGACCACTGCCCAAGGCGAGTAAAACTTTGAGAAATTTGGGAGGCAAGGTGGAGAGAATTGGGGGCAAAGTAGTTTCAGATTCTAGGATATTCACTGGGAGCTGCACTATCAACAAAGAACTAGCCCTGGTCAGTTTCCTATTGTAGGCGCTGCTGTTGAATTTGTTCGATCGAGATAGCGATCGATTCAGAGAGAATTGCTAGATATTGCCAGTAATTGTGAACGGAGACATTTGCTGCTAACATAATACCCATGTACTGTCTGCACCTTCTGCAAGCTATGGCAACCACAAATAATACGAAGACCGATCGAGAAAAAGCCTTAAATTTAGTTCTCAGCCAAATTGAAAAATCCTTTGGTAAAGGTGCGATCGTCCGGCTGGGTGATGCGGGTCGCATGAAGGTGGAAACCATTTCCAGTGGCGCTCTGACGTTGGATATTGCTTTGGGTGGCGGATTGCCCAAGGGCCGGATCATTGAAATTTATGGTCCAGAAAGTTCTGGTAAAACGACCTTGGCACTCCATGCGATCGCCGAAGTTCAAAAAGCGGGCGGCGTAGCGGCTTTTGTGGATGCCGAACATGCCCTCGATCCTTCTTATTCATCAGTATTGGGTGTAGATGTAGACAATCTGCTGGTTGCCCAACCCGATTCCGGCGAAGCCGCCCTGGAAATCGTCGATCAATTAGTCCGCTCTTCCGCTGTGGATATTGTGGTGATTGACTCGGTAGCTGCTTTGGTGCCCAGAGCAGAAATCGAAGGAGATATGGGCGATTCTCATATGGGCTTACAGGCGCGGTTGATGAGTCAAGCCATGCGCAAAATCACTGGTAATATCGCTAAGTCTGGTTGTACCGTAGTTTTCTTGAACCAACTCCGTCAAAAAATCGGGATTACCTACGGTAGCCCAGAAACTACCACTGGTGGTAATGCCCTCAAGTTTTATGCTTCGGTGCGTCTGGATATTCGCCGCATTCAGACTCTTAAAAGAGCAAATGAAGGAGAGTATGGCATCCGCGCTAAGGTGAAAGTAGCCAAGAATAAGGTAGCACCACCTTTTCGGATTGCTGAATTTGATATTATCTTCGGCAAGGGCATCTCCACTCTGGGTTGCTTAGTAGATCTATCGGAAGAAATGGGGATAATTACCCGCCGTGGTGCCTGGTATAGCTACAACGGCGACAACATCGGCCAAGGTCGGGATAACACCATTAAATATATGGAAGAGAAGCCGGACGTGGCTGCTCAAGTGCAAAAGCTGGTGTGGGACAAATTGAATGATGGAGTTGCAGTATCTGCTAACTCGCTGAAGGCCGCTGAAATTGAGGCAGAAGATGGAGAAGAAGATGAAGAACCGGAAGCCTAGCCGATAGTGTTCTATTAGTTGATATCTATGGGATCAAACCTCCTGAAATTTCAGGAGGTTTTTTTGTGTAATGTCTAGGATCGAGGCGACTTTTCCAAACGGCAACTGGGCTGAGAGAGCTGAAAAACCCCTTGATTAGTGAAGCAACTAGCCATTTTAGTCAACAACTGACCATAATTTTCATTGCCAGTGACCAATATCTTTTGGTTAGCACCCAATTCACAGGGCTTATTTAAAAGGCACTTTTGGCTCCGGGACATGACTTCGGCTCCTGCCGTATTCACAATGCCCACCACTTTGCCCTTTGCTACCATCGGTGAGCCAGACATGCCGCCCACAATGCTACAGCGGTGTCGTAGGGACTGTGACCAGGTATAAACGCCCTCTTGCACTTTGACGGTGGGACCGAGGGTGCAGGTGGCGCGGTGTAAAAACTGTCGATCGATAGCAACTCGATCTCCCGGAATGCCGATCACCTCAATCTTTTCTCCATTAACACTGGGAGTAGGCGAAATATTTAGCGGTATTATTCCAGCTGCTATTAATTCTCTTTGGGTCGGAGATAACTCTAGCAAAGCTACATCATTGTTTTTCATCGTGGCATAGAGAACTCTTTTCACTTCATAGGAGCGGCGCTGTGCGCCAGACTGAGCGAAGTAGTTAGGGGTAAAAGTTAACATTACCCCGGCTTTACCCCAGTTTTGGATGGTTCGATTGACGATGATTTCGTTAGCCCCGGGTAAATTGTTGAGTGAGTCCAGGCAGTGGGCATTGGTGACTACGTACGCAGGCGCTGTCGCCTTGGTATTGATCAAGAAACCAGTACAAGCAGAAGATTGACGGATTTTGACTAAGCCCACTCCGCTATAGGCTGCCGTCGCGGGGAGCATTTGCCAATCGATCGATTGATAATTAGCTGGAGATTCCGATAGTCTACGCCCCTGCCGATCGAAGATGGCCGCTGAAGCCGACCAGCTAGTACTGACTACCCCAAAAACTCCTAGCCAGATTAGCGTTGAACGTAACATGATTTTGATTGTAATTTAGATATATTCTGATGCGCGATGCTCTGCCAATATAGCAATCTCTGGTGAAATATGAGGAAGCTGATGGATTTCGTGTAGGATCAAAGGCAGATGTTCACTGCCTTTTTTACCTATTTTCAATGACCCCAGTTTATAAAGTCGAACTCCATCATCAGGGCGAAATTCATACTATTGATGTGCCTGAAGATAAACAAATTTTGCGAGCAGCTTTTGCTGCTGGTATCGATCTGCCCACTTCTTGTAATGCGGGAGTATGCACCACCTGTGCCGCCAAACTCATTACTGGTGAAATAGAACAAAGTGGTGGGATGGGTGTCAGCCCAGATCTACAAGCTGAAGGATATATTTTGTTATGTGTGGCCTATCCTCGTTCTGATCTGAAAATTGAGACCGAAAAAGAAGACGAACTGTATGAGTTGCAATTTGGCCGCTATCAAAAAACTTAGATGATTACTAAGTTTGTGGATTTAGATATTCCCTACCCTCCCTCGGCGCAGGATTTGCCCTTCCTGGTAGAAACTGCCCTGCGCCAGTGGGGGGAACCATTACGCTGGGCAATCACTCGCGTGGATTCACCGCAACAGCTGGTGCATGTGGAAGCGATCGTAACTATGGATTAATATCTTAATCATCCTCGATAGAATCGTCAGTTAAATCTGGCAAGCCCTGGGTTTGAGAGCGCCGGGATACCCGTCGGTAGCGCTTGGCAGCTAGTAATGGCTCTAGCTTGTTAGTTTTTTGTTTCCATTGGGCGTCGGGCTGTCCTTGCTTATTAACCTGCTGTTGATACGTGGCTGCCTCCGCCAAAAATTCTAGGTAGTGCGGATAACGTTCCCACTCTCGATCGATCACGCAACCCGGCTCACCCTGATGAACACAGTCGTTAAACTGACAATTACTCGGTAATTGCGATCGGATCTCTGGAAAATAGTTAGGTAAATCCTCGGGATAACAGGTCAAATCCGGTTGATTAAACCCCGGCGTATCAGCAATTAAACCACCCCTAGGCAGATTAAATAGCTCCACGTGGCGGGTAGTATGCCTTCCCCGGTTTAGTTTGCCGGATACCGCTGCCACCCGCAAACCCAAATCCGGAATCAATTGATTGATCAAACTGGATTTGCCCACTCCGGAATGTCCAGCCAATACAGTTGTGCGCTCCTGCAATTGTTGCTGCAATTCTGCTAAACCCGCTCCCGTAAGAGTGCTAATTAAAATTGGTGGATATCCCCAGGCAGTTAACCGATCGATCCACTGGGTTTGTTCCGTCGCTACTAATAGATCGCACTTATTCAAACAAAGAGCTACGGGAATTTCGGTGGATTCCGCTTTCACCAAAAATCTGCTTAATAATAGGGGATCGATCGCTGGTTCGGCCAAAGCAAAGACCAGCATAATGCAATCGACATTCGCAATCGGGGGACGATCTAACTCATTGCGGCGATCAGCAACCGCCGTCACCACCCCCCGTTCACTCTGCCATTCTGCAATGGTCACCACATCGCCCACCATTACTTTGGTGCCAATTTTTTTTAGCTTCTCCCGTTTGGTACAGAGCAATTGCTGACCACTGACCAATTGCACCTGATAAAAATTAGCCTGGACGGCGATCACAGTACCCAGGACGGTGGGCACCATTAAGACTGCACTTGCAGCGCAAAGAAATCAGGATGAGCGATCGTCTCGGTTACTGTGTAACCAGACATCTTGAGACTATTGGGAACTTGCTCGATCGGCTCCCCCGGATCTAACCACACTTCCAAAATTTGGCCAGGAGTCATTTGCTCCAAGCGCAGCTTAGTCCGCACAAAATTCAAAGGGCAAGGAGTACCACGCAGATCGAGCTGAACATCAGGAGAATTAGTCATTTAATCTATTTAAATAAACCACCCAAAAAGTTCTCAATCCCAGTCTTACCAGCCTTTTCCCCCCGAATCTTCACCAACTCCTCCAATAGTTTTCGCTCTTCCCCATCAGTCTTAGTCGGAATTTCCACCTTCAAAGTCACCAGATGATCACCACGACTAACCGCATTACCTAAGCGAGGTACACCTTTAGCAGTTAAAGTCAACACCGTATTCGGCTGGGTACCCGGTTCGATCGTCGCTTCAAACAACCCATCCACCGTATTTATTTGCACATGGCTACCCAAAATCGCCTGCAAATAACTCACAGAAAAAGTAGACAGGATATTAATACCTTCCCGGCGAAACTCCCGATCCTCCTCCACCATCAAATAAACATACAGATCCCCAGCTGGACCACTGCGCAAACCGGCATCCCCTTCTCTGGATACGCGCAAGCGCGTGCCATTATCCACCCCTTTAGGAATAGTAATTTTTAATTTCTTGGTTTCCTGCTTGCGACCAGCACCATTACAAGCATCACATTTATCCTCAATAACTTGACCTTCACCAGTACAAGTAGGACAAACAGCTACCTGATTAAAGGTACCAAAAGGCGTTCTAGTAGATCTACGAACTTGACCAGCTCCATTACAAGTTCCACAGGTTTTAGACTGACTACCTGGTTTAGCTCCATTGCCCTTACAAACTCCACAAGCTTCTAGATGAGGGATCCGAATTTCCTTTTCACCACCAAACACTGCTTCCCGAAAATCCAGCTTCAGATCTAAGCGCAGATCCTCACCGCGCACTGGACCATTACGCCGCCGTCCGCCACTGGCACTTTGGGCACCACCAAACCCCCCGAAAAAGGTTTCAAAAATATCGGCGAGTCCGCCCATATCACCCATATCACCATAGCCTTGACCAGCTCCAGCATTCACACCAGCTTCACCAAACTGGTCATAACGCGCCCGTACTTCTGGATCGGAAAGCACTTCGTTAGCCCGAGAAACTTCTTTAAAGGTTTCCTCTGCACCCGGCTCTCTGTTCACATCCGGGTGATATTTGCGGGCGAGGCGGCGATAAGCACGTTTAATCTCCTCTTGATCGGCAGTGCGGCTGATGCCTAAGATTTCATAATAGTCGCGTGCCATAGATGATTGCTATAACTTGAATGATGTTGGCAATTGGGCAGTGTACCGCCAATCCATAGGAGGCCACCACCTATATTGTAAAGGAACCCGTGCTTAGTAATGATGCGTGAAACCGAACAAGCTTGGTACCTAAATTATTCTACAACTTCATAGTCCGGCGTTGCGGTCTCGTCGTCATCAAATGTTAAGGTGCTGGAAATTGCTTTACGGTGGCCAGCACCGGTACCTTGAATATGACTAGGTGGTGGGGGCGGTGGTGGTGTGCTTCCAGCTGGCTTAGTTGGTGAATTAGATGGCAGATCCGGAACCATGTTGCCTTCGGCTCGCTGATAAACAGCGGCTCCTAAGGCCAGGATTTTTTGCTGGAACTGATCAAGCAACTGCTGAATATTCTCCAGGTCGGCAGTGGGTTCGAGTAAGGTCATCTGTAACTCGGTAGCTGCTGTTTCCACAGACTCCCGCATGTTGTCGCTGATGAGATGACCGTTATCTCGCAGGGTCACTTCGTAGCTGTACATCATCGCCTGGGCTTGGTTATTCAGTTCGACCATTTGTAGCCGACGCCAATCGTCTTGAGCAAAAGATTCTGCTTCTTTGCGCATCCGTTCTAGATCTTGGGGGTTTAAGCTGCCCGTATTAGTGATTGAAATAGTCTGTTCACGACCAGTGCCCCGGTCTTGGGCAGACACTTTCAAAATACCGTTGACATCAATTTCAAAGGCTACTTCAATTTTGGGCACACCGCGTGGTGCTGGCGGAATTCCTTGGAGCAAGAATTTGCCCAAGCTTTTGTTGTCGCGTGCCATCGCCCGTTCACCTTGCAAGACATGGATTTCAACGGAAGTTTGGCCATCTACTGCCGTAGAGAATTCCTGCGATCGACTGGTAGGAATAGTAGTATTGCGTTCAATAATTTTGGTGCAAATCTCTCCCAGGGTTTCAATGCCCATGGATAGCGGCGTTACATCGAGGAGCAATACATCCTGGATATCGCCACTGACAATGCCTGCTTGGATTGCTGCGCCCATGGCGATCGCTTCATCTGGGTTAACCGATTTATCGAGTTCTTTGCCACCAAAGAATTGCTGCAAAGCTTTCTGAACCGCCGGTATTCTAGTTGAACCACCCACTAATAGGATGCGATCGATTCCCTTAATGTCAATATCCGCATCTTTCAAGGCATGGGCGACTGGCTCGAGAGTCGCTTCGATCAGATGTTTCACCATATCCTCAAATTTCGTCCGGCTCAAATCCATTTCTAAATGCTTTGGCCCACTGGCATCAGCGGCTAAAAAGGGCAGATTGATGGAGGTATTGGTCATGGTAGACAGCTCAATTTTAGCTTTCTCAGCAGCTTCACGCAGTCGCTGGAGAGCCATTTTGTCTTGAAGCAAATCAATGCCTTCCTTGGCTTTAAAGTCTTTCAGCAGCCAGCGCACCACTTCGTTATCGAAGTCATCACCGCCCAGATTATTGTTACCAGCAGTGGCTTTGACTTCAAAGGTGTTATCACCAAGTTGTAAGATTGAGACATCAAAAGTGCCCCCGCCCAGGTCGAACACCAGCACACATTGCTCATCTAGTTTATCTAGCCCATAAGCCAATGCGGCGGCAGTTGGTTCATTGATTATTCGCAGCACTTCTAGCCCAGCGATCGTCCCAGCATCTTTCGTGGCCTGCCGTTGAGCGTCAGTAAAATAAGCTGGGACAGTAATTACGGCCTGTTGGACAGTTTCTCCCAAGAAATCTTGGGCATCACGTTTCAGTTTTTGCAAGATCATGGCCGACACTTCCTGCGGGGTGTAGCTGCGGCCTCTAATTTGAACATCGATCGTATTATCGCGACCTTTGATGCAGGTGTAAGGCATCCGGCTCCGTTCTAATTCGGTGTCTTGCCAGCGCTTCCCAATAAAGCGCTTAATACTGTAGACAGTATTTTCAGCATTAGTGACTCCTTGCCGTTTGGCCAATTGACCAATTAGCTGTTCACCATCCTTGGCAAAACCAACAATACTAGGAGTAGTGCGACCACCTTCGCCATTAGAAATTACGCAGGCTTGACCACCTTCTAAGATGGCCAGGCAGCTATTAGTGGTACCAAGATCAATGCCAATTACTTTTGCCATAACACTGGGGCAGCAGAACAATAAATAATAAAAAACCGAAGTAAAGGGTGACGAGCTATTCGGCTACTTCGCCGCTGATTTCAGCATCGGTGGGGGTGAGTTGTTCGATCGGAATTGCTACTTTCACCAGCGCATGACGCAGAATTTTATCACCCAAGAAATACCCCCGTTGCAGCTCTTCGATGATCGTACCTTCCGGGTGTTCGTCAGTCTGTTGACGGGCGATCGCATCATGCAGATTGGGATCAAACATCTCACCTTCTGGTCGCATCGGCGCAACCCCAGATTTTTTCAAGCCATCAACCAACTGGCGGTAAAGACCCTGATAGCTTTTGTGGATAGCTGATTCACCCTCATTTTGGGGCTTGATTTGGGTACGCGCCCGCTCAAAATTATCAACCACCACCAACAGATCACCAATGGTGCTGCACTTGACCCGAATTTCCAGCTCTTCTTTTTCTTTGGCGTTGCGTTTGCGGAAGTTGTCAAAATCAGCAGCAATACGCATATACTGATTTTGTGCTGAATCTCGCTGTTCGGTTAGCTCAGCAATTTGAGCAGTTAAGCTAGCCACCTCCGAGGATGGGGCATCATCCACAACAGCATCGGCACTACCGATCGTCATTTCTGGTTGCTCCGAGATGCCATCAGCAACAGCCTTAGCTTCTAAAGCAGGAGTTGCGTCTGTGCCAAGATCATTATTGTCTGGTTGGTTTTCAATTTCGCTCATCATAAACACTCAATTCCAATTAACAGATTGCTAGCAGTTGCATTTCACATGTCACTGTAAAACATTTTTGCATCACTGGATATGGGGGTAATCTCTAATGGTCTAGGCTCTACCAATATCAAGGATGGTCGTGGCTTTGTATTACTCACTGTTTTTACTGTACCCACTACAGTTGAGATTGAACCATTTGCAGCGCATTTTTTTATTAATGGTTTGATTACTAGCTATCTATTGACATTTTTGCTATCGCCTAGAAAGAATCGGCAAATTTTCATCCAATCTGGGGTTGTTATTGTTTTGGCTGTATTTCTGGGCAGTCTATAAGCATAGAGACACTATCCTGAGCATCTATGACGCAATCTTTCACCCCCAAACGCGCCCTCATCGCCCGTAATGACTTTTCCCCTTTTGGCAACAAGCTCATTCAATCGGGCTATGTCAATGTAGAGCAAATGAAGCAGGCATTGGTCGAAAGCCGTAATGCCAATAAACCCCTAATGGAGGTTTTAGAAGAGCTGAGTGGCCGCGAGCTGCCGGTGGAATTACGCCAGCAGTATAAAAAGCAGCAGCTTTTTGAACTGAAGGTTGTGTATGGTTTGCCCAGCTTGGATGTGAGCAATAGCAGCATCAATCCAGCAGCAGTACGCAGTTTGATTACTACTTATGTGTCGATCGATAGCTGCCGCCAACTAAAAGTATTGCCAGTCGGAGTTAGTGATACCGATCCGCCAGTTTTGACCCTGGCGATGGTCAACCCCGGAGACTTGGCGGTTTGTAATGATCTGGATAAAATTTTACGCCAGCACAATATTACCTGGGCGGCCCAAGTAATTCCCCTCGAAGATTACCAATTGCTGCTCGATCGATATCTAGACGAAAAGATGCAGCAAGATGAAGCCAGTGCTTCTGAGCGCAAAATGGATGTCAATAATGTGTTGGCCGATTTTGGCACTCATAGCGAACTGCAATTAGCCGAAGAAGAAGTTGATGATGGCATCGACATTGAAGGTGCGGAAGCTGCGCCGGTAGTCAAATTAGTTAACCAAATTCTGGCCAAAGCACTACTCGAAAAAGTCTCCGATATTCATATCGAACCGCAAGAAGAAGGATTACGAGTACGTTTTCGCAAAGATTCGGTGCTACGTCAAGCTTTCCCGATTATGCCTAAACACATTATTCCGGCGGTAATTTCTCGCTTTAAAATTATTGCCGAATTAGATATTTCGGAACGCCGTAAACCCCAAGATGGTCGGATTCGCCGAACCTATGAAGGCCGCAAAGTAGATTTTCGGATGAGTACTTTGCCTAGCCGCTACGGCGAAAAAGTCTGTATGCGAATTTTGGATAACTCGACGACTCAGTTGGGCTTGGACAAGTTGATCAGCGATGAGGAAACACTGGAAACAGTCCGGAGCATGGGAGCCAAGCCCTTTGGTTTGATTTTAGTCACCGGTCCCACTGGTTCGGGTAAATCTACGACCCTTTATTCTTTGCTGGCAGAACGTAACGATCCAGCCGTAAACATTAGTACCGCCGAGGATCCGATCGAATACGCCCTCCCCGGCATTAACCAAGTCCAGGTCATCCGTGATAAAGGTGTAGACTTTCCTTCGATTTTGCGGGCCTTTATGCGTCAAGATCCAGACATTATTTTGGTGGGAGAAACCCGCGATAAAGAAACGGCCAAAACCTCCATGGAGGCTGCTCTCACTGGTCACTTAGTCATGACCACTCTGCACACTAACGATGCGGCTGGATCGATCGCTCGTCTGGATGAAATGGGGGTAGAACCATTTATGGTTTCTGCCGCTTTGGTGGGAGTCGTAGCACAACGTCTGGTACGGCGGATCTGTTCCACCTGCCGGATTCCCTACAATCCATCCCGCGAAGAGTTAGCCCGGTTTGGGATGACCTCCTCTAGTGATGGGGTGGTGACTTTTTATAAAGCCAATATTTTATTGCCGGAGTCGATCGAGGCTTGTCGTGCGGAAGGCAACCTCTGTCGGAACTGTAATGGAGTTGGTTACAAAGGACGAGTAGGGGTCTACGAAGTGATGCGAGTGACCGATGAAATCGCCACCCAAATTAACCAACGAGCTCCCACTACCCTGATCAAAGAAACTGCTGTACAACAGGGCATGAAAACACTACTAGCCTATAGTTTGCAACTGGTGCAGGAAGGGCACACTAGCTTAGAGGAAGTCGAACGGGTAACTTTCACCGACTCGGGACTAGAATCGGAACTCCGTGCTAAGCGCCGATCGACATTGACCTGTCGTGGTTGCATAGCCGAGCTGAAACCAGAATGGCTAGATTGCCCCTATTGTATGACCTCGCGCTTTGAAAACTAAACTTCACTAAATTCAGCCAAACTGAGCGAATTCAATTTGGCGGTAGATAACAATATTTAAACAGGAAAGCAAGCTGGAAATGAGTGATTTATTAGTTGAAGATTTAATGGAGCAGCTAGTCGAAATGGGCGGCTCCGATATGCATATTCAGGCTGGTTCTCCGGTTTATTTTCGGGTCAGCGGCAAGCTTGCCCCCATGAATGATGAACCGCTTTCTCCTCAAGATTGTCAAAAACTGATCTTTAGTATGCTGAACAACACACAGCGCAAAGAATTAGAACAAAATTGGGAATTGGATTGCTCTTACGGGGTCAAAGGCCTAGCCCGATTCCGAGTGAATGTTTACAAAGAACGGGGTTGCTACGCCGCCTGCTTACGAGCGTTATCTTCTAAAATTCCGCAGTTTGAGCAACTGGGATTACCCGACATTGTGCGGGAAACCACTAAACGACCACGCGGTTTAGTTTTGGTTACTGGCCCGACTGGCTCGGGGAAAACCACTACTATGGCCGCAATGGTGGATTTGATCAACCGCACCCGTGCTGAACATATCCTGACGATCGAAGACCCGATCGAATACGTTTTCCCTAATCAAAAAAGTTTAATTCATCAACGCCAACGGGGCGAAGACACCAAAACTTTTTCTAATGCCCTACGTGCCGCTCTGCGAGAAGATCCGGATGTGATCCTAGTAGGAGAAATGCGAGATTTAGAAACCATCAGTTTGGCCATTACCGCTGCTGAAACTGGTCACTTAGTTTTCGGTACTTTGCACACCAGCTCCGCCGCCCAGACTGTCGATCGGATGCTGGATGTTTTCCCCCCAGAACAGCAGCCCCAAATTCGGGCACAGCTTTCCAACTCTTTGATTGCCGTATTTAGTCAGTGTCTAACCCCCAAGAAAAATCCGAAGCCCGGTGAATACGGTCGGATGTTAGTCCAAGAAATCATGGTAGTTACCCCGGCGATCGCCAACCTGATTCGGGAAGGTAAGACCGCTCAAATGTATAGCTCGATTCAAACCGGTGCCAAACTAGGAATGCAAACTTTGGAAATGATGTTAGCCAAATATGTCAAAGAGGGCAAAATCAGTTTTGAAGTCGCGATGACTAGAGCATCCAAGCCCGACGAGCTAGAAAGATTGGTCGGGGCGATGCCGACAATGGCCAGCCGCAACTAAATTTTTCATCTATAGTACTTTTCCCATCCACTTACTACTATGCCTACTTTCATTGCTGAAGTCCGCGATAATCAGGGTAATACTCGCCAAGAGAAAGTCTCTGCTACCACTATTCAAGTTGCCCGCAAACAACTGAGTAAAAAATATCAGTTTGTCCAAAATATCCAACAACAAAAAAGTTTTGATTTTAGCAAAATTAGCGTTCAAGATATTGAAGCAGCGATGAGTCCGGTCTCGGTGAGAGACAAGGCTATTTTCTCACGACAGTTTGCAGCGATGGTGAATGCTGGGGTCGCAATGGTGCGGTGCCTGAGTATTTTGGGTGAACAATGCACCAACCCACGCATGAAAAAATCGCTCAAGGCGATCAGTTTAGAAGTACAGCAGGGGGTGAATCTTTCGGATGCGATGCGTAAGCATCCCGAATGTTTTGACAACCTCTATGTCAGTATGGTGCAAGCTGGTGAAGTGGGCGGGGTACTAGATGAAGTCTTAAATCGCTTGGCTAAAGTTTTAGAGGATATGGCGCGGTTGAAAAATCAGGTCAAAGGAGCCATGGCTTATCCGATCGCTGTTGGAATTTTGGCCTGTATTGTGTTTGTGGGGATGACTGTTTTCTTGATTCCGGTATTCGCCAATATCTTCAAGGGTTTGGGGACAGAATTGCCAGGTTTAACCTTATTCATGCTAGATGTCAGCAATATCCTCACCAGTTGGCGGGCTATTATTCCGGTGATCGTGATAGTTGTTACGGTAATTGCTTTTAGAACTTACTACAAAACCAAAAATGGTCGGGTGACGATCGATCGGATATTATTAAAAATGCCAATTTTAGGTGACCTCAACGAAAAAACAGCCGTCGCCAGATTTTGCCGGATTTTTGGCACCTTAACTCGTTCTGGAGTACCGATTCTCAGCTCTTTAGATATTGTCCGCGATACTTCTGGCAACCAGGTAATTGCTAATGCGATCGACAAATCCAAGCAAGAAGTTCAACAGGGCGGCATGCTCAGTTTAGCTCTGCAACGAGAAAGAGTTTTCCCACCTTTGGCGATTCAAATGATTAGCATTGGTGAAGAAACCGGGGAACTAGATTCCATGATGATGAAAGTAGCCGACTTTTATGAAGATGAAGTAGAACAGGCTGTCAAGGCTCTAACGAGTGTTTTAGAACCAATTATGATGGTTTTCTTAGCCGGGATGGTAGCCGTGATCTTGCTATCGATGTATCTACCGATGTTCAAAGTATTTGAAAAATTGGGCTAGGGATTTAGTCAAATCGGTGCCAAATAAACAAGTAGCCATAGTCATAAAATAACTATGGCTACTTGTTTACCAACGATCTATTCAGACATCTAAAATCTAGAAGCTAAATGTGGTACGAACGGTGCCAATTAAAGCACCCCCATTCGCATTATTTTGATCAGGTGCTGTTAAATAAATTAACCCCGGAGTCACACTAACACTATCACTAAGTTTAACCTGGTAAAAACCTTCCAAGTGTAACGAAGAGCTAGGATCAGCTACCCCTGTACCAGTAGCCGCTGTCACGCGGGGTTCTTGACCCACAATTAAGCCGCCTAAGTTGCCAGGAGCACCAAGATCGGGGAAAGCAGCCGTCACAGCCCAGGTCACAATATCTTTGCTATTGCCT
>CAXTSX010000038.1:26915-35660 GCA_964247085.1 uncultured bacterium
TTGCCTTCAAAGGTATTTTTGTTGAAGCCAACCCAGCCACCTAAAGCGAATTTCGGACTAAGCTTTGTAGAAGCTTCCACACCGAACATACTATTGTTGCCGCTTAGGTTATCAGCATTAGTGCTCCCAATCCCAAAAACAGAATTAGTACCACCGGTAGCCGCCGCTGGCTTAAAGGCATTGACATAGGTTAAACCCAGTTTGGTATTTTCACTGGGCAAATAAGTAAGTTGAGCGATCGCTCCATAACCACCACCAGTAATGCCTGCTGTCGGGTCGTTGGCAGTACCAGTTAAATATCCGATACTACCTTCTAAAGTAGGACTTATTTTTTGGCGAATGCCAGCACCAGTCCCAGAAACCAAGTAATAAATTGCTGGCCGACCACCAAACCGCGAAATTGAACCGCTAGCACCATCACCATCTAATAACGGATTAATCGAGTCAGTGAAATCATCTGCTCCAGCTGCGTTGGCCGCTAAGGTTATTTGCGTATTTTTACCAAGGGGCAAATCATATTTGAGCAGGTCAATCCCGACAGCATTATCAGTCTTACCATCCGCAAAGGAAGCAGTTCCTTCTGGAGTATTGACTGTGTTGCTAGCATTATCATTGACCAGACCTAAGCCACTCGATTGTAGACGAGTAGTCAGGGTTCCACCACCTAACTCTGTAGCTAACTCTAAACGAGTTCTCTGACCAAAAATGGGGGTGCGGGTAAAACTATTCCCGGATAGCACAGAATTAAAGCCGAAGATTACTTGGCCAGTAAGCTTAGTGGTGGATGAAAAAGAGTTAGTCTCTTTCTTTTCTTCTGGCTTTTTCTCTTCTGGTGGCGGTGGGGCTTGAGCGTACAGATCAGTAACCGCTGTGGCTTCAGCTAATTCTGTTGGTCTATCTAAGGCGGAATCTAGCGAAGTGATAGATGAGCTAGCTGAAGGTCGTTGATCATTAGCAACAGCTTTGGGGGGATCGATCGAACCCAACATAATGACCGAAAGCAAGCTGAGTAATCCGAGTTGAATTTTAGACATGTTTGAGATGTGACTTCTAGATGGATGTTGAACAGCACAATTTTGAGATGTTGATATCAATACTAGGTATTGCCCACTAACACTATCAATTGCAAAAAAATATGAGCAGGCAAGCGAGACTTACCTGACCCAAATATTTAATCAAATGTTAGAGAGGAGAACACCAGACTCATAAGAAAAAATCTCGAATGGTTTAAAAACTAAACATTCGCCAAGCTTCCTAACTGGTAATCTATGCAACCACACTACAGCTATTGAAATAAAATGTCAATAAATTTAAGGAGTGATCAGGCATTACCGGCTTAAAAAATAGTAAAGCAAAAGATTAGCTATCTACCGACTGATCACAAAAACATTGTTGCGCAAGGCATTGGCTGCCTTTCCCTTGAGGTAGTGATTTACATAAAAATCAGGATCGTGAAATACTCACAAAACTTAATGTTTACTTATTATGATTTATTATCAGTAGCTGTGCTACCATTTCTTACTATACTTACTGAGATTAATAGTCAATAGCTAAAATCTTAGGAGTCAAGCTATGTCATGCAACGCAAGGTGTGAATAAAGCCTGAAACCCTTGATTTCTCGTACTGAATGATTTTACAGTTCAGATGTTGAGTGACTCAAGATAATTCACAGCAGTGATTAAAGAAAAGTCTGGCTTGACCCTAATGGCCTGGACTTCTAGTGCTTTCATCGGTTTTAACACGACAGTTTTCCCGATCGAATTCTATGGTGCCGATCGCAGCAGTCTGGCAGCAACACAATTTTTCTTAGGTGTAGTGGCTTTGGTTGGCCATCTCTGGCACAGCTATCGGGCACGCACTAATTAACAAATTCATCTACCGGAGATATCGCATGTCTAAAATTGGTCTCTTTTATGGTACTCAAACAGGCAAGACCGAAACGATTGCTGAAATGATTCAAGAGGAACTGGGTAATAGCAATGTAGTTCTACATGACATGTCCCAAGTCGAAGTTGACGATTTTACTGGCTACGAAAATCTGATTATTGGTGCCCCTACTTGGAATGTTGGCGAACTTTCTAGTGATTGGGATGCCTTCTTCCCAGATTTAGATAGCATTGACTTTAGTGGCAAAAAAGTGGCTTATTTTGGGGTTGGCGACCAAATTGGTTACTCTGATAATTTCTTAGATGCGATCGGCATCCTAGAAGAAAAAATTAGTGAATTAGGCGGCAAAACAGTTTGTCCCTGGCCAGTAGATGGCTACGATTTTAGCGAATCACGCGGTGTGCGTGATGGAAAATTCATTGGTTTAGCACTAGATGAAGATAACCAAGGCGATTTAACAGAATCACGCATCAAAACCTGGGTTGGCCAAATCAAGCAAGCCTTCGGGGTCTAACGAATTCCTATCCATCAGGAGATTTAGGGGCACATGCTCCTAAATCTCCTACATTTAGCCATAGCTTAATAGCTATTACTTTTCCTATGCAACACGACTATCAATTTCTGTGGGTGAATGTTAGCCCAGCTTTAAAGATATTTCACCGCAATCTGTTCAATTATTTGGCGAAAGATTTTAAGATTGGCATTTGGGAATATCACCAAACTATTGACGAAGCTAGTACAATGTCGGATGCTCAAGAACTTTTGCATGAATATGTCAGTAATAGTGCACAGCCTGTTCACCTGGTTGGCCATGGCATGAGTGGCACTTTAGCTCTACGCTATGCCCGTTCTCATCCAGAAAATGTGGCTTCTTTAAGTCTATTAAGTGTCCCAGTACAACCAGCGATCGATTGGCAATCTTACTACTACTATCACCTCCGCTCTCTGCCTTACGAACGAAGCTGTATTTTGAGGCTTATGGCCACTAGTCTTTTCCCAGAGGCTTGTCCGGGATGCATTCAACAGGTTGCCAATCGACTGGATAGAGATTTGCTAGAAGCCCCTTCTGATCACTCTTTATGGAAGTTTGACCTATTACCCCAGGGCGGAGTCGAGATGCCTCTCTTCTTGGCAGCAGCAGAAGATGATGTTATTGCCAAAGGCGTACTTTTTACCGAATGGCTGGAGCATCTCAAGCCAGAAGATGAAATTTGGCACCACCAAACTGGTGGACACTTTTTCCACCACTGGCAGACCGCTGATGTTGGTAGTCAAATTCAAGAATTTTGGCAAAAATCTCTTTCCCCACAACGATCTTTGGCTACAGCTCTATCATGATTTCACTCTGCTCTGTGATTGCTTGGGGTCTAACAGTCAGTGGTTTTTTGACAATTTGCTACAACTGGCGAGTTGGCATTAAGCATCTCTATCAGCTGCACCGCGTGCCTTGTAGTAAATGTCAGTACTTCACAAATAGCTGCTATCTCAAATGTACAGTTAGTCCTCATCTGGCTTGTACAGAACAGGCGATCGGTTGTCGAGACTTTGCCCCGATCACTTCTCTACAGCAATCTGCTACTTTTAAACCAAAAAAATCTCCTCAATTTAAATACCACTTAGGTGATTGCCATGAAAGCTAACAATCAACGCCGCCAAAATATTTCGGCACATCAATTCGATCGAGTAGCTATGATCATTTCAGCACAGTGGGACGAAGTTATGTCTACAGTCCAAAGAAGAGCTAATAGCCACAACCAAGAGCGACATATTTTAATATATCAGGCCATCCAATCTTCTGCTTTACGACAGCGGGTAGCATAAACAATGGAAATAATCGATCGAAGACTAGAAGACTAATTTAAGCCCGATGCTTCAGGCCAAACAAATTATAGCCGATTATCTGAATTAATAAATCTTTGTATTGAGAAAAGCTTGCAATAAGTGCTAAAATCAAAGATAAAGTACATCCAGTTAGTTTTACATGCTTACAACTATTGAAGGGTCTTTCATCGGTGGACAGTTGTCACGCAGTGGACAGCTTAAGCAATTGCAGATTAAAATGCTCGGTGGTTCTGCTGATGGTCAAGCCGATCTAATTCAATCAATTAAAGTCCCAAAGCCACTCCGACCAACAATAGGGCGACTACTGGAATCGGGTACTCATCTAAAATTACAAGTTCAAGTTGGTGATCATCATCTCAAAGTTGTTAATATCTTAAACGTACTAAATAACTGCCAAACATATAAAACTACAAGTCGTAGTCCCTCTATCAGAGTTCAGGTATGTAGCAAAGGCTCTTGCCATAAGCGGGGTAGTGACAAAATGTGCGCAGCGTTACAGGAAGTAATTCAAGAGCGAAACTTACAGGGAGTAGTATCGATTGAAAAAGTCGGTTGCCTAAAGGAATGCAAAAATTCCCCCAACGTAAGACTAAAGCCATCGGGGGTTATTTGTCATAAAGCTTCATCATCAAAGGTGTTTGAGCTGCTTACGCCAATACTGGCAAGCTAAAGACTGCCGTAAATAATACAATTAACTGAAGTCCCGTAACATTTTTTTGATCTCGATCGTATGTAGTTCCTCTGTCCCAATCATGGTTCGAGCAAATTCTTCGAGGTAAACGCTAGCATCAGCAACAGTATCTAGCAAGTCTTTATAGAGCTTAAGTGCCTTGGTTTCATGGAATAAGCTTTCTGTCAGAATGTCTTTGACAGTGTGCTTGTAGGTTTCTTCCATGGGCGTAATTTTCAAAGAAGGATGTCCTTCTAGACCAGTTAAAATTTCACCAACCTGTTGAGCATGTAGTAAAGACTCGTTAGCCTGCTCTTTAAAAAAATCTACGATCGGAATACGATTTGGTCCAGTCACCATTAGGGCATAGTGAGTATAGCGGACTACGCCAGCCAACTCGAACTCCATAATGCTACGCAGGGTATCGATCGTCTGTTTCTGGTCTAAGTCTTTCATCATTTTTAAATCAACCCTTGGATTTGTTATTGGCAAAAACTATTTTGCATGAATCAATACTAGTTTTGGCTAAGATATTGGCTTTCACCTCTCAGCTTTTCGATCCTAACAACTGCTGGATGTTCGTGTCCTACGCAAAAAGTCTTGAATTTGCTCAGGATTTCTTTTCTCACAGCAGAGTCAATTAATTTCTGATGGTCTTCATAAATACTCAGTGGAAGAAAAGAAATCACTATTGAGATTAATTTGCATATAAAGATATAATGAAGCTTAAGTATTTTGATGTGCTAGATAGTGATTTTTAGTGGCTATTACACCTAACTCTTTTCGGGCAGAGCTGAACAACAAAGGCTGGCGGCTCACCCCTCAGCGTGAAAAGATCCTACAATTTTTTCAGACTTTACCTCAAGGGAATCATTTAAGTGCCGACGACTTATACCAAGTTTTGACCCAGCGAAAAGAGGGAATTAGTTTATCGACTGTCTACCGCACGCTCAAGGTAATGGCACGAATGGGTATTTTACGAGAATTAGAATTAGCTGAAGGCCATAGACACTATGAAATAAATACATCATCGCCGCATCACCATCACCATGTAGTTTGTATTCAGTGTAATCGTACTATTGAGTTTGAAAATGACTCGATTTTAAAGCAAAGCTTAAAGCAAGTCGAAAAACATGGCTGGCAAATGCTCGATTGCCAACTGACAATTTATGGTATTTGTGCGGAAGCGATCGACAGAGGCTATCCAGCAATTAACGATACTAATTGGCGCTGTAGTGAGATGAGAAACAATTAATGGCAGAGAATCCAATGCTTCTCTGCCACTTTTTCAGGATGATTACTTTTCTTTATTAATATCAAGTAGCAGTATTGCGATCGCGCGACCAATTTAGTTTCCAAGTCTGAGGCTGTAGATAAATACTGCCAACAGTAACCAGGAAAACTACATAGCCAATAGCTTGTACCAAATATAGTCGCTGCACATAGCCAAATAGTGCTGAAAAGACGATACCCGGAAACTTTTCTTCAGGAAGAACTTTGCTTAAGTTCCATACCATTGGGCCTAAGATACAGTCTCGATCGGCTGGCTTGGCAAACTTTTCATAGAAAAAGCACATGCTCTGAGATTCCCGATTCATTTGAGCTACAGATCCGATCGCCTGGTCAAAACGGGCTAGTGATGTAACTACTAAACCAGCAATAATCATCAGCAACAAAATGCCCATCACCGCAAAGAACTTGCGGATGTTTAAACGCATCCCCCATTTAAAAAGCATCACTCCAATTAAAGTTGCTGTCGCCACCCCCGCAATTGCCCCCACCGTTGGAACAATCCCTTGCTGAAACTTGCTAGCAATAAATAGAACTGTTTCAAAGCCTTCTCGCAAAATGGCAAAAAAGACCAAACTAAATATACCCCAGCCTGCTTTGGCATCACTTTCCAAGACTCCACCAACAGCACTTTCAACCTCTTGCTTTAGACCCTTGGCATGGCGCGCCATCCAGATTAGCATCCAACTGAGGAGCGTGATCGCCAACAGGCCAAATACACCTTCCATTAGCGGCTCAATCATACCGGCATATTGCTGGTTCGCTGCGCCCAAACCTTTAATAACCCACTCAAAGGCCACTCCCGCGATCGCGCTAACGGCAATCCCGGCACCAATCCCAAAATATATCCAGTTTTTAAGATGGGTTTTGCCAGCTTTCTTGAGGTAGGCAAAAACAATTCCCACGACTAAAGCCGCCTCCACACCTTCGCGGAGAGTAATAATAAAAGTAGGTAAGGCAGAACTAAAGTCCATTGGTCAGGTTACTCTTGCGATGATCGTAAATTAAGCAGTAGGTTTGGAAATTTTTTGGGCTTCGGCTTCAATTGCTTTCACCATTTTGGTTACTTCCTCTGGAGTTTTAACCGGAGTAGCTGGTGGAATAGCCGCTGGCCAGACTTTTGCTAAATCCACTAAGGATTTACCAATCATGGTGGCGGCAGCTGGATGATCTTTTTGTAACTGAGGTTCAATAGTTTTATACAATTCGTTAGCATAGACTACAAACCCGCGTGAATCTTGATATTCCACGGCTTGAGTGATTTTGCCGTTGGCAATGGCCGCACTATATTCCGAATTCGCGGTATCTAATAGACCATTAATAATTTGCAGGATAAATGGCGATGAGCTTTTTTTGGTAGCTGGTAAAATCGCGATCGCATTATCTACCGACTTTACTGAAGCTGCAAATTCAGTAGTCATTTTGGTGCTATCTTTACCACCAGCTTTTACTAAATCATGGAGAGCAATTAGGGGCGTTTTAAATTCTGGTACCTTACGCTCATTGAGCTGCTCTTCTACATCGGCATAAATCTCCTCAACAGGGTGGCCAATATGCGGTTCAGCTTGATCAATTTTTTTCAAATCCAATAGTTCCTTCGCTACTAACAGGTGACCTTTCATCAACCCCAGCTTAGTCATGTAGTCAACATCTTTAGCTTCGCCAGTAAGTTCTATTTTCTCGATCGTCACCATATCTTTAATTTGATCGAACTGCGTCTGATCAATTACCTTTTTACTGACCAACTCTTCTGGTTTACCGTAGGGACGACTACCTTGAATTTTATTGGAAAGAGCTGGTACTCCCAATTTTGCCTCTAGTTTATCTAGCTCAGAAAGAATTGCATCATTGATGTTGATTTTTTTGCCATGCCCACCACTGTGTGGACTAGCTGTAGAGCTGGCGGTGGGGTCTGAATTGGAAGAAGGCGAGACCATGGCAGTGGGCTTAGAGCTGGTTTCCGGACCGTTAACACAAGCACTGAGGCTCAGTAGGCAAGCCATGGCCAAACCAAAAGCAAAATGTAGAAGAAATTTCATTGATAAATTCTAGATAAAGACTGTACGAAAAAATATAGGGAAGGTTATTGAAAATTAATTCTATTAGGAGTCTAGTTGCGCCGATTCTAACCTTTATGAGAAAGAATAGCAATAGCTGTAGTCACAAATATTAAAATTAGTCTAGATAAATATAAATTAAGCAATTGCCAGAACGTCAAAAAATCCCATGCAACCAGCTTCGGCCATGTAGTCTTGATGAGGATGAAACATATACTGACCGGGATATTTAAAGCTGAATTCTAAAATGTGTCGCTCGGCAGTTCCCATAGTAATGACATCACTTTCATAAGCAGGGACAAGGGTACGGCCAGTTGGATATACTTGAAACATATTGGCATGAAGGTGGAAAGTAGCCACTGGGTCAAACTCAATCATGTTTTGTACGTATAAACGTACCAGCTGATTTTGCCTAATCGGAATTGGATGATGCATGTAGTAGTCGGGAAGGCCATTGAAAGCAAATAGTTCGTTCTGGCGATCGCCATTGAGGTCATACCCTCCCATAATCAAAACCATTTCATCGGCAGGTGAGCGGGGTGTAGGTGGATCGACAATTAACATGCCATACAAACCTTTGCCAATGTGTCTAGTTACGGGCTCAATATGACAATGATAAGGATGTACTCCAAAAGGTTCCGCATCAAATTCGTAGATAAAAACTTTGCTATTTTTGACTGGTTTTATACCATCCATTGTTGCTGGATGAACGCCGTGAAAATGTAGGGTGTGGGCATGGCCAGCTCGATTATAAAAAATAACCCGAATTCTGTCGCCTTGCTTAGCTCTAAGAGTAGGCGCTGGTACTTGACCGTTCAAATTCCAAGTAATAAAACTGGTGGATTTATTCAGCATCACAGTGGCCGTCTGAGCCTCTAAGCGAAACTCCCGCACTGTCCGACCATTTTCTTGAGTAACGGTACCATAGTCAAAGCTCCGTAGATATTTGACCGGATCAAAACCACTGCTGGCCGACTCGCCAGTAATTCCGGTCATGA
>CAXTSX010000039.1:0-34180 GCA_964247085.1 uncultured bacterium
ATTCTCCAATAGGAAGGATAATCGAGCTACCCTTGAAATAGAGTATCAACTAACTCGGTCAAAAATATTCAACTTCGATCGATTCATTACGATCAATTTATCATCCATAAATAGTTTATGTGACGGAATACATTGAATACGTTGCAATGTTCTGTCCAGTTAAGTGTGAGGTCACCAGATCAAGATGAGATCTTTCCTGGGTTAAATACTCTTACAGCATTATATGTGGTCAAGCCTATGAAATTTGATGATATTTACCGTTTCTTTAGAAACCCCCCGCCACTCTACCTCAATCAAGAGTTGGCTGTTTGTTACATCTCGGCAGTGTTAATGGATGGAGATTCGTATGGCACTGAACTAATTTCTCGGCTAGAAAGAGGTTCTGAAACTTTCCGTCTTTCTGACACTGTACTATACAGCGCCATTAAATTTTTGGAAGGAACAGGGATGATCTCTGGTTACTGGAAAAAAGTAGAAGGTCGGGGTCGCCCACGGCGGATGTATCGAATTCACCCGGATTGGGAAGAAAAAGCCCGCGAATTTGCTAGTTTTTGGAGTAGTTATAACCAAGCCGGTCAGAAACAACTAACGCTAGCAGTAGGATAGTTGCCAGTAATGACAACGAACAACTGGCGGGGAGCAAATCAAATTTTGCTCCCCGCCGCTCTTGTGATAATATTAAGTTTCCGCTGACAGTGCGAGCATAGTTTAGTGGTAAAACTATAGCCTTCCAAGCTATTGATGTGGGTTCGATTCCCACTGCTCGCTTAGGTTTTGTATTTAATCTGTGATATTCCCGCGCAACGCTTTTACTTGGCTGCGCTTGGTTTTGCTATCCATCCGTTTGCGTTGGGCACTGCGCGAGGGTTTGGTAGCTTTGCGTTTAGGAACCGTAATGGTGGCTTGGAGAATAATTTCCTGGAGTCGTTTCAGAGCATCAGCTTTGTTCTGTTCTTGGGTACGGTGTTGCTGGGCTTTAATAATGATTACACCTTCTTTAGTGATTCTTCGATCGCTCAGATTAAGCAAGCGTTCTTTGTAAAGAGGCGAGAGAGAAGCGGCATTGATATCAAAACGTAAATGAATGGCCGTGGCAACTTTGTTCACATTTTGGCCGCCAGCACCTTGCGATCGAACGGCACTAAGTTCAATTTCGCTAAGAGGAATGGCTGTTCGATTGGTAATTTGCAGCATAGAGCCATTGAGGTGACATTCTTCAACATCTTAACTGTTTCTGCCCAACGGCTCTAGATTAGCGAATTTAGCTAATTCATCAAAAACTCCTTCAGCTGAGTAACTGCATCGATCGAACAATACTCTGAACTAATCACTGGTGGCTGGCGAGTATCGGTAATCAACCAATCCAGCGCCGCCTCCTGTAAATCTAGGGTGGCACCATTTTTATCCACGCAATAACGGCCAAAAACTAGTTGGTCTTGCAGATAAACCTGTGGTCCAATATGGGAATATTCAAAAACCACACTATTGTCTATTCTGGCACCAGTCGAGATTCGGCAATTTCGCCCAATCATCGATGGACCAATAATCGTCGCCCCATCTTCAATTTTGGTCATTGCGCCAATATAAACCGGACCTTGAATATGGACTTTATCCCAATTAACCGCTACATTAACACCGGTGTAGATACCGGGTTTAACTTGACGGCCAGGAATCGGCACATTTTTGATATCGCCGAGCAAAACACCCCGAATAGCCTGCCAGTAGTCGGGCACCTTCCCAATATCCACCCACTGAAAATCCATCGTCACCCCATAAAAAGGGGCACCTATGGCTACTAATTTGGGAAATAGTTGGCTGCCAATGTCATATTCTTCCTGAGATGGAATATGGTTAAAGATTTCTGGTTCAAAGATGTAAATACCCGTATTGATATTAGTACTAAGAGCTGCTTCGATCGTTGGTTTTTCCTGAAAAGCTTGAATGCGACCTTCGACATCGGTCACCACCACCCCATAGCTAGAAACTTCTGTCTGCGGTACCGATTTCATCACCACCGTAGCTAGAGAACCTTTGTCACGATGCCATTTAACTGCCGCTGTTAAATCTAAGTCAATGAGGGCATCGCCGCACAACACCACAAAAGTATCATCAAAAAATGTCGAAAAATCTTGGATGCGTTTCATCCCCCCCGCCGAACCGAGCGCCTGACCGACTAATTCGCCCTGATCGGTAATTGAGCCTTCAAAAGAATAACCAAGTTGGACCCCAAACCGTTGGCCATCATGGAAATAGCTTTCAATTTCCTGGGCGAGATGGCTAACATTGACCATTATTTGATCAAATCCATGCTCGCGCAGCAGATCTACCAAGAATTCCATCACTGGCTTTTGCAGGATGGGGATGAGCGGTTTGGGAATGGTGTAAGTAATTGGCTGAATGCGCGTTCCTTTCCCAGCCGCCAAAATCATAGCTTTCATAAATTTGTGATTGTTTCTGCGAGTGACCGGTATCCTTCAGGATTCCCCACCGCAGCACCAAAGTGATCACTGTATTATTTGGCGAAAATTATGGCAAAGCCAAAACGACCTTTGGCCAAAGCTGTTGATTCTCATTCATTATGCCAATTCCCACGACCAAGGCTGATGCTGTCGTAACACATATTGGGACTGCCACAGGTACTGCTTGATTCAATATAATTGCCCGACCTTGAAACCAGTCGGCTAATTCTGGCTCGTTCAAATTCACTCTGGGTAAATGGGGCAGCGCCATCAAGGGGGCGGTGGGCTGAAAATCGATGGTCTGTTCTAAATCGGCGAGGCTAATACTGTCGGCGAGTTCTAAATTGCAGCTTTTTGTCCGCACTAAATTCGCTAAGGTGGCCACGGTGCCGACTGCTACGCCCAAATCACGGGCGATCGATCGAATGTAAGTGCCGCCCCCACAGGCAATATTTACCGTCAACTCTGGATATTCGCCTGGCTGCCAATGGTGCAAGTTGATCGATTGAATCTGCACCTGCCGAGCAGGTACTTCCACTGTCTCACCAGCTCTCGCCAACTTATATAGACGCTGACCATTAACTTGAATAGCGCTGTAGATGGGAGGAATTTGAGTGATTTCACCAATAAAACTGAGAATGGCTTGTTCGATCGCCCCTAATTGCAAAGTTGCTGCCCCCGGACTAGCTAAAATTTCGCCCTCTAAATCATCAGTACTAGTACTGAGACCAAATCGAATTACTGCCCGGTAAGCTTTGTCGTTAGGCAAATAGGGTAATAGCCGCGTGGCTTTGCCAATGGCGATCGGTAAAACACCGGTAGCTAGCGGATCGAGGGTGCCACCATGGCCGACCTTTTTAGTCCGCAAAATTCGCCGCACCCTAGCAACACAATCATGGGAAGTAAGTCCGGCTGGCTTATTGAGATTGAGAAAACCATCCATTAATTTAACCAGAAATTTATGGTTAGGAAGATATTGATCCCCACCGATCCCCCATCATACGATTTGTGTCGTCATCAGCGAAAATAGACGTAAATATTAAGATAATATAAAGCCAGCCCTCAGCCAGAGAAGTTTTCCTAAGAGGAAAAAAATACTGCTATGTCGATCGGTTATGTTGCCTTAGTTCTCCACGCCCATTTGCCCTTTGTTCGCCACCCCGAAAGCGACTTCGTATTAGAAGAAGAATGGCTTTACGAGGCAATCACCGAAACCTATATTCCCTTGCTACGAGTCTTTCAAGGGCTAAAGCGAGATGGCGTAAATTTCAAACTGACCATGAGTATGACCCCACCCTTGGTGTCGATGCTGCGCGATCCCTTACTACAAGGTCGCTATGAAGAACATCTGGCCAAGTTAGAAGAATTGCTGGTCAAAGAAATTGCCAACAATGATCACAATGGTCATATCAAATATCTGGCAGACTACTACGCTATCGACTTCGCCGATATTCGACGGGTTTGGGATTCTTACGGCGGCGATCTAACCCGAGGATTTAAAGAATTTTTAGATAGTGGCAACCTGGAGATTATCACCTGCGGAGCCACCCACGGCTATCTACCGTTGATGAAAATGCATCCACAAGCGGTCTGGTCGCAAATCAAGGTGGCTTGTGAGCATTATGAAGAAACTTTTGGCCGCGCCCCTAAAGGAATCTGGCTACCCGAATGTGCCTACTACGAAGGGCTGGAAAGAATGCTGGCCGATGCGGGGCTGCGTTATTTCCTTACGGATGGACATGGAATTCTCTACGCCCGTCCCCGTCCGCGTTTTGGCACCTATGCCCCCATCTTTACCGAAACTGGGGTGGCGGCTTTTGGTCGCGATCATGAATCTTCTCAGCAAGTTTGGTCTTCTAAAGTTGGCTATCCTGGTGCGCCGGAGTATCGCGAATTCTATAAAGACTTAGGTTGGGAAGCTGATTACGACTACATCAAGCCGTACATTATGCCCAACGGTGAACGGAAAAATATTGGGATTAAATATCATAAAATTACTTCCAAAACTGGCCATGAAAAGGCGCTGTATGATCCTTACTGGGCAAGGAAGAAAGCCGCTGACCACGCCGAAGATTTCATGGTCAACCGCCAGCGTCAAACTGGTGACTTAGCAAACATGATGCAGCGGCCACCGCTGATCGTATCGCCCTACGATGCCGAGCTGTTTGGTCATTGGTGGTATGAAGGTCCCTGGTTTATTGACTACCTATTCCGCAAATCGTGGTTCGATCAAAATACTTTTGAGATGACTCACCTAGCGGAATATTTGCAGAATAATCCTTCTCAGCAGGTCTGTCGCCCTTCTCAATCTAGTTGGGGCTATAAGGGTTTTCATGAATATTGGTTGAATGACCAAAACCAATGGGTTTATCCGCATTTGCATAAGGCGGCGGAACGGATGGTGGAGTTGGCGGCCCGAGAACCAGCGGATGAGTTGGAGTGGCGGGCGCTGAATCAAGCGGCGCGCGAGGTGTTGTTGCTGCAGTCTTCGGATTGGGCGTTTATTATGCGTACTGGTACGATGGTGCCCTATGCGGTACGGCGTACCAAGTCTCATCTGCTGCGTTTCTTGAAGCTTTATGATGATATTAAAGCGGAGAAAATTGATAGCGGTTGGTTGGGTAAAATTGAGGAAATGGATAATATTTTCCCAAATATTAATTACCGCACCTATCGATCGATCTAGTCTGGTTTCTCATCTCCAGGTACTGACGAATAAAGATCTAACCCAGCTTATTACAAGTTGATTGTAGAACGGTTGGCCTCAACTTTTATGCCCAACTCGGTAGGAGTTGGGCTAATTTTTATTGACCAGTATGCAGCTTCTCTACTAACTCATAAGAAGGTTGCCAATTATTTGCTTGATCGAATCTATAACAGGAATGTCTTACCAATAATTTAGAGCAATTTTATAAGAAATGCTAATAAAAAAGGGTGTTGCTGAATTGAGGGATGAACGACTTAATTTGTAAACAATGAAAAATAGAGCAGGTCAAGCTTCTGAATTTTCAAGTTATCTGTTTTCATACCATGATTCAGCAACGCCTTGTTTGTTCATCTTTAGTTTATCGTTATTATTTAGGCTTTTCGTAAAGCTACCGGGACTCGTATTCATGGAGCATTGCCTCGAAATACTGCACATGTCGATCGACACCTCGCTCAACTGCCTGCATCAAATCAGCAATTTTAGCTGTATCCCCTGTATAGCGGGTCAGTACTGGGCGAATGGCATCCTGAAAATGCTCGACTTCTAATTCTGCGTGCAATGCTAGCCAAGTCGGGTGCTTCAGCCTACGGGCATCGAAATAATCCCGGAGAAGTCTTCCATTACGGACTGATACGCATAGCTCTCGTCCGCTGAGTGCCGCTAGTGCTTCGTAGAAGTTACTAGTCTCATAGCCGAAATCGTCAAAAAATGAGCGCTCATACAAAACTGTCGCGGCACTCCGATGCAATGCTTGGACTTCAGTATCACCCAGTTCAAGCTCGTGGAGAAATTCCAGATACATCTCACTATGACCATCTTGTAAGTCTGTGAAGGTGTGATCGGCTAAGGACATAATCGCTCTTTTCTGATCTAAGTCAGTGCAACTTCCTGCTTTGACGATACACAATCCAAACCACTGATGCAGACGATCTCGCCAAAGATGATATTGCAGGAAGGTATATTGCATTATGTCCAGGGTCATCTTTCCGTCTTTAAGCAAGCTAAAAAAGCGGCTATTATCAAGCGATTCGTTGCAGTAGGAGACCGTTCTATCAGCGATTCTCTGCATCTGTGCTTTTACTTCAGGGGGTAGTTCAATCTCTCGGTTCAGGCGACTGGATGTAGTGGTGATAGCTGAATTTACCGTCATAAAATTCTCCTTCAATGGGCGTTAGCTTGTTATATGAATAAAAGGAACAACACTTGAGCGGGGTGCGTATGTATGCTTTATCTCAAGCAGTTTTTATATGATATAGAATAAGAATCACATAACAAAATATGCTTGAAGATATAGTAGTAATAGATATGGAGTTTCAACATCTCAATCAGTATGAGCTTCGACAGATTTGCTACTTCCTTGCGGTCGTGCAGTCTAACAACAACTTCACTGAGGCAGCAAAGCGTTTAGGAATTAAGCAACCTCCTCTCAGTCAGAGAATTCAAGCTCTGGAAAAATTGCTAAGTGCCGACCAAAAAACGTTAGCAGTCAAGCTGTTCGATCGCAGTAAACGTCCTATTGAGCTAACGGAAGCGGGTCAAGCTTTCCTGATAGAAGCACGGCAAGCACTCATTCATCTTGATCGAGCAGTTTCTCATGCTCGACAAGCGAGCCAAGGTGAAATCGGACGTTTAATCATCGGTATGAACAATTCGATTGCCAACACGATTCTGCCTGAGGTTGTGCAATTGTTTCAGCAGCAGTTTCCGAAAGTGGAGCTAGAGCTGCATGAAGTCACAATTCAACAGGAACTCCAGATGCTTAAGAACCATCAATTAGACGTAATCTTTCAACGATCTCCTAGCTTTGCACATAATGATCTAGCCTTGAGATATCAACCTATTCTTGAAGAGTATTTCGTTGTCGCATTGCCAGCCACCCACGCTCTTGCCGATCAAACTAAAATTCCTCTACAAGCATTAGCCAACGATGCAATCATCTTACCTTCTCTGGATGTATTGCCATTCTATGAGAAGATTGTCACTCTCTGTCGGGAAGCCGGCTTTGAACCAAAAATCAATCAAACTGTCACAGTAACCGGAGTGGTTACACTGCTCAGCATGGTTGCAGCAGGTGTTGGCGTTTCAATCTTACCTAACCACGTTCAAACGCTACACCGTGAGGGAGTCGTTTATCGATCGCTCCAGAGTGCAACTCTAAACCGACAAATTGCTGTTGTATGGCGACAGGAGGATACTTCCGCTGTTTTACCTCAATTCTTCAAGGTTGTTAAAGAGGTAATGAACCCGTCCCTTGTGGACTCTTGGTGACAGAGGGACTGATTCTGCCAGCTTAAAATAATGCTCTCATTTTATTAATAATTGTTTTCTGGTAATTGGATTTGAAATATCAACAACTAACTCAAAACTTGCGCCTCTCTGACAACTAAAGCCAGCCAGCTAACTACTACTTATGCTGATTGATTCAGCCCAATAGACTTAAGATTCTCACATTTCCCCGCATGAACTAAAACCCACTTATTCAAAATGTCGATCGGTTGAGAGCAATCATTAGATTCGGTAATCTTGAAACACCAGACGAGGCGAAACCTAACCGCGCATCAGCAACCTGATGAACGGTGACGACAGGTTTGAGATCGCTGGTATGGATTTTCAAATACTGATTACATCTAAAGCCAGTTAAACAAATTTTCTGTTATTGACCAGTACGCAGCTTCTCTACTAACTCATAAAAGGGTTGCCAATTGTCTTCTTGATCGATCGCTTCCCAAACCGATTCAATCACAAATCGTAGCGGCACAGTTACTGAATTCCAGCGAGTTAACAAGTTACCAACATTGGCCAGCTGCTCTGGCGATAGATCCGAAATAGCTTGATGATATTGTTGTCGCCATTGACTTAATAGGGCGACACTAGTATTTTCCGGCAACCAATTTGTAGTTAAAATCTGATTCAGATCTTGCTGCCAGCTAACTTGCCAATGATGGGCTAACTTGGCAAAGAAATCGTGATAACCCATCTGTGATTGATAGAGTAGTTCGATCGTGGTATTCAACAACTCTTCACTGGGATTAGCGATTCCCAGCTTACGCCCCAATAATTGGTGATAACTATGCTTGTAGTGGTTAGCGAATTCGGCTAGTGCTGTAGTCATTTCTTCCGGTTTCAAAATTGCCGCTAAGGGTTTTTGTAATAGTTCTAAGTTCAGCTGACAAATTCCTGGTTGGTTCGCATAACTATAGCGACCAGAATGATCGAAGTAAGCGGCGGTAAAATCTGGCAAATAGGAAAGAATAAAAGCAAAAGGACCATAGTCAAAACTCTCGCCAGTAATCGACATGTTGTCAGTATTTAAAACAGCATGACAAAAACCCGCTACCATCCATTGAGCAGCTAATTCGGCTACCCGCTGTACTAGTTCCTGGTAGAACAGAATATATTTGTCGGCTTGGTCTAGAAGATGCGGATAATAATATTGAATGACGTGATCCAGCAATTTCTGAATGAGATCGGGTCGATCGATATAATGCAACCGCTCAAAAGTACCAAACCGGATGTGCGATCGGCTGAAGCGCACCATCACTGATGACCGGGTCGGCGATGGCTCATCTCCTCGCCACAAATCCATACCTGTTTCAATCATGCTCAAACAGCGGGAAGTCTTCACCCCCATACGATGCAGAGCCTCCGCCGCAATAACCTCTCGCACCCCCCCCTTGAGTGTCAACATCCCATCACCACCCCGGGAGTAAGGAGTGCGACCAGAACCTTTGGTACCAAAATCGTATAACTCGCAGTCAATGCCGCGCACCTGGCCATAGAGGAAGCCTCGCCCATCACCCAGTCCGGGATTATATTGCCCAAACTGGTAACCGTGATAACGCAACGCCATCAATGGATGAGCCGGTTGCACAAACTGACCAAAAGCTTCCGCAAAATCTTGATCTTGCACAGCGCTAGGTTCTAGGCCTAACTGAGTTAAGATGTCATCATTGCGCCAGCGCAAGGTGTGTTGCGGAAAATCGGCAGCGGTCACATCATCGTAGTAATCGGTGCCCAGGGTTTCGATCGCTGGCTCGTACTGAAGATTTAGGAAAGGATTCATCTGGATTATGACTGACTCGTTAATGTTTCAAGAAGATGAATACGTGATGCTCACCCCTGGACAGCCAGAGGAAATTCTGACCGCTGCTGAAATGTTAGCAAAATTAGAGTCTACCCTCACAACAACATCGGTAGACTTACCCACCGATGTTTCCAGTAAAACCTCGATCGCCGACCGAGCAGCCTATTTATTAGTAAACTACTGCGAGTTAGACTTAGATAATGGTCAGTATCTGCATTGGTATGCAGTGCGGTTAGAAAAAAGTTAGACGGCAGCTGCTACCGGAGCAGCCACAATCAGAGCTAATTCCAGTTCCTCTTCCCCAATGGAATTAATGGTGGTACGCACACCTGGACCAAAGAATCGAGTAATTTTCTCCTGTTTCTCTTCCCAGATCGCTAGAGAAATAAGCGGGGTATAAAATTCTAAGATAATGGCATAATTCCCATCGATCGACTCCTCGCGTAATCCTTTCAAAATTGGCCGTTCTTCATCAGTGGGCGACATCCCCAACTTTTCTAAGGCTATATCTAAATGCGCTTCCTCGCCATAACGGAATCTGGTGACATCTTGACGGATTTGTTTTTGGGTAGGAGTCTCTTGGGCTTTGCGCAACTGGAGCATGTCCGCCTCTGGCTCAATGAAGGCCACTGGTTTCAGCTCCGAAGATTTCAGAGCCAATCCTCCTAGGAGCAATGGTACACCGTAGAAGAATCCCACCAGGTTGAGAGTAGAGTTATCAACGGCATAAGCCCCAAACCCAACAAGAGTAAGTAAACCACCAATACTAATCAAGGTAGGCCCCAGAGGGATTCTTTGAATCAATGACATAAGATTTAGGAATTTTTAATTAAATACAAATATCTTTACATTATAGGGATGCATGTGGGTGTTGCTCAATCTTAATAAGACACGCCAAAGATATTGCCTCATAAAAATACTGATTAAGCAGTATTTTTATGATTAGCCGATAACAGCGCTCAATCTCAACTATAGTTACTATCCAAAAAGTTGAATATACATAATCATTTCAGAAATAACTTTATTGCATGACCACAACTTAAATTTGAACAGAACTAAGAACTAAATGGTTGATAAATACATGCTATCTAAAATCAACTAATCAATTAATGATGATGAAACTCCGAATACTAAAAAGGTTTGGTATAGTTCAATACACCAAACCTTTTTAATTATTTGAAATAGCTGACGATAGACACACTGAGGTGTAGGAGCATCCCAAAACTAGTTGAAAGCTTGGGAAAGCTTAAAAGAAAACTATGATATTGCTAGACCGCAGAGGCGTAAGCATCGCATAATTGCTGAAATTCTCTATTATCAACAGCTTTAGAGGTATGGTCTTGGGTTGTATCTGTCATCCCAGACTCAATTTGAGGCTCATCAGAGCATTTTTCATGATTGGTGGCAATGAGCAGTGCAACTGCTTGACCATCCCTTTCGATTGTAACTTCGCCGCCTTTATGAACTCTATCGAGTAAGGCAATTAAACTAGTGTTGGCAACTTTAACAATAGTGCTTGGCATAATTTTTAGTGTCTAACTCGTTGCACACATTCTAACGGTCAATGTGTAAATTGACCACTCACTACAAAATCAAATATCTTAAACTACAAAATTAAGTATATTACACATGTTGTATAGTGAGTACTTTCACTCACTAGTTAATTCAACATTTCTTCTAGTTGGTTTTGACTCCATAACCATTGGTACAAGCCCTTTTGAGTGATTAACTCTGCATGAGTACCAACCTGGACAATCGCTCCTTTATCCATCACTAAAATTCGATCGGCCAACGCCGCAGCGGATAACTGATGAGATACAAAAATAACTGTTTTACGTTGGGTCTGGGCTGCTAAATTTTGCAAAATTGTCGTGGCAGTTTGGTTGTCTACACTAGACAGAGCATCATCTAAAATCAAAATTGGCGCATCCACTAGTAATGCTCTAGCGATCGATGTGCGTTGGCGCTGGCCGCCCGATAGTGTAATGCCACGTTCCCCTACTAGGGTGTCATACTGTTCAGGGAAATTAGCAATTTCACTATGCATCTGTCCTTGACGAGCAGCGAATTTCACCTGTTCTAGATCGGCGACTGGACTACCATAGCGGATGTTGTTAGCTACAGTAGTGCTAAACAAGAAACTTTCTTGAGGCACATAGGTAATCAATCCACGCAAACTAGTAAGTTTTAGTTCTGTGACATCATAGCTATCTATAAATAGCTGACCGGGTTCGATTTTCAATAGCCGAGGAATAGTATTGGCCAAAGTTGATTTGCCTGATCCGATCGGACCCACGATCGCTATTCTTTCCCCGGGCTGAATCTTAAAACTAATATCTTGAAGTGCTGGGCTACTGGCACCAGGATAGGTAAAAGATAAATGACGGGCTTCTAAGCCACCTAGCCATTGCTGGACTGGAGCGATCGTCTGGGGAGTATCGGTAATTTGCGGTTGAGCAGACATAATTTCTTCTACGCGCTCAATACTGACTTCTCCCCGTTGAAAGGCTGTAATAGTAAAACCTAGTAGAGCAGTAGGAAAAATTAGATTTTGGGCGTAGATAATTAAAGCCAAAAAGTTACCCACCGTAATTTCTTGACTGGCGATCGCTTGCCCCCCTTGCCATAACAAAACTAGTAAGCTCACCGAAGCCAGACCTTGAATAATTGGAAACACGGTATTACGGGATTCGGCTAGCTTGAGATTGGCATCAAAAACAGCCTGGTTTTTTTTAGCAAAAGCCTGCCGCTCAGTTTCCTCTTGGGCATAGATTTTGATCAGCGTAATCCCACTCATATCCTCTTGAATCAACTCGCTCAAATCGGATAATTTTTCTTGGACAATCACCTGTTCCTGGCGCAGCCGACCGCTAAAAATCTGCACAGTCATCAGCATGACTGGATAGATGGCCAAGGCCAAAAGAGTAAGCCGCACATTAATAGTTAACATCGCGGGCAACGTAAAAGCGTAGGCAAAAATAATGTTGAAAATACTGAGCAGCGAAAAGCCCATCAATCTCATGATATTTTCCACATCACTAGTTGATCTATTAATTAGATCTCCAACTGTAGTAGTGGAGAAATAGGCCACATCCATTTTTAGGAGGTGATCAAAAATTTGTTGCTTTAGATCCGCTTGGACTCGCCGACCGACACCAAAAATCAGCAATCGTGAGGCCATTCTGGCGACCCAGGCAATGGAGGCCAAGAAGATCACCAGCATGGATAGGTGAGTAATTTCGGTGTAGCTAAAATTGATGCGCAGTCGATCGATTCCATCCCGAATCAGCAAAGGAATATAAACACTCAACAGATTAACAACCAGTAATGCCCCAATGCCCTGCCATACAGCTGGCAAATAAGGTTGGGCGTAGGCAAAAAGTTTTTGGAGCCGAGGATTAGCCATCGAAAAATTTGGAACCAAGGAGATCTCTGACCATCGTAACAAACCATGTTATTATTGGAATTCTGGCATTTGGGTTTCAAGACATTCCCCTAGGATTATGGCAAAGCGTACAAAATTAGTTCTCAGTAAAGAAGTTCGGAAGCTAGGTAAGCTCGGTGACGTAGTAGAAGTCGCTCCGGGCTATGCTCGTAACTATCTGGTGCCCCAAGGCATTGGCCTCCCGGTAACTCCAGGCATTCTCCGGCAGGTTGCCAAGAAGAAAGAAATTGAATTGCAGCGTCTAGCTGAGCTGAAGATTGAAGCTGATCAACAGAAAGCATCGATCGATAAAGCTGGCGCACTGCAAATCAGTAAAAAAGTCGGTGAAAATGATGCCATCTTTGGTACTGTTACCACTGCCGAAATTGCTGAAGCAATCAAGTCATTGTCTAATGTAGAAGTAGACAAACGCGACATTAGTATTCCTGATGTTGATCAACTAGGCAGCTATAGCGCCGAAGTGAAACTGCACCCCGAGGTGATTGTAACTGTAGAATTCAACGTGGTTGCTGAATAGTTTTAGCCATCTCTCTTTCCCACAATGTCTGAAGAAACCAGTTTTTCGAGTGCCAGACATAACCAAAACTCGCCGCCCACTGGCGAGTTTTTGGCATCTAGAGTCAGTGAAAATCTGGCGGTTCCCAATATTGCGGCTAATTATATTCCTCCCCAAAATATTGGCGTGGAGGAAGCAATTTTGGGGGGCATTTTGCTGGATCCAGAAGCCTATGGACGGGTAGCTGAATTATTGGTACCCAAAGCTTTTTATATTCCGGCGCACAGTTACATCTATCAGGCGGCGATCGATCTGTATAGCCAAGGTAGACCCACTGATCTATTGAATGTGACCAATTGGTTGACCGATAACCAATTAATGGAAAAAATCGGTGGCCAGAGTAAATTAATTCAACTAGTAGAGCGCACCGTTAGCGCTGTAAATATTGATTCCTTAGCTGTTTTGCTGATGGAAAAGTATGTGCGACGGGAGTTAATTCAAGTTGGTAATGATGTCAGCCAATTGGGCTACGACGCGGGCAAGTCGCTAGAGCAAGTGCTAGACCAGTCCGAGCAAAAGGTATTGAATATTACCCAGGTGCGTCCTCAGTCTGGTCTCACCCCGGTGAGCGAGATTATCCTGGATACTTGTAAGTCGATCGAAGCCCGGCACCAAAATTTAGTGCCGCCGGGGCTGACTTGTGATTTCGCCGATCTGGATGCCATGACTGGTGGGTTTCAGCGATCGGACTTAATTATAATTGCTGGTCGCCCATCCATGGGCAAATGCTTGGCTCATGATGCCGAAATTGTTTTAGCCGATGGATCGATCGCTACTATCGAAAGTCTATATCAGCAACACGCTGGGCAACAAACAAAACTGCTGACACTTCAAGACAATTGGCAGTTTGGCTGGACTGAACCATCAGACTATATTGATGACGGCATCAAACCGGTGTTTCGGGTGAAAACTAGTCTAGGTCGAGAGATTGAAACCACTTTTACTCATCCTTTTCTCACTTTGGATGGATGGCAACCCTTATCAAATTTAACAGTGGGACAGAAGATTGCTGTGCCTAGAACAATACCAGTTTTTGGCAATAATTCTTTGTCAGAATGTGCAGTGAAAATACTAGGTTATTTGATTGGGGATGGAAATCTTAGTCAAGGAACTCCACGATTTACTAATACTAACTCTGTTATTCAGCAAGACTTTATTGATGCTGTCCAAGAATTTAGCCAAGGCAAACTAAAAGTTCATATCGGTACTTCTAGGGGCACACGAGCGCCTAGCTTAGCCGTGTCAACTGACTTTGATTTTTTCAAGAATAATCGAGAAATCTTTGGTAAGAATTTACAAGATTTACTAAATAAAAAAAATATACCATATCAACAACTTGCCGATTATCTAGGAATTAGTCTATCTTTGATTTATCAATGGCAGAAGGGAGTTTGTACACCATCGCGCGAAATTTTCGATCAACTCTGTATATACTTGCAAGTTTCTGAAGATAGCTTTGTACCGGAAGGTTGGGAAGTTATTTGTGCTAACAATTCTTTAACTGATTGGCTGAAATCTCTGGGTATTTGGGGGAAATTGTCTCATGATAAATTTGTACCTGCGGTCATTTTTCAACTACCAAAATTACAACTAGCCGCATTTCTGAATCGTCTATTTGCTACTGATGGCTGGGCAACAGTTTTAAGTAGTGGACAAGTCCAACTCGGATTTTCTACAGTTAGCAAAAAACTAGCTCAACAGGTTCAACATTTGTTGCTACGGTTCGGTATTATTGCTCGTCTCAAAGCTCGATTGGTGTTGTACGAAGGTGAGCGTAGACCAGCATGGCAAATTGATATTACTGATGCTATTTCTATCCAGACTTTTGTGGCTGAAATTGGGATCTGTGGTAAGGAACAGGCTACCACCAGTGTTTTGTTGGCACTGGAGCATAAGCGCTATCAAACTAACCGTGATTTGATTCCTCTGTCAGTGTGGAATCAGTTGAGTGCAGCCAAAATCAGTGCAGGGGCAAGTTGGCAGTCAGTGGCTATTAAAGCTGGGATTACTGGTCATAGTAATATTCATGTGGGTAAACGTGCGCCAACACGCGATCGATTACTAAAACTAGCCACAGCCTTGGAAAGCACACCCTTGCAGGCTTTAGCTCAAAGCCAAGTATATTGGGACGAAATTGTGGCCATCGAGCCGATTGGCTCTAAACAAGTTTACGATTTAACTATCCCAAGCACCCATAACTTTGTCGCTAATGACATCTGTGTTCACAATACAGCCATCAGCTTGAACATTGCCTATAACATGGCCAAGATTCATCAACTGCCAGTGTTAGTTTTTAGCTTAGAAATGTCTAAGGAGCAGTTGGTGCAAAGAATGCTAGCTGGCGAGGCGCGGATTGATAGCAACCGGTTGCGGGCTGGCCGGATCACTCAACAGGAGTGGGAAAGTGTCTACGAGTCGATCGACAAAATCTCGGATTTACCGATTTATATTGATGACACGGCTAATATGATGGTGATGCAGATGCGCAGCCAAGCGCGGCGCTTACAAGCCGAGACTGGTAAGCAGTTGGGGATGATCATGCTGGATTATTTGCAACTGATGGAAGGCAGTAGTGATAATCGGGTGCAAGAAATATCAAAAATTACGCGAAGTTTGAAGGGACTAGCGCGGGAGTTGGATGTGCCAATTATTGCGCTGTCGCAGCTGAGCCGGAGTGTGGAGGCTCGTAATAATAAGCGTCCGATGATGTCGGATTTGCGGGAGAGTGGCAGTATTGAACAGGATGCTGATCTGGTAATTATGCTATACCGGGATGCTTACTATAATCCAGACACGCCCGATCGAGATATCACAGAATTAATTGTGACCAAGCACCGGAACGGTCCCACTGGTGTGGTCAAACTGGTATTTGACCCCGGCTTGACCAAGTTTAAGAACTTAGCTCGACCCATAACATAGTATTTCCACCAATACCAATACAATCAATTTATACTGCGTTAACCAATAAAAAGGTTGTCATACATGAACTTTTCACTGGCAACCTGATCACGGGAAGAGAGTAAGAGCTTTATCGAGTATTGCTAGATTGGCGCGACCAGCGTCGCAATAACTCTTTACGAGCTTTCGCAGACATTGTTCTCTTTTGATTAAATTTTGATTGTCGTACTGTTTTTTTTGTGCGCCTGCCGTTTGAATAAGTTGCACCTATTGGTGGATAATTATTTTGGTTGAAAGAATTGTCGTATTGGTATTGTGCAAGAGCTTGGTCTGGTATCAGCAAGCTGATCAACCCCATCAGAAACGTAGCAGTAAAGAAAATGCTTCGATTTTTTAACATGGTGGTGTCCTCTAAAAGTTGAATAGCGGATCTTTTTATTTAGTGTGTAGACTAAATTATTCAATAAGCCAAAGACTAGACATACCAGCTTACGACGATTAATACATGATAATACATTAATGAAGGTGTTTGAGAATATCTCAAGAAAAGCTCCCAAAGCTATATGCTGTCAGTAAAGTAAAAATATTAACTGTACAGCATTATACCACTACTAGCAGGTAAAATCCGTATCACCATTGGATGAAGAACTAGAGCGGGTTAATCAGTAACAAAATTACATTCCAGAAAACCAATTTTTCACCCTAGCGACTGCGCGGCACTGGCCGGGATGGTTTCCCCGGAGCCTTTCCCCCAACACTTCTCTGCGGCTTTGCCGATGAAGACCGCGCCGACTGTCCGCGACCCTGGCCACCCTGACGGGACTGCCGCCCATTCGGAATCGGCTCGGCCTTAATTCTTGGATCAGGTTCAAAACCAGCCACAACTTCTTGTGGCAACGGCTGCTTAATCAACCTTTCAATATCGGCCAATAGTTTCCATTCATCAATACAGACCAAAGACGAAGCGCCGCCATCAGCACCAGCCCGACCAGTCCGACCAATCCGATGCACATAATCTTCCGGGACATTGGGCAACTCAAAATTCACCACATGGGGCAAGTCATTAATATCTAGTCCCCGCGCCGCAATATCGGTAGCTACCAACACTTGCAAACCACCATCCTTAAACTCCGCCAAAGCCCTGGTTCGCGCTCCCTGGCTTTTATTGCCATGAATGGCCAAGGCTTTAATGCGATCTTCAGCCAGTTGCTTCACCAATCGATCGGCACCATGTTTAGTGCGGGTAAAAACCAAGACCTGCGACCATTTATGGGTATGGATCAGGTGCGAAAGTAGCTCACGTTTTTGCTCTCGATCGACTGGATAAACTTTTTGAGCTACGGTGTCAGCAGTGATATTGCGACGAGCAATTTCAATCATGGTGGGATCGTTTAACAAGCCCGCTGCCAACTCTTTAATTTCCGAGGAAAAAGTGGCCGAGAATAGCAAATTCTGACGATGCCTGGGTAACAAAGTCAAAATCCGCCGAATATCGCGGATAAATCCCATATCGAGCATTCGATCGGCTTCATCCAGCACCAAGATTTCTACATGGGACAAATCTACGGTGCGCTGTTGAGCGTGATCCAGTAGCCGACCGGGGGTGGCTACCAAGATATCGATGCGGCTGCGCAACTTTTGGATCTGGGGATTGATATTTACCCCACCAAAAATTGTCATAGAATTCAGCTTTAGGTACTTGCCGTACTCTGTCACACTTTCTTCTACTTGCGCGGCTAATTCGCGGGTAGGAGTAAGAATCAAGGCCCGAATCGGTAAGTTACGGCTGATCGGGCCATCATTTTTGTTTTTTTCAGATAGTAAATGCAGAATTGGTAATGTGAAGCTAGCCGTTTTACCAGTACCCGTTTGAGCGCCAGCTAAAATGTCACCACCAGCGATCGCCACGGGAATCGCTTGGAGTTGAATGGGGGTGGGTTCGGTGTATCCCCGCTCATTGACAGCACGAAGGATGGCATCGGATAGACCGAAATTAGAAAAAGACATGTTTAGTTTGCAGTGAGCGGTTATTTTTTACCAAATCCTTTGCCGACGTTGGCTTTGGTCAGAGACAAACAGTCATTTAACTGTTTTTTGAGCTGGTCATGGTCTAAGTTTTGACCAATCAGCACCAGCTTGGTGGAGGGTAAATCTGTCCATTCCCGGTCATCGATCGAGAAACGCTTGCCGCAGAGATGAAAAATATGGCAATTAGGGCTTTCATCAAACCATAGCAGACCCTTGGCGCGGAAAATGCCTTCATCCAGATGATTCTCTAGAAAATATTGAAATTTCCTGATCGAGAAAGGTTTATCGCTCTGGAAAGATAGGGAAGTAAAACCATCTTGAGCCAAGTGATCGGAATGATGGTGGTGCTCATGGTCATGACCGTCATGTTCGCAATGGTCGTGATCATGGTCGCAGTTGCTGTGGTCTTCATGATCATGATGATCGTGGCCATGATCTGCTGGTCCTTCCACAAACTTATCAGACTCAAATAAGCCCACACTCAAGATCAGCGGCAAAGAAACCTCAGAATTTTTGGTGCGCAGAATTCTGGCTCCTGTTTTCATGTCCCTAATGCGCACCTCTAACAGATCAACATCCGCTTCATCAACTAAGTCAGTTTTGTTCAGCAATAAAATATCGCCGTAGGTGATTTGGTTCAGAGCCGCTTCGCTGTTAAACAAGTCCAAGCTAAAGTTAGCGGAGTCTACCAGGGTGATGATCGAATCCAGGCGGGTCATGTCGCGCAGCTCGGTGCCCAAAAAAGTCAAGGCCAATGGTACTGGATCCGCTAAGCCGGTAGTTTCTACTACCAGGTAATCGATCGGATCAGGTCGATTCAATATTTTGTAGACTTCCTTGACCAAATCATCATTGATCGTGCAACAGACGCAGCCATTGCTCAGCTCTACCATGTTGTTATCAGCGCTGGTGGCGATGATTAAATCATTGTCGATCCCAATTTCTCCAAATTCATTGACCAAAACTGCGGTCTTTAGACCCTGCTGATTGGTTAAAATATGGTTCAGGAGCGTCGTTTTGCCACTGCCCAGAAAACCGGTAATAATTGTGACCGGCAAAATTGGTCGAGTAGTTTCATCGGTAGGTGACTGGGCGGAAATAGTAGCAGAAGTCATAGGGCGTGATGAAGGGAAGAATTGATATGATTAAGCCTACGCGGCATCATGCTAACAAGTTTAACAAAACCCAGATCTTTATGAGCATTAGTATCTATAACACCCTGACTTCTAAGAAGGAGCCATTTAAATCGCTGTTGCCCAAACAAGTAAGTATGTATTGCTGCGGTGTCACGGTGTACGATTTGTGCCATTTAGGTCATGCCCGGGCTGCAGTCATTTGGGACACCGTGCGTCGCTATTTGGAATGGCGAGGGTACGAAGTGAACTATGTCCAGAATTTTACTGATATTGATGACAAAATTCTGAACCGCGCCCAAGCCGAAGGCTTAACGATGGCCGAGGTGTCGGCCAAATATATTGAAGCTTACTTTACAGATTTAGCTCGGCTCAATGTGCGCGATGCCAGCAACTATCCCCGCGCTACTGAGCATATCTCCCAAATTATTGAACTAGTTGCCGAGCTAGAAAAAAAAGGTTTGGCCTATGCGGTGGCTGGCGATGTCTATTTTCGGGTGCGTCAGTTTGCCGGATATGGAAAACTTTCTGGTCGCAAGTTAGATGACATGCAAGCTGGGGCTGGTGGACGGGTGGCGGTGGCCACCGAGGAAAATACTATCAAAGAAGATCCCAGTGATTTTGCCCTGTGGAAAAGTGCTAAGCCGGGTGAACCGGCCTGGGATTCGCCTTGGGGTAAAGGTCGGCCGGGTTGGCATATTGAATGTTCGGCGATGATTCGATCGACTCTGGGGCAAACGATCGATATTCACTGCGGTGGCAATGATCTAATTTTTCCCCACCACGAAAATGAAATTGCCCAGTCCGAAGGCGCGAATCAACATCCCTTGTCCAGATACTGGATGCACAACGGCATGGTAAATGTCGATGGAGAAAAGATGTCCAAGTCCTTGGGCAATTTCACTACTATTCGGGACTTATTAGATCGACCAGTAGATCCGATGGTCATTCGACTATTTATTTTGACTGCTCAATATCGCAAGCCGATGGATTTTACCGCCGATGCCTTAGCCAGCAACGAACGCAGCTGGCAAACCCTCAAAGATGGTCTGCTATTTGGTCAGCGCTTTGCTGACAAATTAGGTTGGGATTTGCACAAACCCCCTACCTTTGCCCCAGTGCCACTGAGCATTAGTGTCAAAGTCGCGCCGCAGCTAACTATTGCCAACAGGCAGTTGCCGGATGAAATTGGCCCCGTGGTAGAGCCTTTTCAAGCCTTGCCGAATGCTGTCCGGCAATTCACCCAAGAATATCGAGGTTTAGTAATACTGACGATCGCCCTGTTCTTTACCCAATTTCCGGTGCGGTTCTTTTCGCGGTTTTTAGGTATTTTTAATACCCTACCAATTTTGCCCAATTTACTAGAGTTTGTTGGTGTTGCAGTGGTAGCCAGAACCATTTTGTTCAAAAAACCCCGCGAAAACTTCTTTGCGCAGGTGCGGCAGGCGCTAGGTTATTTATTTAAAGATCGATCGCCAGTTAAAAAAGTGCAAGAAGTAACAGCCGCCGTTGATATTTCTAATCCAGATGTCTCTCGTCCAAAAACACCTGCGCCCACTGAACAGCCTGTCACCATCAACCCATCCTTCCAACAATTTTGCGCTGTGGTGGATGAAGATTTCAATTTTGCGGGCGGTTTGGCAGTGTTATTTGAATTAGCTAAAGATTTAGGCAAAGCGGGGAATATCTTAACCCACGGCGGTCAAATTGCTGACTCCGCCATGCTAGAACAGCAATGGTATAGCTTGAAGCAGTTGGCCTCTATTTTGGGTTTAGAGGCTCAACTGGCTGATGAAGCAGCTCCGGCCAACGACGGTTTGGATGATCTGTCGATCGAACAACTCATTGCCGAACGCAAAGCGGCTCGGGATGCTAAAAACTTTAAAAAAGGCGATCAAATCCGTAATGATTTGAAAGCTCAAGGAATTATCTTAGTAGACCAGAAGGGCGCACCAACTACTTGGTATCGCGGCTAAAGGTATCAGCAAAGCAAAAGCCCAACTTTTTTGAAGAAGTTGGGCTTTTGTCTTAAACGGAGAGGGAGAGATTCGAACTCTCGGAAGCTTTCACTTCATCCGATTTCAAGTCGGACGCGATCGACCACTCTGCCACCTCTCCAGCAGGTTTTCTATTGTATCACAGGACTCAGTTCTGTTAAATAGTTCTCAGATCGCTGAATTTCGCCCTGTCGATCGATCCAAATCAAACTAGCCTCGCTTACTCGACCATCCTGCAAAGTGACAAGCGAGAAATTGTGCAAAATTGGTGGATAGTTCACAACGCGGGGACAACGCGCCGCATTCAGATATAAAGTATTCCCAATTTGACGAGCAGGTACCCGCAGCTGGTCAGTCCGATGGCGCAGTTGATGATGCATATGGCCAAAAGCCACTAAGGGAATTGATTTGCCTTGAGATTGCAGCTGACCTATCGCCGCCGCCAAATCTGGGTCCCCAAAGTCGCCGCCCAGCGGTGCCCAATCTCTACCACAGATATCTTCTGGTTGATTGCCCAAGCCAGTCGGCCCATTGTGTCCAATAAAAATTAATTGCTCTGCGCTGGCACTCTCAGCGGCGGCCACAATTTTGGCGGTAGATTCCGCAAAGTTATTAATCTCAAACCTGCTTTGATAGAACTCCTGATTGCGCCACTGATCACCACCCCAGCTAAACGGACGGCTACCCACTACCGCCAAATTAAACTGCGGAAAACTGCGCTGACCATAGCCCACATAGCTATCCCCCAATATCTCAATTTGGGCTTGCACCCAATCCTCTTGAGATCGATCGTAAGGACACTGCCCCCTTCCCCAACTAGTAGCACTAAACCAAGCATCATGATTACCTAAGATTACCGCTTTAGGTAATTCTAGTTCGGAAACAATTTTAGCGATCGATACGTCCTCATTTCCAAAATCACCAACAAAAAGAGCTAAATCTACAGCCAATTTTTGCAACAACTGATTATCAATAAAACTCCATTGGCCGTGAACATCCCCAATAATTGCAATTCGGCAGCTGCTAGACGAAATGCTTGCAATATAATTCATAAAACTTGCAGTTAAATACTGGCCAAAAATATTTTCATTAGCGCCACTTGCTGGTCACACCAGTTAAAATTCACCTGAATTTAAATACGTCAAATTGCTGACTAAAACCTTTGCACATAACACATACTAACAATATCCTTAAACAAAATATAATTCTGAACAACTCAGGTCTGTAACATTTAGCGGTTTCCACCCGTTTCGCCAACATTTGTTGTCATTACAGGGTTATGTCCTAGAATCTGCATTAGCAAAATGATCATTGCAGCCACCGGCCAATTTACAATTTTGGCACAAGAGAGTGGCAAGCGATACTTGCTATTCGGTATAGCGATCGAGTATCTCTACTGGCACTAATAAATACCGATAAAATGATTAATATGTTGATTTAATCTATGAATTAACAATATAATTGCCACGGAAAGTTTACTTGTATTCAGACCTTGCACTAGTATAAAAATATCTTATGCAGTGCTTCAGCTACATAAAGCAATCGCTATGCCACATAGTTTAGACTTAATTTTATGAAGTTAAAGTAAACCAGTTTTGTTTAATAGGGAGTATTGAAGTATGAAACGATTTTTATTGACAATGAGCCTTTCTTGCTTTTTACCAGCAATTGTAGGAATGCCCAGTCAAGCCAATAACTTAGATAGCTTAGACAATCTAGACACCAGCCCGAGCCAATCTAAATTAGTTGCCCAAGCGACTCCAGCCGCTCCAGAAACTCCGGGTTCTACCACAATTGATCCTTCTGCAGCACCAGCTGGTGACAAGTCCACACCTGATAAGGATAAAAAAGATAAAAAGGATCCTTCAGTAGCACCAGCGAGTGATAAAGCTACTCCTGATAAACCAGCTCCCGACAAGGCTATGCCCGGTGCTCCAGATGCCACCACCCCGGCGACACCTTTAACTCCACCAGCAGGTGCCCCCGATGTACCAGCGGGAGATAAAGCTACTCCTGATAAACCAGCTCCCGACAAGGCTATGCCTGGTGCCCCCGATGCGACTACCCCAGCGACACCTTTAACCCCACCAGCAGGTTCCCCAGAGGTGCCAGCGGGTGACAAAGCTACTCCTGATAAGGCTCCTGGCGCACCAGGTATAGCTCCATCCGATGCACCAGCTCCTGCTCCAGGTGCTGATCCTTCCATGTCCCCAGCGCCTGGCTCCGCACCAGCTCCTGTTAAGCCTGCGGGTGATGGCATTCGTCGTTTCATGCGCAGCAGCACCCAAGGTACTCCTAATGCAGCAGCGCAAGCAGAACTAGAGAAGGTAAAAGCCGAATCAGCTGCTTTCTTGGAATCGGTCAAGAATCCTAACGCTAGTCAGCTAGATCAATCTGCTGGTGGCGCATCTTACCCTAACCCTACTTGGTAGGAAACATCGAGCTGATGGATACCCATCAGCTTGCTGGACTCAATCGATTATTAATCCCAAACAAACAGCGAACATTATGGCGAACAAATTTAAAACTACTACCATTGGCATTGGACTAGCAAGTCTTGCCCTTACTGGCTTAACGGCTCAAACCGCTAAAGCTGATGAATTTAGCAACAATGTTGTCCAATTCGATGTAGAAACTGGCGTTGAATTTGAAGTAATAGAATCCCATGGCGCTTATAAGTCGATCTTTGGCGTTATGGATCTTAACACTGGAGTTAAAACTCTCCTAATCAAGGAAGAGAAGGCAGCCGATAGTGACGATCGGGATGTGAATAAGGCTAGCGACTTTTTGGGTACTCCCGGAAATACGCTCAATCCACCCAAGAATGTCTTTAAGTTTCAGGCCAACACTCCCTACACCTTTTTCCTAGAATCTAGAAATGGTAGTGGTCGGGTAGTTTCGACAGTCTATTCCACTAGCTCTAAGAATGCTAAAGGTAGTGTGCAAGCGCAGTTCGATAAAGACTTTTCTGGTCTTTCTAACCAAGGCGTGAAAATCAGTTGGGATGATACGGTCAAAAAGAATGGTGCTGGCACCGACTTTAACGACTTTGTCGTAATCGCTGGTGGTACGGGTAGTAGCGCTTCTGCTCAGCCAGTTGATCCTGGTACTCAAGAAGTTGAAGGTCAGTTGGGTAGCCTGGGTTCTAAGGAATTTCCTTCTAACATTCCAGTGAGTGGTTCCAGTATCTCTCCTGGTTTGAGTATTAACAATCCGATCGGCTTTGGTGCTGATAACAATATCGGCTTTATCTCTGGTAGTTACCAATCGCGGGCACGCTTTACCAATGACTCTGATGGTGAGATTGGTATCGGTGTTGGCTTGGGTAACGCGATCGATTCAGTTGGTTTGGAAGTTGCCTATACTCTAAATACTTTTGGACGCAGTGGTAATTTTGGTGACGGTGGTTTTAGTGCCAAGTTACACAAACGGGTAGCTGATGATACAGCGATCGCGATCGGTTGGAACCAATTTGCTAATATTGGGCAGACTGATGTTCCTCGGAATTCCTACTACGCCGTAGGTACTCAGATCCTGCGCACTAGTCCCAACATTGACGACTTCTTGAGCCGGATTGCTTTATCTGTTGGTGTTGGCGGTGGCCAATTCCTTTCTCAAGATACTCTTACTAATACACCAGCTGGTGAGAGTCCTAGCGGTGTGAATGTGTTTGGTTCGGCGGCTTTCCGTATTGCTAAGCCCGTCAGCTTGATTACAGAGTGGACTGGCCAGGATTTAGCGATAGGCTTGTCGATCGTGCCATTTGGCGATGACTTCCCGCTGGTAATTACACCCGCTTTCCGTGATATTGCGGGTATCAACGACCCCCAGGGTGGTGCTAGATTTGTATTGGGCGTAGGTACTTCCTTCAAGTTTTAGTAATACACATTTTATTTAGGAGAAATTAAATCAATGAACAAGATTATTGCTAGCGTAGTTTCTGTGACTGCTGTCTGCTTAGCTGCTGTACCAGCTTTTGCTCAGTCTAGTTCTGGTCATTCACCTTCACCTTCAGGTTCGACGGGAGGTTCTACTTTTACTGGTACTGGTGCTGGTGCCAATGGTAGTAACTTTGGTGGTACAGGTAACACTGCTCCCCTAGGTCCTCGTGTTAGTCCTGGTACAGGTAGCACGGCTACTGGTAATCCCGGTGTTGGTTCTGGTGGAACTGCTAGATTTAGCCCCGGTGTGCTAGCTCAAGCCCAGTCTTTGCAACAAAGATTAGCGGCAGCTAGAGCAGCTGCTGAGCAAGGTGCTCCTGAAGCTCCGCTCGATACTATTCCAGTTGCTGGAGAGCCAGCTGTACCACCTAACGTCAAAATTATTCGTGGTCGTGGTTAAGGATTGCTCTAAATTCGTGTGGCTAGTGTCTTTGCCTAAAAAACTGAGCTATTAGCCAATAATCCATAACTTAATTGTTAAAGAAAAAAACAGGGACATGTCCCTGTTTTTTTTGATTATCTAGAGTATTGGTAGATGGGATCAACTTTATGATTAGAAAGTGTATAATTTAGCTGACAATGCAGACACCTCCTGCCGATATTTATTTCGGAGAGAATAATGAAAAAGATTTTTGCCATTGTGTTGACGGCCTTTACTGCTACTTATTCAGCAGTTCTACCAGCAAATGCTTTACCAGCTAACAATGCTAATCTACGGGTCGATAGTCCTGTTCCGACATCGAGCCTAGTGCCGATCGCCGCTACTGCTATTAATGGTCTAATTCAAGCGGAGTCTTTGCAACAAAAATTGGCAGAGGATCGAGCTGCTTTCGAGAAACAATTGGCTGCAGACAAAGCCGCCGCCGAGCAAAGAGCTACTCCCAAACAAGAAACTATCGCTGTTGCGCCAGAGTCGATCGAACTACCCGAAATTGAAACCCCAGATTAACTAAAGCCAGCAATTAGGCCAGTAAAAAGACCGAGACCATCGACACTTCCTAGATTGGGATCAGCCGCTCTTTCTGGGTGGGGCATCATCCCTAATACATTTTTTTGCTGATTACAAATCCCCGCGATCCCATTCAGCGAGCCGTTCGGGTTAGTGCCAGCGTAACGAAACAGAATTTGCTGATTATCTTCCAGCTGCTGAATAGTGTCCGGTTCAGCATAGTAACAACCTTCCCCATGGGCGATCGGCAGCGAAATTTCGGATTCTTCCCCATAGGCTTTTGTCCAGGGCAAGTTGGTCTTGGTAACTTTTAGAGGTACTCGATCGCAGATAAAGTGCAAATCGCGATTGCGCACTAAAGCCCCAGGCAATAGACCAACTTCTGTTAAAACTTGGAAGCCGTTGCAGATTCCTAATACGTACTTACCCTGTTGAGCGTGGCTTACTACCGCTTTCATGATAGGCGAAAACCTGGCGATCGCCCCACAGCGCAGATAGTCGCCATAACTAAACCCGCCGGGCACCACTACCACATCAATATCGGCAATGTCGGTTTCCTCATGCCACACCATCCGAGTAGGCATTTTTAACAGATCGCGAGTGACATAGGCCACATCGCGATCGCAGTTGGAGCCGGGAAATACCACAATGCCAAATTTTATATTCATGGTCTAGGCCGCTGGGACAAGTTCAAAACGATAGTTTTCAATGACCGGATTGGCTAGAATCTGGTCACAGATTTGATTCAGTTCGGCCTGAGCGGACTGCTCATCAGCGCTATCGAGACTAACTTCGATGTATTTACCAATCCGCACGGATGCTACATTTTGGAAGCCCAAATGCTCGATGCCCGATCGAACAGCCGCACCAGCTGGATCTAAGACAGATGGGCGGAGCGTTACATAAATCCGAGCTTGATATGATTGAGTCATGCTAATCGCTTTAATTACTTAAAAATTCAATCCGCCAAACTCAAATATAATATAGCAACGTGGCTGCACATTAGCCGAAAATATTCATCTCTGAATCCAGTATGAAATTGGACTTAACTCGCAGCCAAGAGCGTATCCTACACCTTCTCCAAGAGCTGCATCGATCGACATCGGCTCAAGATATTTATGTAGAACTACGCAATCGTAGTCAGGGAGTAGGTTTGGCCACAGTATATCGAGCTTTAGATGCTCTCAAACTAGCTGGCGCCGTTCAGGTGCGGACTCTGGGCAGCGGAGAATCCCTGTATAGTACTATTCAAGAAGATAAGCACCATCTCACTTGTGTTTATTGTCAGAAATCTATTCCGATCGCCGAATGCCCAGTTGATCAGCTAGAAACTAAACTACAAGAGATACATCAGTTTAAAGTGTATTACCATACACTAGAATTTTTTGGGGTGTGTAGTGTCTGTGCTGTCACTCACCCTCCAACCGAGCCTGTTCACCATTGCCACGATCATTAGCAGCATCATGGATTTTATTTTTAGCTACATGCGATCGATCGGAATTAGTAATCCCCAAGGAACCGGCTGGCTGTCAGTGGTACTGACTTTTGCGGTGGCCTGGGCAGTGACCTTTCGGTTTATTCCCAACCTGCGTTCTTTTGCCCTGAAAGTGGGCTGGGCTGATAGCCCCAATGCCCGGCGGCTGAATAAAGAGCCCTTGCCCAATGCTGGTGGATTGGCGATTTATGCTGGAGTAATTGCTGCTCTGATTTTGGCTGCTTGTATTAGTCCGATGGTGCTACAGAAGATTCTGGTGCAGATTTTGGCTATTCTGCTAGGGGCTTCGATCCTGGTTTTGGTGGGTTTCATTGATGACCAATTTGGTTTGCCATCGCTATTTCGGCTATTTGTCCAGATTTTAGCGGGGCTATTGCTAGTAGTGGTGGGGATCAAGATTGGGGTGAATTTTGGTACGCCGATCGATGGCTCCCTATCAGTCTTTTTCACCGTCTTTTGGGTGGTGGGAATCACCAATGCCGTCAATTTAATGGATGGGATGGACGGCCTGGCCGGTGGGATTAGTTTTATTGCCGGAATGAGCCTACTAGCCGTATCAGCACAGTTTGAGGCTCGGGCAGCGGCCACCTTGATTTTAGCGGGGGTATCTGGTTCTGCTCTAGGCTTTCTGCGCCATAATTACCATCCATCCCGAATTATTTTGGGGGATGCTGGGGCTTATTTTTTGGGCTACGTGTTGGCAGCCACTAGTATTTTGAGTAGTGCTAATGTCACTAGTATTTTCACCCTGGTACCCACCGCCATGTTTTTGCTAGTGCCAGTCTTAGATACGACCCAAGTCATTGTGCGGCGTTTGCTGGCCGGTAAAAATCCGATGAGTACGCCGGGCAAAGATCATATTCACCATCGATTATTAGCTTGGGGCTTTTCTCAGGGCGATTCAGCCGTAATTTTATGGAGTGCTACGCTGGGCTCTAATCTAATAGCGATGTGGCTGCAAGGAACCCGGCTTAATGTGATATTAACCACCGCCCTAGGAACAACGGTTTTGTTGAGTTTGACTGTATGGCGGCGGGTACAGGCTGCTACGGTCTTGAATCAGAAAGTACAAGACTTAGTAGAGCCCTTAAATAAGACCGATATTACAGAACGGGAAAGACCCGCACGGAAAACAGATTTAGATTCTTAAGAATTCCAAGGCATCAGCACGGCGATCGGCATCCGCCAACCAGTCCCAAAGGCTCGATCGGTAATTTTAAGACCAGGAGGTGCTTGACGGCGTTTGAATTCTGCGCGCTGCACTAGGCGAATGATTTTAGAAACTACTGCTGGCTCAAAACCCAGGGCGATCAGTTCGGTGGTCGATCGATGCTCACAAATAATTTTTTCCAGTAAATCATCTAGTATTTCGTAAGGTGGTAAAGAATCTTGATCCACCTGTCCTGGCTTAAGTTCGGCACTGGGTGGTTTGTCGATAATATTGACCGGAATAATCTCCTGCTGTCGGTTCAGCCAACGACAGAGAGAATAAACCCGGGTTTTAGGGACATCGGCAATTACGGCCAAGCCGCCGTTCATATCGCCATATAGAGTGCAGTAACCCACAGCCATCTCGGATTTGTTACCAGTAGATAGCGGTAAATGACCAAATTTGTTGGCGATCGCCATCAACAGATTGCCCCGAATCCGTGATTGGATGTTTTCTTCGGCAATCCCAAATTCAGTGTTCACAAATAAAGGGGCCAGGGTGCGATCGAACCCGGTCATTAATTCTTGGATCGGTAGTTGGCTGGTCTGAATACCCAAGTTGTGGCCGAGATCGATCGCGTCACTAATAGAATGCTCCGAGCTGTAGGGCGAAGGCATCAAAACTCCTAGTACTTGCTCCGCACCCAAGGCGGCGGCGGCAATAGCCGCCACCAGGGCTGAATCAATACCGCCGCTTAAGCCCAAAATGACTTTACGGAACCCACACTTGTGGGCATAGTCGCGCACGCCTAAGACTAGGGCTTGCCAAATTTCCTCATCTGGATTGGCGATCGATTCTACAATTACGCCTGGTTGCAAATCACCCTGCTTAAATTCCACTACTGATAAATCGGTCTGGAAAGACTGGCTTCTGGTAACTAATTGACCCTGTCGATCGCATCCCATACTGCCACCATCAAAGATTAAGTCATCATTGGCACCCACCTGGTTAACATACAAAATGGGTTGGTGGTGGCGCTGGGCGGCATGTTGCAGCATTGCTTCCCGGACTTGTTGTTTGCCAACTGTATAAGGCGAAGCTGACAAATTCACGATTAAATCTACTCCCTGGGCGGCTAGTTCGGCGATCGGATTGGCTAAATACTGCTGCCTACCCCAAAACTCCTCATCGTTCCACAGGTCTTCACAAATGGTCACGCCAATTTTGTAGTTCTGTAGCTCAAAATAATTGCTGCTTGCTCCAGCCTGGAAATAGCGATTTTCATCAAAAACATCATAGGTTGGTAAAAGTCGTTTGTGAAAAATCTGCTGCACTTGGCCATTTTGTAATAATGCAGTGCTGTTAAATAGTGGTTTACCATGGGGCTGTGGATTTTGGGTGGCTAATCCTACCAACACAGCTAAATTTGTTGGTAGCTGAGTAGCCAACTGTGCCAATTGTTCTTCCATAGCTAGGATCAGCCCAGGATTTAGCAACAAATCACGCGGTGGATAACCACAAAGTGATAACTCCGGGGTCAACATCAGGTCAGCTTGTTGGGCTTGCGCCTGTTTCGCCATTGCCAAGATTTGAGCGGCGTTGCCAGGAAGGTCACCAACGATCGGGTTAATTTGGGCTAGTGCAATTTTCATAAGTTCACAACAATATCTAAACAAAAACCAAAGGCTTATCTCGCAACGGCTCAAACGCCACCGCATCAAACCGATACAAACTCGCTGGTCGCCCACTCCCTCGCGCCGCCTTCGCTCCCGTCTCCACCAAAAAACCCAGCTTTAGTAACCGATTGCGAAAATTAGAATAATCCGAGAAATCGGCTCCCAAAATCGTGATATACAACTGGTAAATATCACTGAGCGTAAAAGATTCCGGCAATACATCAAAGGCGATCGGACTATATTCCAACTTATTGCGCAACCGCCGATCGCCATAAGCCAAAATGTCCTGGTGATCAAAGGCCAAATTCGGCAGATTATTCACCGGATACCAAGCAATTCCTCCCACGCCAGTGGCAATTAGCTCTGCTTCCTCGAACCGCACCAGGGCAAAATAACTCACTGATAGATAGCGCACCCCATAACTATCGATCGATTCACGCGGATCCCGACCCGGCCCGCCAAAACTATAGAGCTGCTCCAAATATAAATTCTTGACCTTGATTTTTTCGGCCAGAATCCGATCGGCCGCAGCTTCTAGTGATTCTCCTCGGCGCACCAGCGTCCCCGGCAGACTCCACTGCCCCAAAAAAGGCTCCTCACCCCGCATCACCAACAACACCAATAACCGATTTTGAGTCGTGTCCACCGAGAAAATAACATTATCCACCCCGACCTTAAAGTCGGCTAGCGCCTCGGCTTCGCCAGATTTTTTTGAGTTTCGTTCCGCAACCATAAGGCAGTCAATTTTCTTAATTTTGCAAAGGATAGAGCTGGAGCCGATCGATATATGCTTCCACGGTGGGCGTGAGACCTTGCCGATCGATATGTCGCCGGATGGCGGTGGAAGAAACAGCCGGGGTGTAAAGCTCCGTGACCACTTGTACCCTTCCCCCCATATCAGTCAAATGACGTAAGGATTCCGGGGTAATTGACCAACCTGGTCGCGGCACCACCAGTAGTTCCACCTGGCGAATTAGTTCCATGCCACCCTGCCAGCGATCAATCTGATTCACTAAATCGCCTCCAATTACCAAACTAAATTCGGCTGTTGGCCACAACTGCTGGGCAAAGCTGAGGGTTTTGTAGGTATAACGGTGGCTTAATTCTTGGTAAACTTGTACTTGATCATGGTTTAAATCAGCCACCAACAATTCCAACATGCGGGCACGTTGTCCCAAGGTGGCCTCATGCACTTTGTCTGGATTGTCGGCTGCCCACACCGCCACTAACGGAAATTTGACACTTAACCAATGGAGAATCTGTTGATGTGCCAGGGTCGGCGGATCGGCACTTGTCCCAAATAAAGCTATTTTCATCGCTTAACCTAAATCTTGAATTAAAGCGGCTAAGTCGGGGGCAATCTCAACTGTAGTATCCAGGGGTTGATCGATATCCCGCACAGCGGCGGGCAGACTGGCCACATTTTGCTGGGTACGATCGCGAATCTGCTCCAAACTATCTGATGGAATAAGTTGTTGGCCATTGGCCATGACTAGCTCCAGGAGACCGGGCTGGTTAGCATCAGCTAAGCCTAATCGATCGCCTTGCCACTGTCCCTGGCTAAATTGGCGATAAATTTGCTTCTTACCAGGATAGGTCTGCTTGCTAGCCGCTTTTTTCATTGTGGGCTGGCCATCAATTTCCACCAACTTATAAACTCCATTTACCGGTTGACCAGTTACCAGTTTAGTCCCTAGCCCATAACCATCAATTTTTGCCCCAGCCGATCGCAGTCTAGCAATCTCCCATTCATCCAAATCGCCACTGGCAAAGATTTTGGTGTTGGGCAGCAATTGCTTAATTAGCTGCGACAATTCCACCAAATCACCAGAATCTAACCGGATACCCGGTACCGACATTTCACCAGCCTGAACTTTTGCGGCTAATTGCTGAACGGCAGCGATCGGATCAAAAGTGTCAATTAAGAGCGGCGACTGCGGAAAATATTTCTGAAAAGCCGTAAAAGCTTGTTGCTCGCTCCCCTGGGTAGCGGCGATCGCCATCACTAAAGAATGTGCCATAGTGCCACTGGGTTTCACCCCCAATTGAATAGCCGCCAACACATTAGAAGTTGTATCCAGACCGGCAGCGATCGCTGCTCGGGCGGCCCAGAGTGCTGCCTGAGGGCCAAAAGCTCGCCGGGTACCAAATTCTAACAGCGTAGCTTCAGCGCCAGCCACGTCCCGCAACCGCGCTGCCCGGGTAGCAATCAGGGTCTGATAGTTAATGGTGTTCAGCAAAAAAGTCTCTACCAGCTGTGCTTGCCATAGAGGTGCCTCAATCCGCAAAATCGGCTCATGGGCAAAAATTGCCGTACCTTCGGGTACTGCCCAAACATCTCCGGTAAACTTCGCTTCAGCCAACAATTGCCAGAAAGTAGTTGGGGCGTTTTCAAACACCTCTAACTTTTGCAAGGCTGTAATTTGAGCGCTGCTAAAGTGTAGATTTTGTAAATATTCCAACGCTTGGGTTAATCCCATCGCAATTAAATAACCAAAGGATTTTGGTAGTTTTCTGACAAATAGCTCAAAATTAGTAGGTTTTTGGTCGAGCTGCTCACCCACATAGCAGGTTGTCATGGTGAGTTGATAAAGGTCAGTCAGTAAGCTGTAGTCCTTTTCCTGAGGCAATAAATATACTACTAAGGGTTTTACTAGTTGGTGGCTCACAGTCATAAACAACTCTTGAAAGTCTTTGACACATTGTGGTGTAATTTACCATAATGTGTCAAGGTCTTATGTAGAAAATATAGATTCAAAAGAATCAAAATCTCTAACAATAACATAGCATTAGTACTTCAGCTAAATAGCTGATGTTTTTTAATCAAAATAGCTAACAATATATATTTCTAATGCTATAACTATTTATTATTTAAAATAGTTAGTGTGAATGGATTTAATACGTGAGCGACAAACTCGATACATCGAAAGTTTATCCTGTCTTAAACCAAAGTTTGTTTTCGTCTACATATCTACATCTAACATTCAGGGAAGAGTTTAATATGTCTAGAATTCAACTTGCCAATCTTCAATCGACTGAAAATAGTGAAAGTTTCTTAATTGATCTACCATCTACGGAGGCGAATGCCATCAATGGTGGATTTTTCTTCGGCAAAAAAAGAAGCGGATTTAGCCTTTTTGGTGGTAGTCATTCATCAGCGCCAGTATCGGCACCAGTAGCACCAGCACCGACCCCAGTCGCTCCACCAGAGCCAGCACCGGCACCTCCTGTCGTGGCGCATGATCCTGAACCTGCAGCACCAGCACCAGTTGATCCTTGTGTTTGTACCTGCTAAAACGCTTGATTGTTCATACGCATAATTTAGCTAGGAACTCAAGTCCTCTTTTTGGCTAGTAATACTTCATACCGTTTTGGTCTGGAGTATCAATAAAGAACACGACTATCTGAAATTTCGGGTAGTCGTGTTCTTTATTGAAAAATAATAATCAGGAGCAAGAATATCTGCAAATGTTACTACTTATTTCTTAGAGAGTGTTTGAAAAATCCAGCCTAAGCTAGTCGCTTGACCAAAATACTTATTATAGGCGTTGCTGATTTACGGTTTGACATGCTCCTCGGCGTGAACGCACGAGGATTCCAAGAATCGCTTCTTGGTTTTTCTGCTTCATAGCAACTGCCTCCACTCCCGTTCGCGTAGCGTC
>CAXTSX010000040.1:0-33577 GCA_964247085.1 uncultured bacterium
AGTCCCCCGAGTCGCTTCCCTCTCAGGGCTGAAGCCACTGAGTTTCCCACATTCCGCACTACTTCTACTTATATGAACCTAGAATCTCTCATCCGTCCAGCCGTCCAAAAAATCAATCCTAAAGTTGCTGGAGTGCCTAAAAGCGACCGATCGATCCGACTAGACAAAGGAGAATTTCCCTATCCACCTTCCCCCAAAGCGATCGCCGCCATCCAACAAGCGGCCAGTAGCATCAATCGCTATCCCGAAGTCTTGACCAATAACTTGCGCCAAGTACTCGCCGATTACAACCAAGTCAGCTTGGATAAAATCTTTGCAGGTAATGGCTCAGACGATTTGATTGAACTGGTACTAAAAATTTGTTTGGAGCCAGGGGATGAAGTGATTTTGCCGATTCCGACCTTCTTTGTGTATGGAGCAGCTACCGAAATGCTAGGGGGCAAAGCTGTGTCCGTACAGCGAACGGCCGATTTTGATTTAGACCTCCCCGCGATTGTCCAAACTGTTACCGATCGCACTAAGCTGATTTTTATTGCCAACCCTAATAATCCCACCGCCAACGCCAGCAGTCGGGACACTCTCATCGCCTTGTTAGAGCAAGTGAATTGCTTAGTAGTCATTGATGAATGCTACTTTGAAATTTGTCAGCAGACCGTAGCTGATTTAGTCGATCGATATCCCCACCTAATTATTCTGCGTAGTCTTTCCAAAGGTTTTGGTTTGGCTGGTTTACGGATTGGCTATGGCATCACTAATCCGCAATTAGTAGATTATATCTACCGCGTAGCGCAGATTTTCCCGGTCAATCAACTGGCGATCGCGGCAGGAATTGCTGCTGTCCAGGACCAAGCCTATCTGACCGAAAAATTGACCGAGATTAAGACAGAACGAAGCAAATTAACCAAGGCATTAATCAGCTTGGGCTTTCAAGTTTATCCTTCCGATACTAACTTTTTGTTCATTAGTTCCCAGCCACTCGATCGGACAGCCGCCAATGTGGTGAGTAAATTGGCCAGCCAAGAAATCTATGTGGCTGATTTTGGCCATAAACCTGGTTTAGATGCTTACCATTTGCGGATTGCTACGGGCACACCGATCGAGAATCAGCGATTGCTGGACGCACTGCGCTAAGATCGGAAATCATTAAGTTTTCGCTGCAACGCCCCGGCCATTCTGACCATGCTGACTATTGCTACCTTCTATAAATTTGTGTCGATCGATAACTGCCCTGAACTGCAAACTAAGCTGCGGGAATATTGTGAACAACATCAAATTTTGGGCACTATTTTATTGGCCACCGAAGGTATTAATGGATCGATCGCTGGCACTCCAGAATTAATTGCAGCGGCGATGGATTATCTGCGCCAAGAGCCCCGCCTGAGTGACCTGACTTACCAAACAGCTCTTTGTCCAGGTAAACTGCCTTTTTCTAAGCTTAAAATCAAAGTCAAATCCGAGATTGTCACCTTTCGTTCTGACCAAGCCGATCCCACCCAGCAAGTGGGCACCTACGTGGCACCCCAAGATTGGAATGCCTTAATTAGCGACCCAGACGTAGTTTTAATTGACACCCGCAATGATTACGAAGTGGAAGTGGGCACTTTTGCCGGGGCGATCGATCCCCAAACATCTTCTTTTACCGAGCTACCAGCCTATGTGCAACAAAATTTAGACCCCCAAAAGCACCAGAAAATAGCCATGTTTTGTACCGGCGGCATTCGCTGCGAAAAAGCGACCGCTTGGATGTTGGCCGCTGGCTTTCCGGAGGTTTATCACCTGCAAGGCGGCATTGTCAATTATTTGCAGCAGATCCCGGCCACCGATAGCCAATGGCAAGGGGAATGTTTTGTTTTTGACGATCGGGTAGCTGTCACCCACGGTTTAGAACCAGGTACTCATGTGATGTGCTACGCTTGTGGGTTGCCGATGCCCCAAGCGCGACCCGCTCCTAATTGCCCGCACTGTGGCGCAATACCATAATTTTTCTGGTAAATTAAAAAGAATCTCAGGCATAAGGGAGCTACAGATTTATTGAACGCTGCTGAACAAGCTACAAACGTGGTGTTAGCTGGCAAGATCGCTTCGGTGGTCAGTTTGTTTCGGTCAGACTTTCCAGATGCCCGGGTAGATCTTAAGCCCTGGGCAAATGACCGGGACACCAAAGAAGCTGTCGATCCCGATTCGATCGATATTGCTTTTCACTTTCCGGGTTGGAGTCGGCGCTGGCAAAGTCGCAGCATTCTTATTCAAATTCGTTTTTACACCGAAGACAATGACCAGCGAGTAATTGGCTTAGAGGCTGCTGGTTTTGACTATCGCGGCAAGCAATGGCGACTTTCGACGATCGAGCAATGGCAAATCGAAGGCCCTGTGCAACCAATCCCCGAACGGGCGGAACAGTTACGGCAGTTCTGCCGACAGGTATTTGAGTTATTTCAGCCTAGCCAGATATCCTAGACTTAACCATTATTGTAGAGAATTAGTGATAACCATCAAAAATCACCATTCCTGACCTATGATCACTCACAAGTTCCTCACGTCAAACATCTAAATTGATAACGAGTAAGTTTTGTTTCAATATTGACGGAGTAAAAATACTCGCATTTTTTATATTTGCCCCCTAGCCAGCGAGAAGTGCGATCGACATGCTAAAACCGCTTTTTCGGCAGATGAGTCCAGCATCTGTCTCCCATCAGGATATTATGGCAGCGCTTACTTCACAATGGTTGCCTGGCCGCCGCTCTTGGCTGCAAGCATTGTTTTTACTGCCTTTAGCTATTCCTAGCATGAGACTGATTTTATCCGGACTGTCTTGGTTTGAATGGTTAAAATTTCCTGGCGGTTGGCTGGTGGCCAGCGTTATTTTTATCCTAGTTCATTTAATATTGCCCGTCATCATTATGGGTGTTGCTTATCGAGCCGCACAGTCTTTTTGGAAAGTGAGAAATCCGGCATCTAGCCGCCGGATCCGCTGGTTTGCCTGCTCCACCGTAGCAATTATTATTCTGTCTGTTTTAGGGACAGCCAGCGTTACCACTTTGCTAGAAATAGTTAGTTGCCAATTACTCCCAGCGGCTAAACTCACTACCACTTGTAGTAACTATTTCCCTCAGATGAGTCTCCATAATTGGCTGCTTAACTATGAGACCTATGATTTTGGCTATTATCATTGGCCAGTTTGGCTAACAATTACGGCTTTTTTGTACCAGTGGCGGGAAAAAATACGTCCCGCCAAAAGACGTAAGTTAGTGCAAAAGTCCTTGGTTGCGCTACCCCTTCATCGGCTCCCCTCTGCTGAGGTCGATACTGAACCAACATCGGGGTTGATTTCTCCGGAAATCAGCTAGTTGATAAATCAGGAAAAAGCGACCTGATTCACCTCGTCGGGGGTGAGATGCGAGTGAATAACCTGGCCATCCCGAAACCAGACAATGCGCCGAGTTTGTCTAGCTACTTCTGGTTCGTGGGTGACCATGACGATCGTGATGCCCCCTTCATTTAGCTCGGTAAAAATATCCATCACCTCTTGGGTGGTGCGGGAGTCTAAGGCCCCAGTGGGTTCATCGGCTAATAGTAAGACCGGTTCTCCGACAATGGCACGAGCGATCGCCACCCGTTGCTGTTGTCCACCCGATAATTGGTTGGGGCGGTTATTACGGCGATTAGTTAGTCTTACTCTTTCGAGAGCAGCGGCAGCGCGGTCTTGCCGCTCCTGACTAGGTACCCCGGCGTAGACCAAAGGCAGCATCACATTTTCCATTGCCGTGGATTGGGGCAAAAGATGAAATTGTTGAAATACAAAGCCCAGTTTGCGGTTCCGCATCTGTGCTAGTTGATCATCAGGGAGGGTAGCCACGTCCATTTTGTCTAGGTAGTAATGGCCACTAGTCGGGCGATCTAAGCAGCCAATAATGTTCATCGCTGTAGATTTACCGGAACCAGAAGGACCCATAATTGCGCAGTATTCACCTTCTTCGATCGTTAGGTTCACATTTTCGAGGGCGTTGACCAGGGTATCGCCAACACCGTATTTCTTGCAGATTTCTTCCATCCGAATAATGATCGGCTGGGTACTTTGGTCTGGAAGGTCTTGAGAAACAGCTAGCATAAATACTCCAAACCTGTTAAATACTCCGCAGCGCCACGATCGGATCGAGTCGGGAGGCTCGTTGCGCCGGTACTACCCCAAAGAACAGTCCGATCGCTCCCGATACCGACACTGCCATAATGATAGCCACTGGGGAAACCGCCGCTGGCAAGGGTGTCACTAAACTCACGATAATCACCGCCGAAACCCCGATCAAGGTGCCGATTACTCCCCCAGCCGCCGAGAGAATCACTGATTCAATCATGAATTGATTCCGAATATCCTTTTGGGTGGCTCCGATCGCTTTCCGTAAACCAATTTCTTGGGTACGCTCGGTGACAGATACCAACATAATATTCATCACCCCAATGCCCCCGACTAGGAGTGAAATACCGGCGATCGCACCCAATAGCAAGGTCAGCGCCCCAGTCACCGTACCGACAATTTGCAGAGCATCTTTTTGGTTGCGAACCGTAAAATCATCATCATTCACAATTTTGTGCCGCCGCCGCAATAGATTAGTCACTTGGAACTCAGCCGCACTCAAACTTTCGGCATCCTTGGCGGAGACAGTAATAAAAGACACTTCTTGGCCAAAAGGTGAAGCTCGGCCAATTATTTTGCGACTCATCGTGCTGAGCGGGACATAAGCGGCATCATCTTGATTGCTGCCAAAGGAGGAGCCCTTGGCGACCGTAATCCCAATCACTTCAAAACTGACATTTTTAATCCGAATCTTGGCGCCGATCGCCTCCCGTCCTGCAAATAATTTTTCCGCCAAATCTGGCCCTAAGACGGCTACTTCATTGCCAGCTTTTTGATCAGCATCGGTGATAAACCGTCCCTTGGCTACCTCAAAACTGCGCACCTCCAAAAAGCTAGGGGTGGTACCCACTACTTGGGAGGTACTGTTTTTGTTTTCGTAGACGATCGGCTGACTAGACTGCAATTGGGGAGCAACTCCGGCCACGCTGGGCACCTGCCGGGCGATGGCTCGGGCATCGGAACTCACTAAAGTGCGGGGCAAACCAAAGCGGTTTTGTTGGCTATTGGGTCCCCCTGGTAGGATAAACAGGGTATTCGGACCCAATGATTTGAATTGATCCTCCGCCAGCTTTTGGGTACCCTGACCAATGCCCACCATGGCAATGACTGAGGCATTCCCAATAATGATGCCCAGCATAGTCAGGCCACTGCGCAGCTTATTCGCCACCAGAGTACTGGTGGCCATTTTCAGGCTTTCGGCGATTTCCATGGTTGGCTATTTATCCTGATCTTTATCTTTGTTCAACTTAAAGCCCTTCGGAGTGTCAATAAACACTCGATCGCCATCTTTAATTCCTGCGGTTACCTGGGTTTTGTCCCGGATGGTGAAGCCCAACTTTACCTCTTTGAATTCCGGCTGCCGATCCTTTCCAGGTATTAACACTCCATCTTTACCTTTATTGCGGACGATCGCCACCGTCGGCACCATCAATGAACTAGCCACTTGCTTACCCACAAATGACGTATTGACGTTCATCCCCGACTTCAGGGCACCGCGCTGATCATCATCAATACTCAACCGCACCTCAAAAGAGGTGACGTTCTGCTCCACAACGGCCTCGGGCGCAACGATGCGCACTGCGCCCCGAAATTTTTCATCAGGGTAGGCATCCGCCGTGATTTCAACCTTTTGGCCACTGCTAATCCGGCCAATGTCTATTTCGGGTACCTTGGCTTTGACCTCTAAATCCTTAGCGATCGCCACCACCGAAGTAGAAGTCGCTTGTCCTTCCTTAGATGCCGTAGTAGTAGGCGTTACAAAGGCACCGGCACTGGCATAGCGCTGGGTAATAATTCCATCAAAGGGAGCCAGGATAACACTTTCTCGCAACTGGACTTGAGCGGTCATCACCTGAGCCTGAGCGATATCAACGGCGGCGGCTAACTGGGCAATTTCCTCCTTCCGAGTGCCATTTTTGGCTTGCTGGAAAGAGGACTGCGCCAACCGGACATCGGCAGCAGCTTTGGCAGTATCTTCTTTGCGGCTACCCAACTGCTGCTGTTGGAGACTTTGTTCTAGTTCTGCTACCGAAGCGCGTCGTTGGTTGATTTCTTGTGCCGCATTATTCTTAACTTGTAAGAGCTTTTGTTGGGCTTCTAAAAAAGTAGCGTTAGTTGTTTGCAGGTCGGCGTTGGCCTCTTCCAATTTTTCTAGGGCAATTGCCCCTTCTTTGTTAAGCCTGCGAGTGCGTTCTAGCTTCGCTGCTGCCAGTTTCCGCCGAGCTGCCGCCGCCGCCACCTGGGACTCGGCTTGCTGAATCTGTTGAGGAGCGATCGACCTGGTCAAAGCCAAGGAAGCCTTCACCTGAGCCAGCTTCGCTTGCACTTGGGCAATTTCCTGTGGGCGGTTACCGTTCTTCGATCGATCTAAACTAGCTTGAGCTGCTTCCAGTTTGGCCTGAGCCTGGGCAATTTCTTCCGGTCGGCTGCCATTACGACCCTTCGCAAAATTAGCTTGTGCTTGCCGCAAACTTGCCTGAGCTTGCAATAACTGCGCCCGCCCTTCGGCATCTTCCATTTGGGCAATCTTTTGGCCTTGTTTGACCACATCACCCTGCTCTACAAAAATTTTAGCCACCCGACCAGCATTTTTAGGGCTAAGATTTACCGTCTGTCCGGGCAAGACAGTACCACTGGCCGTAATCTTGAGGGTGATGTCTTCGGGCTTAGCCAGCACCGTTAATTTTTCCAAGTCCACTTGATTGGGACGAAAAACATTGAAGCCATAGGCTCCAACACCAGCCACTCCGATCGCTAAGGCGGCGATACCGACTACCACTGGTAGCCGTCTTTTAGGTTTAATAATTGCAGGCAGCTTTTCCATATACCGTGGCTTGTCGTGGCAGTTGTTGAATCCTCTTCCCTATCTATTCTGCCTACTTTTTGGTACGAACAGACAAGGTGGTTAACCGCACCAACCAAAAACCTACCTCGCCAAAACATTAATCCAACAGAATTAAACAAGGTAGGGTGAGATTTTTGACTAACTATTTTTGTCTACTAGGGTTAGGACTCGGAGTTTTACCATTACCACCCTGCAGCTGTCGAATATTTGCATCAATCTGTTTCAGTTGCTCAGGTGTAAAAACTGCTTTACTTTTAGCTCTATTTTCATTGAGAATTACAAGATACTTTTGCTTTTGTGATTCACTCAAATTCACTGTACCTGAACCTTTGGTAGCTACTAATTTCTTTTGTTCGGGAGTAAGTATTTGCTGAGCTTGTTTATTCGAATCTTTCCGAATACTCAATAACTTGGCTTTTTGTTTACTAGTAAGCTTAACACCGCGCAGCACGGGGTCGTTTAAAAACTGCTCTTCTTGGCTAGCTGTTGACGACGGGCTGGTTGCTGGCTGACTGGCAGCAGGTAGAACAGTAGTGATAGACAAAGTCAATAATAAAACAGCAGAAGTTAAAAGATGTTTCATGGTGAAATAATGAATATTTACAACAGATCTAAATCGGATAATAACTACATACATTAGTTATGCTCCAGCTTTAATTTTATCGAAATGTAAGCCCAATACATTGAACAATCCGATATTTATATTGCTACTAATGCTTGCACATTTTGAGCTTACATTTCGAAGAAAACCGTAACCTAAACATATCTAATCAATATTTGTTTTCGGCTTAATCTCAGAGCTGTAAGGCAGTTCAGAACATTAAATAGGTCGCTAAACATATGAACAATTTTGAGCAAGACCAGATTTCTGGGCTAGCTAATTTAATTATTTTGTCTTACCAACCGGAGCAGCACCATTAGCACCTTGGAGAGCCTGAAGATTTGCTCTAATTTGTTTGATTTGCTCAGGAGTAAAAACTGCTTCATACTTTGGACCAATTTTTTTGGCAAGTCCCATCATTTTTTGTTCTTGAGATTTGGTGAACTTGACAGCTCTTGGTCCTTGAGTGGCAGCAATTTTCTTTTGAGCTGGGGTCAATATTTTAGCAATTTGCTCGCTTTCTTCTTTTTTAAGATTCAGCAACTGAGTTTTTTGTTGAGCAGTAACATTTACCCCCCGAAATACGGGATTATTCGAAAATTGATCACTGGGGCTCGCAGAAGCAGCTGGACTGGCTGGTTGACTTAGAGCCGGCAGGTTTATAGTAGCAGTTAGAGCCAATAACAAGCCTGCCGATAGACGAATTAAGAGATGTTTCATGGTGAATAATGAATATTTGCAACACATTGTAACTTGATCATAACTGGACATATTTGGTTACGATCGAATTTTTATTGGAAAAACAACTCTTGCCCAGCAAAAAAATAGTTGAGCAAGGTAAGTTAGTCATTAGCTATTTTTGTCCAGGAGCTTTGCCGTTAGCACCTTGAAGAGCTTGGGCATTGGCCTGGATCTGTTTAATTTGCTCAGGAGTAAAAACTGCTTTGTATCTAGGAGCATTTTTTTGAGCAATTAACTTTAACTTTTGCTCTTGAGGCTTGGTGAACTTAACAGCTCGTGGTCCCTGAGTAGAGGCAATTTTCTTTTGGGTTGGAGTCAAGAGTTGGACAACTTGCTCGTTCTCCTCTCTTTGAATACTCATCAATTGATTTTTTTGTTGAGAAGTAAGATTTACACCCCGGAGCAGAGGATTATTAACTTGACCACCATTGCTCGCAGGTGCTGATGGACTAGCTGGTTGACTGACCGCTGGCAGGTTAAGAGTAGTTGCCAGTGTCAATAATAGGCCAGCAGATAGACGAAGTAGAAGTTGTTTCATGATGAAAAATAAATATTTGCAACACAGTGTAGCTTGATCATACTAGACGTGTTCATCATGATCCAGTTCCATTACAGAATGCTAGAATTCTCCTGAGAGAGTATAGATAGCAGATGATGTCTAGCTCTAAAAGAGTTTCTTTTTTCCTTTTACCTGTATTCTTAACGTGCCTAAACGTATCCTTTTCTTGCTGGCTTTGATTGGTTGTGGAGCGGTTGCCCCAGTTGCTCAAGCTCAAGTCTTGCTACCTTATACCTTGCAGCAAGATCAGCGCGATTTATCCCGCGAAGCGCAACGTCTTTACAACACGGCGCTAGCTTTAACCCAGCTCCAACAGTATGAGCAAGCCCTGTCCCGGGCAGTTTTGGCTGCTCAATTGGCACCAGAGCGGGCTGATGTTTGGCTATTGCTGGGAACTTTGTATGTTCAAAATAAAAAAATTGACCAGGGGATTTCTAGTCTAAATCAAGCTCAAAAGTTAAATCCCAAAAATTCTGATGTACTTTTTACATTGGGTTCAGCCTTTTTTCAAAAGGGTGATTACAATACAGCTATTCAAAAACTGCAGGGCGGCCTGAAAATTAGTCCTGATAATCTCCAGGGACTGTTTGATTTGGGTAATGCTTATTACCGTAGTAATCGTTATCCAGAGGCGGTGCGCTCCTACGAAAAAGCGGTGCTGAAGAAAAAAGACTTTTGGCCAGCTCTTAATAATATTGGCCTAATTAACTATGAATTAGGTAAATTGCCCGAAGCTATTCGGGCTTGGCAGAAATCGATCGATATTGACAAAAAAGCAGCTGAGCCACAACTAGCTTTGGCGGTAGCTCTCTATCGACAAGGCAAACAGGCTGAAGCTTTTCGTTTGGGGGAAACAGCTCTGCGCAATGACAGTCGCTATGCTAGTGTTGATTATCTTAAAGAAAATCTTTGGGGGGATAAATTATTAGCTGATACTAAAAAGTTTCTGCAAACACCCAAGATTCGAGCAGCCCTGACTTTGGGTAGTTCTGACAAATCTGATAAATAAATAGGGACTATGTTACAATAGTTGGTCTGGAAAATGGCGAAAAGCAATACTGTTTCTCGTGTTCAAGCGATCTTATTCGGGAGAATCATTGGTGGTAAGAATTCTTCGGCTATCGGCCTTAACTGCTAGCGAGCTAAACAAACTCAAGCGTCGATCGGAGACGGATATTGCTGGTGCTTCAGCAGTGGCTCGGGAGGTGATCGATCAGATCCAGGAGCGGGGTGATGAGGCGTTGATTGAGTACGTGCGCAAGTTTGACTATCCCACAGCGACTCTAGAGCAACTGAAAGTCACCGAGGCCGAGTTTGCTGCTGCCCAGCAAACCGTTGACCCTGAAATTAAGGCGGCGATCCACCAAGCTCATCAAAACATTCGGGCTGTGCATGAACGGCAGATGCCGGAACAGATTCATCTGGCGGAGATTTCGCCGGGGGTGTTTGCGGGTGAAAAAGTAAGTCCGATCGCCAGTGCTGGATTGTATGTGCCGCGCGGCAAAGGGGCTTTTCCTTCGGTGATGTTGATGTTGGCAGTGCCGGCCACGGTGGCCGGGGTCAAGGAAATTATGGTCTGTACCCCACCAGACAAGGAAGGTCAGGTGGAACCAGCTTCGCTAGTAGCAGCGGAGTTGGCTGGGGTGAAAAACATTTATAAACTGGGTGGGATTCAGGCGATCACGGCGATGGCTTTGGGTACCCCAACCGTACCAAAGGTATGCAAAATCACCGGTCCTTGCAATTCTTACGGCTCAGCCGCCAAACGTCTGTTGTTTGGGCGGGTGGATGTGGGTTTACCAGCGGGTCCTAGTGAGTCGGTCATTCTAGCCGATGAGTACACCAATCCCCACATTGCCGCCATGGATTTGCTGATTGAGGCCGAGCATGGTCCGGATTCAGCGGCGGTGTTAGTGACCCATAGTGCGGAATTGGCTCAAAAAGTAGTAGAAATTCTGCCCCAGTATTTAGAGTCACTGCCCCAATGGCGACAGGACTTTTGTAAGACCGGATTGGCTAATTATGGCGGTATTATTCTCACGGATAATTTAGAGCAATCTTTGGATTTTGTGAATGAATATGCGCCAGAACATTTGGAAGTGCTGGTCAAGGATCCCTGGAGTGTGTTGGGTCGCCTGAACAATGTGGGTGAAATATTGCTGGGTGAAAATACGCCGATCACGCTGGGTAATTATTGCCTGGGGGTCAATGCCATCTTGCCTACTGGTGGTTTTGCGAAGTCTTTTTCAGCGGTTTCTGTGCATGACTTTTTAAAAAGAACTGGGATTGGCTATGTGACGCGCGAGGGTTTTGATGGACTAAAACATACTGCGCATACCTTGGCTACCTATGAAGGGTTTCCGGCTCATGCCCAGGCGGTGTTGAAGCGGGAAGAGTTTTTGGGTAATGGATAGTTGAAGGTGTTGCTGTGTCCGATCGAGATTTACAAGAAATTCAAGCCCTGCAGTTCCATGACATTCCGGCAGCTAATGCCAAGATGTTGGAGTTTTTGCAGCAGTCCGATTTACCATTTAATGTAGAATCGGTAACTGTCCGGCCTTTGGCGGTGTCTTTGAATTCTATTAATGGCTTTATCACGGCCAAGTTTGGCCAGAAGCTATTCTTCAAGACCCATATTGAACCGCAGAGTATTATCAGCGAATACTATAATGCCGAGATTCTGGCTGATGCGGGCTATTTGGTGATTCAACCGTTGTTTGGTTCTACCACCTATGGCAAGCAGTTGCTGATCTATGAGTTTTTTGATGCGCCATCGCTATTTGATGTGCTACGGCAGATCGAGACCGGCGATCGATCGGATGGCGCCAAAGTTGTGGCCATTCAAGAACAGGCCGATCGAGATTTATCAGCGATCTATCTCAAAACCTTAATGCGCCTCAGTGCCGAGGAGCATCAGGCGGCACCAATCCATCAGCTTTTTTATCATCGTCTGACGGGCGGTCGTTATGCCACTTTTTATGAAGGTCAAGAGGTGGCGCTGCCCAACCAAACTGTACCTTTCTCTGAACTAGCGCAATGGCAGTGGCAGATCAATGGGGTGGACTATACTGAATCTTTACAAGACATTATCCAACGATCGATCAAGATTTTGAATCCAGCCGATCGAGATGTGTGGTCAGTGGTCGGCCATGGCGATGCCCACAATGGCAATGTCTTTTTAGAGCAGGATTGTTTAGTTTATTTTGATCCGGCCTTTGCTGGTCGCCATTCAGCCATCTTAGACTTGACCAAGCCCCTATTCCATAATGTGTTTGCTACCTGGATGTACTTTCCGGAGGCCGTCGCCGAAAAATTGGATATTTCCTGGCAAGTGGAGCAAGGAGTCATCCAAGTTACTCACGATTTCCAACCGATTCCGGAGCGCGTCCAAACCCTGCAATCGAAATTGCAATTAGTCCTGCTGCCGTTCCTGCAACAGCTAAAGTCTCAGGGTGGATTAGAGGCAGACTGGCGTACCTACCTAAAGGCAGCTTTGTTCTGTTGTCCATTTTTAACCATGAATTTACGCGACCCCGCTAAATTCCCCCCAGCTATCACCCTGTTGGGTTTATCTCTGGCGGTAGAAATGGGTAGTGAGAGTGGTGGGCGCAGTTTACTCGATCGCGAACTAGATCGAATCGAGCAAGAATTAAATTACTAAGTAACTATGTCCACTACTGATTTAGAATTATTGATTTTCGATTTGGACGGTGTAGTTACTAGCGAACAGAAGTATTGGAATACAGCGCGGCTGACCGTGTGGGAGCTGATTTCTCAGTCACCTTATTTGGGCTTGGCTGATTATTTTGGTGCTGATTTAGCCACTCCAGCCCAGGTAATGGCGGCTGCCGATCGCATTATTGATACCGAATTTATTACTGAACTAAAAAACCGGGCAGTGAATTCCAATTGGGATTTGACTTTTTTTGTATTTTCTTTGCATCTAATTGGCATCTGGCAACAGCTAAATACTGTTAAGAGTAATGACCGATCGATCATGCCACCAACTACCGATATCACCGCGCAGTTAACAGCACTTGGTCAGGCAATAAAAAATCAAACTATTGATCGTACTGCCAGCCAGCAGCTCATTCAGCAGTTTTGGGCAGCGACAACAGAATTACGAGGCACTGCTGTGCAAGAATATGTGGCAACTTTTGCGACTAAGGTATTGGGGCAATCAGTGAATGTTTTCAATAGCAATCTTTGGTCGTTGTGTTATCACAATTTTCAAGATTGGTATGAAGCTAAAAAAGGCTACCAATTACCTGATGATGAGACAGTGTTAGATGTTGAGCAAATTCGTCAGACCTTGGCAACTTTGGCTGACCAATATACTCTCGGCATTGCCACCGGGAGACCACGTACTGAAACCCTCGAACCATTGCAGAAGATGGCACTATTGCAATATTTTGCTGCCGATCGCATCGTAACTTATGACGATGTCCTAGAAGCAGAAGCTAGTTTGAGTCAGCCCATAAAACTGGGTAAGCCTCATCCTTTTATTGTATTACAGGCCATTTATCCTGATCTCACTCCCACTGAAATCCTCACCAAAATTGACGAGCAACATCCCCAAGTTGCTTACATTGGCGATGCGGCCAGTGATGTAGTGGCCGCTCAAGGAGCGGGCTGTCTGTCGATCGGAGTCTTAACTGGCTTTGGTCAAGATTTGGTCTACAAAAAGCAACTGCTAGCTGGTATGGGTTGTGACCATATTTTGACCAGTATGCTCGCCTTGCCTGAGTTTCTCCTGACTTAAAAATTAAAAATTGTTATGTCTGTCCGTAGTTTTTTGCTTGCCGAAATAAATAAGCCTGATCAAGAGCTAAATTTAGCTCGGGCAGCTTTATACATTGCCCAAACTGAGTACCCAGATCTGGATATTGATGGACAGTTGCAGATTTTAGATGAGATGGCTACGGAATTGACCACCCGTTTACCCCAGTCCCGTTATCCTTTGCGGGTCATCCAAACAATTAATGATTATTTGTATGGGGAGTTGGGCTTTAGCGGCAATATGGCGGACTATTATGATCCCCGTAATAGTTTTTTGAATGATGTTTTGACCCGACGAACGGGTATTCCCTTAACATTAGCACTCGTATATATAGAAATGTCTCAGCGGGTCGATCTACCGATGATGGGAATTGGAATGCCTGGTCATTTTATGATTCGCCCGGACTTTGAAGACTCCGAGATTTTCATTGATGCTTTTAATCAGGGCGAGATTCTATTTACAGAAGATTGCCGCCAAAAACTAGTGCGAATTTATCAGCAAGAAATTCCGACACTGCCCCCAGAAGTTTTACAGCCAGTGACCAAACACCAGTTTTTGCAGCGGATGTTAAATAACTTGCTCCAGATTTATCTGAATCAAGAAGATATCGATCGAACTTTGGTCATTAAAGATCTGTTGGGGCTATTTATGTAGTCGATGTACTATTTCATCGACTTTCCAAGCTTTTAAAAGATCTACTTTGAAGTCAGTCGCCGCTTGGTAATAAGTATTATGATCAGTCGATTCATGGAGTGCTTTGTCAATTACCGCCGCTAAGTCCGGCGGCAAATAAGCAACTCTCTCCCCGATGGGGATAGCGGGTTTTTCCATAACTACGGCAACTGGATATCGATCATCAAAATCACGGGGCGGATATCCCGTCAGCATTTTGTACAAACAAGCTGCTGCTGCCCAAACATCGACAGCCGGGTTGACTTTTTTGAAAACTAATTGAGCACGAGGAATGTAGGATAGATTGCCGGTAAATTTACTACTAGGCTGCAGTTGACCAGTCATCCCGGTGAGATTTAAGGCTTGCGATAGATTGAAACCACTAATTTTGGCAATCAGTTGACCGGCTACGGTAGTGAGTAAAATATTTTCGGGGTTTAGATTTCGATGCACCAAGCCATGACCTTGACCAAAACCACCCCCAGCTAATCTAATATAAGGCACTTCTGCCGCATGCATGTACTCTAAGCCTCCCAATATTTGAATAACTATGGTTCTAGCTAAAATTTCTGGAAGCTTACCGCCGAGTTGATGTATCAGGTTAGATAAACTGCCACCTTCACAATACTCCGTCGTATAAAACAAGGCATCTTGGGCATAATTAAAGTCTAACAGTTTAATTATTTGGGGATGATCAAGAACTCTAGTGTACTCAGTCTCGCTGATGAATTTTTGGACAGCTTCGGCTTGTTTGGCCGCAGTCAATTGCAAGGTTTTGAGGGCTACCTGTTGTCCTGTTTCTTGGTGAGTAGCCAGATATACTTCGCTCACAGAGCCTTGACCCAATAATTTTCCCAGTTGATAATCTGGAAACTGTGGTGCTGAAGATTGATTTGCTGATGGTAATAATCTGGTTTCATCGTGATCATTAGCAGCTGGGGCAAAGAAATTATTGATGGAAACCATGATTTTTCTAGCTAGGGGAATTTGTCGCTGCGAGGGAACTAATACGGTAGTGAGTTCTAGCTGTGGTGAGGAAATTGAATGTTCATGAGCCCAATCAGCCTCTGGCAATCGCAGTTCGATCGAAATGTCGCCTAGCACGATGACTTGGTTGAGTAAAACTTCAGTGGAGCCCATAATTCTATGACCATGCACAAAAGTGCCATTTCTACTGCCTTGATCGACAATACTTAACTTTGGTGGATCAATTTGCGTAATTTGGAAATCACAATGATGGCGGGAGATATTTTTGTATTCGTCACTCTGCGGAAAGATGATGTCTAGGCCTTCTTGTCTACCAATTGCATAGGTACCAGGAGCATCAAAGCCATATTTTTTACCGGTGAGGGAACCGGAGGTGATCATCAAGATGATTTGCGAATGCATACGTGAATTGGATGATGAGAAATAAAGTATTAATATTGTCTCATCCTAGAAATAATTGAATAATCTTATCATTTATTTTGATTAGTGAATCCCTATATGTCTTGATGCATAATGATTACTGAATAAAAACTTATTAAAATCAGTCTATCCTTATTGACACTACAATGAAATAGATGAAGGTTTTATAGGCAGCATTATGGAGACCTTGGGTCAGACGATTATTTTCTGATAATTTAAACCTATCTTTTGAGCTTATCGATCGAGCTCTTGATCTGACCACGAACTCGGATCTTCAAAAGGTTCCAAATGGGTGATGGTATGAGCTCCCGGTAATACTTGTCCGATCGCTATCTCAATCTGCTCGCAAAGGTCATGTCCCAGCTGAATTGTCCAATCCCCTGGCACTAAGACATGGAAAGAAACAAAGCGTCGTGCCCCGGCAACTCTGGTGCGCAGGGCATGAAATTGAATGCCCTCAGTTTGATATTTTTGTAGAATTCTAGCTATTGCTTCCAAATCCTCTGGTGGTAAAGCAGCATCTAAGAGACCAGAGCCAGTTTCTTGTAGGAGGTGAAACCCAGCCCAAATAATATTAATTGCTACGGCGATCGCAATGATCGGATCCAATATCAACCAACCAGTGAAGTGAACTGCGATTAATCCAAGTAATACGCCAACAGAAGTCCAAACATCTGTGAGCAAATGGTGTCCATCGGCTTTCAGAGTAATTGATCTGAGTCTTTTTCCGGCTCGTAACAAGATCAATGCTACGGAGCCATTAATTGCTGCTGAGATTAACGATATGACTAGTCCCCAACCAATTTGTTCGAGCGGTTGCGGTTGAGTGAATCGAGGTATGGCTGTAATAATAATACTTACAGCGGCTACTAAAATCAACAACCCTTCTAGGGCACTAGAAAAGTATTCTGCCTTGGAGTAGCCAAAAGTATGACTAGGATCCGGTGGCCTAGAAGCTAGAGTTAATGCTCCTAAAGCCGCCACTGCTGCTACCAAGTTGACGATCGATTCCAAAGCATCTGACAGCAATCCAACAGAGCCAGTCATATGATAGGCCGTGAACTTAAGAAAAATGGTGGCCAATGCTGCTCCGATCGACAAAACAGCATAAGGTCTTGCTGATTTACTAAAGCTAATATGAGTTTCAGTCATAATCTACAATAATGAAATTGTTTTACCTTCACCACAGCTATTCTAAGGCAGTAAGACATTTATTCCATATAAACCACCACATTAAACAAAACCAAAATAGTCTAAGCCTTCGGCAATACCCTGGGCACAGTTATTGTGAGCTAGATAGTGGCGCTCGGTGGCATTGATTTCATACCAAAGTTTCAACTCGGTGTGAGAGTTCCCTACCAAAATTCCATATTCTGCATCATAACTAAACAGTGAAATATCATTACCAGAATCGCCACAAACTACGGTTTGCTGAGCTGGGATTGACCAAAATTGACGGATGAATTGGACAGCAGCCCCTTTGTTACTAGCTTTGGGAATGATATCGAGATCCTTGTGACCACTATAAATAATCTCAGCGTTAATCTCATGTTTTTTGAGTTCTTGGCGAAGGCGAGGAATTACTTCGATCGCGGCTTCTTCGCTCAGGTAGTAACTGATTTTGTAGGGACGTTGCTCAGACTGGGGTTGGGAACCTAAATCGGCAAACCGCTTAGCGATCTGGACAATCTCTGATCGCTGCCAGCCCACGGCCAACTTTTCATCCCATGCCGCGCAAATCTTTTCGCCATCTAAATAAATTTCGGTACCTACTGATGTCACTAAAGCATCCGGGATCAGTAATTGCTCAGCAGCAGCTAATTCTTGATAGGAGGTGATCGATCGACCGGTAGCATAGGCGATCTTTAATCCTTGCTCTTGGCGTAATCTGGTCAGGATGGTATTGAGAGTTTTGAGAGCAACCGGATCGCCTACCAGAGTGTGGTCGAGATCGGTGACAAAGAGGGCTAAAGGCTGAATAGCAAGAATCGGCTGGTCACTCATGCGGGCAGTAAATGAAAATGCACGCCTATAGGTTAACGCATTCGTTGGTCGGTTGACTGAAGTTCTGTCGATCGCTATCGTAAAGATGTCCGCTTCCTTGTGCTATGCCATGATTGTTTATCCTCAGGCCCATTGTTTACGGGTTGGCCAATCAGCGCCCGATTTCACAGCGGCGGCGGTAATTAATCAAGAATTTGGCGAAATACAACTCTCGCAGTACCTGGGACAGTACGTGGTGTTGTTCTTTTATCCTTTGGATTTCACCTTTATTTGTCCAGGGGAAGTGATGGCTTTTCACGATCATTGTCCGGCTTTTCAGGAAATAAATACGGTGGTTTTAGGGGTATCGATCGATAGTCAATATAGCCATTTAGCCTGGATTCAGACCGATCGGACAGCCGGTGGGGTAGGTGATTTGAGTTATCCGCTGGTCTCGGATATTACCAAGGAAATTAGTGCTGCTTATAATGTGTTGGATCCAGCTGCCGGAGTGGCTTTGCGAGGGCTATTTATCATCGACAAGGCCGGGATTATTCAACATATGACTGTGAATAATTTCGATTTCGCCCGTAGTGTCGATGAAACGCTGCGGATGTTGAAGGTGATTCAGAATAAGCAATCTTTGGGACGAGAACAAGTAGAAATCTCGCATCAATGAAAAAGTGACTGTTACGATATATATTGGCAAACTACTTGAAAATCTTGCGCCAAGCTTGAACTGTCCCCGATCCAACCTCAGATTCTATTACAGAGTCTGCTATGGATATTCTGATTTTGGCATTTTTGCCACTAGGCGCATTCGCTAGGGCCTTGGCTAATCGAGGAGAGACTGGACCTTGAGCATACTTGTATAACTTATTATTGATAGAAATCAAAAAATAGGAAGCACGATATTTTTGGGTATAAGATTTTTGAACTGGCTCATTCTTGAATTCACAACGCCTCTCATTGTTTTCACCATCCTTACAGGTTTCAATAGCTTTGTAACCCTCTATCTTGGAAAAAGTTCGACTGAGTGTAAACCGAATACTTTTTTTTGACCAACTGCTCACAATTTTATAGTCATCTACGGTGTGTCGATCGTGCACCACCGCGCCATCAAATTCATTGGAAACAGGATTAGACCAACTGACATTAGAATTATAATCAATCGCTGTGGGCTCTACTGCCACAGCTCTACCACCATACAACAAACTAAAAGCTACAGTAGGTAATAATAAACCGATTTTCATATCAAATTGGGTGTTAAGGATTCTTGAATTATGTGATTAAAGCTTAGTTTGTCAGCAATTCAGTCCGATTGGTAAAAATCTTAGCCTGCCAAATAGACTTAATATGCCTTACGACATTAAGAATCAGATTTTATTCTTAATGGATTTTAACCAATTGATGTCACTTGACGATCAAGATCTTGACCGATCGATCATTATTGATGGAGTTAGACTGAATAGCTATGACACTAACCTTGCTAATTTAAGGTTCATATACTCTAATCGGCAATGATGAAGTTACAATGAACTCCAATACATTTCAGGGATTGATTATTTTAATAGAAAAAAAGGAGAGATTTTATGGCAGTTGTAAATCGTCGGATGCTGCATCTAGACTTTTTGTTAGCAATCAAAGGGGCTATTTCTCTATTCAGAGATCCTACAAAGACGGAGTCTGTCTATGATATTGAGGATGGATTACGAAATACCAAAGCTACTCAGTTAGCTGTAGAGTTCGTCAAAACTGACCCCAGTGTTGCCCAACTAATTGCCGAAAGATATATTCCGCCCCATGTGGAGATGACTTCTTTGCAGGCTTTACCCCCTGATTCTCTGGGTTATATTTATGCCACCTACATTCAAGATTCTGGCTTTGATCCTAATTTTTACCGTCAGGTCGAAGTAAAAGATGATGTTAGCTACGTAATGTTACGGATGCGCCAAACCCATGATATTTGGCATCTGGTGACCGGCTTTGAAACTACTGTGGCCGGGGAGTTAGGACTAAAATCTTTTGAGCTAGCCCAAACCCGGCGAACCATGGCCTTTATTCTCTTGTCTGGTGGCCTGTTAAGTACCTTGTCTAAATCCCCAGCCAATTTAGATGGAGTGCTAGAATGTATCGCCTTAGGATATCGGAATGGGAATAAGGCCAAACCCTTACTGGCGCAGAAATGGGAAGAGCAATGGTCAACGTCAGTTAGCGATTGGCGTAAAGAATTAGGGATTGAAGTTACCAAAAAGTATGTTCCGTAGTTAACATCTCAGGATGTGTAAAATGTTGAATCTAGCATCTACCATACTCATCAACAGATTTACCGATATTCGGAGTATTGAAAAATTCACTAATGACTCAAGTTATTGTGGTGGGAGCTGGTCCGACAGGGGTTACCCTCGCCCTATTACTAGCTCGATGTGGTATTCAGGTGCAGCTGGTGGAAGCCGCTGTTAAATCCCAACGTATTTTTCGGGGGGAGGCTTTGATGCCTAATGGCTGGACAGCTCTATCTCAGATGGGTCTAGCTGAGGTCATTACTGGTATTCCACATCAATCTTTAAGCGCTTGGGAAGTAGTTATTGAAAACCAGTTACTCTTTCGGGTCGATGAACCAATAGAAGTAGATGGTCAGCCCTGTACCCTGGTTTCCCAACCAGCTCTACTTTCCGAGTTAATAGCTCAAGCTGATGCCTACCCTAACTTTGACTTTTTTGCTGGTGCCCCAGTGCAAGATTTGATATGGGATACCTCTCCAGCAGAGCAGCGCGTAGTGGGTGTGAAATTAGTAGGCGATCGCACCCTGACTGCCGATCTGGTAATTGGTTGTGATGGTCGAAATTCTCAGGTGCGGGCAAGGGCTAAGTTACAACTAGTGGAACAACCCCAAGATTTTAATATTTTGTGGTTCAAAATGTCTGATTTGCCCACGATGGAAAATGTTTTTTATTCGTTCGTGCGGGGTGAGAATTCCTTTGGGGTATTTCGGAGTGCTACTGGTCAATTGCAAGTGGGCTGGAGTTTACACACCGATGATCCGATCGATTGGAAAACTGCGGACTGGCCAGAGATTTTAGCTGCTGCTGCTCCGCCTTGGTTGGCCGCTCATTTCAGGTCGGCAGCAGATTCCATCGAGAAACCAATGTTGCTGTCGGTATTAGTTGGCCACTGTCCCCGTTGGCATGTCCCCGGTTTATTGTTGCTGGGGGATGCGGCTCATCCCATGTCGCCGATTCGGGCGCAGGGCATTAATATGGCACTGCGGGATGTAATTGTGGCGGCTAATTATTTGGTGCCAGCTCTGCAAAATAATCAAAGGGGGGCGGAGATCGATCGATTGCTAGCTCAAATTCAAGCAGATCGAGAGCCCGAAATTGTGCAGATACAAGCGCTCCAGCAAGCCGAAGTAGGTCAGGCCAAGTTGTTGCGAAAATATCCCCTGCTGCGGCAACTGGTCGGGTGGCTAGCCCCAATCTTGGGACAGCCCATCAAAAAATCGTGGTTGATCCGGCAGCAAACTCTCCGGCGAGGCTTCACGACGGTCAACTTGAAAGTATAATAATGACCACCATCCTTGCTTCCGACGGGTCATGGCCGAAATAAACGGGACGATCGCTCAAGTCATGCATCAAAATAGTGATGATCACTACGTGGTGATCCAGATGGCGGACGCTGATTTTCAATCTTTTAAGGCCGTTGGTGTGATGCCCGCTCCCCAAAAAGACTTGGTGGTCACCCTTTACGGCGATTGGCGACAGCACCCCAGTTATGGCAACCAGTTTAATTTCACCAGTTATCGGATTGCTGAACCGGTGGGGCGGGAGTCGGTGATCGGATTTTTGATCACGCTGCAAGGTATTGGCAAAAAAATGGCGGCGCGGATGGTCGATCATTTTGGTGATGATACCTTTCAAATTCTGGAACGAGAGCCAGAAAGGCTGCTAGAGATCAGCGGCATCACCATCAATAAACTAGACAAAATGGTGCAGTCTTATTCCGAAAGTCGCAAACTTCAACATCTGATTGCTTTTTTGGCTGGCTTAGGTATTTCAGCGACCTATGCAGCTAAAATCTACCGCGAATTTGGGGATGAGTCGATCTCTACTATCAAAGAAGATTCCTATGTTTTAATTGAGCGGGTGCGGGGTTTTGGCTTTAAAAGAGCCGATGACATTGCCCTCAAGACCGGAATTGCGATCGATAGCGCCGCTCGTTACCAAGCAGCCATTGCCGATACCCTCCGCCAAGCTGCCCAACAACAAGGACATTGTTATTTGCCGCAAGCCGTACTAATCCGCATTTGTGCGGATGTCTTAAGATTACCCAGTCACCAGCCGCAGGCGGAAGCCATTGCCGCCCATATCAAGTCCTTGTGTTCAGCCACTGCTCCCGAACGGCGGAAATTAGTAGTGGAAGAGGAAGATGTTTATTTATACCGCGCCCACCAGGCCGAATGTCGCTTAGCCGATAACTTGCAAAGTTTGTGCGGTAGCTTGGAGCTGAAAACTGACTTAGATGATTGGATCAAAGACTATGAGACTGATCACAATATCGAGCTAGCAGCGGGGCAAAAAGCCGCCTTGCAGATGGCCGCCACCCAAGCAGTGACAATCATGACCGGCGGAGCGGGGGTTGGTAAAACAGCTACCGCGAAGGCGATCGTTCAATTCTGGCTGGATCAAAAGCGCCGGGTGGTAGCCTGTGCGCCTACTGGCAAGGCCGCGCTGCGGATTCAAGAAAGTACCGGCTTAGAGGCTCAAACTATTCATCGGTTGTTGGGTTGGACGGGCAGTGGCTTTAGTCACAATAGTCGTTATCCATTGGAGGGCGACTGTTTTATTATTGATGAAACTTCGATGCTAGATCTATCGATCGCCGATTCTTTGATTGCAGCGATTCCCTTGTCCGCCCAGGTCTTGCTGATTGGGGATGTGAATCAGTTGCCATCGATCGCGGCGGGCAATGTCCTGCGGGACATGATTCAATCACAGGTGTTTCCGGTGGCGGAATTAACCGAAGTGTTTCGGCAAGCGGCTGCTTCTAAAATCACTCAATGTTCCTACGCGATCAATGCGGGGCAAATGCCAGCGTTAGAAGTAATTACTAAAGCCACCGAAAAGTTTGAGACAGATTGTCTGTGGCTAAAATGCAACTCGGCAATTATTCCGAAAGCGATCGAATGGTTATTCCAAGAAAAACTACCCCAGTTAGGTTATGCCCAGGCGGATGTTCAATACTTAGCACCCATGCACAAATCCGATAGCGGCAATATTGCCACCAATCTATTGGTGCAAAAACTCTGGAATCCAGCGATACCTGGTCAGCGTAAAATCAAACAATTTAGAGTTGGCGATCGGGTGATTCAAACCAGCAATGACTATACCCAGCTAGTTTTTAATGGCGACATTGGAGTGGTGGAATCGATCGCCACTAAGGACGAAGAAGTGATCACCCAAATTCGGTATCCCGATTGGCAAGAACCAGCTGGCAAACTGATTGAATATAGCTTTGCCCAATTAGATAACGTGATGCTGGCCTATTCCATTACTATTCATAAGAGCCAAGGATCGGAATTTCCGGTGGTGATAATTCCGATCAGCACTCAACACAGTATGATGCTGCAACGCAACCTGCTCTATACGGCAGTTACCAGAGGTCGTCATCTGGTGATTTTGGTGGGTGAGGAACGGGCCATGCAACAGGCGGTGCATAGTACTAAGTCAGTGCGTCGGAATACCCGCTTGCAGGAAAGGTTACAGGCTTAGTTAAATGGCCAGGTAAATGGCCAGATTTAGATCGATCGACGGTATTCAGCTAACAACCCCGGCAAGGAATCATAGCCCTTGATCCCCAGATGTTCAATCAGTCTTTCCTGGGGCAGCACCATCACGCCACCCACTCCCAGCTGCTGTTCTAAATTGTTTAAGATGTGCGCCGCCTGTCGCCACTCTTTGGCACCAATTTGATACAGAGCATACATCCCCACCCCCGCATAAAACATCGTCGCTGGATAATCTTGCTGTTGATAATAAGCCTCGGCCAAGTAATTGATCCCTAAGCCCCGTAAGTACAAATCATTAATTGCTTGAGCTGCTGCAATGCCCTGATTTAAATAGCCGATCGCCTCTTCTAGATCTTGAATTGTCAAATAGGCAATCCCCAAGCTTTGGTAGCACAGTGCTAAGCTCTGTTGATCAGCGAGCTTTTCGGCGATTTTTAGCCCCTGCTGTAAATAACTAATATGTTGCTGATATCCATCTATCTCTGTTTCAGAATGGGCTTGAGCAGTGAGAACCTCACTGTAACCATAGTTGATTAAGGCATTGGCTTCACCCTGCCGATCGCCAGCTTGCCGCGCTAAAATCAAAGCCCGCTGACTATAACTAATCGCGGTGTCATAGTCCTGCTGCCGGAGATGGATGCGGCTGAGGTGATTGAAATTGGCGATCTCGCAAGATTTGTCTCCAGCGGTATGAGCGATCGATAGGGCTTCTTGATGCAAAGAGATCGATCGATCCATCTGGCCTAAGACCTGTTGCGAATAGCCCAACATCGTTAAAATACGACCTTTTTCCTGGGTGCCAGCGACCTGTTTGAGGGGCTGATCAAAATAAGCTAAGGCATCACGCAACGTATTACCAGAAAAAGTGGCAAAGATGCCCCCATAGAGTGGAAAATCAGGACGCTGCGCGGCAATTCGCAAAATTTGCCAAGTAATTTGCCAACAAGCCTGACTGAGCGCTGTCCGTTGCGGATTGCTAGAACCTACACCGTTGGCTAGTTCACACCAAATTAAACTAAAGGTAATCAGCACATTAAAAGAGGAACGTTCTCCCCATTTCATATCGTACATCTGTCGATCGAACCAAGCGGCTAAACCAATCTGGAGACCCTGCAAAATAATGGCCATCTGCACCCAGTCGTCGGCATAGCTAGCACTCTGTTGGGCGGCAAATTCGGCCACTGGTTCTTGGTGACCGATCGTCCTAAATAATTTTTGGGTAGCCGGATTGCTAATGTATTTCGCCCACAATAACCAGGGATTATGCTCTTCTTCGCCGCCAAAGCCCACCGTCTGGCCTTGTTCATAGATCCAGCTCACTAAATGTTCTTCTAAAACACTGAGAGTAGCCAGTCCATTCTCTAAGCCGGTGGCTAGCTGGCTAATTTGAGCGGGTTCCAAGAGTACTGATTCAGCCTGTTGATGTAGAATGCTGGCAATTTCGCGCAGTTGGACAGACTGGAGCGGCTGTGGTTGATTGCGATCGATCGCCTGAAATAACACTCGCAACCGTTCCGCTGGGTCAGCAGCAATCAGCTGTTGGGCAATGTTAGTAACTACAGTGCTGGATTGGCGTTCCTGCTGCCATTGAGTCAAAACAGTCCCAATCATTTGTAGTGCCCGCACCTGATGACCAAGTTTCGCCTGCTTAATTTCACTGGCAGCGGCGATCTGCTCGGTCACAGCCTGAATCTGCTCTTGCAAACAGCCTTCGAGCACTTCACTAGTGCCCGGCACGATCTGTTTGTTGAGGATCCGATGGATATATTCCTTCGAGATAATTTGTTTGCCACCCAAAATTCGTTCCACCAAATCAGTGACAGCTGCTGTATATCGATCGCGCAAAGAGAGTTCTGCAGGGTTAGTTTCGGTCATATTCTATACCTAATTTTTCAGGGCGTTGGTACTACTGAAGATGAAGGCAGCCCCCATTAACTTTCGTAAAAATCACCGCGAAATCACTCATTTTTAAACATTACTTCACATACTATGACTCAAAAGTTAGCATTCAATTGGTCACAGATTGGTTATTGTAGAAATATCGAAAAAGAACATCAACGATCGACTGATTAAATTTCAGTCCGCAAGGAGTAAGAACCTATGGCTAACATATACATAGCCAAAAGCAATAATCATCAAACTTGGCTGACTGTAGCGACTGCGGTAGTAGGGTTCTGGCTCAGCGCTAGCCTTTTGCTAGACTTTATTATTATGCCCAGCATGTATATGAGTGGCATGATGACCAGCTCTGGTTTTGGGATAGTTGGGTATACTTTGTTCTCGGTGTTCAACCGGATCGAGCTAATTTGCGGTGCCGCCACTCTATGTTTAGGTCTATGGTTATGGCAATCTACTCTCCTTGACCAAAAACAAAAGATTGAGATTGGCGTTTCTAGCGCTATCCTACTGGCGATCGCTCTTTGTTACACTTTCATTCTCACGCCGTATATGAGCGGCTTGAGTGTCGATTTAAATATTTTGGATAGTGCCGAATTGGTGAATGGTGGTCTGGAAGACCTGCAGATGCACAGCACGATTCCCCAGGTACCAGCGGGGATGAATCAAATGCACGTCATCTACTGGGGCTTGGAAGCATTGAAAATCACCCTGATGGGCACAGTGCTAGGATTGGCCTATCGTCAATTGGTGTCTAGCAAGTTCAATTAAAATGTTTTCCTGTTGCCACATAGATTATTAATAAATAAAAACATTTGTCAGCCCTGGTTTCAGCAAACTGGGGCTTTTTCATTCTCGAATTTAAACTAAGCCGCTACAATTAGAGTCAGACCAAAATTTCAGCGCCAGCCCATGACCAAAACTCCTGTCAGTCAGATTCGGAATTTTTCGATTATTGCCCACATCGATCACGGGAAGTCTACGCTGGCCGATCGATTGCTGCAAGAAACCGGTACGGTCAGTAATCGAGACATGAAGCAACAGTTTCTGGACAATATGGATTTGGAACGAGAGCGGGGCATTACCATTAAGCTTCAAGCCGCTCGGATGAATTACACCGCCAGAAATGGCGAACAGTATGTCTTGAACTTGATCGATACGCCCGGACATGTAGATTTTTCCTACGAAGTATCCCGCAGTTTGATTGCCTGTGAAGGAGCTTTGTTGATTGTGGATGCCTCTCAAGGGGTAGAAGCTCAAACCTTGGCCAATGTCTATTTGGCGCTGGAAAATAACCTAGAAATCATTCCGGTCTTGAACAAAATTGATTTACCTGGAGCTGAACCGGAGCGAGTCCGAGCCGAAGTCGAAGAAATCATTGGCCTAGACTGTAGCGGCGCGATTTTAGCCTCTGCCAAAGAAGGGATTGGCATTCAGGATATTTTGGAATCGATTGTCCAGTTAGTACCACCACCGATCGATACCGTCAGCGAACCTTTACGAGCCTTGATTTTCGACAGCTACTACGATGCCTATCGGGGCGTAGTCGTCTATTTCCGGGTCATGGATGGCAGCATCAGCAAAGGTGACAAGGTGCTGTTGATGGCCAGTGGCAAAGAATATCAGATTGATGAACTGGGCATTCTGGCACCTACTCAGATTCAGGTGGATGAGTTACATGCTGGCGAAGTAGGCTATTTTGCCGCTTCGATCAAGGCGGTAGCTGATGCCCGAGTCGGTGACACCATCACCATGGTCAATCGGCCAGCTAGCAAAGCTCTAGATGGCTACGCTGAGGCTAAACCGATGGTATTCTGCGGTCTATTCCCAGTAGATGCCGATCAATACCCGGATCTGCGGGAAGCTTTAGACAAGCTGCGCTTAAATGATGCTTCCCTGAACTACGAACCAGAAACTTCTAGTGCGATGGGTTTTGGTTTCCGCTGCGGTTTTTTGGGTCTACTCCATATGGAAATTGTCCAAGAGCGGTTAGAGCGGGAATACAACCTGGATTTAATTACCACTGCACCTTCAGTAGTCTATCGAGTAACCGATAACCAAGGCGAAGTGGAATATGTCGACAACCCCAGTCGGCTAGTCGATCCCAACTACCGTCAGATGATCGAGGAACCCTATGTCAAGCTAGAAATGATTACCCCTGAAGAATATGTGGGGACGCTGATGGAACTATGTCAGAATCGGCGGGGCATTTTTAAGGATATGAAATATCTGACCAAAGGCCGCACCACGATCATTTATGAGTTACCGCTCGCCGAAGTAGTCACCGACTTTTTCGATCAGATGAAGTCTCGTACCAAGGGTTATGCCAGCATGGAATACCAGCTGATTGGCTATCGCGAAAACAATCTGGTCAAACTAGACATCATGATTAATGGCGATCCGGTGGATGCCTTAGCCATGATTGTGCATCGCGATAAAGCCTACAACGTGGGTCGGGGCATGACCGAGAAATTGAAAGAATTGATTCCCCGTCACCAATTCAAAGTACCGATTCAAGCGACGATCGGCAGCAAGGTAATCGCCAGCGAACATATCCCCGCCCTGCGCAAAGATGTGTTGGCTAAATGCTACGGTGGTGATATTTCTCGGAAAAAGAAATTACTCCAAAAACAAGCTAAAGGTAAAAAACGGATGAAGTCAGTGGGCACTGTCGATGTCCCCCAGGAAGCATTTATGGCGGTGCTGAAGCTGGATAAGGATTCTTAAGTCAGCAGTGGGGATCATGTTTCTCTATAATGATGAGAAATAAATCTTTACATAGAGCACTTTGAATATGACAGCTAGTATCTACGACTTTTCCACCACCAGCATTGAGGGGCAGCCAGTTAATTTCAGCGACTTCAAAGATAAGGTAATGCTGATTGTAAACACTGCTAGTCAGTGTGGAATGACTCCTCAGTATCAGGGTTTGCAAGAATTACATAGCAAGTATGTCGATCGAGGTTTAGTTGTTTTTGGTTTTCCTTGTGACCAGTTTGGTAACCAAGAACCGGGTAGCGCTGAGGAAATCAAATCTTTTTGTCAAACCCGTTATGGAGTGAGTTTTCCCCTCTCTCAAAAGATTGAAGTGAATGGTGCCAATGCCCATCCACTGTATCAGTATTTAACTGCCGCCAAACCTGGTCTATTGGGTTCCAAAAATATTAAGTGGAACTTCACCAAATTTTTGGTTAATCAGCAGGGCGAAGTGGTTAAACGCTATGCGCCCACTGATAAACCAGAAGATATTGCTAAGGATATTCAAGCGTTACTATAACAACCTAACTAGCAGCTCTAACCTACCTGGTTAGGGCTGCTAAAAATAGCAGTACATAAATATGCTATCTGATACTTTTAAAAAATTATTTAGTCTAAAAATTCATGAATCTTTCTAACGCGATTCTAGCAGCTCTAGGACTAGGAGCTATTTTTGGCACTATTCTGACTACTCTACTACCGGGAGTGGTAGCACCACTGGATCAATATTTGCTGAGTCCGATCGGCGATGCTTTTTTACGCTTAATTCAGTTTGCAGTAGTACCGATCGTCTTTTCCTCATTAATTTTGGGTCTAACCAAGATGCAGAGTGCTGGCAAGGCCGGGCGCTATATTCTCAAACTAATGACTATTTATCTGGTAACTGGTCTGGTAGCGCTGTTTTTTGGCATGGGCATGGCTTTATTGCTACAGCCGGGGGCTGGAGTTGAGGGTTTTGAAATTCCGGCAGCAGTGAGTAAAGAGGCCGCTCCAGACCTGTTACAGTGGTTGGTCACCTTGATTCCGGTAAATCCGATGGCCGCTCTCAGTAGCGGTAATCTAATTCAAATTATTTTTTCCGCAGCTTTATTTAGTATTGGGATTCAGCTCACCCCAGAAAAATCGAAGCCCTTTGTCGCTCTGATTGAAAGTATCTATGAAATTAGCGAAAAAATCTTGGCGGTAATTTTATACGCAGCGCCAGTGGGAGTGTTTGCCTTAATTAGTTCAGTAATTGCCAGTCAGGGTTTGGAATTAATTTCGCGGCTGTTATTTTATGTTTTTGGTCTGTTGATTGCTTCGGCTGTCATGATTGGATTTTATTTAGTAGTTCTATTTTTCTTCCAAGCAAAACCCTTGAAGCTACTGCAAAATATTGTCCCTAGTCTTTCTTTAGCCTTTGGCACAGCCAGTTCTAATGCCGTGTTGCCGGTGCTTTTGAAAAATCTGCAAGAGGATTATGGTTTGCGCGAGGAGATCACTAGTTTTGCGATTCCTCTAGGTACGGCCATTAAGCGGGATGGCTCGGCTGTTTTGCAAAGCTTTAACGCTCTGTTTATCGCCCAGGTTTATCATGTACCGATGACTCCTTATTTGTTACTATCGATCGGCTTGAGTAGTTTGCTGGTTTCCTTTAGTACGCCGGGGATTCCTGGTTCGGCGCTCATTACGATGGCCACCGTGCTAACAGCGGCGGGATTGCCAGTAGAAGGAATTGCTCTAGTAGCCGGGATCGATCGGTTGACAGATGGTTTTAAAACGGTGCTGAATGTGGTGGGGAATAGTTCCACTGCTATTTTCCTCAGTTATTGGGAAGGTCCCTCAGTGCCATCTAACACCGTGGAACCCCTGGTCGGAGCTGTTCCTGATAGCCGCGCTGGGAAAACAATCGATCGACAAGCTTCTTAATTAAAATCCTAGATGTAGTAAAGATTTCAGGACTGAGCAGGAACAGTCAACTAATGAAGGCACCAGACCAACAAAATCTATTCAACAACATTCCTGGTTCAATTCCTGATGAAATATTTGAAACAATCCTATCCACACCATCCCTAAAAATAGAACGAATTATTTCCAAGGGTCAGAAATCAGCCCCAGATTTTTGGTACGACCAAAAACAATCCGAATGGATACTAGTTCTACAAGGAGAAGCCAGACTGCAATTCGCGGATACAACCAAATATTTAACGTCTGGCGATTATATCAATATCGAGCCTCATCAAAAACATCGCATTGATTGGACGACTGCCGCAGAAGAGACAATCTGGTTAGCAATATTTTATTGAATTTACAGCTAGTCAAATGAATCAGCCACAGAAACTAGTAAAGATGAGGATTAGCGGAATTGTGGGACTAGCCAACCAAATCCGCCAAAAACTACGTACTGGGATTGAACCAGAGGAGGTCGATCGACTCCAAACAATCATCACCAAATCAGTCCAACAGATCGAAAAGCTGTGCGCTGAGCAGCAGACCCAACCCACACAATTACCCACCCCGTCGCGTAAAGCCTACAACTTTCTCAAGAGCATTAATTTGGATGGCGCGGTTACTCCGCCGGACAATTTGGCCATCCCCACCTCAACTCTAAAGCTTAAAAACGTTCTCAAACAGCAGTCTGACATTAGCCAACAACTTTTCCAAATTGCTAGCAGTAGCGAAAATATTTCCCCAGCTCTCCGATCGACATTAACCCGCTATACCGAACAGATTGAGACTATCTGTACCAAAAATCAGGTGACACCAGCAGCCTTAGTAGACCCCACCCGGTCAGCCTATGCCTGGATGAAATTTCTGACCGATGAACACAATCTACAGCTTCATCTGGATACTCTGCGTCGGGCGATCCAGGTCGGAGCAAAAATCATCAGTACCAAGAAAAAAGGGGTAGGCGAAATATTTATCGATCTATCCCATAATTCGAGTTTGTACCGATCCAGAACGATAAATAATATAACCACAGTCAGGATGAGTGAAGGATTCATCCATTCCAGTGATGAAATTCTTCAGGCAGTGCTTCAAATTGCTCTCTTTGGAAAAAATGCAGCATCAACGCAACTGATTCGGGAATTTGGACAAACCGAAGAATATAGCGATGTTTTGTTAGAACTAGATTTGATTGCTCAAATTGCGGCAGAAACAGGCCGAGGTAACTGTTACGATTTGAATGAATTCTTTGCTACGGTGAATCAAGAGTATTTTGAGGGCAAGATGATCAAGCCCCGGCTAATTTGGAGCAGCTTTCCTTCCAATCGTAAGTTTGGGCATTATGAACGAGCGAGAGATCGGGTAGCAATTAGTCAGGCTTTAGATGATGCCAGCGTTCCCAGATATGTGGCGGAGTTTGTTTTCTACCATGAACTGCTCCACAAATATCATGGTGCCCAGTGGGTTAATGGGAAATGTTTAGTCCACACGCCAGAATTTAAGCGTAGCGAACGAAAATTCAAGCACTATCAAGCAGCTGAGCATTATTTAATTCGGATGGTTATGGATCGATCGTGACACCTCCAGAGTATTAGACGACAATTAATTCATTGATAGTGTTCAGCATCTCGGCTTCGTTAAAAGGCTTAGCATAGTAGGCCGCTGCTCCCAGATTCATGGCAATTTTTCGATGTTTTTGACCACTACGAGAGGTAAGCATAACCACTGGCACATGCTTGGCCTGATCGATCGCCTTCACATTAGCCAGAAAACCATAACCATCCATGCGAGGCATTTCCAAATCGCAAATCACCAAATTGGGGATAATACCCGCCTGGATTTTATCGATCGCCTCCTGACCGTCTTTGGCCTGTTCGACCCGATAACCATGCCGTTCTAAAGTTAAGGCCACAAAGCGACGAACGTTAATGGAATCATCCACTACCATTACTAGTTGTTCGCGTTCCAGGGTTGTTTCAGCAAAGTCATCATCTTGTTCTATTGTTTGGATATCGTTCTGGTGACCAGTGACCCAGCGGGCTATCGCCAATGGATCGACCAAGGGAACTACTCGACCATCGCCCAAAATAGCCGAGCCAGAAAGACCGGGCGGTAAAGGAATTACGCCTTGAGGCTGACGAACAGTCACTTCCTGTTCATTCCAAAACCGATCGACTTGCAAACCATAGAGTTGATCGCCATCGGCAGTCAAAAATATGGCTGGCTGATCGATTTTGGGGGTAATGTTGAAGTCCAGTGGGGGTGAAAATTCTGGAGCTTTAAAATATTCCGCCATGTTAATTAGCTGCACCTGAAATTCTTCCCAGTCCAAGAAAGATTGTCCATCTCGGGTAACAATTTGTTCGGGGTTTGCTAAGAGGGTTTCTTCGACGGCATTGACTGGGAAAGCAAAGAGCATTTTATTGACATCGACAATCAGCACCTTAATCACCGACAGCGTAAAAGGAATGGTAATCGTAAAGGTACTGCCCTGACCAGCTTTAGTCCCAATTTGAATCTCACCCTTGGCGGATTGGAGATTGGTGCGCACCACATCCATCCCAACTCCCCGACCAGAGAGATCTGTGACTTTTTCGGCAGTACTAAAGCCCGGTTCAAAAATCAAATCTAGTAATTCTTTCTCGCTAGTATCATTGAGCATTTCTTCATCAATGCCCATCTTGATAGCTTTCGCGCGAATTCTAGCTAAATCCATGCCCTTACCATCGTCCCGGATCGTGATCACGGTTTGGTTCCCACGATAGAAAGCGGTGATTTCAATTTTGCCTGTGGCTGATTTACCGGCGGCGATGCGATCGGCTGGGGCTTCAATCCCGTGATCGAAACAGTTACGGAGTAAATGCATTAAAGGATCTTTGAGAACTTCAATAACATTGCGTTCGATGAGGATTTCGGCACCTTTAATCACTAGGTCTACTTGCTTGCCGTGTTCGATCGACATTTCCCGAATAGCGCGGGGAAAGCGTCCCACCACTTCATTGAATGGCAACATCCGCACACCAGTAAAACTGTTTTGCATTTGTTGAGTAGTGCGGCTAATATCCCGCGTCACTGTTTCTGTCTCATTTAGCTGAATATCAATATCAGTGACTTTTTCCTGAATTTGCACGACGGTTTCGATGACGGCCTGTGACAGCAAATGGAATTCGCCATAGCGATCCATTTCTAACAGGTCAAAGTCATTGGTGAGAGCATTTTGCTCAGTAACTTCCTCTTCAGCATTATTGGTGGGTACCCGACTAGCGATTTGGTCATAGGCCTTACGTAGTTGGCTGCTGGCTGTCTCTAAGTGACTTACTTTATCGGTGAGACTTTGCAATAGCGATCGAATGCCAGTGATTTGCAGATTGAGACCACTGCGGCTAATATTTAGCTCGCCAAATAAGTCTCCAATCATGGCTAATTGATTCACACTCACCCGAATCATTTGGTCTGGAGCAGCGGGTATCTGATCATAAGTTTCGGGTGC
>CAXTSX010000041.1:0-31879 GCA_964247085.1 uncultured bacterium
ATTACGGCACTCTTAGGGCTTGACCTTACCCGAAATCTGTCCGGACTATTGCTAATGCTTTTCGTATTCGTTCATCATGCTGAGTAATAAAATCCTTGATTTTATAAAATATTGTTCGCTGCTCATGATGATCAAAATAGGCAGCAATTTTCAACGCACCTTTAGGTGAAAATCTTCGTTCTTTTAATTTCTTATTAATAAAGATATAGTCTTCATTTTCGACTAAATCCCAGTCATCATTTGGATCTGAATCAAAATAATCAATCACATCATCAAGCCTTGTTAATGTGATTGATAGCCACTCTGATAATTCCTTATCAAGAATCGTACATTTATTTGTTGCTTTAGCTTGGACTTGAGGAGCCATAGATCTAAGAGATTTTTACAGTAATAGATTGATACATAGAATTAACTCGATCAAATATTCGGGCATTACCAGTTTCAGGATTATCAGGATGATAAATCTTAGACAAATTTCGATAGGAGTTTTTAATATCTTGATCGCTAGCAGACTGAGAATCTAGGCCAAATACTCTCCATGGCATAAAATACTTAAAAATATTAATACCATTAATACAATCAGCTCCTTCCTCACCATCTTCATGGGGAAGCAATCCAATAAATTTACGATAAAGAATCTCCCAGCTTTCCTTGAGACCGAGATTTAAATTCATACCTTCTGTTGCCATTTGATAAGAACCATCTTTCTTTAAAGCCGGAGTACCCTTAACTTGAAAATACTTGCACACTGATTCTTTTAATTGGGGCAAAGACAGAGCTTTCGGCTTTTTATCTGGCTTCAAGGAAGACTTTATTTTGTAATTTTTTACTACAAAATCAGCAAATTCTTCGAGTACATTAATGGCAATTGAGTGATCTAATGCAATTTGCGCTATTCTTTCATTGATTACTGGTGTCAGAATTGCTTTTTCCATAATCGGCTCAAACTAACTGGAGGAATATACAGCAGAACTTATATTATTCCATATTTTAAGATAATAAACTCTACTAACCCAATTATTCCCAATTAACTGACTAACCAACCATAGCCTGTCTAACTTGCATCTTGGAAATGTTACCCAGCAAAGCTTCGAGCGTTCAAATACAGTAAATTATTTGCCATCTCTAACTTTGGCATGGATCACTAGATGAAGGATGCAAACCAGTTTTCATCCAAAATCGTCGGGTTGCTCGAATCGAATCTTCCTCTGGATAACGCACATCATTTAAGTCAAGACGGATGCAAGTAGCTCGTCCTGTTGGCGTAACACCCTGAATCACTACTCCACCTATCCATACAAAATGCTCTGCCCATTTTTGACAACGAGGATTGAAAAGAGGGACGATTTCTTGGGTTTCTGGATCAACACCTGCCACAAAATTGTAACGTCGCTCATTGCAACGACGACACGCTAAAGCAAGATTACTAATATCATCACAACCTTCTAGAGATCGCGGAATAATATGATCAACAGTAAAACGATTCGCACTCAGACGTTCTGGGGAATGGCAATATTCACATAAGTAGCTTGCTCTTTCTCTGACCGCCTGTCTTGTCAGATCACTAACTGACATCTTGTACCGCTATCATTGCATTGATGTGAGTAAAAATGCGATCTAGCTCCCCAATAGCATCTAATTCGGCTACCTCTTCTGCCACTAACATATCTGCTTTTTTCTTCTCTAACAGTACTTCCATCCGCTGTTGGAGCGGTTCACTAAATTTGAACAAATTCCATCTGTCAACTTTTTCAATACAAATCTCGTGGACTAATGATGAAGGTTTGTTGAGAATTGAAACCATTGTAGGCTCCGAGGTTCAGGTTTTCAATGAATGAATGAACAAATTATAGCTGCTATGGAAGTCCGAAGGTATCAGTTAATGACCGCCGTTATTAACTAATTTGCGCTCTCAATAGAGAACTGGGGACACCCCACAGCTTGCGGCTGTTACTGACATAAGCACGTTGATTAAAAACATCGTAATCATTACGTTCGATCGAATCCAAAATTTGCTGATAGAGCATCAAAGCTGCCCATACTGGCCAACGGGCATCCGGGCTAAGAGCTTTAATTCCTGATTCAGCTTCGCTATAGTAGCGCCGCGCTCTGTCAATCTGAAACTTCATTAATTCTCGCCACTGCTTATTTACAGTGCGGCGCAGCAAGTCTTCTTCACTGTAATTAAAAGCCGCCAATTCATCCAGGGGCAAATAAATCCGACCGCGCTCAATGTCTTCGCCCACATCCCGCAAAATATTAGTCAACTGCTTGGCGATGCCCAAAGATACTGCTTCAGTGACTGGTGCGGGCTGAGATTGGCACCAGGGCGCAGTAAATTGTTGCTTATCAATACCCACAATGGCATTAGAAAGCAGACCAACTGTTCCAGCTACGCGGTAACAGTACAAATATAATTCTTCAAAATTTTGGTAGCGCTGCTGTTGCAAGTCCATCCGCTGGCCCGCAATCATGTCTTGAAAGGGCTGCATCGCGATATCGGGGAAGTTTTGGATGGTATCGACTAAAGCTACGTCATATTGATCGATCGGCTTGCCCGCAAAGGCATATTTCAGTTGGGCTTCCCAGTGGTCTAGGGTTTCCACTGTGGTGTTGGCGGAATCGACCCCATCAACTAATTCATCGGTATTTCGACACCAGGCATAAATTGCCCAAATGGCTTGCCGCTTGGGTGCCGACATCAGCAGAGTGGCTAAATAAAAGGTCTTGCCACATTCTGCAATTACCTGCCGACACAGTTCGTAAGAATCGGCTAAGGACGGTAAGTTTTGATTGGTCACAAGGGGCTGAGGCAATTGCAGCATTGGTTTGATGATGTTTATCGGGGAGGGAGGTGCAAATACCTCAAGGCTAACTGGTGGGATGCCGCTCAAATTTTATGTCTCCTTGACCTTATCATTATTCGGAACTTTCTCTAGCCCCTCACTAGGAAGTTGTGGTGGGGGATTTGAACTAGCTAGCAACTAGTTCTGGGCGAGCAGCGGGCTGATGCTGGGCTACCAATTGTGCTGTCAGCTTTCCAGATAAAACAGCGCCTTCCATACTACCGAAGAATGGTTGAGCCGTATAGCTACCGGTAAGGAAGAAGTTGTCGATCGGCGTGGCTTGGTGGGGGCGAAACTGCTCCCGTCCAGGGATAGCGGTGTAGATCGATCGAGGAGTTTTAACAACACAGAACTTCAGAACCTGCGCGGGGGCGGGTAAATGGTTGGGAAATAGCTTGGCTAATTCACCTAAGGTTGCCTCCATAATCTCCGCATCCGATTTATCAATCCAGTCCGCAGCCGGGGCAAAAACCAGCGACAACATGGATTTATCAGGGTTTTTGTACTCCTCGCAAGAATTGCTCATGTCCGAATAGACACTTAATAAGGGCGACCTGGAGAACAATGTATGGTCAATATCGGTGAGTTTGCGATCGAACCAAATCTGAATATTAATCACTGGCACCCCCTCTAGTTCGTTGAGCTGTTGGAAGTAGGGAATTGCCCGCCACTGTTCTGGCATCAAGGCTTTCATCGCATCTACCGACATGGCTGAGACAAAGATATCAGCCTGGATTTCCCGTTCGGCGGCTCCATCGTTGCTCCGCACCATTAGCTTGTCTACAGAGCCATCAGCTCTTAAGACGATCTTTTTCAGCGGTGAGCTGGTGTGAACTTCGCCACCGCGCTCGGTTACATAATCAACGATCGGCTGACAGAGGCGTTCTGGCGGTGCGCCATCTAGGTAAGCTATGCAAGAACCGTCTTTTTGTTGCAAAAACTTGTTCAACGCCCGCAGCGGGATCGTCGCCGAAATCACACCGGGGTCAATAAATTTGAGAGATTTGCACACCGCAATGAAAATATCGGTGCTGATATCTTCCCCGATGCCGTGCATACTCAACCACTCGGTAAAAGTATATTTGTCCATGGCTTCTACATACTTGTCGCCGCGCACGATCGCCGGAATCAATCCAATGGCAAAGCGAATTTTTTGGTTCCAAGTCAGCATGTCATTATTCATCAGAATCGACACAATGATATTGAAAGGAGCCGGGATATTCGGCACATCGAACAAAGAAAGTACTCCCGGTTTTTCGGGCTGGTTAAAAATTAAGGCGTGACGTTTCCAGTGCAGGCGATCTAAGATGCCTAGCTCACCCATCAGTTGCAACATGTTGGGATAAGCCCCAAAGAAGTTGTGGAGACCAGTTTCCACCCAGTCGCCATCCGCATCTTTCCAGGCAGCTACCAGTCCACCCAGCATCGCTTGGCTTTCTAGTAAGATCGGTGTATGTCCGGCATCCACCAAATATTTAGCACAGGATAATCCGGCGAGACCGCCCCCTACAATTGCTACACGCATGTTCTGCTATCTTTGCTCAATTTCTTTGTCTTCTCAGTATATTATTATTTCTTTACATTTGCTGGGCAGAATCTCTGACTCGTTCTTTACATGATTTGGTTAGCTTTATCGATCGGCAATTCCCGTTACCACTGGGCATGGTTTATTGGCCAAGAAATCCAAGATTCTTGGCATAGTGATTATGTGAGTGCGGATAATTGGTCACAGCAGTTGCTACTGCCCAATAATTTCGCCGCGTATTTAAAATTGCAGCAGCTCCAACTTGCTGATATTCCGATCTACTTGGCTGCGGTGGTGCCAGCCCAAACAGAATTATGGCAGCCCCACGTTCAAAGAGTTTTCACGCTGGCTGATGTACCTTTGTTGAATTTGTATCCAACCTTGGGGATCGATCGAGCCTTAGCAGCCTACGGGGCTGGTCAGATCTATGGCTATCCCGTGTTAGTGATTGATGGGGGGACGGCGCTCACTTTGACAGGTGTTGATGGCGATCGACAATTAGTCGGCGGAGCCATTTGTCCGGGTTTGGGTCTACAGTTGCAATCGCTGAATGCTGGGACAGCGGCTTTACCCAAGTTGCCAATCCCTACAGCCTTACCGTCTCGCTGGGCACAGGACACGCCGTCAGCAATTATGAGTGGGGTATTGCATGGATCGATCGCCAGTTTACAGAGTTTTATTCAAGATTGGCACCAGCGATTCCCAGGCAGCCCAGTGTTGGTCACGGGGGGTGATGGATGCTTATTGCAGCATTATCTACAACAGATATCAATTCACAGTATATTTTCAGAATCGCTAGTGTTGTTGGCAATGGCTCAGTTACGACGATTTGCTGATTTTGATGGTGGGGTTTAACTTCTCGATCGATCACCAAACATGTTATGCTAGATCCCTGTTGTATGGACTTGGCTCATCTTAAGACCATCCGTTAAACAAATCTTCGGCAGCAAATTCTTAAGATAGCTGTGCAGATGATTTTCCACTATTCATTACCTCGAAGGCAAACATGGCCAAACGCCGCAACCTCAAGAAAGAAAAAGCAGAACGTAACCAGGCTTACGCCCGCAAGTTCCGTAAGCGCCCAGCTAACGGTCGGATGTTTAAATCCAGATTCCGCTCCCCATCTTCTAACTCTGCTGAAGAAGACAACGAAGAAACGTCGGCAGCAGCAACTTAGTATTGCTATTAGCTTTGAATTTAACCAAAAGCCCAGCTCATGTGAGTTGGGCTTTTGGCTTAGGGGATGAAAATTCTCCTTGCGCCTCGAAAATCTTCTATATCAACAACAATTTCGACCAAACGATTAACACAGCGCTCCCGATAGTTAGTTTCAGCGAGCAATCTATTAATATTAGCAATTGTGACCACAGGCAACGATGTTGGTGTATTTTCCTCGCGCATCACCTGCTCTAAAGAATTTTCTCCTTTCATACTACGATTCGCAGTTAACAAAACCATCTGATTGGATTGAGCGAATTGCCAAACTACTCGGTCATCACTATCAATGGATAAGCCTACTTCTTCAAACAGCACAAATTGAATGGAGATTAAGTTGAGCCAACCACTAGCTGTCAGACTACCCAGTAAAACAACCGAGTGTCCTCTCAAATTATGATCAATCAAAAATTTCATGCTGGGGATTCAAATTTAGCTCTAGCGGCTTGCAGCTTGGCTTTAATTGCTTTTGTACTAGAATTTGGAGGCTTAGCAGCAATTTTTGCAAATAACTCCCGGTTTTGCTCTGTCCAATATTGCTGAAGTTCCTCTGATTCTTGTAAAACTTTTTGATAATCAGTTTCAACGGCGACCCGGTGGGTTTGAATGTAAGACAAAGCCGCGTCAATTTGCTCATCGGTGAGGCTGAGCATATTACGAATGAATGTAGCTGGGTAATGAGCAGCTACATAGTCCATCACATCATAGAGAGTGATACGGGTTCCGGCAATTGTTAGTCCGCGCTCTGTGCGAATGATTGCTGGCTGATGATTTGATGTTGAAGTCATATCGATCGCCCATTTGAATTTATCTTCAGTAGTATTTTACAGCAGATTACTTTTTCAATATTTTCGCTTCAGAAAAGAAAAGTTTACTTGTCTTTTGCTAATCTCTTGGTGACAGATAAGTATAGCGCCCCAAACTGCTCTCATAATTTTGCAACAACCGTTGCGATTCCTGGAGGGTAATCCGTTTTTCCAACAGCGCTTGCTCCGATTTCTTTCGAATATTTTCTACCAGATCCTCCGCATCGTACTGCACATAACCTACAACCTCCTTCATGGTGTCACCCTTCACCACATGCTCAATCTGATAACCCTTGGGCGTGAGCTTAATATGCACCGCATTAGTATCACCAAATAAGTTGTGCAAATTGCCCATGATTTCTTGGTAAGCGCCACCCAGAAACAACGCTAAATAGTAAGGTTTATGCTTTTTGAGGTGATGCAATTCCAGTACTGGTTTCACATCGCGCAGGTCAATAAACTGGTCAATTTTACCATCACTATCACAGGTCAGATCGGCTAAGATACCGCGTTTGACTGGTTCCTCATCTAGGCGATGAATCGGCATAATCGGAAATAATTGATCGATCGCCCAACTATCGGGAGCGGACTGAAAAACCGACATGTTCACGTAGTAGATCGAAGCCATCATCTGCTCCAGGTCTTCTAGATCATCGGGAACATAATCTAGTTCGTTGATAATGTCCATGATTTTCTTGCAGCTGGCCCAGTAAAACTGCTCGGCTCTGGCTCGCTCGGTAATGCTCAAATAGCCTAAGTTAAAGCGATTCAGAGCCTCTTCTTTAAACTGGGTGATGTCGTGGTAAGCCTCTTGGAAGTTTTCCGTAGTGATTGTTTGGTAGGTATCCCAGAGGTTGCGGATCACCTGATGCTCTTTGTCGGTGGGGGCATTGGGTAAGTCGGTGCGCACTTCACTACTGCCCAACACATCAAAAATCAGCACCGACTGGTGGGAAGCGATCGCCCGACCGCTTTCACTAACTAAAATGGGCGCGGGAATCTTGCGTTCGCTGCAAGCATCTTTGACTTCGGCCACGATGTCGTTGGCGTAATTTTGGATGTTGTAATTTTTGGAGGCGTGGAAGTTGGTTTGGGATCCGTCATAGTCTACGCCCAAGCCGCCACCCACATCCAGGTACTTCATATTGGCACCCAGTTCAGCCAGCTCCACATAGATCCGACTGGCTTCAGCGATCGCTTCTTTGATTACCGATATCGAAGAAATTTGGGAGCCAATATGAAAATGCAACAGCTGCAAACAGTTCAACATTTTGGCTTCTTTCAGCCGATCGACCACCATAATAATTTCGGGAATGGTCAGGCCAAACTTGGCTCGATCGCCGCTGGAAGTGCCCCAACGTCCCATACCTCGACTGTTCAGCTTAGCGCGGACTCCCAAGTTGGGTTCAATGCCTAAGGACTTAGAGGCTTCGATCGCTAGCTCTACTTCTTCGATTTGCTCCAATACAATAATTGGAGTTTGCCCTAGTTTCTGAGCCAGCATTGCTGTTTCGACATATTCCCGATCTTTGTAACCATTGCAGATAATTAAGGAGCCGGGGGTGTCCAGGGTGGCCAGGGCAATCATCAACTCGGGTTTGGAGCCAGCCTCTAATCCAAATTGGTAGGGCTTGCCAAATTTGACTAAGTCTTCGACTAGATGGCGTTGTTGGTTGCACTTGATCGGAAACACGCCGCGATAGCTGCCGCCGTAGTTGTACCGGGCGATCGCTTTGGCAAAAGAAGCATTGAGTCTCTCAATCCGGTCTTCCAAAATATCGGAGAAACGGATCAGCATGGGCAGGGCTAAATTCCGCTCTTTGAGGGAGTTGACCAAATCAAACATGTCTAGGGAGCCGCCCCGATCGCCCCGGGGGGAGACTGTGACATGGCCAGCGGCGTTAATAGAAAAGTAGGGTTCTCCCCAGCCATTGATCCGATATTGCTTCTCGCTATCTTCGATCGACCAGGAGCCGTTTTTACTTTCTTTATGTTTTTTCTTCTTTTTGCCCGATCCACTGACTAGCTGCTCCGTGATGGTAATCACCTCTTCTTGGTATTTATTATCAGCTAGCCCTAATTCCATGTCTTTTTGCTCCCAAAACCACTGGCGATGTTTAAGTGCAACCGAATTTATGCGATCCAGGATGCTCTATTTAATATACCCCAACAAATATTCAGAGTAATCACCAAAGCTTCCTGATGGTGTGCAGGTAGTCGTGTATACATTAGAGGTAGATGCACCTTTATTACACGCTCCTGGCCTTGGCTAGGAGATTTTTATGGCTTATGAAAATTACATAAACAACTATTTAAAATTATCCTGATTCCTGGTCATAATGATTGGATATATCAGAGGTAGATGCACCCTGATTTATTGCTCCTGGCCTTGGCTGGGAGCTTTTTCTATTAGAATTTAGATATCATTTGCAAGCTTTTTGTTATGGCCGCTGATTCTATTTCTATTCGGGTTAAACTTTTTGCGATTTTTCAGGAAGTGTTGGGGACTGACCAGCTGGAGCAACAGGTATCGATCGGGACTACGGCGGGTCAAGTTTTGAGTCAGATTGTTGCTCAATATCCGGTGCTGGCTCCTTGGCAGGCGGTGACTAGGTTGGGGGTTAATTTGCAGTTTGTGCCGCCGGAGACGGTGTTGGGGGCGGGGGATGAGGTGGTGTTGATTCCGCCGGTGAGTGGGGGCTAGGGCGGTGATGCGATATCCTAGAGTAATGCTCTTAAACACTCGTTATGCCTAATTTTTTGCTGGAAGTCGGTACGGAAGATCTGCCCGCTGGGTTTGTGGGGGATGCTACTAAACAGTGGCAAGAAATGATTCCGGCGCGTTTGCAGGAGCAGAATTTAGACTATCAAGCAGTGCGGGTGTATAGCACGCCTCGGCGACTAGCAATCTTGATTGAGGGTTTGCCGGAGCAGCAGGTCGATCGCTCGGAAGAAATCAAGGGTCCTCCGGCTGGGGCAGCTTTTAAAGATGGCCAGCCCACTCCAGCGGGGGCGGGGTTTGCCAAGAAGCAGGGCGTGGAGCTGAGCGATCTGACGATTCGTCCGACCGATAAGGGAGATTTTGTGTTTATTACCAAGCAAATTCCGGGGCGGCGAACTACCGATATTTTGACTGAGCAGATTCCCCAGTGGATTTTTGGCTTGGAAGGTAAGCGGATGATGCGCTGGGCAAATGGCGATCTGAAGTTTCCCCGCCCCATTCGGTGGCTGGTGGCGCTGTGGGGCAAGGAAATTATGCCGATCAGCATTGTGAATGACCAAGAAGAAATTAAGAGCGATCGATCGTCCCGTGCCCACCGCGTTTTACATCCGGAGCCAGTATCAATCGCTAGCCCAGATGTTTACGTCCAAGCTTTAGCTGATACCTCGGTAAAGGTCGATCGAGCGGCGCGGTTCCAAGAAATTAGTGCTCAGTTGTTGGCAGCGGCTCAGACCAAAGGTGGGGTGACGGAGTTGTATCCCGACTTGCTGGAAGAAGTCACTGACTTGGTAGAGTTTCCGACGGCAGTGGTGGGTGATTTTGAGCCAGAATTTTTGGCCTTGCCGATCGAAGTGATTACTACCGTGATGGTCACCCACCAGCGCTATTTCCCTTTATTTACGGATAGTTCCAAACAAAAACTCCTGCCCCACTTTATGACGGTCAGTAATGGCGATCCGGCCAAGTCGGCCATTATTGCAGCAGGGAATGGGCGGGTAATTCGGGCGCGGTTGGCTGATGGCAAATATTTCTATCAAGCAGATTTGGCGCAGCCCTTGGCCGATTATGTGGCCAAGTTGGCCACGGTCACCTTTCAGGCCGATCTAGGTTCGATGGCGCAGAAGGTCGCCAGACTGCAAGTAAACGCGGCTTTGATCGCTGAATCTTTACATCTCTCTGCTGCCGAGAAACAGCAGATCGATCGCACCGCGCAGTTGTGCAAGGCTGATTTAGTCACCCAAATGGTCGGGGAATTCCCAGAATTGCAGGGCATTATGGGCGAGAAATACGCCGCCGCCCAAAACGAAGACTCTCAAGTTGCCCAAGGAATTCGGGAGCATTATTTGCCGCGCAATGCTGAGGACAAGATGCCCCAAACGCTGACTGGCCAAGTGGTGGGTTTAGCCGATCGGCTGGATACTTTAGTTTCTATTTTTGGCCTGGGGCTAATTCCCACCGGCTCCTCTGATCCCTTTGCCCTGCGCCGGGCGGCCAATGCAGTGGTCAGTATTATTTGGAAAACCGACCTAAATTTGAACCTGTGGGAATTGATCGATCGACTGGTGGCCAATTTTCAAGCAGCTTACAGCGGTGTCGCCAAGTTAAATAGTGCCCAGCTGACCGAGCAACTGCGGGACTTTTTCCTGAAGCGGCTACGCACCTCTCTGCAAGAAGATCATCAAATTGACTATGACTTGGTCAATGCCGTCCTGGCTGAAAACGACCCGGAATATAGCCAACGGGGCTTAAGCGACCTATTGGATCTGCGCGATCGAGCATTATTCTTGCAACAAATTAGAACCAATGGTCAGTTGGCCACCATCTATCCAATTGTGAATCGATCGGCTAAACTCTCCGCCCAGGGCAGCTTGGATACGCAAGTGCTGGATCCTCAGGGATTAGTTAACCCCAGCTTGTTTGCCAAGACCTCCGAGCAAAACTTTTACGATGCCGTCACTGCTTTGGTACCGACGACCCAAGCCGCCCAGATCGATCGCAATTACCAACTGCTGGTAGATGCCCTGGTGCAGATTGCCCCGACTGTGACGGGCTTTTTTGATGGCGAAGATAGCGTTTTGGTGATGGATCCGGATGCTGCCATTAAAGCCAATCGCCTGAATTTATTGGGCTTGCTCCGCAATCATGCTAGAATTTTGGCTGATTTTGGTGAGATCGTGAAGCAATAGGCTGGGCGTTTCACCACTCGTTGGTGAAATTAACTGGAATTAACTATGCCTACTTCTACTGTCATTGGTCTCGGTCGCTCTGGCGTTGCTGCGGCTAAATTACTTCGTAAGCAGGGATATACGGTCACCTTGAGCGATCGCGGTCAGAATGAAATCTTGGCTGCGCAGGCGCAACAGGTCACTGATCCCGGCATCACCGTCAAATTGGGGGATCAATTCTCACCCAGTCCGGATCTGGACTTGATTGTGGTCAGTCCTGGAGTCCCTTGGGATGTACCGGCTTTGGTCAAAGCGCGGGAACTAGGCATTGAGACGATCGGCGAGGTGGAATTGGCTTGGCGATCACTTAAATCCCAACCTTGGCTAGGCATTACTGGTACCAATGGCAAGACCACGACTACGGCCTTAGTGGCAGCTATTTTCCAAGCCGCCCAGTTCAACACCCTGGCCTGTGGCAATATTGGCTATGCCGCCTGTGAATTAGCCTTATTAGACAAAAATCCGGACTGGGTAATCGCCGAATTGAGCAGTTACCAGATCGAATCTTTCAGCAGCCTCGCGCCCCAGATTGGGATTTTCACCACCCTCACCCCTGACCATTTAGCGCGGCACTATACCGTCGAAAACTATTATCAGATCAAATCCAAACTGCTCAACAACTCTGAATTTCAGATTTTGAATGGGGATGATCCTTTTCTGGCTGAGCATGTCGCTGACTGGCCAAGGGCTTACTGGACAAGCATTCATGGTGATGATCAATTGCTGGGTGACAAAGCTCAAGGCACATATATTGCTGATGGCTGGGTGGTCTGTCAAGGCGAAAAAATTCTGCCGATCGCCGATCTAAAAATGCCTGGTCATCACAATCGTCAGAATTTATTAATGGCCGTGGCCGCAGCGCGGCTGGCGGGGATCGACAAAGCTGCTATCCAACAAGCGGTTAGTAGTTTCCCTGGTGTGGCTCACCGTTTGGAATATATCTGCACTTGGCAGGGGGTGGACTATATCAATGACAGTAAAGCCACTAATTATGATGCCGCCGATGTGGGGTTAACGGCGGTGGATGCGCCAGTGATCTTGATTGCGGGCGGTGATCCAAAGGAAGGTGATGATGCCAGTTGGCTGGCTAATATTCAACAGAAAGCCGCAGCGGTGTTGCTGATTGGGGATGCCGCCGCGCAGTTTGCCCAGCGCTTACAATCCGTGGGGTTCGATCGCTATGAGATTGTGGAAACGATGGCCAAGGCCGTGGCTCGATCAGCGGTATTGGCGGCTGAGCATCAGGCTCAAGTAGTTCTGCTATCACCAGCCTGCGCCAGTTTTGACCAATATCGCAGTTTTGAAGAGCGCGGTGATTATTTCCGGCAGTTATGTTTAGCGTTGAGTAATGCTTAACTGATCGATAGTTCCCCCCGGTCGCCATCTAAAGTCGCCATTACCCCCACTGGCAAACTAGCATTACAACCATCATGCCCAAAGGGCAAATCGGCCACGATCGGAATCCCTAAATCCCCCAGTCGATCGCGTAGCACCTCCTCCACCGTCAAACTCGGCGAGCCGGGCGCAGCCTCACACTGGCTAAACCGCCCCACCGCAATTCCGCTCACCTGTTGCAGTAAGCCACTCAGTCGCCATTGGGTCAGCATTCGATCGATCCGGTAGGGTGCTTCAGTAACATCTTCGATCGCTAAAATCACCCCAGTGAGTGGCGGTTGCATCGGCGTATGGAGCAAGTGGGTAGCCACCGTCAAATTAGCGGGCAGTACAACACCCTGTACCTGGCCTGTTGCCCAACTTTTACCAGTCAACGGCGCGACCTGCCGCCCCGCCACCAAATCAAACAGCCTTTGCCGCGACCAACTTGGCTCCGTTCCTAGCGTGGTCAACACTGGTCCATGAACTCCCGATACACCCTGGTGAGCTAAACTCCACAGCAAACTAGTAATATCCGAGAAACCAATCAACCACTTGGGGTCAGCAGCCGGCCATTGCCAGTCTTCCAGCAGCCGCGCCCCGCCATAACCACCCCGCACACACAAAATACCTTTACAGTGCGGATCTGCCCAAGCATTGGCTAAATATTGCCGCCGTTGTCGATCGCTTTGGGCCAAATATCCCCAACCATCGCTGCCATCATGGTCAATTTGTACCTGATATCCCTGTTTTTGCCACAATTCCACCCCAGAATTAAATAAAGTCGATTCGCGCAAGCGACCACTAGGGGCGATTACCCGTAATAAATCTCCCATTTGTAGCGGGGGAGGTGGTACGCAAGGGTAAATCATGGGAAAAATATTGTATGAGGAGAATTTTAAGTTCGATCGGTAGAACTTTAAAGTTAAACTGACTGCAGTAGTCTGTAACTCCAAGCGCTAAGATCGATTGTAAGACTTTCTTTAGTGCTTATCACCAGCCCAACTTAAGACACCTAATATTTCACCTAAGCCGAATGGAGAAACTAACTCCTGTGAGAACTATGGCGGCAACAATCATCTGCCCTAATCCCGAATGCCATGCTCCTAACCAACTGAGCCAGAGTTTTTGCGCCCATTGTCGTTTTCCTATTCCGAAGGTTTATCTTTGGGCAATAGGTGAAGAAATAAATAATTTCAAAGTTGGGCAAGCTTTAAATGGTCGCTATTTACTGGTTAATAAAAAGACTGTACTAGACACGAAGCCAGCCATAAAGTTGGAAAGTAGTGAAAAAGTTACAGATGAAATTGCTAAATATTTGCGTTTGCTGCCCTGTAAACTACACATTCCCCAGATTTACGGATCCATTAATGTCTCTCGAACTGGTCGGCGAAATGTTCCCATCTGGCTACTCGAAAATTCACCCATCTACAGCAGTAACTTAACCAAAAATCTCTCTGGTCAACTAATGCCCGATATCGAAACAGCTTGGAAAAATGCTGGTTCGATGCGTCAGTTGAATTGGCTGTGGCAAATTGCTCGTTTGTGGACACCCTTAATGGAAGAAGGTGTCGCTACCACGCTACTCCATCCCGATCTGTTGCGCGTTGATCAAGGCATTGTCAAGATTTTAGAATTCTCTGACGATGCGACTTTACCGACCTTCGCTGATTTAGGTAACAAGTGGCAAACGTGGCTAAAAAACACTCGATTAGGAGCTGCCCCAGCTATTGAAAAAATTTGTCAGGGCTTAATTCAGGGTGAGATCAAGCAATCAGAGGAATTGATTGCCTTCTTGGATCATGCGTTGGCCGTAAATGGCCAACGCCAGTTTTTAGAATGTGAATACTTGACATTGAGCCATACTGGTCCCAAGCGTCATCAAAATGAAGATTCTTGTCACCCACCCAGTGGTGATGTGCCAGTACACAAAACAGGTTATGACCTGAGTTTGGTCATGGTCTGTGATGGTGTGGGTGGACATCAGGGTGGGGAAATTGCTTCTAGTTTGGCGATCGAAACCATTCGCAACCGCCTAGAGAATGTTTTGGATAAGCCGGAGAATCGCAATCCGGAGTCAATTACTAGCCAAATTTCTACTTCGATCTGCGTCGCCAATGACCTAATTAGCCTCCGCAACGATAGTGAAAATCGCCATGAACGCCAGCGCATGGGTACCACCATGGCCATGGCTTTAATTCATGGCCATGAAGTTTATGTAGCAAATATTGGGGATAGTCGCATTTATCGGATTACCCGTAGTGCTTGCCAGCAAATCACCTTAGATGATGATTTAGCTACTCGTGAAGTACGACTGGGCTACAGTCTCTATCGGGAGGCGCTATCTATCCCCGCAGCGGGGTCTCTTTTTCAAGCTTTAGGCATGAATTCTTCCACACACCTGCACCCGACAGTGCAGCGCCTAATTATTGATGAGGAATGCATTTTTCTATTGTGTTCTGATGGATTGAGTGATAACAATCGCGTCGAACAGTTTTGGCAGAATGATGTCTTGCCGATTCTAGAAGGTAAAATTGACCTGATGGCTGCTAGCCATCGTTTGATTAATACAGCTAACAATCTGAATGGTCATGACAATGTCACTGTGGCGCTGTTGCATTGTCGAGTACAGCAACCCCGTGAAGCTGGTCAAATCGCCGGATTAGATAATATTGGTCAGTCGATCGATCTAGCTCCTGTCGATACTCTAATGCTACCTAGTCCCTATACAACTACTGCTCAACCCACTAAAAATAAGTCCCAGGTATGGGTCGGACTACTAGCGGTACTGGTGGCTACTGGTATGCTGGGAGCGGTCGCTTCTCAAGTAAAGCTTCCCAATGGTGCTGCTCCGACAATCACTCCACCTACTGATTAAGGCGAGCCTCAAAGGTGTATTGGTGATTAGATTTTTCACCATCGTTATCCAAGCAGACCATCACCTGACCACTAGTGTTTTCGGTTTGCAGAATGGTTGGCTGATTGACCATATACATTTGACCAATCAAAATCTGACCATTGGTACTGTAAGCTGAGATGCCGAGAATCCCTTGATGGTTGGCTACGGCTACTTGTAGCTTGCTATTCGGAGGCAGGTCTTTATAGGTATAGCAATCGCGGTCATCGCCACCACTAGCATGGAGATAGCCACTGTACATTTGATTTAAAGAAACTGGCCGAGCGGTGGCTAAGTTATTCCCGGTATCACCAATGCTCCCTCCATCTTGACCGATCGCAAAAGATTGGGATTGGGCAGCTTGTTGGAGTTGTGAGACGATCGCATTTGGAGCAATTCCTTTGATTTCAGCTATCTGAGCATTTCCCACTGGGTTGGAGCTGTTATTGATACCGGCGATCGCCCTGATGGGAAACAGATTAATTAGATTACAGAAAATCGCAAAACCAGTTGGTAGCAAGATAGATAACTTTGTCATGCTCGGCTAATGATAAATTGCATAGTTTATATTACCCAACGCTGATCACTTCCGTACCAATCAGCATAAATGAAAACAAAACAGAGCAAAGCGACTAGTCATTAATAGCAATTACTGGTCGCTTTCCTGTGATGGCGTTGCGATTATTTACTTAACTTTCAAGCAGATTCTGATCGCTCATCATCAAAATTAAACATCTGAATCATGGCTCTGGCTTCCAGCGGCGACATGTTACTGATCGTCGATACCGGCTGACGAGTGTCAGTAATCAGCCAATCTAGAGCAGCAGCTTGGAGATCGATCGTCTCTCCAGTCTTATCAACACAATAACGACCAAAAACCAATCGATCGGTAAGGCAAACTTCTTGACCAATCCGGGAATATTCAAAAACCACACTATTATCAATGCGAGCACCAGCACAAATATGGCAGCTGCGGCCAATCATGGCTGGACCAATGATCGTTGCCCCATCTTCAATCTTGGTCATAGCACCAATATAGACCGGACCTTGGATATTTATTTTGTCCCAATTGGCAGACACATTAATGCCAGTATAAATACCTGGCCGTACCTGATGACCGGGAATGGGTACATTTTTCACTTCACCCATTAAAACACTACGAATAGCTTGCCAATAGTCCGGTACCTTGCCAATGTCTACCCACTGGAAGTCCATCGAAATCCCATAGAAAGGTGCGCCCATTTCCACTAGTTTCGGAAATAGCTGACTGCCAATATCGTATTCTTCATTAGCAGGAATATAATTGAAAATTTCGGGTTCAAAAATATAAATCCCGGTATTGATATCAGTACTGAGCGCTTCTTCGACTGTCGGCTTTTCTTGAAAAGCTTTAATGCGTCCATCTTCATCAGTTACGACTACACCATAGCTCGGTACTTCCGACTTAGGGATCGACTTCATTACCACGGTGGCCAAGGAACCTTTTTCTCGGTGCCATTTAACCGCAGCAGTCAAATCTAAGTCAATAAGAGCATCGCCACAGAGCACCACAAAGGTATCATCAAAGAATGGGGCAAAGTCTTGGATGCGCTTCATTCCGCCAGCTGAACCCATCGCCTTCCCGACTAAATCTCCTTGTTCACCGATAGAACCTTCAAAGGAGTAACCAATTTCTACGCCAAATCTTTGACCGTCATGAAAATAACTCTCAATTTCTTGGGCTAAATGGCTGACGTTAACCATGATTTCATTAAATCCGTGTTCTCGTAGCAAATCAACCAGGAACTCCATCACTGGCTTTTGCAGAATTGGGATGAGGGGTTTAGGAATCGTGTAAGTAATTGGTTGAACGCGAGTGCCTTTGCCCGCAGCCAAAATCATAGCTTTCATAGAAGTAGGTTGCTTAGTTTTCCCGATGGGTCTACTGTAACCCATTATTACAAATCCACAAAGTTATGTACTTTACTAAATTCATTGAAGATACTGAAGTCTTGATCGACTGGATAGGCTAGGATTAGAAAACATATAAGTAATTGTGCTACTTAACACCAAGTAACTTTTTAGTTTGGTTGCGCTACTTTCCCCAATGGTTGACACTGACTACAATTGATATCAAATATTTATCTGGTTCTCCTTAAGTATTTTAAACAGAAGTGAGAATTTTATATCCTAAGTAAATAACTCGAATATTTTGATATATAAAGTAATTGAAAATATTTTTTTACTAAGGTATAGCTGATGATTTGGCGCTTAATTTTTAATTAATGAAGTAAAACTTGATGTTTACGTTTTTCGATTTTGGAGTATGGATCCCTGATTCTCCTTATATCGAGCATAATAAACTATGACTGTTCAAAAAATTTTGACCAATGAGTGCGGAAGCTGAAAAAAACATTGAAACCATTGAAGATCAAAGCATCGAGCTTTGGCAGCCCGAGGTGGTCGCAGAGCCGATCGATGATTTAAATGATCCTATCTATTCGGATGAGATTGTGGAGCCGATCGATCCAGAAGAAGAACTCCTCAGCGAAGTGGAGATGACTTTCTTTGATCATCTGGAGGAACTGCGTACCCGCATTTTCTACATTCTGATCGCGGTGGTGGTCGGGGCGGCGGGTTGTTTCACGGTGGTTAAACAGTTGGTAAGCCTGTTAGAGGTACCGGCTCATGGGGTGAAATTTTTGCAGTTGACTCCCGGCGAATACTTTTTTGTTTCGATTAAGGTGGCCGGATATGGCGGCATTTTGGCAGCTACACCAGTAATTATTTACCAAGTAATTCAATTTGTGTTGCCCGGTCTAACTCGCCGGGAGCGGCGGTTGGTTTTACCGGTGGTTTTAGGTTCTAGTGTGTTGTTTGTGGGCGGGTTGTTTTTTGCCTACTACTTGTTGATTCCAGCAGCGCTGAATTTTTTGGTGAGTTATGGCGCCGATGTGGTGGAGCAATTGTGGTCGATCGAACGCTATTTTGAATTTATTTTGGTGTTACTTCTAGCCACTGGCTTATTGTTTCAAGTGCCCGTGGTGCAAATCTTATTGGCCTTATTGGGCATCGTCACCTCGGCTCAAATGCTAAAAAGTTGGCGGGTCGTAGTGATGGCTGCCATGATTGTGGGGGCAGTTGTCACCCCTTCCACCGATCCAATTACTCAAAGCTTGTTAGCTGGTGCGGTTTTGGGTTTGTATTTTGGGGGCGTGGGCTTCGTGAAAATGTTAGGTAAATAGACGATTCTAGACCTAATTGTTTCTTGGTTAACTCCAAATGGGTATTAATAAAGCAAGCGTCATCTTCCAGCTCATCTTTATTAATAATGCAAGTTTGGCAAAATAACCAAGAAATCAAGAATGGTAGATTCCTCGTCCAAAAGGTTCTAGGAGCCGGTGGATTTGGGATTACCTACCTAGTGATCGAACAACAGACTAATAAGCCCTACGTCATTAAAACTCTCAATCATCTCCAGCAAAGCCGAGAGGACTTCATCGATCGACAAGAAAAGTTTGTCAATGAAGCGCTGATCTTAAAAGGTTGCCGGCATCCTCATATTGTGCAGGTTTACGAGCTGATCCAAGAGGATGGCTTATGGGGGATTGTGATGGAGTATATCGAAGGTGAAGAGTTAGCCCACTATACCGACGAGAAAGGTCAGTTAGCTGAATCGGAAGCCTTAATTTATATAGATCAAATGAGTCAGGCGCTGGCTTATGTACACCAGCAGGGCTTCTTGCACCGGGATATCAAGCCCCATAATATTCTGTTGCGCAAAAACACCCAACAAGCAGTGTTAATCGACTTTGGATTAGCCCGGGAGGTACTATCTGGCCGCCAGTCCAGCATGACTAATTCCACTACTGAAGGCTATGCGCCGATCGAACAATATCAGCAGTCTGGCACCACTGGTTCCTATTCAGATGTGTATGCCTTGGCGGCGACACTCTACCATCTGTTGACGGCACAAGTGCCGATGCCTTCTACTTTTCGCAGTTATGCTCCCCTGCCGTCACCCCAGCATTTTAATGCTCAGATTAGCGATCGAATCAATACGGCAATTGTCCAGGCTTTGCACCAAGAATACCAGCAGCGGCCACGGACAATGGCTGAGTTTCGGGAGCTACTGGGGCTAGCCACCATCAACCCGGCACCGACTGCTGTGTCCCTGGCCGTAACTTCAGATCCGCCCGTCGCAGACAGTTTTGATGTGGCTAAGTGGCAGCAAACGCTGGTAGCAGCGAGTAACCAGACTAGTTTTAACTTGGCGGCTCAGCCCGTAGTGAGCTCTCGCAAAACCGTTTTGCGTTCCGGTAGTTTTTGGCGGGGTAAAAATGTAGAACTGGAGATGTTGTACGTACCGGAAGGTGAATTTTTGATGGGATCACCGAGTGATGAAGTGGGGAGCTTAGCTCATGAAAGACCTCAGCATCAGGTGCAGATGAATTTTTTTCATATGAGCAAATTTCCGATTACCCAGGAGCAGTACTTGGCAGTGATGGGCAGAAATCCGGCTAAATTCAGCGGTGACCGACGTCCGGTAGAAAGAGTGTCCTGGCATGATGCGGCCGAGTTTTGTGAGCGCCTTTCTAGCCAATCCGATCGGTTATATCGATTGCCCACTGAAGCGGAGTGGGAATATGCCTGTCGGGCACAAACGACCACGGCCTTTTACTTCGGCAACAGTATTTATGCCAATTTGGCTAATTATAACCAGAGTAATCCTACAGGTAAGTTCAAATCCAATTTGGTGCGGCGAGAAACCAGTGCTGTCGATATTTTTCCGGCTAATAACTTTGGCCTACACGACTTGCACGGCAACGTGTGGGAATGGTGTGCTGATAATTATCACGCTGATTATCGGGGAGCGCCTACCAATGGCGATGTGTGGCCAGCAGAAGTCGATCGAGATCGCCGGGTGCTGCGCGGCGGAGCTTGGGGCTGTAGCCCTTCGGAATGTCGATCGGCTGCGCGGCACTGGGAATTAGCGGACAATCGCAGTAACAAAATTGGTTTTCGAGTGGTATGTAATTAAATAGTAAATATATTAGTATTATGACGGCCACAGTTTCTCTGGTAATTACCCAAGGCAAGTTGAGTGGCCAGCGTTATGTTTACGATGCGCCAGCAATTTGTATTATGGGTCGGCAGGCTGACTGCCATGTGCGGTTGCCCAGTGATGCTGATCATGCGCAAGTCTCTCGCTATCACTGCTCACTCAATATTAATCCCCCACGTATTCAGGTCTCAGACTTGGGTAGTGGTAATGGCACCTTCGTTAATGGCCAAAAAATTGGACAACTAGTTTCGGCGGTCGATCGATCCAGCGGGTATGAGCTGAAGCATGGTGATCAACTGCAACTAGGCTATACCGTCTTTACCGTAGCCATTGAGGCCAACTCCACTGGAGACTTAGCTGCTAGTCAATCATTTGCACCACCACCACCAGCTCTTCACCATCAAAATCCAGACATTATTATTCAAGGCCATAAGGTGTTAAAGCCTTTGGGTAGCGGTAAATGTGGGGCGGTTTATTTGGCGCAGCAAGAGCAAACTGGTGAGCTAGTGGCCTTGAAAATCATGTCGCCCCAGGCGGCGGTGAATGAACGGGCGGTGAAAATGTTCGTCCGCGAAATGTCTAATACCAAAGCTCTCGATCATCCTAACGTGGTTAAGCTGTTGGACTATGGCGAAGTGAATGGGCTGTTCTTTTTTACGATGGAATGCTGCCATGAAGGAAACGTGGCCGATTTTATAAAGAATCAGGGTGGCAAACTGCCGCTTAAGATTGCCATCTCCATTACCCTCCAGATTCTATTGGGGCTAGACTATACCCATAATGCTGTATTGCCAGCCGTGCGGCTCTCGGATGGATCGATCGGCGAGGGCCAGGGCTTGGTGCATCGCGATCTGAAGCCGGCTAATATTTTCCTGAGCCGGGATGGCAAAAAAACCGTGGCTAAACTGGGAGATTATGGTTTATCGAAGGCTTTTGAGCTAGCTGGTTTGAGTGGGCATACGCTGACTGGTCAAAAAGGGGTCATGGGTACCCCCAGTTTTATGTGTCGCCAGCAACTGTTGAATACTAAATATGTGCAACCGGCGGTAGATGTCTGGGCAGCAGCAGCCTGTTTGTATACGATGATTACGGGCGAGTCGCCGCGCCGTTTTGGTGGTGGTGAATCTCCTTTGCGGGTAATTTTGCAAGAGCCAGCCATACCAATTTTAGAACGAGACCCGACCTTGCCACCGTTTTTAGCAGCGGTGATTGATCGAGCTTTGTGGGAAGACCCCGATAACCATAATGAAATTTTTTATAAGCGAGCGATCGATTTCCGAGAAGCCCTGCTAACAGCTGCGATCGTCGCAGTTTAAAATTCCAGCTACTTGATACCATAAGGACGCGGATAAGCCTTGAGCATTGGTTTAGCTTCATAAACCTGCCAAGTTTGAGTCACCACCCCGCCGCGATGCAGAGGAATAGTGGCAATTTTCTTAATCTCTTGAAAGTATTGACTCAGTGGTTCATAACCAGGTGTTTTGTGGTTCAGTGGACCTTTAATATCCGCTGTCACCTCAAACGTTTCAGTACCGATGTAAACCGCGCTTTTGCCCACCCAATCACTGGGTTTTGACCAGTAGGCAAAGCCCCGCAAATCTAGATCAAAACAAGTCAGGGGTTTGGTGGTGATCGAATGCAGTGCCATGGCTAATTGGCCGGTGGGAAAATAGCGATTGGTGAAAATAAAATTACTGCGTTCGATCGCCTGCATCACCAGTGTCGAGTTTTTCAAACCCTGTTGCAACTCATCCACATCAATCATTTGAATCGAATTATCTTGCTTGAAGGTTAGTAAACCACCGAAAATAGCATTCTGACTAGGCTTTTGAAAGGTACCCCAAGCCAGGTGAGAGAGGGCAATCACATACAACAGGTGAATAATCACCGCCGAGATCTTCAACCAATTCCAGAAGCGGCCGGGATATTTATGTCTCCATTCATTCGCCCAGTTCGCCAACAGCATCGTCGCTGTCATGTAAGCGGCCATCGGCCAACTGGGTAAGACCTGCTGATAGCCCGCAATGATCATGAATCCCAAAATAATCGGCACCGATAGCCACAGGACAAAACGCTGGCGAACATCAGCACCACGCTGCTGCACCTGATTGACCATTGCTCTGCCGATCGACCAAACCAGTGGCGGCCCAAAAGCTGGAAACAGATACACCATATGCACCAAAAAGGTGACAAAGAAAGTTTCCCAGTTATAGCTAGCAGTAGGAACAGCGCGGCTAGACTGAAACCGGAAGGAAGCCCATTCATGAATCGAATTCCAATACAGCAAGGGTGAAATAGTGCCCACAAATAGGATCACTGACAAGACGATCCAGGGTGAATACAACGCCCGCCGATGGGTGGCACTGGTCAGACAAAAGCCCGCCAGACAAGCACCCAACAAAAAGCCGTGATATTTACCCAGACAAGCTAAACCTAACAACAAGCCAATCAGAGCTATGCGATAAGTAGGTCTATAGACTTTTTGCCCAAAAAACTCGATGGTGGCTAACCACAAGGTGGCCATCCAAAAGAACAGCAACGGTGTGTCAGGCATGGTTAAGATGCCAAAGGCGATGCTAAAAACGGGGACTAGTGAAACAATGCCCAGGGTCAGGAGAGCCACCTGTCGATCGAACAACCGAGCAGCAGCTTTATACAGAAAAATCAGGGAGCCGGTATAGATTAGCAGGGTGGCAATCCGGACGGTGAAAGGATTGACCGACTTGGTTAACCACGGACCAAATCCGGTCGTGAAGGCCACCAGCAGCGGATGGTCAAAATAGCTCCAGTCTAAGTGCTGAGAATAGATATAGTAATAGGCTTCATCAAATCCGATCGGTAGCCAGAACGCGACGATGGTGCGGACTAACAAACCAGCTGCTAGAATACCGACTACCCAGCGATGATGTTCTTGGTTTAACTGTTTAGTAGGATTTAACATTGGCCAGAATCCAAACGAAGTGATGACAGCAGTCTTCAATATTCTAAGAGGCGGTGGGTATTTTGAAAAAGTAAGCATCAATTACTCTCCGCCCCCGAAAAATGCTGTGATCAATCACTGGACAAATTGGCTCGAACAAAAATGGGTGGCACCAGCCTATGCGGGCGGGGTGCTGATGGCGGTCTCCATCTGCTTTTTTGGGGCGGCTACTAATACTATGACTGGCTGGTTGTACGTGCTGAGTGCGGTGGGGATTGTCTTGCTAATACTCGCTGCTGTTCTACCCATTAAGTCTTTGCAAGCCCTATCGATCGAACATCTGCCGATCGCGCCCATTACCCAGGGCGAAGATTTACAGATTTATCTACGGTTGCATAATCGCAGTAAACAGACCCAGCGTTTGTTGCAGGTGTTCGATCGCACCCCCAGCAGTTGGGGCGAAGTTAAACCTCTAGCCATTGAGCAAGTGCCCGCCCAAGGCAGTTATACCGCCACCATCACCTGTACTCCACCCCAGCGCGGCCTCTACAACTGGGACAAATTGGAGCTCCGGAGTGGCCAGCCCCTGGGCTTGTTCTGGTGTCGGCGGGTGCGGAAATCGCCCGCGCAGGTCTATGTGTATCCGGCTCATTTCCGGCTGTCCCACTGTCCATTGCTCGATCACTGGCCGCAGTCGGTACCAGCTAGCACTGAAACATCTTTAAGTCGATCGCAGCTTTCTACTATGGGCACCACTCGTAGTTTGCGTCCCTACCGCAGCGGTGATCCCCTGCGGCTGATTCACTGGCGATCGAGTGCCCGGTACGATCGGTTTCAAGTGCGCGAACTCGAAATAGCCCATCATGCTCACACCATTACCATTTGTTTAAATGCCAACAGTAACTGGTCAGCTACCGATTTTGAACAGGCTGTGATTGCAACTTGTTCGTTGTATTACTATGCTCGTCAGCGCCAATTAGATGTGCAAATCTGGACTTCTAGTGATGGAATATTGACCAGCCAGCTAGCCGTCATGCAAGCCTTAGCTGCGATCCAGATATCCACTACCCGTGCGACACCGCCGCCGGGAGCCGTGCTGTGGATTAGTAATCAGGGTGAAACACATTTAGCGGCGGGTAGCCGCCAGCTGCTCTGGACAACTGCATCCGGGTTCAGTAGTCATTCCAGTATCAATATAGATGCCGATCGACCATTAGCTATTCAACTGCAAAAATCCATCAACACCGCTGGGTAAGTAGGTCAGCCACTGTTACGACATTGAAACAGGCATTGATTAAGCGAGCTTTGCGCTAAAATGCTAAAGCACATGATTTGGTAGTAGCAACCATGAACCCGGCAGAAACTAAAGAACCCAGCGACAAGATGCTGGAAGCCATGCGACACTTCTCGGAAACCTACGCCAAGAATACTGGCACTTATTTTTGTGCTGATCCTTCGGTTACTGCCGTAGTCATCAAAGGTTTAGCTCGCAATAAAGAAGAATTGGGAGCACCCCTCTGTCCTTGTCGCCACTATGAAGACCCGGAAGCCGAAGTAAAAGCAGCTTTTTGGAACTGCCCCTGTGTCCCCATGCGGGAGCGGAAAGAATGTCACTGTATGCTGTTCTTGACCCCTGAGCAGGATTTTGTGGGTGACAAACAGGAAATTTCGTTGGCCGAAGTCAAAGAAACTGTCTAGAAAATATGGCTGAATTCCCAGAATCTGAATTGGCTTCAGCCATTGAGCAATTCAATCAGCAAGATTTTTATACTTGTCACGATACCCTGGAAGCGATCTGGGTAGAAGCACCTACAGATGAAAAAAAGTTCTACCAGGGACTGCTGCAAGTGGCGGTAGCTTATTACCATTTGGGCAATAGTAATTGGCGGGGTGCAGTAGTTTTGTTAGGAGAAGGTCGGTTTCGGCTGGCCTCTTACGCGCCTAGCTATGCTGGGATTGACGTGGCACAACTCTGTCAAGATACTCAGGCCCTATTCACTGATCTGCAAGCCATTGACCCCGCCCAGGTCGGGACTTTAGTCACAGAATTGACTAGTCAGCAGCGTTCTTATCCCCAAATTCGCTGGATTTGACTCTGGATCTGGATTTCAATATTTGCCATGTATTTAAACTGCTGAAACTTCTTCCAATCCGGCTCGTCAGGGGATTCAGCATTCACCGAGGCTCTATGTCATTTGTTCGATCGATTACTATTCAATGTGTTTTAGCGCTGTCTTTATGGGGTAGTTGCTGGGTCGCTGGAGTACCCGCCCAAAGTGCTGATCAAGGCATTAGGATTAAGGCTGTGCGCCAAGCTGCTAACTCTAAAACACAGGTAGTCACGGCTAATGATAATGTCCAAATTTCTTATCCAGCGCGTCAACTGCGAGCGCGGGCGGATCTGGCTCAGTATTACATCAAAGAGCAACGCTTAGTGATGACTGGCAATGTGTATGTCACCCAGGCGGGGGGGAATAGCTTGCAAGGGGAAACCATTACTTACTCGATTCGCACGGGTCAATTTTTGGTGGTGCCGAAGTCGGGGCAGTTGGTGGAATCTGTCTATAATGCGGTGGAAAATGGCAAAGGACGGCAGAACATCATCATTCGATCGGACCGGCAGGAAGCTAACTCCAAGACCCAGATTGTGGTAGCTCGCAACAATGTCCAGATTTCTTATCCGACGCAGCGCTTGCGGGCTAAAGCACAGCTGGCACAGTACTATGTCAAAGAACAAAAGCTAGTATTAAGCGGCAATGTAGTGGCGGTTCAGCAAGGCAATAGTATTCAAGGAGAAGTGTTAACTTACTCCATTAAGCAGGGACAATTTGTCGCTCGACCCAAGGCCGGTGGGGTGGTTGACTCTATTTACGTTGTTCCCGAGAAATAACTGAGATCGACCGTGAAAATAGTTTTAGATAACGTCCAAAAAACCTACGGCAAACGGCAGGTGGTTAAAAGAGCCAGTTTGTCGGTCAGTCAGGGTGAAGTTGTTGGTTTGCTCGGACCCAATGGTGCCGGTAAAACCACGACTTTTTATATGGCGGTTGGCCTAGAAAAGCCCACCAATGGAACGGTTTGGTTAGACAATCAAGATGTTACTAAGCTTTCGATTCATGAACGCGCTCGGTTGGGAATTGGTTATCTAGCGCAAGAAGCTAGTATTTTTAGGCAGCTGACCGTGGCCGATAATATTTTGCTAGTAATGGAGCAAACTGGAATTCCCCGTCGGGAGTGGCGGCCACGTCTCAGCACCTTGATTGAGGAATTTCGGCTTCAGCAAGTGGCTAATACCTTGGGTGGTCAAGTTTCGGGGGGAGAACGGCGGCGAACGGAGTTAGCCCGAGCGTTGGCTGCTGGCCGGGATGGTCCCAAGTTTTTGCTTTTGGATGAACCTTTTGCCGGGGTCGATCCGATCGCCGTGGCCGAGATTCAAAAAATTATTGGCGGTTTAACCGATCGCAATATGGGCATTCTGATCACCGATCACAATGTGCGTGAAACCCTGGCGATTACCGATCGGGCTTACATTATGCGCGATGGCGAAGTATTAGCTTCGGGCACCACCGAAGAAATGTATAGCAATCCCTTAGTGCGACAATATTACCTGGGCAATGAGTTCCAACTGTGATTATTTATGGTTAAGAAAATTACTTTATTAAATTCTCCAAAATTTAATTTATTTAATTCATTGTTTCCGAATGTATCGGTGATGGATCGCTACATTTTTATCCAGCTGTTGCTGCCTTTTTTGTTCGGGGTGGGAGCCTTTTCATCGATCGCTACTTCGATCGGCAGTGTTTTTGATTTAATTAGGCAAGTTACCCAGTTTGGTTTGCCGTTAGCCACGGCGGTGAAAGTATTATTGTTGACCATGCCGGAATTTTTGGTCTACTCTTTCCCGATGTCGATGCTGCTTTCCACCATGATGACCTTTGGACGGTTATCTGGAGATAGTGAAATTATTGCGATGCGCAGTGCAGGAGTGAGTGTCTATCGGCTGATTGTACCGGCGATCGCTCTGAGCTTTATGATCACCGGACTAACTTTTTTGCTGCAAGAATCTTTGGTTCCCGCTGCTAAAGTCGAAGCCGCGAATACTTTATCCCAGGCATTGAAACAAGATAAACCAGCTTTTAAGCAAGAAAATATTATTTATCCAGACTATGCCGATGAAGTGGGCGCTGATGGCAAAAAAACCCGTAATTTGGTGCGCTTATTCTATGCTCGGCAATTTAATGGCAAAGAAATGACGGATGTGATGGTGGTGGACAGGTCGCGTAGTGATATCAGTCAAATTATCAATGCCAAATCTGGTCAAATGAATTTGGGTGAAAAAACCTGGGACTTTTCCAACGGCACTATTTATGTGGTTGATCCTAAGTCAGCGAACTCTACCAAGAGCCAGTTTGAGCATCTAAATGTTTATCTGGGAAAAACGCCCCTCGATTTGGCTGCCCCCGAACGGAAGCCGGAGGATATGAATATTGTCGAGAAAATCAAGTATTTAGATGTCTTACGCGCCAAGGCCGACTGGAAAGCCTTGAATACTTTCCAAATCAATATTCAGCAAAAATTGGCTCTCCCCTTTGTCTGTTTAATTTTTGCTCTCATTGGCTCAGCGGTGGGGATTAGGCCGCAACGCGGTGGCAAAGCGACTAGCTTTGGGGTGAGCTTACTTTTGATTTTTGGCTACTATTTAATCCTGACGGTGATGGGTGGCATGGGAGAGGCGGGTTATTTATCTCCCTTTTTTGCGGGCTGGATGCCGAATATACTGGGAATTGGAGTAGGTATTTATCTGCTAACCAAAACTGCTCGTTAAAATAGTTGGAGATGGCATGAAGCCGCTATCAATACCAAATTGCTCTCATTTCAGTTAATTGTCTTCAACCGCCCTACCCATCTGATGAACCAAGAATTAATTGATCATCTACTGCTGGATCTCAAAAATGCTGATGCCAGCATCCGCGATCGAGCAACTGCTCAACTCTGGCGGATTTGGTTCTGGCAAAAAGGCAAAGCCGGTTTAGCCCAGATCGAAGCCAGCGAGCAACTCGCCGCTAGCGGCGAATTAAGATTAGCGATCGACACCCTCACCCACCTCATTGTCGATTTGCCAGACTTTGTGGAAGCCTGGAATCGGCGGGCTGTTTTGTACTACATTACCCAGGAATACCACTTAGCTATCGCCGACTGTCAAAGAACGATCGAACTCAGTCCCGGACATTTTGGTGCTTGGCACGGCCTAGGTCTATGCCAAGCCGCTTTAGGGAATTATGCTCTGGCCATCGGAGTGCTACGCCAAGCCCTACAGATTCAGCCCTATTCGATCGAGAATCAAAGGCTCTTACTAGAATGTACCGCCAGACTTTAACAACTCACAATTCTATTTCGGTGCTTTTTACTATATTCATTCCGGCTGCGGCGAACCGAAAATAAGATTCAATCACCATGTAATTTATCCCCAAAAGCCATACAGTCCTTAATTGCAGCTATCTACTAAGCTATTTTGCTGATATTTGGTTACAATTGGATCTGGCAACCGTATCTAAGCAGCTCCACCTTGTAGTGCAATATCATTAGAGTCTGGAATATAACGGCTATTACTTTAAACTCCTAAGCGTATGCAATGCTAACAATTTGATTATGTTAGACGGGCATAAGTCTTCCACAATCAAATAGATCTAGGTGCTGTAGAGAAAGTATGACAATGACCAAAAATCGTAACTTAGCTCTGGGAGCCAGTATCATCCTGCTAGCAGCTGCCGTGTTTGCCGTCAGTGGTAAGTATCTGCCCAAAAGTATCACGCTGTTATCCGCTAATCCGAAGGAAGTGGTGGAAGAAGTTTGGCAAATCGTCAACTACAGCTATGTTGATGGCACTTTCAATAAAAAAGATTGGAATGCCATCCGCAAAAAATATGTAATTAATGCCAATTACAAAACCAATACAGAAGCCCACCAAGCCGTGCGGAACATGCTTAAGGAGCTGGATGATCCCTATACGCGGTTCATGGACAAAAAAGACTTTACCGAAATGCAGTCCGACAACTCTGGCAAGCTGTTAGGGGTGGGCTTGCAGTTGACTCAGGATGAAAAAACTAAGCAGATTGTGGTGGTTGCGCCGATCGATGACACTCCTGCGGCTAAGGCAGGCATTATCGCTAAAGATGTGATCATTGAAATCGATGGCAAAAGTACTAAAGGTCTAGACTTAAATCAAGCTGTCCAGTTGATGCGGGGGGAAGAAGGGACTTCCGTATTATTAACAGTTCAGCATGGTGCAAAGGTGGTGGAGCATAAGTTGCGCCGCCAGCAAATTGAGCTGCATCGTGTCAAGGCCGAATATCGATCAGAGTTGGGAGGAGTGGGATATATTCGACTCAATCAGTTCAGTGCCAATGCTACCGAAGAAATGCGAAAAGCCATCCAGCAAATGGAAGCCAAGAAGGTTAGTGGCTACGTCTTAGACCTGCGATCGAACCCTGGTGGATTGTTGTATGGGGCGATCGATATTGCCAAAATGTGGCTGAATCAAGGAACGATCGTTTCTACTCGCAATCGTAGCGGTGGTTGTGACGATCGAAGTACCGACTGTAAACAAATTGCCGATGGCACAGCGCTGACCAATAAGCCATTGGTTGTCTTAGTCGATGGTGGTTCCGCCAGCTCTAGTGAAATTTTATCGGGAGCCTTGCAAGATAACAAACGTGCCCAATTAGTGGGCAGTAAAACCTTTGGCAAAGGCTTAGTCCAGTCCGTCCGCCCGCTCCACGATGGTTCCGGTTTGGCCGTCACCACCGCCAAATACTTCACCCCCAGCGGTAAAGACATTAACAAACAAGGCATCAAACCCGATGTAGATGTGGACTTGAGCAAAGAAGATATTCGATTGCTGATGCAAGAGCGGCAGCGGGTGGCCACCAAAAATGATCCGCAGTATGCTCAGGCATTAGTTACACTTCAAAGCCGGATTGCCGCCCAAAATGTCGCTCCGACAGCGATCGCCCCACCCAAAACTACTGTTAATTAGCTAGATAGCAGAGCAAGACTGTTGCTAAATATTTGATGACTTTGAATTTAGGTGGCACATTTGGGAGAAAATTTGGTCATAATAATGGTTACAGCTTAACTTCAAGACTGGGGAGCTGCTCAGTAAATAATTTGAGTATGTTAATCTGGGCATAGGATGTCGCGACTAACTTAATTTGGGTAATAGAACAAGCATGATGACGATCAACAAGCGTAATTTGGCCATTGGGGCAACTACCATGCTCCTGGCTGCCACAGCAGTATTAGCCAGTGGTAGCCATCTGTCTAAAAGTGTGGCCTTGCTGAAATCAAACCCCAAAGAAGTGGTCGAAGAAGTTTGGCAAATTGTGAATTTTAGCTATGTCGATGGTACTTTCAATAAAAAAGATTGGAATGCGATCCGCAAGAAGTATGTAACCAAAGCCAATTATAAAACTGATGCCGAAGCCTACAAAGGTGTGCGGGAAATGCTTAAAAATTTAGGCGATCCCTACACCCAGTTCTTAGACAAAAAAGAATACCGAGATATGCAGTTGGATACAGCTGGTAATCTGATTGGCGTAGGGATACAGCTGACTCAAGACCCCAAGACTAAGCAGTTAGTGGTGGTTTCGCCGATCGAAGACACTCCCGCCGCTAAAGCTGGCATTATTTCCAAGGATGTAATTATCAAGATTGATGATAAAAGCACCAAGGGCATGGATGTAAACAAGGCGGTCTCGCTGATTCGGGGTCAGGAAAACACCTCAGTGGTTTTGACTATCAAACAGGGTAGTCAGATCATTCGACACAAGCTCCTCCGTCAAAAAATTGAAATTCATCCGGTGAAGGCCGAGTATCGGCCAAATGATTTGGGCGGCATTGGGTATATTCGCCTCAACCAGTTCAGTGCCAATGCTCCCGATGAGATGAGTGCAGCTATCAAGAAAATGGAAGCAAAGAAAGTTAATGGCTATGTCCTAGACTTGCGCGGGAATCCTGGTGGATTGTTATATGGGGCGATCGATATTGCCCGGATGTGGCTGAATCAGGGTACGATCGTTTCTACCAGAAACCGCTCTGGGGGCTGTGATGGTCGCAGTGCCGATTGTAAACAAGCTGCCGATGGGTCAGCTCTCACTAATAAACCATTAGTAGTGTTGGTGGATGGTGGTTCGGCCAGTGCCAGCGAAATTTTATCGGGAGCCTTGCAAGACAACAAGCGTGCTCAACTAGTTGGTAGTAAAACCTTTGGTAAAGGTTTAGTACAGGCTGTCCGGCCCCTCCGGGAT
>CAXTSX010000042.1:0-30545 GCA_964247085.1 uncultured bacterium
TGACTTGGTTGAAGGCTGGCAGCTGGCTACCCAAACTTAGCGGGAAAAGTCAGCTACAGAGATGAAGACTACATTATCAGCGACCGAAAAGGAGGAGATGAGTCGATATCTGCAAATGGCAATCATTACGGCGTAAGAGTACGTGGACTGATTTTTGATAATCTTTCCACCACAGGAATGTCAGAAGCAGACTGGCTTAAAGATTTTCACTGTCCCAGCGACGAATTTGTTATCACCGAAATAGGAGAATAAATAGCATGGAATCTAAAGGCGGACTATTCGAGATTTTAGCGAAGATTAAAGCTAAACCAGGAATGTATATCGGTCATCCATCTGTTTCAGATTTGTTTGTCTTTCTCACTGGGTATAAAACGGCGCGACGAGAGTTAGGAATTAGACCGAACGATCAAGAATTGACATTTTACGAGAATTTCCATGAATTCATTCAAGATCGTTATCAAATCCATAACTCTAACTCTTGGGCGAAAATCATCATGCTCAACTGTCCAGATGAAAATCAGGGATTCGATAGATTCTTTGAACTCTTAGCAGAATTTGAAGCTAGATCGAAAAATGTCCAGCAAGTCCAAAACGATCTAGTCAAACTATAAATATACACATACAATAAATCTACAAGTATCGCCACACATATCCTCAGCCCCCATAACCATCATGAGTTCAGAACTACAAAATATCTTAGAGCAAGCTCAAAAACTCGATCCTCAAGAACAAATTCAACTGATTAGCCACCTGGGTAATCGAGTTAAATCTAGATCTAATAACCCTTGGTTAGCAACCGCAGGTAGTTTAGTTGACGATCCATTTTTCGAGGATTACATAGCTGAAATCGATCGATATCGCAAAGAACTCGATTCGATATCGCTAGAGAGTGAAGAAAATTCCGCAGCATGACTCGCTATATTCTAGACACCGATCATCTCACCTTGTTGAAACGCAATCATCCCATTGTTAGAGCGAAGATTGCAAATATTCCTCCCGAAGATATCTTTGTCACGATCGTAACAGTAGAAGAGCAATTACGCGGTCGATTGGCAATTATCAGTAAAGTTGCCACTCAACCCGAAAGGTTTAGTATCGCCTATGACTATTTATTTGAAAGCTTAACAGATTTTTACGATTTCAATATCCTAAAATTCGAGCCAATTGCCGTCGATTATTTTCAACAGTTTCGCAAGCAGAAAATTAGAATTGGTACTCAGGATCTTAAAATTGCTAGTATTAGCATTTCTCAAAATGCCACACTTCTGACCCGCAATCGGCGAGACTTTATCCAAGTCCCAGGTTTGATAATGGAAGATTGGTCGATCGAATAAAAACCGATTGAGCATATTTACTAGCATCTGACGGGAATAATAAGATTGGAACTAATTCAATCTCCCATAATGCTTCCCGATCGATCCTGGCGAATTAGCTACTCTAGTAATGAAAACAACCCGATCGCCGATTTCTACATTCCAGCATTAGAATCTGCCATTCAATACGATCGCAAGTCGGGCTACTTCAGTGGGGCAATTCTGAGCAGAGTCGCTAGAGGCATCGGTGCTATGCTGCATCATCAGGGCAAAATGCGGCTGATCATGGGTTGTCAGTTTAGTCCTCAAGATTTAGCAGCCATTCAGCAAGGCTACGAACTCAAAGCCGTCTTAGCCGATCGATTAAATACCCAACTGCCACCACCAGCTAACTTTGCCCAGCTCCAGCACTTCGAGATTTTGAGCTGGCTGATCGCTAACAATTGCCTAGATATTAGAATTGCCGTGCCTTGTAAACCAGACGGCATTCCCGAAATTGGCAATCAGGTGCTAGACTCTCAACATATTTTTCATGAAAAAGTTGGGATTTTTACAGATCTCAATGGCGATCGCATGGCCTTTAGTGGCTCCAATAATGAATCATTAGCAGGCTGGGGAAACAATGTTGAATCCTTCCATGTTTACTGCGATTGGGAAGATCAGCGAGAATTTGATCGCGTGCAAGCTGAAGCCGATCGGTTTGAGCAACTCTGGCAAAACAAAGCTCCCAACGTGCAGATATTTGATCTACCCGCCGCCGTCAAAAACAACTTGCTCCAATACCAACCAGCCTTCCGTCCCCTATGGCATCAGCAGCAAGAACTAACTGCTGAGACTTCCTCGATCGATCCCACACAGCCCCAATCCCTGCACTTCGACAACCAATTATTAGAACAGTTACGCCAGATTCATGATCATCCGGGCTGCCTAGATTTTTGCCTTAAATCCATTCCCATTCAGCCCTGGCCGCACCAAATTAAGATTCTGAAAAGAGTCGTTGCTAACTTTCCCTGTAACTTTTTGATTGCCGACGAAGTTGGTTTAGGCAAAACGATCGAAACTGGTTTAATTCTGCGCTATTTGCTGATCAGTCAGAAAGTAAAAAGAGTCTTGCTACTAGTCCCAGCCAGCGTTCAAACGCAGTGGCAAAAAGAACTCAAAGAAAAATTCAACCTCTATTTCTGGAGCTATGGCCAGGGTGAATTTCAAGATTATCATGGTCAAACTGCTACTCCTCTCAATAATCCTTGGAACACCCAGAACTTAGTACTCGCCTCATCGCACCTTGTTCGACGCGGCGATCGAATGGCCGAGCTACTAGATGCGGAACCCTGGGATTTAGTCATCCTGGATGAAGCCCATCATGCCCGTCGTCAGAGTCCTCAGCAACGCAAAGACACTCCAAATCGTCTGCTTCAGTTGATGCGTCAGCTCAAAACCAAAACTCAATCCATGATTTTGCTGTCGGCAACCCCGATGCAGATCGATCCGATCGAAGTTTTTGACTTACTCCAATTACTGGGGCTGCAAGGTCACTGGGATTATGGTGATAACTTATGCGACTATTTCAGTAGCCTCGCCAATGACTTTACCTCTCAATCGATCGACTTCTGCCAGCTGATGTCCCAAGGATACTTTCAGCATGGTGGCCAGCCCTGCCCTCGCCTCCAAGAATTTCACCGCAAAACTGACCGGTTACTGACCTATGAGCTACAAGATATTTGGCAGAAAGGTAAAAGCATTACCAACATCAAGCAATTTATTCATAACACCCCGCTAGTTAACGCTTCTCGCCAATACTTAACCATCAATACACCCCTCAAAGACCTGATGTTTCGCCACACCCGCGACACGCTCCGGCAATATTACCGCCAAGGTCTACTCGATCGAGATATCCCCACTCGTGATGTCCGAGACGGGGCGATCGTGTTAGCTGCTGGCCGAGAAAATGCTCTGTACGTAGCTGTAAGTGATTATGTTCGCCACTTTTACCGACTAGCCCAAAAAGAAAATCGTAAAGCCCTTGGCTTTCTAATGACCCTGTACCGCAAGCGACTCACCAGTTCTTTCTACGCCATCCAGCAATCCTTACAACGGCGGCTAGCAGGCATTAGTGTCACTTTAGACCCCGAAGATTACAGCGACTTAGACGATGCTGATGAAGTAGTGATCACTGGATTAGAGTCTTACTTGCAAGAGCCAGTTAGCCCCAAGGAGATTGAGTATTTGGAAGATTTGCTCCGCCAGTTTGAAAACACTGGAGAAGATAGCAAGCTCTCTCACTTCATAACTATCCTGTATCAAGAACTGAATCAACGAGCTAGTGTCATTGTTTTTACCCAATATACCGACACGATGGACTACATCAGAGATGCCCTATCTCATTTGTATAACTCCCAGCTGGCCTGCTATTCAGGGCGCGGTGGTGAAATTTATCAAGACCAAAAATGGGAACGCTTGCCCAAAGATAAAATCATCACCCAATTCCAAAATGGCACTATTAAAATATTACTATGCACTGAGTCTGCTAGCGAAGGATTAAATCTCCAAACCTGCGGTGTACTAATTAACTATGATTTGCCCTGGAATCCGATGCGGGTAGAACAACGGATCGGTAGAATCGATCGCATTGGCCAAATTCATCCCACCGTCAAAATTCATAATTTTTGCTATGACGGTACGGTCGAAGCTAAGGTCTATGGCAAGCTCCGCGAACGAATCAATGCTTTCCAGACAGTAATTGGCAACCTGCAACCAATTCTGGCTCAAGTTCCTACTTTTATCGAAAAAGCGGTGATGAGCGCCGATCCAGAAGAAGAAGGTGTATTACTAGCAGAATTTGATGAAGTTCTCAACGCTCCGCCAATGCGTCCAGCTTTAGATGAAATGGTAGCAATGGATGTAGAAGCAGACTTAGCCGAAATCACTAAACCAATACCGCCGACACCAATCACAATCGCTCAAATTGAACAGCTTTTTACCAATCCTAATTTTTTGAAAAACAGCCAATTTAAGCTAGAACCACTGGTCAACCAAATTTGGCGGCTAAATGACGGCAAAAAAACTTATGAAGTTACTTTCTATCCTGAAAAATTGGCCGAAAACTCCAAGCTGAGGTTGATAAGTTTCGGTGAACCGCTATTTAGTCAGTTGTTAGACCACTACATAGCTGATATTTAATCGCAAATTTGTGGATCGATCGCATCATTTCAGCAAAAAATGGATTAGCAACTTCCAACGGCGAATGATTAGCTGAAAAAATCGGATTCTTCAGCACAATATTGGCATGAGATACTGCACAGCTTTTGCCAATTCTAAATAGTTCAGCCCGACTAGATTTTTTGACTAAATCTTCGACATTAGCCATATCAGCGGCCACATCGGCTTCAGAATGCGCCGCAAACAACGGCTGAGTGATAGCTCGATCGGCTATTAAAGCATCTAATTCCTGAATTAACTTCGACAATTCCCCCGCGCCCCCCAGATCCATCTGGGCATAACGGTAAGGATTTCCACTCGGCGAATTATCAACTAGGGGTAGGTCTGATCGATCGAACAACTTAGCGCACAGGCTTCTAAGCAATACTTCCCCGATATTCCCGCCTTGAGTAGCTAAACCCAAGGCCGCTGCAAACAAGAAAACCCCACCGGTAATAGTTTCTGGGTCACTCAGTGCCGCCTCGACACTTAATGCTCCCCCCGCTGATAACCCGCCGATCGATACCTGTCCGCCACTGGCTTGAGCAGCTTGCAAAGCAAATCTCACATCTTTTTTCCACTCGGCTACCGAGACATCTTTCATACTCTGTGGCTCTTTTAAACCATGGGCTTGCAACAGCGGCATATAAACATCAAAACCCATTTCCGAACAAAAATATTCGCCAATATCTCGCATAAAATAGGGCGAATCGGTTAAACCATGAACTAGAACTATGGCATTTCTTTGGCCGTCTTCATGCCGAAACATTAAAGGATGACAGCCATCACGCACATCTGATTTTGGCTTATTCAGGTGACTATAGTAATCGTCCCAATCTTTCAGCACGCTGGTAGCTCCTTTTGAGTAGTTTCCCAAATTTAATTATTGGGTTTTTTGATTAGTTGATTAACCTATTCGATTAGAATTGTTCCCAACTACACGCCCTATGTGACAAGTTATCAGGCAGTTGTTAAGATCTTAGCTTATTAGTGAATCAGTCAGAAGAAACACTTAATCATCAGCTAGGTAGATTACAGTTAAGCTAAGATTTGTAAAGCCCGACTCATTTCTTGCTATGACTCCTTCCGCTCCTCCTACCTGGCTCACGATCATCCGGCTTCTGCGCTGGGACAAACCCACCGGGCGCTTGATCTTATTGATTCCAGCACTGTGGGGATTTTGTCTGGCCACCGTGCAATGGGGTCCTATCCGCTGGCCATTATTAGGAGTAATTATTTTAGGTACCTTGGCCACCAGCGCTGCTGGCTGCGTGGTAAATGATCTTTGGGACAAAGACATCGACCCCCAAGTAGAACGCACCAAAAACCGCCCCCTAGCCGATCGATCATTATCCATCAAAGTAGGTGTCGGGATTTTGCTGGTTTCCCTGGCTTGTGCCGGGGTGTTGGCGCTGAATCTCAATCCACTGACTTTTTGGTTGTGCGTCGCTGCTGTACCTGTAATTTTGTTATATCCTGCGGCTAAACGAGTTTTTCCGGTGCCGCAATTAGTGCTATCGATCGCCTGGGGTTTTGCGGTGTTAATTAGTTGGTCGATGGTCACGGCTAGCTTGCAGCCTGCCACTTGGTATTTGTGGGCGGCGACAGTGTTTTGGACACTGGGTTTTGACACGGTTTATGCGATGCCTGATCGATCGGATGACCAGCGAATTGGGGTGAATTCTAGTGCTTTGTTTTTTGGCGATCGGGTGCCTTTGGCTGTGGGCATTTTTTATCTACTGACTTTTATCTTTTTGGCTTTTACTGGTCAGGCGATGCATTTGAACATTATCTTTTGGATAACCTTGGCGATCGGAGCGGGGGTGTGGTTTACGCAATGTCGGCGACTACGCCAGGCGGGGCTGCCAGCGGCCAGTTATGGCCAAATGTTTAAAGAAAATGTCTGGTTGGGTTTGGTGATTTTGGCAGGAATGATTGGTGGTTCACTACATTAGCCTTCTCCTCTAAGCATAATTACTGAATCTTATACTAATTACAATATTTATGTACTATTATTAGTTATGAACATCAGTTTAGCTGATGTTCACAAGGAGATGACATAATAGAATCAGCGTCGATCTAATAAATATAATAAACCAAAGTGGAAGGGGCATATGACAAAGACCCTAGAAAAAATGGCTGACTTATACAGCCGACTATCACAGCTCGGTTTCCCTAAGCAATATGTTCAAGACCTAGTTCTACCTGACTGGTGGTGTGAAGATTTTGAACGATCTGATGGTGCTATTATTGATGCAGCCAGCTATGCAGCAAGAAGACTCAATCTAAATCTAGATTCCTTACTAGAACAGAAAAATTCACCTAGTTTTAATCACACTGGAAACCCTAAGTTTAAAACAATCAAAGGTTCGGATTGTAATAAATTCGCTGTAGCTACAGCACTTTGCGATCGAGTAGCGGAATTAGTTTCCTATGCCTGTATTAACAAATATCAGCCTTTAAACAATCTATCGATTGATAATTTACGACAACTGCTTCTTGAAAAAAATGGAATTGTTAACTTAGAAGCCGTATTAGAACTTTGCTGGGAAAGAGGAATTCCAGTATTTCATGCTAATAATTTTCCAAAAGCAGCTAAAAAATTCCAAGGAATGGTGACATATAAAGAAGATCGTCCTATTATCATCATTAGCTTTTCAGATGTATCGCCATCACGGTTACTGTTTATTGCAGCACATGAAATGGGACATCTTTACAGAGGGCATATTTCCAATGAAATAGGATCGATGATCGATGAGACAGTAGATTCAAATAGTGTTGACGAAAAAGAGATAGAGGCGAATGAATTTGCAGGTGAGCTTCTACTTGGTAGACCCAATATGAGTTATGACCTTCCAGATCAATATCAAGGTCAAAGGCTAGCTGATTGTGCTCAAAGAATTGCAATCCGCGATAAAATAGACCCTGGATTAGTTGCCTGGAACTATGGTCATAGCAAAAAACAGTGGGGTCTTGCTACCAAGGCAGCTAGACTTTTAGAACCAAATGCTAATGCTCCCTTACAAATCAACCAGTATCTTGAAAATCAGATAGATTGGGATAAACTAAGCGATGATAACCAAGACCACTTAAAGTTATTTCTGAAATTAGAAGACGATTAATAAGGATGGTTTATTTTCTAGATAATGATGTAATTCTCAAGTTAACAGGTTACGGAATAACGAATGAAGCGTTAGAATGCTTAAAAATAGAGCGGTCGAATATTCGGGTACTGGACAGCGCCCGATTCGTTTTTGGTTCCAAAAAATTGAAGAAAAAGTACTCAGAGTCGATACTATTATCTGCGATTGATTTTGTTGAAAAATGTGCTACTATTTCTTCCCAAGATAGTGATGAATATAGACTATTAGTGAAAGAAATTAAAAATGATATTGATCCCGGAGAAGCAACATTGATTGCTGCAACTTTTCAAGAATTCGGTTCTTTTTTGGCTACTGGTGATAAACGTTGCTTAAAAGCACTAGCCACTATTGAATGTTTGCAAACAATTCATGAGGGTTTACAAAATCGTGTTATTTGCTTGGAGCAAATAATTTGCCAATTGATTGAAATCAAAGGATTTGATTGGGTATTAGAGAAAGTTTTACCAAATCTGGAATGTGACAAAGCAGTAAAAGCGGCTTTTGGGTCTGGCTCTAAATCACAATGTGAGACAGTACGAAGAACTTTAAATAGCTATATTCAGGACTTACGTACAGAGTCAAGTGGGATTCTAGTTAAATCTATGACCGTTTAAAATTCTGGATGCTGTAGACTATTTTTCTGTAGATCGACTACCCGTCAAATTTTCTCTTAACTGCTTAATTCGATCGCGCAACTTCGCTGCCAACTCAAACTCCATCTCCTTCGCCGCTGCCTTCATCTCCGTCTCTAGCTGCTTAATCACCCCCGGAATCTGATCCAACGACAACTCCTCAATATTTTCAATCACCGCTTCAATTTGCTGACTATTCAAACGCCGCGATACATCCAAGAATTGCAGAATGCCATTGCTCTTGCCCTTGCTCTTCACCGTCTGGGGCGTAATATTGTTCAGTTTATTATGCGCTGTTTGAATCCCTCGCCGTCTTTCGGTTTCTTCGATCGCTCTGGTCATACTGTCCGTCATATTGTCGGCATAGAGAATCGCCTGCCCGTTCACATGCCTCGCTGCCCGTCCAATGGTTTGAATCAAAGACCGCTCCGATCGCAAGAAACCTTCCTTATCAGCATCCAAAATTGCCACCAACGACACTTCGGGCAAATCTAAACCCTCTCGCAATAAGTTCACCCCAATCAACACATCAAAATCCCCATTCCGTAAGGCTTGAATAATTTCAATTCGTTCGATCGATTGAATTTCGGAATGCAAATACCGGACTCGCACCTGCCGTTCTTGAAAATACTCCACCAGATCTTCGGCCATTCGTTTAGTAAGTGTAGTGATCAAAACTCGTTCTTGTCGCTCTGTCCGACCATGAATTTCGGCTAACAGATCATCAATTTGACCAGTGGTGGGACGCACGAAAATTTCCGGGTCAATTACCCCGGTTGGTCGAATCACCTGCTCGGCAATCCGATCGTCGGACAAATCTAATTCCCAAGCCGCCGGAGTGGCTGAAACAAAGATGCACTGATTCACTTTCCCCCAAAATTCGTCGGGCTTCAACGGTCGATTATCCGCCGCACTGGGCAACCGAAAACCGTGGTCAATCAATGTTTTTTTGCGAGCTTGGTCACCGTTGTACATGCCCCGAATCTGTGGCACACTAACGTGTGATTCATCCACTACTAACATCCAATCATCCGGGAAATAATCTACCAGACATTCCGGTGGTGCACCGGCCGATCGTCTGGCCAGATGGCGCGAATAATTCTCGACTCCATTGCAATAACCTACCTCCCCCAACATTTCCAAATCATAGCGAGTACGCTGATCGATCCGTTGGGCTTCTAAGAGTTTACCCAAGCCTTCTAAAGTCAGCTTCTGTTCATTTAGCTCATTGCGAATATCTTCGATCGCCTGCTCCAGAGTTTCTTCGGGGGTCACAAAGTGACGGGCGGGATAGATATTCAAGCCAGAGATGGTTTGCATAATCGCCCCGGTCACTGGATCGACATAGCGAATCGCGTCAATTTCATCCCCAAAAAATTCAATGCGTACAATCCGGTCTTCGTAAGCGGGGCCGATTTCTAATACATCACCCCGCACCCGAAACTTACCTCGTCCTATCTCAATATCGTTACGGGTGTATTGCACAGCTACTAGCTGTTTGAGCACTTCACCCATATTGATTTCCATCCCCACTTTAAACGGGATCGAAGCTTTTAGATATTCTCCTGGTGTGCCCAAACCATAGATACAACTAATCGAAGCCACTACAATGACATCCCGACGCTCAAAGAGCGATCGAGTGGCCGAGTGGCGCAGCATATCAATTTCTTCATTGATGGCCGAGGTTTTCTCGATATAAGTATCAGTGACCGGGATGTAAGCTTCCGGCTGGTAGTAGTCGTAGTAAGAAATAAAATATTCGACTGCATTGTGGGGAAAGAATTGCCGGAATTCGTTGCAAAGCTGGGCAGCCAGGGTTTTATTATGAGCCAACACCAAGGTTGGTTTCCCGTAAGCTGCAATTGCTGAAGCGATCGTAAAAGTTTTGCCAGTGCCCGTTGCCCCTAACAGGGTTTGATATTGCTGATTGTCTTGGAGGTTAGCGAGGAGTTGTTCGATCGCTTTTGGTTGATCGCCAGTGGGGCTGAAAGGAGCTTCGAGGATGAAAGGGCTATCCATGATCGATATTATGTCCTTTGCTGACATTGGATTTTTTGTGATGCAATGCGTTGTCGATATCTCTAGGTTTCATTTTCTCATAAACTAAAAGTATTCTGCAATTAATTGGCATGAACTATTACATCGCACCCAGCTTTCTCGATCGACTCGCCATCCACATCACCAAAAACTTTCTAGATTTACCCGGAGTCAAGGTACCCCTGATTTTGGGCGTACATGGTCGGAAAGGCGAAGGCAAAACCTTTCAGTGCGAACTAGTTTATGAACGGATGGGCATTGAAGTTGTCCATATCAGTGCCGGTGAATTAGAAAGCCCCGATGCTGGCGATTCTAGCCGCTTGATTCGGTTGCGCTACCGGGAAGCCGCCGAAATCATTAAAGTGCGCGGCAAAATGTGTGTGTTGATGATTAATGATTTAGATGCGGGAGCTGGTCGGTTTGATAGTGGCACCCAATACACCGTCAATACTCAGCTGGTAAATGCCACTTTGATGAACATTGCCGATAATCCCAGCAACGTACAGCTGCCCGGTAGCTACGATGCCACGCCCCTACCGCGAATTCCGATTATTGTAACTGGCAATGATTTTTCGACGCTTTATGCGCCCTTGATTCGAGACGGTCGGATGGAGAAGTTTTATTGGCACCCTACCCGCGTCGACAAAATTGGGATTGTGCATGGTATTTTTGCCCCAGACGGTTTGAGCCAAGCAGAAATTACTAGCTTAGTCGATCGATTCCCGGAACAGGCGATCGATTTTTATGGAGCCATGCGATCGCGGATGTACGATGAGCAGGTGCGTAAATATATTCAGCAGATTGGGATTGAGCAGGTTTCTCGGTCTTTGGTGAACAGTGCTGTCGATCGACCAGCTTTTACGCCGCCATATTTCAGCATTGCTCGCTTGGTTGAATTTGGGGATGTGCTACTGCATGAGCAAAAGCTGGTAGCCAATAATCGGTTGGTGGATGAATATAACTTGCGACTGCGTAAAGATTAAGTCTATTAAATTGCGGCAAAAATTCCCATGTCTATGAAGACTTAAACTAATGGCTCACCAGGCACCAAAATACCTTCCTGATCAAATTTCTTTTTAATGGCCTCTTGCGTCTCAAAATACACATCCCAATAGTCCGAAGTCTTCACCCACGGACGTACCGCAAAACGCATCCCCGTACTACCCCAATCCAAAACTCCAATCAGAGTCTTGGGCTCTTTCAGTACCCGCCGATCCTGCGCTAAAACGTCAGAAATGATTTTTTTTATTCGATCGACATCATTCTCGTATTTAGTCCCAAACACAAAATCAATCCGCCGATAGGGTTGAGCCGAGTGATTGGTCAAACAATCATCAAACAACTTACGATTAGGAGCAATCACTGTCCGATTATCTAGTGTTAACAATGTAGTGGTAAGAGGATGAATTTTCTTGACTGTACCTCCAATCCCCAAACCTTCAATATAATCACCGACCTTGAATGGTCGCAATAGAATAATCAAAATCCCAGCCGCAAAGTTAGACAGAGAACCTTGCAAAGCTAGTCCAATAGTTACTCCCACTGAACCTAAGATGGCAATAAATGAGGCCGTTTGCACCCCCAACTGACTCAGCGCTACAATCGCTGTCATTGTCACTACAGCGATATATACCAAATTGCTGGCAAATGAGGCCAAGGTGGCATCGACTCTGGCCTTTTGCACAGCCTTACTAACTATAGCTTGGAGGAAATGAGCCAGCTGAATACCAATCATCATGATCAAGAAAGCAGCAACCGCTTTCAATCCCAGATCAGCAATCCAAGTCTGGAGTTGAGGAAGAATATCTGTTTTGTTGTCCATAGAAAATGCAGCTCAAGGTCTGATGACCTCACTCTACCCCATCCAGGACAAATTCAGCAAAGCAATTAGTCTCAAGCTCATGCCTGGCAAACACTTGAGGATCAATAAAAGAGTGAATAACACCAGCTTTAACCAAATCCACTAGAATAGTGCAAATGCCGTCCTCACCCCATCCTTACTTTCATGGCTCGGAAATCTACTACTGCCACAACCAAGAAAACCAAGCTTGCGAGCGTAAAATCGGCGACTCCCGCTAGTTTAGCTCTTTCTGACTTGCGAATTAGGCTAGAGTTTTTAGAAAAAAATAATGAAAAACTACTCCAGCAAATTGGGAAGAAACGTACTGAACTAGATAATTTTATCGAGCAAATTCAGGAACTGGGTCGTGAAGTGGCACAGCGCAGTGCGCCAGTTTTACAACAGATGTGGTCGATCGATCAACAAATTCATGCTGTTTTTGCTGAAATTTTCAATGGTAGAAAATTGGGTAAACAAACCCGCCAAAATATTAAACGGATCTACAGAAATATGCAGCTTTCCGGTCTAATTAGTCCCAATCTGGATAGTGCTGGCCAGTCAGATGAAGATGGGATGGACGATTTTGAGACGGATGATTTTGATAACTTTGGCGAGGCCGATTCCGAATGGTCTTGGAATCGATCGACAGATGATTTGGGTGATTCGGCGACAAAGCCCGATCGAGATGAATTGAAGAAAATTCGCCAGTTGTTTTTGCGCTTAGCGGATGTCTTTCACCCGGACAAGGCCGGAGCCGATGCCGACCAGGAATATCACGCCGAAGTGATGAAGGAAATTAACCAAGCCTACCAAAATGGTGATTTAGCCAAGCTATTGGCGATCGAGAAGCAGCATCAAATGGGAGAAATAATCGATCGTGATAACGAAGATGATCTAACTCGACGCTGTGCCCGTGTTGAACAAGAAAATGAATTTCTCCAGAGCCAGTTTGATAGCCTGAAACAAGAATTACGGCTAGCCAAGAATTCCCAGGAAGGGACAATGGCCAAGGAACATCGCCAGTTCCTCAAAGCCGGGATTGATCCCATTAGTGAAGCGATCGCTGAAGCAGAAGAACAATGCCAATTAGTACAAGACGTTTACGAATTTGTAGTTAAGTTTCGCGATAAGAAAATCACCATCAAAGAGTTTCTACTCGGACCACCCATGCTGCAACAGCCCGATGAAATTGATATGGAAGATTTGTTGATGGAATTTTTAGAATTTTCCGAAATTCCGCTCTACGTCAAAAATCAGCCACCCCGGCGCAAAAAGTAGTTGCATATTTTCGGCTTAGGAATAGTTCTTGATGACCAAAGAGAGACATGCACATGTCAGTAGATCCAAAGTCAAAGAAAACATATCATCAGCCCACTATGGGGGGCGGCTTACCAATTATTAAATATTGGGCAGCACAAACTATTTCTCCCGCCGGTAGCAAGTTGTGGCAAACTCTCAATCACAAAAGTGCCTGTCTATCCTGCGCCTGGGGTACTGGTGGTCAAAAAGGGGGCTTTGCCAACGAACTCGGTGAAACCCTGCAACGCTGTGCCAAAAGTGTCGAAGCGATCGCCGCCGAATTGCAACCGGGTATTGAGCAGCACTACTTCGATCGACATAGTGTGAGCAAACTTCAGAGTTTAAGTTCTCTGGAGGCCGATCGGTTAGGAAGATTGAGTTTTCCGGTAATTAAACGAGCCGGGAGTAGTTATTATCAAAGAATTAGCTGGCCAGAGATTTATCAAATTGCCACTGCAGCGATGCAAAAGCCCGCCGACCGAGTGGCCTCCTATAGCTCCGGTCGCTCTTCCAACGAGGCCGCTTTTTTACTGCAATTAATGATGCGATCGATCGGTTCTAATCATTTAGCCGACTGCTCGGATCTCTGTCATATTCCTTCCACCATTGGCCTGCGGAAGATGTTTGGTTCTGGGACTTCGATGGTCAGTCTGGAAAGTTTGCGGCAAGCCGATTGCGTGGTATTAATTGGTTCCAATGCTCCGGCTAACCATCCGCGCTTGATGAATGAATTAATTGCCCTGCGCGATCGCGGTGGCCGAGTGTTGGTGATTAATCCAATTATCGAAGTAGGACTGGTGAAATTCGCCTCCCCGGCTCATCCCCTCACCTCACTATTAACTGGTTCGAAGATTGCTTCTCTCTATTTACAGCCCATTCCCGGTAGTGATGTAGCCTTATTCGTTGGGATCCAAAAATCCCTGATTGAACAAAATCTGATTAAATCAGATTATCTGGCGATGCACACGATCGATTGGCCAGCGGTAATCCAGCAAGCGGAAGATACTAGTTGGCAACAAATTACTGATACCTGTGGCGTAGAACAGAGTGCGATCGAAGCAGCAGCAAGGCTGATTGGTCAATCCCAAGCCGTGGTTTTTGCCTGGGCAATGGGTGTGACTCAACAAACTAATGGTGTCGATAATGTGCAAGCAATCGCCAACACCGCTTTACTCACGGGGAACGCTGGTCGGGAAGGTACTGGCCTGATGCCGATTCGCGGTCATTCTAATGTCCAAGGTTTTGGCTCGATGGGAGTGACAGCGCATTTGCAACCCCAGATTTTGCAAGCACTAGAAAAATTGCTGGGTCGATCGCTCAATTCCCAACCAGGCTATCGCACCCGAGAATTAATTGAGGCCGCCCAGGCCGACCAAGTGGATACTCTAATTTGTCTAGGCGGCAATCTCTACGGTGCGAATCCGAATCTCGCGGAAGCCCAGGCAGCATTAGGGAAAATCGAGACGATTATTTATCTGGCTACCAAACCGAATCCAGGTCATTTTCACGGCTTAGCCAAGCACAACACCATGATCATTCCGGTTTTTAACCGCTTTGAAAATCCCCACGCTACCACGACAGAATCGGGTAATAATTTTGTGCGACTCAATAGTCCTGGTACTACTCATCTAGACCAAACCGATCTAATTGCCGAGGTAGAGTTTATTGCCGAGCTTGCTCACCGCATACATGGAGAGCAACCGATCGATTGGCGCAAACTTCAAGATCCGGTTTATATTCGGCAGTTAATTGCCCAGACCATTCCGGGCTATGGACAGATTGCCGAGATCGATCGAACTAAAGCAGAATTTACCATCCCAGGCCGGATTTGCACAGCTGGCGAATTTTCCACTCCAACGGGTAAAGCCCAAATGTTGGCAACCCCACTCCCCCATTTGGATTTACCATCTCCGGCGAGACCCGGTGGCGATGGAACAGGTATCATGCTGGCGCTAATTACTGGTCGTAGTTACTCCCAGCACAATACGGTGGTTTATAAAGAAGGCGATCAGTATCGAGGAATGCCCCACCGCAATTGCATTTTGATGAATGCGTCGGATGCTGCACAGGCGAATTTTACGGAGCATCAACGGGTAACGGTGCAGGGAGATGCCGGTCAGCTGGAGCAGGTAGAGATCATTTTTGGAGAAGTGCGATCGGGCGCTGCTTTGATGTTTTACCCGGAAGTAAATGTGATTTTCCAGGCGCATACCGATCCGAAATCAGGGATCCCAGCCTATAAGCGGGTACCAATCTGGGTATACCCGCTAGCTGTATAACGGTGGATGCTTCTCTATTTATTGATCAATGAACCAACCCGGTTGAAAGGCCAAAAACGCTGAGTTGCTTTTCCAATGATGTTTTCTCGTGGTACAAATCCCCAGGAGCGACTATCCAAACTATTATTGCGATTATCACCTAAAACCAGATAAGAATTCGGAGGTACTACCTGCGGACCCCAATCGGGACCTGGGGGCTGATCAGGTCGTGACTCTTTGTTTACATAATTTTCATTCAGTTGCTGGTTATTGATATAAACCTTGTCATTCGTTACCTGTACTCGATCGCCTGGCAGTCCAATAATCCGCTTGATAAAAGCATCTTTAACCTGGTACTGATCTCGTAAGGTATTTGTAGGTGAAAATACTACTACATCGCCTCGTTGTGGAGTATTAAAGCGATAGTCTAACTTATTAATAATCAGTCGATCATTGATTTTTAAAGTAGGCAGCATAGCCTCAGATGGAATGTAGCGAGTCTCAGCTACAAAATGCCTGATAGTAAAGGCTAAGATGGGACTGAGTACAACTGGAATACTAACAAATATCGCAATAAATCCCTTGATTATTTTCCGTGATTGATCACCCCTAATACGACCAGAAACATAGACATGATAAATAGCAAATGCTACAAGAAAAAGATCTAGTATGATTCCGACAAAGACACCTAAAAAATCATACGTGCCCTCTCCAAAAACTTTGACAATAGCTGCCACAAAAACTTTAACAGTAGCTATTGTAATAAAAGCAATAAAAAAGAGAATAGCTGGTAGCCACCGCCGCAGATAAGCATGTCCTAACCCAGGAATAAAGGTAGATAGAAATACAGCTAGCCAAACATCTTTACTTTGTTTTCGATCAGATTCAAATTCTTTGGAGTTTCCACGCCTTGTCGAGTAGTAAGCATCAAACAAATTCCAAATTGGTATAATCAAAAATGCGACTGCCATAAAGACAATACCAACTTGAGCATTTCCAGCGACACTAATCAATAGCCAGAATCCCACTACAACCAAAATTAAGTAGGTGAATAATATCAAATATCCTTTGATGGATTTTTGAGCGTAAATCTGTCCAATGCCGGGTAGAATCCCAGACAAACTCACTGCCAACCATGGTTCTTTATTATTTATCTCACCATAATTTCGCTCAGATTTATTCATAACACCCCAACGTTAGTATTTTTAATTACTCACATAATACTATTTCTTGAGGCTAGCGAGACTACTTAAATTGTATTTAGTCTCGGGGTCATCGACATCGATCGAATACAAATTAAGTGCTAGTCTCTCGATCGATCACCTCCACCACCCGATCGTAAATCGCTTGCGCTTCCTGTGGCGAATTCCCAATACTAGTCAGACCAACCTTGCCAAACTCCGACAGACAACCCATCAGATGAAAAACCGTCCCAGTTTCGGTGCTACTCTCAAAGTGCAACCGATGGTGGGCAATAATATCCATCAAATCGTGGGGCAGCAAGCCCCGATATTGCGGCTTTTGCAAAGTATCAGTAGCAATGTAATATTTGCACTGCCCCTGCTGGCTATAAAACAGACCATCAGCAAAGTTGAACTGACCATTCGTCAAAAACCGCAAGGTCATCAGCGGATGAGTGGTACCACCTTTACGCAAATTGATTTCGATCGCCTGCAAATCCCAAGTATCATCTTGCTGCCGCACCGCTACAAAATCTATTCCAAACCTTTCCAATACCCCTTTGGCGGCTAGATTGTAGCCAATCTTCAATCCTAATTCCTGCAAATGCAAACGGTAACTAGCATCCGCCGGAAAAGTGCAACCCAAATAGACTTGGCCATCGGGACCACCCAAAATTTGGTCGTGGGTAGAAAGAATTTCCACTTCGCCAGCCGGTGAGATGCAGCCTTGAACACTAGGCGATCGCTTTTCGGTACCTTCAATAAAAGCTTCGACAATCGCCCCTAAATCGCTGATCCGGCTGGAAAAACTCGTCCAGGTTTCGGATGGCGACTGAAAACGCATGGTCGGTAAACTAGCGGCGATCGCTTGGCTCCGCTGGCTGACATCGACAGTAGCGATCAATCTCAAATCTAAAATGGCATTGCCTTCCCCAGAAAAACCTTCGTTCAACTTGACGACCATCCGTTGCAGATCTGGTTGTTTTTCCCAGAGCGACACAGCGGCTTGTACCAAATCTGGGACAGTTTTCATTAACTGACTACCAGCGGGATGGGGCACATGGGTTTCAGCAAAAATCTGCCGACTACCGCTTTTAGTACCCCAAGGCAATAATTCTGGATCCAGTGCCCAGAGGGGAATGCCTAGTTCTACCGACAATTCCCGCTCTAAGGGCGTGGAGTTGTAGCAAATCATGTGAGCTTTCTCGATCCGGATGGCACTGCGGATCCGATCGATCAAGCGCGGCCTGTCCAGAATTTTCTGGGTGAGGGGCTGGTGGGAGGCATCGTAGGTGGAGAGTAAGACTAGTCGATCGCGAGCGTGGGAAAAGGGAATACCCGATAGCAATTGCAGATAATAGTCAATGATGATCGGGGTGAGGGGCTGAGAGGTGACGTAGATTAGGCGGGTGCGAGGATTGCGCAGCCGAATCAGCGAAAATAACAGGCGTTCTTCGTAGTGATGACTACCGGGTACTTTGAGTAGCTCGGCTTGATCGAGGCTGACGGAGGGCACCACTAAAATGTCGCAATCACTGCGATCGAACTGATTAATGGTTTGCCAGCGATCGAGCAACTGAGATTGCAACTGCTGAAATTTGTCTAATATGATGGGGAGATGACGATCCTGCTGCATTTTTCTCCCCTAAATTTTGCTAGACAATATCTTTAGATCCTAGCCTGGGTGGAACCATTGCCAGCTGAAATAGTAAAAAAGCTTTGCATTTTTTGCTGATGATCTGGGCACAGATTTCATAAAACTAGCCAGTTTAAGAACTGTCACGCCTGAAGTTTGCGCGATCGCCATAACCAGCTAGTCTATAAGACAGAAGAATTGCTACAATTTTAGACTGCTTACCACCGATCGCCCATGGCTACTGCAAACTCTAGCTCCACTCTGACCAATACTGTGAAATCTGGCTTCTCACCCTTGGTCACCAGTGTAATCTACCCTTTTGGGCAGCTGTTTTTACCCAATTATTTTTGGCAAATCAAAATTCTCGGTCAAGAAAATCTGCCCAGAACTGGTGCGACTATTTTGGCTCCCACCCATCGATCGCGCTGGGACTCGATGCTAATTCCCTACATTGCTGGTCCCTATGCTTTGGGTCGTCAGGTGCGGTTTATGACTTCGGCCAACGAAATGAAGGGCTTACAAGGCTGGCTTGTGCGGCGTTTAGGCGGTTTCCCAGTGGATACTGCCAATCCTAGCTTGAGTAGCTTTCGCTATGCGATCGAACTTCTCCATCAAGGAGAGTTGATGACGGTTTATCCGGAGGGTGGTTTGCGCTACGATGGCACTTTGCATCCGTTAAAAAAAGGCATAGCGCGGATTGCCTTGCAGGCACAGTCCAGCAATTCGGAGCAAGATATCAAGATTGTGCCGATTAGTATTCGTTATAGTCAGAAGTTTCCCAAATGGCGAGATAGTGTATCGATCGTCATTGATCCGCCGCTGTCGGTAGCGGAGTATGCCCAAAAATCGGTCAAGGCTGGCTCGGAAGCTCTGCACCAAGCTTTGACATTGGCTATGCAAGCGGCGATCGATCGAAATAATTTACAAACTTGGAATTAGCCAAATTTGCTTTTCGCTTGGTCATAAATTTCGGGGGTGATTTCGGTTACACCCATTTCTTGGGCTAATTTTTCGATTTTTTTGCGGGCAGCAGGACGCACAAAAAAGGGAATCTCTTTAAGCTTGGCTTCGGCTTCAGTAGTCCAGTTCATGATTGAGATGGTAAGTGATGATGTTGATTGTATCGGAGACTTGGTGCGTGAATCACAGCCAGCCGAGATTTCAATGAACGTTGATCGATGGGGAGTATAAAATGCAGCAGTTTGATGGCGATCGACCTATTATTTCCCCGGCATTTCCTGGTCTCACTCTCACTACTGCCGAGATTTTGCAAGCTGGGGAGAACAAAGCTAAGAATTAAGAAGAATACCCAGTTGTATTTTCAGTCTAATGATTCTCCAAAGTTGATTCAAGGCTTTTCTCCTGCCGAGTTTGATTTTAATAAATATCCTTATAGTAATAACCACTCAGTCAAAATAATAAGCAATTTAACTTGACTGTAATACAAAAGTCGCGCTAGAATGTTACACATATTGGACTATATATTTGTGGATGCAGCCACTCAAAGGGTCATAAGTAACCCTTTGAGTGGTTCTTTTTATGGCAACACCAACATTCCCAGAGCCACCCCATCCTGATAAGCTAACAATAGTAGTTCCAAATTAATCGTGACAGTAATGGCAGCAGAGTGGCATATTGTACCCGGTGGTGTAACCGCACCCAAAGGATTTCGGGCAGCGGGTATCACAGCTGGCCTGAAAGCATCTGGACTACCAGATTTAGCTTTGGTAATTTCCGATAACACCGCGATCGCCGCCGGAGTTTTTACCACCAGCCAAGTCCGAGCCGCCTGTGTTGAATACTGTCGCCAACAACTCACTGCTAAACACAATATTCGGGCGATTTTAATCAACTCCGGTCAGGCCAATGCCGCCACCGGCGAAGCCGGTTGGCAAGATGCCGTCAATAGCGCTCATGCTCTGGCTCAAGTCTTAAACATTCCAGCGCAGTCAATTTTGTTAGCTTCCACTGGGGTGATTGGCCAGCGGATCAAAATGGATAAATTGGTCGCCGCTTTGCCCGCCTTAGCCGCTGCTGCTGAGGATGATGGTGGAGACTTGGCTGCTCGATCGATCATGACCACTGATTTGGTAAGTAAATCGATCGCACTGCAAACGACGATCGATGGCCGACCAGTCCGAATTGGTGGCATGGCTAAGGGTTCCGGGATGATTCATCCCAACATGGCCACGCTACTGGCTTTTATCACCTGCGATGCTGCTGTTTCTTCATCACTGTGGCAACAGATGCTCACCAGAGCTGCTGATAAATCTTTTAATCAAGTGACAGTGGATGGAGACACCAGCACCAACGATTCTTTGATTGCCTTGGCTAATGGTGAATCGCGTACTCAGGCGATTATTGAACCGGGGGCGGATGCCGACCAGCTGGAAGCGATGTTGACAGAAGTCTGTCAGTATTTGGCTAAATGTATTGCCCGCGATGGGGAAGGAGCCACTTGCTTAGTGGAAGTGCAGGTGCAGGGCACCCATACCGATGCCGAAGCCCGTCAAATTGCTCGGACAATTGCTGGATCATCGTTAGTGAAAGCGGCGATCTTTGGCCGCGACCCGAACTGGGGTCGGATTGCGATGGCTGCTGGTCGGGCGCAGATTCCTTTTGAGCAAAACTTGTTGCGGATTGAGTTGGGCGATTTGGTTTTGATGGATTATGGCCAGCCCTTGGAGTTCGATCGAACAGCAGCCAGTAACTATTTAAAAGCCGCCGCCGCCGGAGAATACCTCCAGACCGATACGGTACTAATTAAAGTAGGTGTTGGTGGCGGCAATGGCTTTGGTTTGGCCTGGGGCTGTGATTTGAGCTATGACTACGTAAAAATCAATGCTGAATACACCACTTGATTTTAGTCTGACTCAACCATGTCAGCCCCAGCTCTGATGAATCTAACCCAATGTGTAGGCCGGACGCTCTTTGAGGCGCTGCATGTAAGCTACCACCTGGGGATAAGGACTCGGATCTAAATCTTTAACCATCATGACGGCATAGCCCAGAACAGAGCCGACCGCCACGTCGCCAGCCGAGAAAGTTTCACCCATCACAAACGGTTGCTTGCCAAACATTTCGTTGAGTTTACCAAGGAGGTGTGGTGTGTCCTTGGCTTGAAATTGTGGCGCAAACAGGCCATCACTAAGGGTGGAATTAGCAAAAATCACCCATTGGTTGATGATCGCAATTTTTTCGGGGGTATCGATAGTGGGATCGTATTTGCTGGCGAGGTAGGTCAAAATCGCCCCGGATTCCCAGAGGATGAAGCCGTTGTCATCGATCGCTGGCACTTTGGAAAAAGGGTTGATAGCCACATATTCGGGCTGTAAGTGTTGCCCTTCCTTTAGTTCAACTAAGACAAATTCGTAAGGCAGTTGCAGTTCTTCTAGGTACCATTTGACAATTACTGCGCGGCTAAAGCTATCACCATAAAGTTTAATCATGGAACACCCTGCTAAAAATAGTTGGTTTGTATTACATTATCGACATAGCGATCGATTATGTCAAATACCGGAGTGGAATTTGAAATATATTGAAATCAAACAACCTAACTTTAGTTAACATGCCTCAGGTTAAAATTTCCGGTTACCACGATCAGTTAGCACCCATCCAATCCCAGCTGATCAAAATCATTGAAGATTGTTTTGCGGAGGTTACAGGATTAACGCCTGACAAGATTGTCCAGCGTTGTTATCCAATGGCGGCACAAGATTTGCACTGTACGGGTCGGTCGAACCGCTACACAATCATCGAAATCAGTATGTTTACCGGGAGACCGATCGAAGTAACTAAGCAGCTCATCAAGACAATTTTTACCAAAGCCCAGCAAAAATTAGGATTAACGGCCACTGAGTTAGATATCATGCTTATCGAACTCCCTAGTCATCACTGGGGTTTGCGGGGTACCACTGGCGACGAGCTTTGAGCGACAGCTCTTGGTACCTGGAGCAGCAATGAATCATCAACTGGAGAGAGCATGTTACGATCGATCTAACCTCCAGACCCTCTCCTATGCAAGTCCTGCGCGTGCCCGTGCTCACCGATAATTACATTTTTGTTTTAGTTGATACCCTGAGCCGCACTGCTGCAGTTGTTGATCCAGCCTGGAGTATTCCCGTGTTGGCCATTCTAGAAAAAGAACAGGCCAAGCTAGTGGCGATCTTTAATACCCATCATCATCCCGATCATGTGGGAGGTAATCAAGATTTAGTCCGACATTTCCCCCAAGCCGTTATCTATGGAGGTGCCGAAGATCGAGGCCGGATTCCTGGACAACAGGTTTATTTGCGAGATGGTGACCTGGTAAGTTTTGCAGGTCGCACTGCCCAGGTGTTTTTTATTCCTGGCCACACCAAAGCCCATATTGCTTATTACTTTCCGGCTACCAGCACAGAGCCGGGTGAATTATTTTGCGGTGATACAATCTTTGGCGGCGGCTGCGGTCGCCTAAAAGAAGGAACTCCCGCCCAAATGTTGGCATCGATCGATCGGCTGCGCCAGCTGCCCGCCGACACCAGGTTATGGTGTGCCCACGAATACACTCGCAATAATTTAAAGTTTGCACTCACCGTCGAACCAGAGAATACCGATTTGCAAGAGCGGATTCAGTTAATAGAGCAAGCTGGCTCGCTACCGACTATTCCTTCTACTATTGGTTTAGAGCAAAAAACAAATCCTTTTTTACGTTGGCAACAGCCAGCGATTCAAGCCGCCATGCAAAGCCAAGATCCGATTCAAACTTTTGCCAGATTGCGGGGCAAGAAAGATCAGTTTTAGTAACCACTTAGGGAAAATTGCGGATCGATCGACAGTTTTAATGTTGAAATAATGACACAATAGTGCCGGAGGTGAATCTAAGATCATGCCTAAACTCCTGCAAAAAGTTCGTCCTCTTTTCCCGCTCATCGATCCCCAGGTCAAGAACTGGTCAATTTCCGCTCGGATGATGCTGTGGCTAACTTTCTTTTGGTTATTTATTGGCACCCTGGTGTTGTTTTCAGCTTCTTACCATCATGGCCAGGTAGAGCAACAAAACGGTTTGTACTATTTCACCCGCCAAATGATTGCGATCGGGATTGGGATGGTGTTGTTTGGGATAGTAGTGCAAACTCCGCTCAAAAAAATCGTTCAGATGGGGCCGTGGGGACTAGTTATTGTACTGGGATTGGTGTGGCTAACCTTAGTGCCTGGTCTGGGTAAAGGGGCATTGGGTGCCAATCGGTGGCTGGGCATCGGCCCCATTCAGCTGCAACCCTCCGATGTCATCAAACCTTTTTTGGTAATTCAGGCCGCCAAGCTGTTTGGTCAGTGGGAAAAATGGCCATTGTCCACCAAAATTTTTGGGTTGGGCACCTTCGCGTTGGTTTTAGTGGGAATTTTGAAGCAACCCAATCTCAGTACTACGGCGCTGTGCGGTATCACTTTATGGCTAATCGCTTGCGCCGCCGGAATTTCCATGCGCCATTTACTCAGCTCAGCCATCGGCGGGGTGTTGCTAGCGATGGGCAGCTTGGCAATCCAAACCTATCAACGGAAACGGATGCTATCTTTTGTCAATCCCTGGGCTGATCCGACGGATACCGGATTTCAGTTGATTCAGAGTTTGTATGCGATCGGCTCTGGCGGTTTCGTGGGTAGCGGCTATGGTCTCTCAATGCAGAAGCTGGGTTACTTACCCATTCAAGACACCGATTTTATTTTTTCAGTCTTTGCCGAAGAATTTGGCTATCTGGGCAGCGTCACCTTGCTATTAATTGTGATGGCTTACGCCACCATTGGCCTGGGGATTGCCTATCAAGCCAAAAATATGGTGCATCGACTAATTGCGATCGGAGCCATGACTTTCATTGTTTTGCAATCTCTGTTCAACATTGGAGTAGCCGCTGGAGCCCTACCCACCACTGGTTTACCGTTGCCCTTCTTTAGTTATGGCGGGACTTCGCTGCTAGCTTCTTTAATGATGTCTGCGTTATTAATTAGAGTAGCTCGGGAAAGTAGCGAAGAAAAAGTAGTGCCCTTTACGCGCAGTCCCCCAAATTCCCCTCGTCCATAGATTTACTCTTGAGATTTATCCTGAATGTTTGCTTCTTTCTACCAGCTCGAACAGTTCGCTAATCAATTGGTCAACAACCAACTGACGCAGATCAGTCCGCTATCGATCGGCATTATTTTTGGTGCTGGACTGCTGACCAGTTTGACCCCCTGCACCCTCTCCATGCTACCCATCACGATTGGCTATATTGGCGGCTATGCCGATCGGAGTAAATGGCAAGCAGCGCAACAGTCGGCCTGGTTTTGCCTAGGACTGGCTACCACCATGGCTGGTATGGGTATCGTGGCTGCTGGCTTGGGACGCATTTATGGTCAAGTGGGCTGGGGACTACCAATAATTGTTAGTTTGCTGGCGATCGGCATGGGTCTGAATCTGTTAGAAGTGATTCAAATTCGCCTACCTAGCTGGGGCAGTAGCGATTGGATTGGTCAAGATTGGCCACAGGGGTGGCGGTCTTATTTACTAGGCTTGACTTTTGGTCTAGTAGCCTCTCCTTGCAGTACCCCCGTCCTAGCCACCTTGCTGGCTTGGGTGGCTAATACCCGCAATATTGGGCTGGGAGCGGTGTTGTTGTTGTCTTACACGGCTGGCTATGTCTCACCGTTGATTATGGCTGGGACTTTTACCGCCAGTATTAAAGGTTTGCTAGGTCTACGCAAGTGGTCGGCCTGGATTACACCGGCTAGTGGTTTCTTGCTGATTGGGTTTGGGGCGTTTTCGTTGTTGACCAGATTGCCGATTTAATCGGGCTAAGACTCTTTTAGAATTAACAAATTAATTAAAACTTTTTAACATAATGTCGATCGACTCCCCCGCTAATCCTAATTTACTGGCCATCACTTGGCGCTGGTGGCGACTGCAAGTAGCTCCCAAAATTGCCAATCTGCGGCTGGCGATCGCTCTGCTCCTAATTATTGCGATCTTCAGTATTTCTGGTACTGTGATTGAGCAAGGGCAAGCCCCGGCCTATTACCAGAGCAACTACCCCGAACATCCGGCTCTGTTTGGCTTCCTAACTTGGAAAGTGATTCAGGTAGTAGGTTTAGACCATGTATATCGAACTTGGTGGTATTTGGGACTGCTAGCTTTTTTTGGCGTTAGTCTAGCGACCTGCACCTTCACCACTCAACTACCGATGCTGAAATCAGCGCGGCGCTGGCGGTTCTATGATAACCCCCGTTTTTTCCAGAAGCTGGCACTGAGTGCCGAGATTGAGCAAAGCGCTCTGGAACCATTGGTGACTAAATTAACCAGCAAACGCTACTGGATTTTTCAGGAAGAAAATAAAATCTATGCCCGGAAGGGAATCATTGGCAAAATTGGACCGATCATTGTGCATGTTGGGATGATCGTGATTCTAATTGGTGGGGTTATTGGAGCCTTGACTGGTTTCTTAGCGCAGGAAATGGTGGCCAGCGGCGATACTTTTCAAGTGAAAAATGTGATTGAAGCCGGTCGCTGGTCAGCTGGTCAAGTACCGAAGGACTATTCGATCGCTGTGGATGATTTTCATATCGACTACAGTCCCGCCGGGGATATCGATCAGTTTTACTCGGATCTGCGGGTATTAGATGCCCAGGGTCAAGAACTGCGCAAAGAAACTATCTATGTGAACAAGCCGCTAATTTATCAGGGCGTAACTTTTTATCAAACCGATTGGGGTATTGCTGGCATTAAGGTACGAGTCAATAACAGCCCAATTTTCAAGCTACCAATGGCACAGCTGGGTAAGGAAAAAGCCCGGATTTGGGGTACTTGGATTCCGACCAAGCCGGATTTGAGCGCCGGGGTCTCAGTGTTGGCGAAGGATTTACAGGGCACCGTGTTGGTCTATGACACGGCAGGTAAATTAATTGGCAGTGCGCGGGAAGGGAGTGCGATCGAAGTAAACGGTGTGAATTTGCAAATCCTGAAGGTGATTGGCAGTACTGGTTTACAGATTAAAGCTGATCCAGGAGTGCCGGTAGTTTATTTGGGTTTTGCCCTGTTAATGGCTGGGGTAATGATGAGTTATTTTTCGCATTCTCAGGTGTGGGCGGTGTTGAAGGAAAACAAGGTTTATATTGGGGGCCGGACTAATCGGGCGCAGGTAGTGTTTGAGCGGGAGTTGATCGAGATTATTGATCAGTTACAGGTGGTGGAAGAAGTTGGGGTGGCGATCGATCAACCAGTGGTGGCGGGAAGTTCTCTATAAAACTAACAAAAAAACCTTGCCTTTCATACAAAAGACAAGGTTTAACTAAAAGCAAAAAACTTACAGTTTTACTTCAATATCCACACCAGCTGGTAAATCGAGTTTCATCAAAGCATCGATCGTCTTAGAAGAAGGCTGATAAATATCAATAATCCGGCGGTGAGTACGAGTTTCAAAATGCTCCCGGGCATCTTTATCAACGTGAGGCGATCGCAAGACACAATAGATCCGGCGTTTAGTTGGTAAAGGAATCGGGCCAACAGCAGTAGCATCAGTACGAGCCGCAGTTTCCACAATCTTGTCGCAAGAAGTATCCAGGAGACGGCGATCGAATGCTTTCAAACGAATCCGAATTTTTTGCTGAGTAATAGTAGCCATAATTTTTTTAAATTATCAAGGTGCAGTGAGAGTGAATGTCTTTCGTATAGCAGCCCACACAGAAAGAAAGATAGAGATGCGCCGGAGCAACATCTCTATCTGGTTTAGAACTTAGGTCTATTTAATGATTTTGGATACCACGCCCGCTCCGATGGTTCTACCACCTTCACGAATCGCAAAACGCATTCCTTGTTCGATCGCTACTGGGTTGATTAATTCCACAGTCATTTTTACGCGATCGCCAGGCATTACCATTTCAGCAGCACTGCCATCATCAGCAGTAAAGGCTTTGATGTTGCCAGTTACGTCAGTAGTTCTGACATAGAACTGTGGACGATAACCAGGGAAGAAAGGCGTCTTCCGGCCACCTTCTTTGTCAGTCAAGACATAAACTTCACCCTCAAACTCAGTATGAGGAGTGATGCTACCAGGCTTAGCAATTACCATGCCCCGCTCGATATCATCTTTTTGAATACCACGCATTAGCACACCTGCATTGTCCCCAGCCATCCCTTCATCCAGGGATTTCTTGAACATTTCAATACCGGTAATGGTAGTGTTGCGAGTGTCTCTGATACCAACGATTTCCACGTTGTCACCAACCTTGACTTTCCCACGTTCAATCCGACCAGTAGCCACAGTACCCCGACCAGTAATCGAGAAGACATCTTCCACAGCCATCAAGAAAGGCTTATCAATTTCCCGCTCCGGAGTAGGAATGTAAGAATCCACTTCGGTCATCAACTTGTGAATTTTATCAACCCACTCGTTTTCACCCAACTGGGTCTTAGGATTAGCAGTCATCTGTTCAACTGCTCTCAAGGCAGAACCAGAAACGATGGGGATGTTATCACCATCAAAATCGTAGGAAGTCAGTAGTTCACGGATTTCCATTTCAACTAGTTCTAGCAACTCAGCATCGTCAACTTGGTCTTCTTTGTTCATGAAGATTACGAGTTGAGGAACACCAACTTGCTTCGCAAGCAAAATGTGCTCACGAGTTTGAGGCATGGGACCATCAGCAGCTGATACCACCAAGATACCGCCATCCATTTGAGCCGCACCAGTGATCATGTTCTTGACATAGTCAGCGTGACCAGGACAATCTACGTGAGCATAGTGACGGCCAGGGGTCTCATACTCTACGTGAGCAGTATTAATGGTAATACCACGCGCCTTTTCTTCAGGAGCCGCGTCGATTTCATCATATTTCTGAGCTTTAGCACCACCAATAGCCGACAAACACATCGTGATTGCAGCGGTTAGTGTAGTTTTACCATGGTCAACGTGACCGATGGTACCAATGTTAACGTGCGGTTTATTCCGTTCAAATTTAGCGCGTGCCATGTAACTTTATTCCTTATTTCCTCTAATTAATTTTAGCAGGCTAGGGTTTACTGCAGATCAGTCTATCAGTAAACCCCTCACCCTAGCCGTTCCCTTTGCTCTTGGCGATAATCGCTTCAGCTTCATTCCGAGGAACTTCGTCGTAATGACTAAATTCCATCGAGAAGATGCCACGACCTTGCGTATTGGAGCGAATGTTGGTGGCATAACCAAACATCTTAGCCAAAGGTACCTTAGCAGTTACTTTCGCAATGCCTTGGCCAGAGTCTTGACCTTCAACTTGACCCCGGCGGGAGTTCAGATCGCCGATGACGTTGCCAATATAGTCTTCTGGTACTTCGACCTCTACCTTCATGTTCGGCTCCAGCAATACCGGACTAGCTTTTAACACAGCATCCTTAATTGCGATCGAACTGGCAATTTTAAAAGCCATTTCGTTGGAATCGACATCGTGGTAAGAACCATCAACGAGTGTCACCTTCAGATCGATTACTGGATAGCCAGCTAAAATGCCGGATTCACAGCTCTCTCTGATGCCTTGCTCGATGGGGTTGATGTACTGTTTTGGTACCGAACCACCCACAATCTTGGAAACGAATTCTAAACCGCTGCCCGGATCGCTAGGAGCTACTTCAATCACAACATGACCGTAGTTACCGTTGCCACCACTCTGTTTGATGTACTTACCTTCCATCCGGATCGGCTTACGGATGGTCTCGCGATAAGCTACCTGTGGGGCACCAATATTGGCTTCCACGTTAAACTCCCGCATCATCCGATCGACCAAAATTTCCAGGTGTAACTCACCCATCCCGGCAATCACTGTTTGATTGGTTTCCGGGTCAGTATGCACGCGGAAGGTGGGATCTTCTTGAGACAGAGCAACTAGGGCCTTGGAGAGCTTCTCCATATCCTGCTTGGTCTTGGGTTCTACTGCCAGTGAAATCACCGGCTCTGGGATAAACAGTGATTCCAAAATGATGACATTGTCTTCATCACAGATGGTATCACCAGTAAAGGTGTCCTTCAGACCCAGTACCGCACCCAAATCCCCAGCTCGCAACTCATCAACTTCTGTTCTCTCATCCGCTTTCAGAATGATCAAACGAGAAATTCGTTCTTTCTTTTCTTTGCTCGAATTTAATACATAGGTACCGGTTTTGAGTACCCCAGAATAAACCCGGACGAAGGTCAGACGACCGAACTTGTCGGACATGATTTTGAAAGCCAATGCTGCCAACGGTTCATCATCATCGGCATGACGAGTAGCAGTTTCACCATTGGGTAAGATCCCCTCAATGGCCGGAGCTTCGATGGGCGATGGCAGATAATCAAGTACGCCATCCAGCAATGCTTGAACACCTTTGTTCTTAAAGGCTGAACCACAAAACATCGGAACGATGGTGTTGTTGATCGTGCCTTTCCGTAGAGCCAACTTGATTTCTTCCTGAGTGATCTCTTGACCTTCCAGGTATTTTTCCATCAGCTCGTCGGTAGTTTCGGCCACAGCCTCCACTAATTTGGTGCGATATTCTTCCGCTTTCGCTTGCAGATCGGCTGGGACATCAGTTTCTTCTACGTCTTTGCCGATGTCATCTTTATGGATGAACGCCCGCATAGTAACTAGATCAACAACTCCCAAAAATTCGCCTTCAGCACCGATCGGAATCTGCACTGGGATGGCGTTGGATTTTAGTCGATCGCTTACTTGCTCACAAACCTTGTAGAAGTTCGCACCAGTCCGATCCATCTTATTAACAAAGACAATCCGAGGTACGTTGTAACGGTTTGCTTGCCGCCATACTGTCTCTGATTGCGGCTGCACACCACCAACGGAGCAAAAAACGGCAATCACGCCATCTAATACCCGCATGGAGCGTTCTACTTCGATCGTGAAGTCAACGTGACCAGGAGTGTCAATGATGTTAATTTTGTGATCTTTCCAGCTGGTGCTGATTGCCGCAGCGGTGATCGTAATCCCCCGCTCCTTTTCTTGCTCCATCCAGTCGGTGGTAGCGTTACCATCGTGAA
>CAXTSX010000043.1:0-30074 GCA_964247085.1 uncultured bacterium
GAATACTGTTTTCATAGACTAGAAATGCTATCAGACTTAACGGGAAAAGTCAGATATCTAGACAAGATCAATCACGCTCCTTATTTTGGATTGACGATCGGTATTTTAGGTGCGTTCTGTATGTTGACGGTGACGGTGTTGTTAGGAATTTTTTGATTCCTACCGATCTCCAGATCTGAGCTATGTTGCACCACTACAATAATCATGATGGAAGTTACCAACCATGCCGCCACAGTTCAATTTTCACTAAAATCGCTCACAGTAGCAGATTTTTCTCAGGAGTTAATTGCTAACTTTCTCCGTAAAATCGGGGGCTACCAAGCACGGGTTCTGCAGGACACCGAGCCGGAAGCTTTGCACAAAATGCGGGTGGGAATGCGGCGTTTGCGGACAATTCTGCAAGTGCTAGAGCCGCTAGTTGTTTTACCAAAAGATTTTTCTGGTCGATCGATCGGGAAGCTGGCTAAAAAAATGGGGGCAGTCCGAGATTTGGATGTAATGAAAGAATCGCTCCAGTCAGCGGGGCAGGAGCTGCCGCCCAGCGAACAAAAAATATTGAACAAGATTATTAAATCTTTAGCCCGTCGTCGCCGTCCAGCTTTTGCCCAGCTGGAGAAATCTTTGGCTACTAGCTATCGATCGATCATGAAGGCTGGCCAGCAGTGGACTCGTCGGCCTCGCTATCGTCATTTTACTATGGCGAATCAGTCAGTGGCTGATGTGGCACCCGATCTGTTGTTGCCGATTATTGGCGGTTTTTTCTTGCATGGGGGTTGGGGGGTGCTGGCGACAGAATTGGACGAGAATGAAGCTGTTGTGCATGATTTGCGGAAGTGTACGAAACGAATTCGCTATCAAACCGAGTGTTTTGCGCCCTGTTTGAGTAATGAGTTTACGCAGTTTTTGTTGCCGTTGGAGTCTAGTCAGGAGTGTTTGGGGCACATGCAGGATGCGGCGGTTTTACGTGATTTTATTGAGAAAAAGGTGGGGGGTAAAGTCTCTAAGAAAATGCCGGTGTTGATCGATCGACTGGAGCAAAAAAAGGAGCAGGCTTGGCAGGAGTGGCAAGCTATTCGGGGACAGTTGTGTGACCCGCAGTGGCGACAATCTTTACGTCGGGCTGTTCTTTAATTGATCTGAATTCATTTGCTGTCGCAAGATTTCTAGATTCTTACGAATAGTTTGGGTATGAGGATGATCGACTCCCAAAATGTTTTCAGTGATTTGCAGCGATCGAACGTATAAAGATTCTGATTCTTGGTATCTACCCATCGATTTATATAGCAATGCCAAATTGTTCAGGCTTTGGGCGGTATCTGGATGCTTCTCACCTAGTTGCTCTTCTCTGATAGCTAGTGCTCGAACGTATAAAGATTCTGATTCTTGGTATCTACCCATCGATTCATACAATCCTGCCAGATTATTTAGGCCAGTAGCAGTAGATGGATGCTTCGCACCTAGTTGCTCTTCATTGATAGTGAGTGCTCGAATATACAAAGGCTCTGCTTCTATGTATCTACCCATCAATTCGTACAAAAATGCTAAATTATTCAAGCTTTGGGCTGTATCTGGATGGTTTGCACCTAGTTGTTCTTTTCTGATAGTGAGTGCTCGAACATATAAAGGCTCCGCTTCTTGGTATTTCCCCATATCTTTATACAATCCTGCTAGAGTATTCATACTGGCAGCAGTATCTGGATGGTTTACACCTAGCCGTTTTTCAGATATATCCAATGCTCGAACATATAAAGGCTCTGCTTCTTGGTATTTTCCTGCATTTTCATATAATCCTGCTAAATTATTCATACTGGCAGCAGTATTTGGATGGTCTGCACCAAGCAGTTTTTCAGACATAGCCAGTGCCTGAACGTATAAAGGCTCGGCTTCTGCATATCTACCTTGCTCTTGGTAAAGCCTTGCAATTCGAGTCAAAGCTATAGCTAACTGTGGAGAAGTTGGAGGCTGTAGTTGTCCCAGCATTCCCTCAAATTGCAACGATAAATCGCGCAAATCTTTTTGTGCTCCCACCTCCGCCAGTGCCTCCAAAGCTGGCAATAGAAAAGTTTCTAGTAACTCACTATCATCAACTCCCGCTTCCTTGGCGACCTGCAAACGCTGCAACAAATTCTGGGCACGGCGACGGGCATCATCAATATTGGCATAGCTTCCCCCAGCACTCATTACTTCTGCTAACGGCTGCATTTCATGATCGATCGACTGATGTTCCGTCAACTGCAACTTAGCAATAAACCAACTAGTAATATCCGGCATCGCAAATAACGAGGTATGAGCAAAAACCGGGGTCATCCACCAAATTTGGCACAGAGAATTAGCCACCAATTTATCGCGATTAAAATTCAAAACCCGCATGGCATCTGGCAACGGGATTTTATTACTAAAGGCATTCGCAAAACCCGTGACTGATAAAACCCCAGATGGCAAACTTTCAATTGTTGCCAAGATTGTCTTCACCACCTCCACTGGTTCTTGCTGAGCGGGTAACACCAATTCATGAAAAGGAATAGATCGATCGAGCAAAACCACTCGCATCTGATCTATGACACTCTGCCGCGCAAACTCCGAAGCATACTCCGCCCTAATCAAAGAACCGATTGGACGATTAGCCCACAAAAGTAATCGATCGCGCGTATTGGCAATACTACCAATTTGATTATTGTTATTCGGTTCCACCCGGCACCTCTCCTGTTTCTGGTCTCGGAATTTCCTTTTGCTTGACCAAAATATCTACCACCAATGGATGTACTCCAAACCAGCGCTTGCCATTAAATTCTTGCACGGCCTTTGATCGCAGTAGTGAATAGATCACTTCATCAGCAACTTGTGCCTTGGAATCTCCCTCATAAATTTGCTTTAATCGATCGGCCTTATTTTGATAAGTCACTTTCTCCGAATCATAAGGACTTTGCCCCAATCGTCGTTCATAAGCACTACGTAAATGGACAATCGCTTCATCTACATCACTCTGTCCGACAGTCTGTGCTGATCGTAATTGGGCAGAATCAGCCGCATAGTTAACCAAAGAAAACAAATCTCTTAAATTCCCTCCTGAAGCTATAATCAACCGTTCCATCTGATCGGTGTCAAAAAGATCTGGTTTTGCCCGCGCCGTTAATACTGCGGTCAAAGCCGCTCGTCCAGATAAGCTTGGTTGATGATCTTGAGTGAATACTGGTGTATCTGGTAAAACAATGCTTTGGTCATCACTAAAAGGTAGTCTTACCCCTTTACCAGAATAATAAAGACTGATCGGCAAACTGAAAATCATATGAGTGCGCATCGTATGAAAAATTTCGGCGTTGGTGATAAACAACTCTTCAATACGATCACTGGGAATATTCGCTCGATCAAAATCTTCACCAATAAATAGCCATTCCTGCCCAGTAGCTTTTCGGAGTAAGTCGTTACAATCTTCTAGTAACCGATTAAGGATTTCGATCAAATCATCTAGCCGATTTACCCGATACTCAATTACTTCTTTTTTACGGGTTGCAGCAAACTTTACTTCCCCCTTTAAATTAGCAAATAAGCCGGAAACCTTACCCCAGAGAGAATCTTCTTTCATTCCGACTCCACCTTCAATCGTAATTCCAGAAGATCTACTCTCTTCACGAGTTTCTTTCTCAGTTGCAAACCAATCCCAGATTTCATTTAATCTAGCATTAGGAGGGGCTTGACCGAGCTTTTTATGGGTTTGTTCAGCCACTTCAACCATCATAATTAAGATCACATCCAGAGGCTTGAAATTCACCGGATCGAGGGTAGTAATAGCACTGAAGCGAAGTACTGCAAACTGCTCAGTAATTTGGTTCACTAGACGGCTAAGTTCTGTGGATTTCCCTACCCCTTGATGACCCATAAACAGTGCCTTGAAATAAGTCCGATTTTTGTGGGCACGAATTAAACCAAGTCTGAGCCGCTGTACCTTATCTCCACCGCGCACTGCATTAACTTCATCTCGATAGAATGCTGCAATTTCAGCCTCAGTAGTGAGAGGGCTATTCTGGGTCGTGAGATAAATTTCTTCTACAGATTGTGCTTGCATGGCTTGGGATGGATTCATCTGTTTGTCCTGGGCTAGAACTCCCTATAGCCTATCCGATCGGACATTCCTCCGTCACGCATATTCACGATTAGCTCTTGACAGTCATCTAGTAAACTTAATCTTTAGCTTCAGAAAATAACCCAAGTAAAGACATGTTCACTTTTAATCTCAAGTACTTCTCTTTAACCATTTTGCTTTTTTTTGTAGAAGTCTTTATTGGCCTCTTTGTCAAAGACAGCTTTATCCGTCCTTTTGGGGGCGACGTTTTGGTCGTTATTTTGATTTATTGCTTAATCAAGTCCTTTTGGAAAGTCCCAGCTGCCAAAACAGCCTTGGCCGTATTTGGTTTTGCTTGCTTTGTAGAAGGCTTACAGTACCTGAAAATTGCCGATCGATTAGGGCTGCGTCGAGGTGAGCTATTGGCAATTATTATGGGGACGAGTTTCGCCTGGGAGGATATCTTGGCCTACGCCGTGGGTTGTGCGATCGCCTACTGGGGAGACACCAAATTCATTTCTGCTCGGGTAAAGCATCGGTAAAAGCATCAATTTCGCTTAGCAACCAATAACGTTCAGCGGGTGGCAGGAACGATCCAATTCGAGAATTGTAGTTATAAGGAAACTGCAGCCTAGTTAATTGCCGCCGCCAGGAGCTATCGATAATTGAATATTCTTGCTTTACCTCTAGGCTTTTGGGGAGCGCTTTCGCGATCGATACCCGATCACCTTGAATATCGATCGTCACTTTTGTTAATACGCTATAGTACCACTGCACAAATAACCACACCCCCACCAATCCATAGATGATGAAAAATGTCTGCTTGCCTGGATCCATGATTAAACCTAGGGTTAGTGATTGGAACAACAGGAAAAAAAGAATGCTATTCCAAATTAAAGTCAACAAGCTGAAACGCCTGCTTTTGGGATAACTCAGTCCAGCCGCAGGTAGGCTAATCCGGAGATGTTGAGCAGATTTGGTAAGCTTGATTTTGCTCTGGGCTGGTTTTTGACCAGCGAGGATGGGGAGTTCTTGACGGCCTTCGAGAACTGCTAAAGCCAAGTCGGCTGTTTCAAATCGGCGTTGCATATCCGGTTCTAGTAATCGATCGATCCAGTCGGCAAATTTTGGTGGAAGCTGCACATAAGCCCGGAAATCGATTTTTAATTTTTTCTGGGGCAAAACGCCTGGATCGGTTCGAGTCAATAGATAGAGTGCTGTAGTGCCCAGCCCATACAGATCAGTGGAGAAGTAGGCTTGGCCGCGAAACTGTTCAGGAGCCATGTAGCCATAGGTACCCACTACCGTGCTGCCACCTGTGACGGTGTGGTAAGTATCCTGCACGGCTCCAAAATCTACTAGCGAGATGTGACCAGCGGAGTTTCTGATGAGGTTTTGGGGTTTGATATCGCGATGGATGACAGCTGGAATCAGGGTATGCAAATAACTCAGGATTTTTAAGACTTTGGCCGCAATGTCTTGAACTTCTCTAACAGTTGGTTCCCAACCTTGCTCTACTAAATTTGCTAGGGAATCCCCTGCGGCTAGGGTTTGGACAATATAAAACTGTCGATCGCGCTCGCTATCGGCTTGGAAATAATCAATATAACTAGGAATGGCGGGATGATTTAGCTGTGCCAGCACCTTGGCTTCCCGCTCAAAGAGTTCGATCGCCTTCCAGTCTCCAGCTCTTTTGAGAGACAAAGCTTTGAGCACTACAATGCTGTTATTCGATAAATCCTGTGCACGGTAAGTAATACCCACGCCGCCTTGACCCAGCACATCAATAATTTGATATCGATTGTGGAGTGTTTCTAGCGGTATATTAACCAGATTTTGCAGAGATGAAGAAGCATTATTTATAGTCATGGCGATCATCTAATTTACAGTGCAAAGTCTTGTTCTGGCAGTTAGCTCTTCTACCACCATATTGAATGAGCAACGGATCTCTAATCGGATCGCCTACCGTCATATCGCGGGGAGCGCCGTAAAAATATCTTTCGTTGCCATTGCGGTATTCAATTCGATCTACTACTTTTTTTAATTGTGGTGAAAATGTGGTCAGGGCATTAGCATCCGCTCCAGACTGCAACAGATATTGCATGGATTTGATGGACTGTCGATCGCTTAAAGAACTCGCTAATCCGTAGTAAGAGCGTAGATCGACTGTATAGGGGGTGAGTTCTCGTAAGATGGAGATGTGCAAAGGCGTGTAAGTCAGATTATCTCGCACATTGGGATTGGCTTTATTCATCAACAATAATTTAGTCATACCCCCATCGGGATGTAGTACCGCCAAATGCAAGACAGTATGACCATCTTCATCGTAGCGAGCATTAAGATCGGCACCTTTATTGATTAATACTTGGGCAATCTCCAGCCGATTATTAGTGACGGCATAGTGCAACAACGAACTACCCTTGGCATCTTTGGCGTTAGCGCTCACTCCGCGATCGATCAGCGATCGCACTTTGTCCACATTCCCTTCTTGCCAAATTGCCGTAAAAGTAGCCTGGGGCGTGAATCCCCACATGCTCAAAAAATAATACTTATAATAATCCAACAGCCCCACTGCTAAGATGCTCAATAAACTGAATGCTATTATTTGCCCCCAAGGACTTTTAGGCTTCGATGAGGGACGCGGTGGATTTTTCAAAGCAGCTAGAGCTGACGTAGCGGAATTAAACCGATCTGCAGTATCCGGTTCCAGCATTTTCTCTAACCAATCAGCAAAACCATCGGAAACTTTGATTTTATTCCGAAAGCTGATTTTGAGATTGTCTTGTGCCAACTCGGCAGGCGATCGATTGGTTAATAACGTCAAAATAGTCGCGCCTAAGCCATACAAGTCGGTGGCGGGCAAAGATTGCCCTCGGAATTGCTCGGGAGCCATATAGCCGTATGTTCCAACAACGGTACTACCACGCATAAAAGTATCGTGGTAAGTCTGCTGCACTGCGCCAAAGTCTACTAAGGAAATGTGGCCGGTGGCAGTTCGCAAAATATTACTGGGCTTAATATCGCGATGAATGACTGGGGGATGAAGCTGTTGCAAATAGATCAGAATTTCCAAAATCTGGATCGCAATATCTTTAACCTCGGCTTCTTTACAACGCCAACCTTCTTGCAGCCAAGTACTCAAAATTTTGCCGGGTGCGAGTTCCTGCACAATATAAAAACTGCGATTATCTGCGGTATCGATCGCGAAGTAGTCAATATATTTCGGAATGGCCGGATGTTGGAGCTGGGCAAGAACTTTAGCTTCCCGTTCAAATAGATCGATCGCCTTCCAATCGTTCATCCGGTGTAGGGAAAGTTCCTTCAGAGCCACTGGGCGACCACTGCCAGCAACTTCAGCCTGATAGGTAAGGCCACTCCCACCTTCGCCTAGAATGCTTTTGACCTGGTAGCGGGTCTCGCGATCGGAGTTGGCATGAGCGGTAATCAAATCTTGAGAAATTTCGCTGGTGGCCACAGTGATTTTTATCCTAATTACTGCTATCTAGCGTACCCAGACAGAACTAAAAACATGACAGGTCGTCTGGGGTAAATCAACATAGCTAGGCGATCGAATGGTTATTTCTTGGATTCACCTAGATCTAGCTAATTTAAACAGGTAAAATGTATGGAATCACCCCACATTCTAGTGTCTCTATGACTTTAAACGATCTTGCCGAACCCGAACAGCGGCCAGAACTAATCGATCGATCAGTATCCACCACCGAAAAAATTTTATGCCCACATTGTCGGCGGACTGCGACTAATGGCATTAGCTGCAAGGGAATTTGTGTAGCGGATAGTGACTACTAATCGTTCATTAACCAACATCGCCAGCTCGACCCCAACCAGTGGCATAACGCGAGAGAAAGGGCTGATTTTGGACAGATTCCAACGAGGTTTCATGAGCCGCATGGATGAGCATTGTCCAGACGATCGACTCATCGGTAATTGTTAAAGCTCTCATCGCATAGTTCATACTTACTAATACTAAAGAATTTGAGGTTTTTAGTCGTTTAAACTCAATAACATTTTTTGGTGCTTTTGCGAGCCCGTAGACCTAGTGAAGCTTTAGTGTAAATGATTTAAGACATTATTTGTACACCATTCAAAAGCTGGATGGTAATGCCTAATTTGTTCTTTGTATATCTTGTTACATGACTAGAGAAAATTGTAGATTAGAATTTTAAAAAATATTTACTGTATACTCATTAGGGTTTATTGTATTGATCATTTTGATTATTAAGAATAAGTAGAGGGCAATTATTTGTAAATCTTGCCAACAATTTGTCAAATCACTCTTAGTAAACTAAGATTTGCGCCAGATTGAGTATCGGCATTAATCATCTGATTTATTATGCTAAATTTTTTTAATGATGATTAAGACTAGTTATCTTTCTGCAATACTAAATATTCAAAAGTAGAGGTATTAAATTGGTAAGTCTACACGAGAAATATGAGCTACAAAATATTCAAGCAGAGGCTTCTGAAGTTGATACATTTACCCCTAAAAGGTATCAACAGTTTTTTAATTTTTTCCCAAAATCAGTCCAAACAGTTCTTGATGTAGGTTGTGCCAATGGTCGAGGAGGAGAGTGCCTTACCCAGCTTGATCCATCTCTTACGTTATATGGATTTGATTGCGTACAACAGCGATTAGATGCACTGCCAGATTGTTACTCGAAAGGAATCTATGGTCTTTCCAATAGCATCCCTCTGGAAGACAAGCTTTTCGATGTCATTGTTGCTGGTGAATTCATCCAAAGTCTATATCCTGGTGATGTAGATGCAACATTAGCTGAATTCCAACGTATCCTGAAAGTTGGTGGCAGACTGTTGATAACAACACCCAATCCCCACTGTATTCGGAATAAAATTGATGGCATATCTCTTTATAGTCATGAAGCACAACTGAGTAAACATTTTCCAAATATATTACGTTTGCGCTTGTTAATGCATGGCTTCTCACGGGTTAAGATTTATGGATCGGGAAAGATGTCTCAGTATTTTGGTTGGTATTTCCCATTAACGGCGGTCTATGGTAGCTATCTTATTTTTGCTGATAAGTAGCCGGGAATAATCATTTAACAAATTCTTTTTTAATAAAAAGCGAAGTCATTGCTGCTAGTAAACCACCGTAATCTAGATCGAAATTCACCGCGTCACCGACCTCTAAATTGTAGTTGTGACTATCTAAAATAATATGATCGCTACTAGCACCCAATATTTCTAGATTTTTAGAAGGTTGTAATCCCGATATCAATACATCCTGCCGCCCCAGAGCAATAATCGCCCGCTGGCGAATTCCTCGGTCTGGGAAACTAGTAACATGGCCAAAGGCATCTTGACCGCCCTCGCCCCAAGGGACAGAGGGCTTATATTTCGATTCGATCACTTCTGCTACCAGTTTAAATGCCTGTGTATGTAAACCAGGAATTGCTGTGCGATGCACTGATTCACGACCCAAAAATATCGATTCACCCAAACGCAGATTATTGATTCTACCGATATCGATCGCTGATTGAGACCATTCATAATTGGCGGAGTTTCCACCCGATACTATTTCTAAACTCATCCGAAATTCTTTTTCCAAATCATCTACCAGTGCTGATAAATGACGCATGTTGATCTGATCGGGCTTTACGCCGCCATAACAAGCTAAATTGCAGCCAATCCCCACAACCTTGATATACGGCAGAGCTAGCGTCGCAGTGATGAATTGACTCAGCTCTCCAGGGAGAACACCCTCCCGCAAATCACCCATTTCCACCATCACAATCACCCGATGGATTTTATTTTGTATTTTTGCGTAATACGAAAGCTCCTGAAGCGTAGTGATCTCAGTATTCAAACTAATATCTACGCTCTTCACAATATGCTCTGCCTGACTGAGAGATGTCCGCAACAAGACAAACTGCGCTGCCAACCCGGCATTTTTCATTCTTTGAATGTTTTCGAGGCGCGAATCAGCTATAAACTTGACTCCGCCTTGAATCATGGCTTCGACAATGGCTGGTTCTCCCAACACCACTTTGGAAACCCCCATCAAGGAAATACCCTGTCGCTCATAGAGTGCAGATAGCATCTGCGCATTTTCCCGGATTTGGGATAATGAAATCTCTATTCTAGGCATGAACGATGCTCTTTCTAATGAGGCAGATGCCTCATGAATAGAGAGGCTTGGCCAAGGCATGGATTCTTTTCAGACTGGTGAGTCTACCTCTTGATGATGATTATGCTGCTCTACTTAACACTGGGGTTTTTGTTAAATTAGGCCGCTGGATTTTGGGGCGTAATTCTGGAAAACGATCGACTAAAGCTTGTACCAATTTTTGGCAGCCATGACTCAAGACATCGGTTGTCGGTAACTGGAACTGTTTTTCATAAATAGCAATGATATCCAGAACTTCAGTCTCTGCTAAATCTTCATGGCTGAGGGCAATAGCAATGACTGGTGATTGGGCAATGGCTTCGATCGACTTAATTTCTTTCTGTACTGTGGGCATGGGCAACTGCGGAAAATCGCACCGAAACTGCCGAGCAGGCGGATGTTGTAAGATAATCCCGTCTGGCATACTGCCTTTCAAGATGCCCACCGAACCCAGAAAAGCCGGATGACTTACCGCACTCTGGCCTTCTACCAAGATAATATCTGGTCTTTCTTGCTCGAATGCTTGCACTACCGAATTTTCTATTTCACCGATCACAAATTGCGAAACCAGGGCATCGATCGATACGCCGTATTTGGCTCCCTGCATCAAACTTGTTTGACCAGTTGCTACTAATATTGATTTAATACCGAGCTTGTTTAAGGCTTTGTTCAGTTCTACTGCTGTAGTCATTTTGCCACAGGCACAATCGGTACCCAGAATCGCTACTACCGGAATATCAACGGTGTTGATCAAACCAGTAAAAACATGCAAATCTTTTAATTGCGGTGGCTTACGAATATCTTTGATTTTTACCCCATACCGGGTAGCCATTTGAGCAAATTCTGGGTCTTCTGAGAAAAATTGATGGAGACCATTAATGATATCCATGCCCTGAGCCATTGCTGCCAAAATAAGCAGTCTTTCTGCTGTTGATATGTTTACAGCTAAAGGAGCCTTTCCATAAATGTAACAGTCGGGAATCGTTACCAGTGTCTGCAAAGCTGCATCTAGATCGGCGAAAATCGGAATCCCACTTTTCTTTTCTCCCAAAGCTTCCCCGGCATCTTGGCCAGCCAAGGACTCATCAATCACTCCCACAATGTTATAGATTTCAGAGTGTCGAATCAAAGCCGCAGCGGTTTTGCCGTCTACTAAGCCAAACTGATTGTCGCAGTAAACTAAGGCTGTTTCTTTTACGATCGCCATCAAATAATTTCCCTCAATTTGTTCTCAAACCTGCTCGAAACTCCGGGGTTTGTCAAACCTCTCCGGGATTTCAGCTATTGCCAATTATCAAAAAACTCTGCACAAACTTCGTCTTGAATTTGTATTGTATTCACCTGCATTGAAAGAATCCAAGGAAACTTAATACAGTAAAAACCACATAATTTAGTTTATTACTAGCAGCATAAGTCACATATTACTTAGCGAAAACCTCAGACCTTAATTGAGTTTCGCTTTAAACTTAGCCTTGCGATGATCGTAACACACTATTGGATATCGAGTTGGCATTATGCTGCTGAGCAAAGCTCTAAAATGAATCAGGGTAACAGTTACCCCTTGATTTCAGATCGATTGCTACATCGATAAACTATTTTATAGACAATTTTGATGGCGAAAGTTGGTTGGAAATATCAAAACCTATGAGTATTTATCATTGAATGAACTGGTTTCAGCATGTAAAGATACAAGTGACTGTCCAAAATTCTGAGATAATTTAGGTGTAAAACCCTGATTAGCCTGTTCAATATTCTGGAGTTTATATAAAAATATATTGCTATGTCATTTCGTGTATTTATCCGAAAACCAGTTATCAAAGATTGGCAAGAGTTGGTCTTATTACACCAAAAAAGCAAAGGATTTCATTTTCCTTGGGTTTTCCCAGCACTCACCGAAAAAGAGTGCAAAAGCTATATTCGTCGTTGTCAGAAAGAAGAGTTTGAGGGATTCTTGATTTGTGATGTAGACAATAGAAAAATTGTGGGAGTCGCCAATTTTAGTCAAATTATTCACGGTTTCTTTCACAATGCTTTTTTGGGATATTATGTTTCGGTGGACTATGCAGGTCAAGGATTGATGCTGGAAGGCATTTCTTTAGCGATCGATCACGCTTTCCATGATCTTGATCTCCATCGGATTGAGGCTAATATCCAGCCCGGAAATATGCCTTCGATTAGGTTGGTACAAAGATTAGGCTTTACCAAGGAAGGATTTTCGCGCAAGTACCTTAAAATTAATGGTGAATGGTGCGATCATGAGCGCTGGGCATTAACTGTGGAGGACTGGCCTTGTTAATTATTTATTAAATTCATAGTCAGCAGATAAATCAGTAAATAAACATTACAGTCTATGAATATCTGTCTCCACAGCTATCTAAAGATGTTAAGTCTGGCATAGCCACATTATATTTTCCAAAAAGCTATGAACGTTAAAGCCGCGATCGCCTGGGCCGCTGGTCAGCCCCTCAGTATCGAAACAGTGCAGCTCGAAGGTCCTCAATCCGGAGAAGTACTCATCGAAATCAAAGCCACTGGGGTTTGTCACACCGATGCTTACACCCTCTCCGGCGATGACCCCGAAGGACTTTTTCCGGCCATCCTCGGTCACGAAGGTGCCGGAGTGGTCGTGGAAGTAGGCGCTGATGTTAAATCCCTAAAACCAGGCGATCATGTCATTCCGCTGTACGTGCCGGAATGTCGCAATTGTAGCTATTGCTTGAGTGGCAAAACGAATCTTTGTCAATCCATTCGGATTACCCAAGGCCAAGGTCTAATGCCCAATGGCAGTAGCCGCTTCTCGATCGATGGCCAAATGCTCCATCATTACATGGGTACTTCCACCTTTGCCAACTACACCGTAGTACCCGAAATCTCTTTGGCTAAGGTTCGATCGGACGCGCCGTTTGAGAAGGTTTGCTACATTGGCTGTGGCGTTACCACCGGTATTGGGGCGGTGATTAACACCGCCAAAGTCGAGCCAGGAGCGAATGTGGTAGTTTTTGGGTTAGGCGGCATTGGCTTGAATGTGATTCAAGGAGCCCGCATGGTGGGAGCCAACAAAATCATTGGCGTGGATATCAATCCGTTGAAACAGCCCCTGGCCAAGAAGCTGGGTATGACGCATTTTGTGAACCCGCGCGAAATCGAGGGGGATTTGGTAGCTCATTTGGTGGAACTAACCGGCGGTGGTGCGGACTATAGTTTTGAGTGCATTGGCAATGTCAATATCATGCGGCAAGCGCTGGAATGCTGCCATAAGGGCTGGGGAGTGAGCGTGATTGTGGGAGTGGCTGGAGCAGGTCAAGAAATTAAGACGAGACCATTTCAGCTAGTGACTGGGCGGGTCTGGAAGGGCACGGCTTTTGGGGGAGCCAAGGGACGGACGCAGGTGCCGCAGATTGTGGATTGGTATATGGATGGCAAAATTAATATTGATGATTTGATTACGGAGGTGATGCCGATCGAACGGATCAATGATGCCTTAGATATTATGCATAAGGGCGAAGGTATCCGGACAGTACTAACTTTTTAGGCGAATTATGAATAACATCACTCTGAAATCGCAAGCAGCTTGTTTTGGTGGCACGGTGGGCTTTTATGAACATGATTCGTTGGTTTGTAAAAGCACTATGCAATTAGCAGTTTACCTGCCGCCCCAGGCACAGTCTGGCTCAGTGCCAGTGCTGTATTTTCTGTCGGGATTGACATGTACGCCGGAAAATTTTATCACTAAGGCGGGGGCGCAGCAGTTTGCGGCGCAGCATGGCCTGATGCTGGTGGTACCAGATACTAGTCCGAGAAACACTATTACGCGGAATGAAGATTTGGACTGGGATTTGGGTACTGGTGCGGGGTTTTATGTGGATGCTACGGAGCCGCCTTGGGCGAATAACTATCAAATGTATAGTTATATTATTGAAGAATTACCAGATTTGATTGCTACTAATTTCCCGGCTGATATGGAGCGCCAGGGGATTTTTGGTCATTCGATGGGGGGGCATGGGGCGTTGGTCTGTGGTTTGCGGAATCCGGATATGTATCGATCGATCTCGGCGTTTGCGCCAATTGGGGCGCCGATGAGTTGTGCTTGGGGTCAGAAGGCTTTGCGCAGTTATTTGGGGGAGGCTACAGCTCAGTGGTCGGCTTATGATGCTAGTGAGTTGGTGAAGAAGCAGCAGGTGCCGTTTCCAATTTTGATTGATCAGGGGGCAGCGGATAGTTTTTTGGTGGATCAGTTGCAGCCGGAGATTTTGGTGGCGGCTTGTGAGGGGGCTGGGCAGCAGTTAGATTTTCGGATGCGGGAGGGTTATGATCATAGTTATTATTTTATTTCGACTTTTATGGCGGATCATATGAAGTATCATGCGGAAAGGCTGAATGGATAGGTTCGAGTGGTGGGAAGATACGGTGATGAGTTCCCAGGAGTTCGATCGAGCTTTTGATCGGGTTTGTGAAAAGATTGATGCCCTGTAAGACCGGATGAATCAGAGGTTCGATCGATTGGAAGGTCGGTTTGATGAGTTGGAGCATAAATTTGATGTTGTGATGCGCCACATCACTGGGCAAAATTAGGTTTTGTCGGATGGCTCGGCTCAGCAATTCTCATTATGAAAATGCTCCACAGATTTTTGAGGATCTGAATGGCTGAAAGCACTATTCTTTAGCCCATGTCCAGATTGCAATTCGGAATCCAGCTTTAATCCAAGAATGTTATTTAATGTAAATCAAAGGAGCCACAACAATGATAGATATAGCCAAGACCACAGAGTTATTAGAAAACTATTTTGTCAATGTAAGCAATGAGCAGTTTGCGATAGATTTAAAGTAATTTTGCCCAGAACTGTTTGAAAATGAGCAAGAAAACAGCTTGGATACCGAGCCACTAAACCATACAGAAATTTATCGTAAAGCCAAAGAAGAAGGCAAACTAGAAATTGCACCCAAACTTCTCCAAAAAGGACTCAGCATTGAAGAAGTCGCAAATATCTTAGAAATAGACATTAATCTCCTTGCGTCGTGAAAATATGAATCAGGAACCTGAATGCCCGATCAAACAACCCCTAATAATTAATAAATTCATCCACCCTGCGACTATAGCTTTTGATGATTTGACTGAAATCAAAATTCTCCCTGGCATAAGCCGCAATCTCTGGCCGCGATGATTGATTATTTTTGATCAGTTGTTCGATCGATCCACAAACAATTTGCTGATTTTCTGGAGTGGCATTAGTCAAGATGTCATCTGGTAAGACTTTGATGAAATCTTGGGGGTGCAAGTTAGCACTAGCCGACTCGGAAACAACAATCCCCAAGCCAGCAGCCATAGCTTCTAGCACTACTAGTGGTGCTACTTCTCCCTTACTAATTAGCACCAAACAACTATATTCGGTGAGCCGCTGATAAACCTCTGGTAAGCTCCATACCCCCAGATATTTAGTGGTTTTCCCTTCCCGAAAATCGGGATCGTCTAAGGAACCCACAAAATCGATGGCCAGCTGACCATCGACGGTTTCAGCTAACAGCCGTTGTTGTTTGCGAGGCTGAATCCAGCCTAGGCAAATAGCCTTACTATTTCCTTGCTCTTGACGATGAATTTTTTGAGTGTCAATTCCGTTCGCCTGCGTTGATATGTATCCAGCATAACCAGCATCTAAAAAAAGCTGTTTAGATACTGGTGAAAGGGCAATAATTCCCGGGGCATCCAAGTAAGATTTAAATTCTTGCTTAAATGTGTCATTCCATTGATCAAACTTCAACAGATGTCCAGCGTGAGATGTAAAACAAAATCTTTGCTGGAGCGTCTGGTTGAAATCCAAGACAAAGCTACCATGATGCAAATGCACAAAGTCATAGTCGCCGCTGTTGATGCTGTTAATAACCTGATGAACATCCTGTTGATTGAAAATGTCTACTTGATGTCCATTTATTTCGGAGTAATGCTTATACTCCTGGAGCAACGTCAAAATAGAATTGGAAAGCGGCTGTGCCGGATTGTAGCCACTGCTGACCAAGGCAATTTTCATAAAGTTTAACCACTACGAAAATTCACTAAGAATATCTTAATTAAATTGTTTGCAAAAACTCAAAGAGATAGTTTTCATTTTTGAGGTTCAGCAAACTACCATCACCATTAAAAACTTCGTCGTAAGTCATGGCATCTAGTGCTTTTTGACTTAGCTTGAGGCCGTTATCAGGTTTTCCTTTCGTCACTATGCCGAGACCATAGTCACAATCTAAAACAAACACCCTTAAATCTTGTCGTTGACTGCGGAGATGACAGATAGTTTTCCAGACATCACCACACCATTCGCCAGTCCAGCCCGGAGTTTTGGTTTTCTCGTATTTTTGCAGCTCTTCGGCTGCTGCCAAAGACGGCGCTGGACAAGCAGCCGCGACGTGGGGCGGTTTGCAATCGTGCATCACAATTACGCCGTTGTCATTGAGTTTGTCTAAGGAGTTGAGGACATCTTGCAAGGATTGCTCGTAGGTGTGCAAGCCGTCAATGAACACTACATCGAACTTTTCGATCGATTCGGCCTTAGCAAAGAAGTCGTCGCTGGTGGCGGTGACATATTGGGCTTTGGCGTTGTATGGATTCATGGTTTCCCATTCTTTTTGGCGTTCTGGGGAGAAGGCGAAGCTGGGATCTACGGCAACTTTTTGGTCTACTTCGATCGGAAAGAAATTGTCGCCATTATTGACACCTATTTCTAGATATCTTTGGGCTTTTTTGTGGTCAATTATTTTTTGAATGACATCGGTTCTAAGCATCTCAACCTCCTGAGTATCGGTAGCAATCTGGAACTCAACTATTTAGGCTGAATGGGTTCAGTATAACTGATCGTGCCCCCAGCCCCTTTCTCGAAATTAGGCGAGGGGAGCAAAAGGTCGATCGATCTGCACTAATCCGGGCTTGTCCTGGTCTAGAAATATTTTTCTGTGGTATATTAAATACATAGTGTTTTATCAATACTTCGGGGTTTGTCGGATGGATATTGCCACTTTGACTGCTTTTATTAGCCCTTTTCTGCCGTTTTTGTTGAAGCTGGGTGGGAAGGCGATCGATAAATCAACTGAATCGGCTGCGGGTAAGTTCGGGGAGGCAGCTTTTGGGAAGGCGCAGGCGGTGTGGGGGAAGTTGCAGCCGCAGGTGGAGGCGAAGGAGTCTTTAAAGGAGGCGGTTACGGATGTGGCGAATAATCCGGAGGATCAGGATTTACAGGCGGTATTGCGGGTGCAATTGAAGAAGTTGCTGGAGCAGGATGAGGGGTTGGGGAGGACGATCGCTGAAATTATGCGGGAGGATGCGGTGGATGGGACGGCGGGTGTGCAAATTGTGCAAATGGTGACGGGGAATCAGAATTTGGTGATTGGTCAGATGACGGAGGAAAAGGTGATTGAGAGAAATTATCTCGGAGTTCATTGGTCATTCGGCGTGGGGGATTTTGACTCTTTCTTGAACTCCTCTCCATCTATGGAATTGAACTCTTCTCCATTTATGGATGACAAACAAATAACCCAACAGCCAGAAGAATTAGAGAAAACAGCAACCTTATATCCTTTATGGTACGGCACTAATCGTAAGTTAATTGATCAATCCGATGCTAGTAAAGGATTTTCTGGGGAGAGAGATGATCGAATACACTATGGTTCTTGCCAAGTTGCCGTTCCAAAATCGCATAAAATAGGTTCAATCGGTTCTCCTTGGTGGGAAAGATTGCTCAAACTGCAAGATGATCGTCTCAAGCTTGATCGAAATAGCTTGCAAGAAATGATATCGGAAAGTTTTTGGGCAAATATAAAACTCACTCTTGCAACAAGAGAGCTGAATGAGCGTACGGCATTAGTATTTACTCATGGCTTCAATGTCAGTTTTGAGGAAGCGGCGCTAAGAGCTGCTCAAATCGGTTTCGATCTTCAAATACCTGGGATAACTGCCTTCTATAGTTGGCCTTCTAAGGGTAAGTTGGATGGATACACAGCAGATGAGGCAACTATTCAGGCTAGCGAAAGTTATATCGCTGATTTTCTCACTCATTTTGTTACTAGTGCTGGTGCAGAACGAGTACATATTATTGCCCACAGTATGGGGAATCGGGGGTTACTGAGATCCCTACCAAATATCATTTCTCAAGTTCAGTTGCACAGTAATATTCCCTTTGGTCAAATCATTCTTGCTGCACCAGATGAAGATCCTGATGTTTTCCATAATTTAGCTCAGGCTTATCAAAGCATAGCTGAACGAACTACTTTATATGTTTCCGCAAAAGATAAAGCATTAGCCGCATCTGGTATTATCCATGATTTCCCTCGCGCTGGGTTTACACCGCCTATTATGATCGTACCTGGAGTAGATACGGTAGAAGTTTCTAATATTGATTTAACCTTGTTAGGCCACGGATATCATAGTGATGCTCGTGGCGTACTACAGGATATGCACCAGCTATTAGACAACCACCCCCCAGAAAAACGATTCGGGTTAGAAGAAGTACAAGTGGAAACTCAAAAATATTGGATTATTAGGCAGTAGATATTAGTGATCCTGAATTGATAACTTGTCAGAACCAGTAAAACGATTAATCTGACTTTGCTCAACCCTTCTCCTAATTCCATGTTAGTGCGACATCCAAGCTACCGCTTGCTTTCTATACCAACAAAAAGGTCGATTCACTCAATGTCGATCGACTAAGCTAATCGATCGAACTCCAGCATTTTTGTCCAGAGTGCGATCATCTTCCATGCAAATGAATCGATTCATTCAAGTTCGATCGAACTCCAGCATTTTTACATAGCATGCGATCGATCGCGTATCATAAAAGTAAATTAGTACAGAGCTAGGTCAAAATGAATGCAAAATTGGTGGACTCCTTAGCCCAAATCATTCAAACACTTACAGCAGAAGAACGTAAAGAACTGGACTCTAAACTATCTATTCCAGCAAAAAATAGCGTATTTGAACGTTTTCAACAGTGGGATCAAGTTTCCGATCATGATGCCGCTGCTCTCCAAGCCGAATTTGCCCAAGAAGACATTACCTTTGCTGAAAGCATTCTGCCCGAGTATTTATCAAATCTTCAACAACAGGATTACGCATGAGCCGTGGTGATATTTACCTCGCAGACCTAAATCCTAGCAGAGGTTCAGAACAAGCCGGAGTGCGTCCTGTCATTGTTGTTCAACGTGAAACAATCGATCGCTTTACCAAAACAGTCGTTATTGTGCCACTTACTTCCAACCTGCGTCGATCAAATATTCCTGGCACTTTTATTATTCCCACTAACGAAGGCGGACTCACTCAAGACTCCGTGACACTTTGTTATCAAATTGCAGTGATCGATCGACAGCGACTAATCCGTCAGTTGGGACAGCTATCATTGTTGTGTATCCAGCAATTAATGAAGCTTTAGCTTACACATTAAAGTTAGATGAATCCATCAAAGAAATCGATAACACTAAGTGACTATTGTTTTTAATGAATCCACCTACATTCCAAATCCAGCAATCTGGCTAAACAATTTTAATTAGCAGGAAATAAAAATATGCAATGCATCCTCTGCAAACATGGCAAAACTTATCCCGGCAAAGTTACCATGACAACAGAGCGATCGATGCATTTAAGTTCGATCGATGAGATGATAAATATTTGTCCTCTGACTGATTCTGATGCGTCGAGATACAATTTTCTACAAAATTTTTCAGCAATCACCGACCCTGCTGTTTGAGCTATTACCCCAACAGCCTGAAAGAGCTGATGAATATATTTTTGATTCGGTAGAAGTGAAGGAAACTTCTTTTCGGATGGATGGAGTGTTTATACCTCCTGATCCATCTGGAATTGTTTATTTCTGCGAGGTACAATTTCAGCCGGATGAGCTGCTATACGAACGGATGATTAGTGAGATTTCAATCTATGCCTATCGTCATCGTGATTTGTTTTCTGATTGGCGAGCAGTAGCTATTTATCCATCACGTAGCCTAGAGCAATCCAGACAGGAAGTTGTTGCCGACATGCTAGCTAGTGGACGGATTACGCCGATTTACCTAGATGAATTACCTGGTACAGAGGAATTGCCGATCGGATTGGGTTTGATGGTATTGACAACCTTAGAAGGAGATTTGGCTGCAACCGAGGCGAGGAGGTTAATCGGACAATCACGAAGCAGTAGAGATATAATTAACTTGGTATCGACTATTATCTTGTATAAGTTTAATACCCTGAATAGGGATGAGGTAGATCTGATGTTAGGAATCGAGTTACAGCAAACACGGGTATATCAAGATGCCATGGCGGAGGAAGCGATCACTTTGATTTTGCGGTTGTTAAACCGGCGGGTAGGAGAGATATCGCCAGAAGTTGAGGCACAGATTAAGGATTTGTCTTTAGTGAAGTTAGAGGAGTTACATGATGCGGCTTCAGATTTTGATCAGATGAGTGATTTGATTGGTTGGCTGAATGTAAATCACGAGTAAAGTTTAGTAGTTACTTATCAGACATATCATCAGAATTTTATACCCCCATTGATTATTTTCAATACGATACACAATCGACATCCAGCATTTTCATCCAGAGTGCGATCACAAGAATATCCATAAACCGCTTTTTGATTCCAGTCTGTGCGATCGATTTATTTAAGTTCGATCAACATCCAGCATTTTCATCCAGAGTGCGATCGATTTGGTAATACGACCTTATACTCTGTATCGGTTACATTGCCACGCGTATCAACGAGAGCATCCAGTAAAATAGTTACTTTGTGGAATAGAAAAGTTTCTAGTGAATTTCATGCCCAAGACGATCGATCATGACCAGCTATTCAAACAGCTTTTAAGTACCTTCTTTTTAGAATTTCTTGACCTGTTCGCCCCTGAATTAGCTGGAATTGTCAACCGGGATAATGTCGAGTTTCTTCCCCAAGAGTATTTTACTGACTTAATGGACGGAGACCGTCGGGCAATGGATCTGATCGTCAGACTTAATGTCCGTCGTCGTCCTAATGAACCAGAAGTGGGCAAGGTATCAGTCATCATCGACCTCGAACATCAGTCCACTTCTCAGGCTAATTTTCACCGTCGGATGTTTTTCTATTTCGCTCAATTACATCGCCAATATTTAGAGCCTGTCTACCCAATTGCTATTTTTTCTTTTGATGAACCGAAGAAAAAGCAAGAGCAGGATCAGTATCGGATGAAATTACCTGGTCTAAATGTACTAGAGTTTAATTTTCTGAAGATTCAATTGAATCAGTTGAATTGGCGAGATTTCTTAAAGCAAAAGAATCCTGTGGCAGCAGCTTTGATGGCAAAGATGAAAATTGAGCCATCAGAGCGAGCTAAAGTGAAGGTAGAGTGCTTGCGTGCGATCGCTACTTTGAAGCTGGACAAAGCTAGAGTATCGATGCTCAGTGGATTTGTGGATAGTTATCTCTATCTCAATCCTATGGAGGTCATAGAGTTTGAGCAGGAAGTTGCTAAAATCAAAGTAGGTAATGAAAAGGAGCAGGTTATGCAAATTGTTACTAGCTGGATGGAACAAGGAATTGAACAAGGAGAACAAAAGGCGACTCTTAAATCAGTACTCCGGGTACTGAATCGACGAGTTGGCTCGTTGGGGACTGATGTTCATGAAAGGCTGGAAGACCTGTCGGTTTCTCAGCTGGAGGATTTACTCGATGCTGCTTTAGATTTTGATCAGATGAGTAATTTGATTGGTTGGCTGGATGTAAATCACGAATAAAGTTTAGTAGTTACTTATCAGACATATCATCAGAATTTTATACCCCCATTGATTACCTTCGGTACGCTACACGATCGAACTCCAGAATTGTTGTGAGGAGTGAGATCTATCGCGTATCATAAAAGTAAATTAGTACAGAGCTAGGTCGAAATGAATGCAAAATTGGTGGACTCCTTAGCCCAAATCATTCAAACACTTACAACAGAAGAACGTATAGAACTGGACTCTAAACTATCCATTCCAGCAAAAAACTGATGCCATGACCTCTTCGATCGCCTTTCAGGGAGATAAATCGATCGATCCGACTTTACTCCAATCAACTCCCTACTTCCCCCGACTGACTTCCGACCACCACCGCCCCTAAGATAGCAGCAACCGAACATCCAGGTTCCTAATGCTGCAACAACTACAAAAATCACCCCTCATCCTCGCCCATCGATCGATCACCCATCACCTCAGTCTCGTTCAACTCAATCACAGCCTCGCCGAACTTCCTGCCCAATTCCAGCAAGCCACCACCCGACCCTGGTCTAAAATTGACTGGGGATCGATCGACCGCAGCCAAATCCACGGCATCGAAATCGAAGTCTTCCTCGCCGTCTTGCAAGGCTCCATGGACACCGAAGCCCCCATTCGTGGTTACACCCAAGTCAGCCGTCAATATTTAGAAAACTTGTATCCGCAGATGGCCAACTATGTCGGTGGCAGCCACAGCGACCAAGGCCAGCTTACTGAGCCAGGACTATGGGAAAAAGAAGAGCGCCAACACACTCCGGCCTTAATCAAAATCTATCGCCAACTCGCTGGCCATGCCCCAGTCGTCGATCCCCACACCGTGCGGGACTTCCACCCCACCGATGACCACGATCAGGACTTGTTCAAACATGGCTTACATCGTACCGCCACTGAATTTGCCGCTGGTTGCCTGTATCTGTGGTTAATGGCACATACCTCTGGTTCCTTGCACCAGGTGCTGCAAGAAATTGCTACTGATGAAATTAATCATGCTACCCGGTTTTGGGGCTTTGGCATCTGGGCTTATCCTCAAACTTCCTGGCGATCGATTATCATCACCCTCGCCAAAACTGCCAACCGCCGATGGACTTATAGTTCCACTAAAAGCGGTTTACTAGGTACCATTCAGCGGATGACTAACGTCATGGGTTGGCCACAGTGGACTTGGCAAAACCGCGCTAGCTTCATTTGGGTCTCCCTCCAAGCCCTGTGGCAGATGGTGCGCTGGAGTCGCCAGCTCGATCGACAACACCTGAATCATCTATTCGGTCAACCGTCAGTAACTACTGAATGACTACCAAAAGACTACAAATATAGATATGATAGAACCATCTGCCATAAACCTAGGGATTGGTGATGTCCAAATTTTATTCAGAACTATCCGATGAACTCATTAAATTCATCGAGCAACAACAAATCTTTTTTACGGCTAGCGCTCCTCCAGAAGGCCGGATCAACCTCTCCCCCAAAGGGATGGATACCTTTCGGTGTTTAAGTCGTACCCATGTAGCCTACTTAGATCTCACTGGTAGTGGTAACGAAACCGCTGCTCACCTGCGCGAAAATAGCCGGATGACTATCATGATGTGTAGCTTTGGTGAGGATCCCTTGATTTTGCGCTTGTATGGTCAAGGCGAAGTCATTAGCCCCCTCCACGATTTATGGGATGATTTATTGGCTGAATTCCCTGCCATTCCTGGCTCCCGACAGATCATGATGCTATCGATCGAATCGGTGCAAACTTCCTGTGGCTATGCGGTGCCCACCTGTACCGAAATAACTGAGCGTCCGAAGCTTCAACAATGGGCTGCCCGCAAAGGTGTTGATGGGGTTAATAAATACTGGCAGCAAAAGAACCGGCGCAGTATTGACGGCTTTGATACAGGCATTACGCCCCAAATCCGCCCGGTACAGTCAGTCCGTACTGAAGGAGCGGAGTAGATTTCCGGATGTTAAATATAATGAAATTCTATAGATTTTTGTGATGCATTTAACATTTTTGTTCAGTACATAACAATTATTCTATAATCTTGAGCAATATAAAAAACAGCTGAATTGTTGTCAGCCGTCTGCTTGAGATTATGGGGAGAAAATTATTAAGGGCAATTATTTTAGCGGCGGTGACCATTTACTTGGTTATATCGATTCCGGTGTCAGCACAAAAAGTACTCCAAAGTACTTCTTTCCCCAATAACTATCAGGCAGAAGGTGAACCACATGCTAAGGCCAATAAAATTTATGGCGGTGTTTCCTGTTTGGGTGCTGCCCCCGACAAGACTCCAGTAGGCCAGGTCATACCTGCCGGTGGTGATGAACAAGCCATCCATGGTGCTGGACGCTATTTGGACTGTGCGATCGCTAAGGCCACTGGCACCATTGATGAACCAGTAGCACGGCAACAACCCAAATCCTTGATCCCCATTAATCCTGTATCGCCCAGTCCAGCAACTATGAGCACAACAGCCACTGTTGAAGTCGCCGAGATTCTGGCCAATGAAACCATTGCTCGAATTGGTCCCAGTAGTGATACTAATCGGGTAACGCCTTTACCCAAGGGAATCAAAGCGGTTGTAGTAGATCGTCAAGAGGGTGATAACAACGGGAAAAAAGTAACTTGGGTACAACTAAACTATGGTGGTTGGGTGATTGCTAGTGACCTGAAAATAACTCCCGGTAATTTATCACCAGCCGTGATTCAAAATATCCGTAGTCAAAATAATAATGGCAATACCGATGTGTTTTTTGCACTGTCGGTGCCAGTTCCTTTGGTAATTGATCAAACTGAAAAAAAGCTGAAACTGACTCTTTACAATACGACCGCTTCTAGTAGCGTTGTTAAACTGACAGGAAGTCCGATGATCGATCGAGTAGAAGCAAAACGAGTTGCTCCTGGTCAGATGGAATATACCTTTGTTTATAAATCTCGTCAGCAATGGGGTTATAAATATCGCTATGACGGCAAAAATTTAGTATTGTCTTTGCGGCAGCCACCCCCAATTGCCAAGCAGAGTAACAAACCCCTAACAGGGGTGAAGATTCTTCTTGATCCCGGACATGGGGGAGCAGATTCTGGAGCCTTAAGTTCTACTGGTTATACCGAGAAAGAAGCGACCCTTTATGCGGCCAAATTACTAGCTAATGAGCTATTTGCCAAAGGCGCGACAGTCTATCTCACTAGAGATACAGACAAGGCCGTTTCCTTGGAGGAGCGGCGACGCATTGTCGAACAGCTGGAGCCAACTATTTCTCTATCTGTTCACTATAATTCCTCCCCCGATGATGTGAATCCATCTAAGGCCAAGGGGTTTTCTGTTTTTTGGTACCATTCCCAGGCACAGGGCTTGGCTAGTTTTCTCCACACTTACACTACCCAATATGCCGATCGACCTCAGTATGGTGTGATTTGGGATAACTTGGCCTTAGCGCGGCCAGCCGCTGCTCCATCAGTGCTGTTAGAATTAGGCTTCATGAGCAATCCAGAAGAATTGCAGTGGATTAGTAATCCTCAAGCCCAACAGCAAATGGCTAAGACCTTAGCCAGTGGTATTACCCAGTGGTTGATGACCGCCACTTAACTCAATTTGTATGTCTAACGAAACTTCGCTAAATTCTGCCCAGTACCAGCAAAAAATGCAGCGCCGCCAGGAGGTGCAAGCGACCCGGATTGCTAACTCTATTGCCGAAAAAGGTCTTATTATTGTCAATACTGGTAATGGCAAGGGCAAGACCACCGCTGCCTTGGGCATGGTTATGCGATCGCTGGGGCACGGTTATCGGGTAGCGATTGTCCAGTATATTAAGGGCGCTTGGGAACCGGCGGAAAAAGCGGTGCTTTCCAAGTTTTCTGATCAGCTAGAATTCCAGGCGATGGGTGAAGGGTTTACCTGGGATACCCAAGATCGCGATCGAGATATTCAAATGGCTAAGTTGGCTTGGGAGAAATCTCTCAGCTATATTTTGGACGAATCTTACCGACTGATATTACTAGATGAAATTAATGTGGCTCTGAAGTTGGGTTATTTAGACCCAGAAGAAGTATTAGCTGGCCTAGAGCGAAAACCAGCTAATACCCACGTCATTTTAACTGGTCGAGGTGTGCCGGCTGCGGTGATCGATCGAGCTGACTTGGTAACTGAAATGAACCCAATCAAGCACCCCTTTCGAGAACAAGGCATAAAAGCTCAACCCGGCATTGAGTTTTAACCGAGTCGAGTTACACTAGATGCTTAGAACTTTGTGCTAGTAATTTGCTAGCCGCGTAGCACAGACTGCCAGCGACTGCTCTTATACATGGTTCGACAGGATTCCAGCAATCTTAGTTCTGTTTTACCAATCCTTTTGACAGCTTTGTACTCAGCACTGCTAGTTTTCTTATAACCAGTCTCCAAATTGACAGCATAGGGATGAGCGGCATTAGAGTCAACGTCCACAACCATCATATTAAGTTGACTAGAATTCAGTTTTCCATGAAAACAACTGAACTCAGAATTAGCTAAAAATACTGCTCCGAAAACCTTACCACTCTTGTTTTCAAAGACTAGGTATTCACTGTTCCGTCTACCTGGCTGATTGCTTTCCCCGTAGAGAAAAGTTCCATTCGCGATCAATCGGCCACTGCTGTTGGTCGCAACCACTTTCTTTTTGCTGGCCAAGGATGAAGACTGGCTCTTGGTGTTGGCTACTCCAGCATGGACTGGAACTGACGTTAAAGCAGTACCCAACATAACTGTAGCCAAAAAGATTTTGCTGGCAGAAAAACAAAATTTGACCAATCGATGAACCGACATATTCTTAACCCTAGGGAAAATCGCGAGGTGGAAATTTATGGGAAATGGATTATTCCAGTTTACCCTTACAGCTTGTACATACTGTTATAACTAAGTTTACGAGCGATTAATCAAATTTTCAGCCATAAGACACAAAAATATTGATGACTTATGTAAAAGCAGATACATTAATTTGATTTAGCTAGCCACGTAGTCTCTAAAACTACCATGACAGCGCCGTAGATGCGAGAGCGCCTGATGCTCTAGCTGCCTCACTCTTTCCCGGCTCAGATGGAGAATTTCCCCGACTTTGGCTAAAGACATTTCTGCGTCGCCATCTAAGCCAAATCTTAGAGTGAGAACGTGGCGTTGCTGAGGAGTTAGCTCTGCCAATATTCCTTGCAGTTCTTGGCGCAGATTGTCTTGAACCGTATAGTTTTCAGGGGAAATACTACCATCTTCTAACAACTCCGATAGCTCGGTATCTTGGTTTTCGCCGACCCGGACATCCAAGGAGATGGGTTGGCGCGAAATGGTCAGATATTCGCGAATTTGACTAGGCTCTAACGATAGTGCCTTGGCAATTTCTGGGGTGGTAGGATTACGACCTAGCTCTTGAGAGAGTTCGCGTTGGGTTTTTTTGATTTTGTTTAGCTTTTCGGTGATATGGATCGGCAACCGAATGGAACGAGCTTGTTGAGCGATCGCCCGGGTAATGGCTTGCCTAATCCACCAGTAAGCATAGGTGGAAAATTTGTAACCGCGCGTGGGGTCGAATTTTTCTACACCTCTTTCCAGACCTAGTGATCCCTCTTGGATTAAATCGAGAAATTCTAAGTTGCGTTTCTGGTATTTCTTGGCGATCGCCACTACCAACCGCAAATTGGCTTCAATCATTCTTTTTTTAGCTACTGCACCCCGTTGCAAGATGCGTTGCAGATCGGATCCACTCATTTCGGCTTGAACAGCCCATTCGGCATCACTAAGTGATATAGCCTGTTCTTGCTGTAATTTTTCTTTTAGTTCTTGCAATTGCATCATTTGTTGCACTTGCTTACCAAAACTTATTTCTTCTTCATGAGTTAGCAGTGGTACCCGGCCAATTTCATGTAGATAGGCACGGATTGCATCACCATGGTACCGGGGCTGTCGATCGGTCATAGATTTTGTGCTGGACATATCTGTTTTACTCCCGGTCAAAATAGTTAGACGGTTAGGTAAGTAAGTTAATGAGATTAAACTTTCACTGATGGCTATTGAAAATACATAGTTTGACGTTAACTATTGCTATGACAGTAGCAGAATTTTTTTGTTCCAAAACTTAATTAATTATTAAGCATTCTTAAAATAGGTTGTTATGAGCTAAGAGCAGCCAGCTCAGGTGTTTAGTTTCTACAATTTAGTTTGGTACAATTCCAGAATCTCACAGATAGTTAATAATGTCATTGCCATAGATGGTAGTGGAATCCGGCTAAGATAAATGACACAATTGTGACAAGTTTGTTCGCCGCCATTCGCTATCTTGCTGAGCATTGGTGTTTATTTCCCAGACTCGAATCCCCGGTTTATTAATAAACGCTAGCTGCGACTGCAATTCTGACCAAAAACTAATTTTTTGATGGCTAATCTGATACGCCTGGCACAGTATCGAAAAGTTTACATTTTGGGGCGTGGAGAAGAATTCAGTAAAAGGTGGATCAAATTGAGCGATCGGTAGCATAGTGAAAATACCACCGCCATTGTTATTAATTAATAGAATTGTTAAGCTTCCTTGGAACTGTTGCCGCAGCAACAGCCCATTGGTATCGTGCAACAAGGATAGATCACCAGTAATGAGGATAACTGGCTGAGTACTGCTATGTACTACACCCAAAGCCGTGGAAAGAGTGCCATCAATACCATTAGCACCGCGATTGCCGAAGGGTCGATATTGCTGATTGTTAGGTCGCCAAAAGAACTCCATATCTCGGATGGGCATACTATTAGCGATAAAGATGATGGTGTTTGACGGTAATGATTGAGACAACAGCCAGGGAATTTTGCATTCGCACAACATATCTAGTTCGTTCATGGTGCGATCGATCGATTTACGGGTTTGTTGATCTAAGGCGAGCCAGTTCTGGCCATATTCAGAAATGACAACGTGTTTCCAGTCCTGAAAATGCAGGGCTATTTCAGTTACTGGTATTCTTTGGTAGCTAGCATTGAGGTGAAGCGCGTTCACGTTCTGCTCACTAGTTTCGATAATCCAGGTTCGGGGTCTGGTCTGGCTCAACCACTGTCGTAACTCTTTGCTAGTGGGCAGATCGCCAATTTGAATAATTACTTCTGGGGTGAGCCTCGGTAATACGGCGGTGTTACGAAGGATCAAATCGTAGCTAGAAACCAGGTAAGGATTCAAGTCGGCGTAGTTACGCAAGGGTGATAGTCCTTCTGCTAATACTGGCCAACCTAGAGCTTGGGAAATTTGTCCGATCGATCGAGCATAGGCTAGAGGATCAAGAGGTTGAGCAACCCCGGCAATAATTAATCCCCTGGTGGTCTGCCAAGCAGTCGGGATTGACCACTGGGCAATAGATAGTTGAGATAGATCTGGGATCGCTGGGGGCTGGAAATCGGCTAGAGTAGCAGCCAGGGCTTGGATTTCTGGCTGGACAATTGGTGGTAATGGATCGCAGAAAGGTAGGTTGAGATGGACGCTGCCAGCTGTTGGGGTAATCGTGCGTTCCCAGGCGTAGGCAATGGTTTGTTGCAGATAAGCCAGCAGATTCGGATCTGCACTAGGGATAGCTACTTCCGCTTGCCAGTTCGGATAGTTACCATAAAGTTTGAGTTGATCGATCGTCTGGCCGGAGTGACAATCACGCAGTTCCGGGGGTCGATCGGCAGTCAGAATCAACAAGGGTACCCGGCTTTCGCGAGCTTCGATAACAGCTGGATAGAAGTTGGCAGCAGCAGTGCCCGAAGTACAGACCAAAGCCGCTGGCCGCCTGGTGCGTTTGGCGTGACCCAGGGCGAAAAAGGCCGCAGAGCGCTCATCTAACACCGAAACTGCTTCGATGTGAGGGACTTGGGCAAAGGCCACGGCTAGGGGTGTTGAGCGAGAGCCGGGACAGATAACAGCTAGCGATACGCCTAAATGTTGCAGGGTATCGACCAGGACGGAAGCCCAGAGAGTATTGATGTTCCGAAAATCTAGATCTGCCAAGGTTGAATGAGGTTAAGAGGTTGAGAGCAAGTCTATTGTACTGTTTCGTTGACTAGTCTTGCTTCTAGAGAATTGATCTCGGTCATTCAACACAACAGTCCGGACAATTTTGAGAGAAAGTGGCGAGGAAAGCTATCCAGCGA
>CAXTSX010000044.1:0-29895 GCA_964247085.1 uncultured bacterium
AGGCTCAGACAAACGATCGGAAGCATGGCATATCATTTGAAGAAGCTGAAACTGCCTTCTACGATCCAAACGCTCGTACTTCTTATGACCCAGACCACTCGAAGGATGAAGACCGCTGTATCTTATTGGGGATGAGTGAATCCTTTAAGTTAATAGTTGTGTGCCATGTGTATCGACAAAATGATGAAAGCATTCGGATTATTTCTGCTCGTAGAGCGACCAAGACAGAACAAAAAGAATATAAAGGTTATTTGATATGAGAGCTGAATATGACTTTTCACAATCTGTTCCCAATCCTTACCTGAAGAAGTTAAAAAAACAGGTGAGTATTAATCTGGAAGATAATGTCGTGGACTATTTCCAAAAATTATCTGAACAAACCGGAATTCCTTACCAAAATCTAATTAATCTCTATCTCCAAGATTGTGTACGGACTGAGCGCAAGCCATTGCTGGAATGGGATTAATCGATCTGATTAATCCCCAAGCTAAAACGAGGGCGATCAAACTTTAGTTATATTTATTCACTGACACCTAACTCCCGTTGTAAATCTTCGATCGATTGAGGTACAATTTGTCCTGACTGAGCCTCATCTAAAGCATCTAATAAACGACGCGCATTAGCTGGAGAGCGGAATAAGTAAACAGTTTCAATTAGGCTATTGAGATCTGATTCGGGAATTAAGGCAATATTTTCTCCATCAGGGCGATTGATAATGCAAATCTCTCACTCTTTGGCAATGCGATCGAGCATTTGAAAAAAATCTTGTCTGGCGGCAGTAGGAGAAGTTTCTTGGCGAGAAAACGTGTTCTTGATGATGTTCATCTTAAATTAGTATATCCGATGTTTATTAATGTTCCTTTCCTAATGCTTTTCCTAAACGTTGTTTGCGCTGAGTCAATATTTCTCGATCAAGCTTGGCAATCACTTCTTCTAGTTGAATACCTGCCAACTCCAATTCTTGACAATTTCGATGTGCTCTAGCTAAAGTCTGCTTAATTTTCTCTGGATCTGGGATAGTAGGGGTAGAACTCATTGCAATCTCCAATCTAGTTTGATTTCTTCTAGACTCCGCTCTAACGCCGGAATTCGATTCTCGATATTTGTGATAGCGTCATTCATCAATTTTAGCAGATCGCTAGAAATAGTGGGTTGTACTTCTGCAATCCGCAAGTGAAGAGTTGACAGTTGCGAAAGCTTGGTTCTAGCTTGTTCGGCTATTTCCGTCAGTTGTTCTAGAGTTGAGATTGTCTCTCGATTTTCACCAACACTGTCCAGAAGGATGAACTCTAAGGATTTTGCTTCATCGATAAGATCTAGCAGTTGCTCTTTCTGTTGGCTCAAAATTGCTCGAATGTCTGGCGATAGCTTTGCTATAGTGATTTACAAAAATGTCCCTCAGCTATCTTAACTCGTTGGCGTAGCCTCTCGTTACTAGAATCGATTCGATCGGATTAATCAACGGACTAGTGATTTTACCTGTGACGATGCCAGTCAGGAAGCCAGCTTTGACAGAAGCAGCCGGATCTACTCTAGGTGGAACTCGTCCACGAAGTGTGGGCTATGCCTAATCGTGAATCAAGTTAGTGACACTAACACAATAGACTTTCAAAAATAATAAAGCAGTTAGGTTCAGTGGTGATCGATCGACACCATTAGTTGGTATTTGATTTGACCAAAGTTGGGAACAACTTGATGGCGTTTTGCTCTATAAGATTATGAAACACAATTGAGTGTTTTAAAAACAAAATTGAGATTTATCCCAAGTGATTCTCAATTAAAAAATTACTAAAGGAATGTTCATCATGTCTACAACTTTGTCTAAAATCAAGCTCGCAGCTTTGGGTTGTTTGTCGGTTGTAACTCTAACTGGAGTAGTCAATGTTTCCAGTGCGAGCGCTAATGATTATCGCTATGGCCAGAGTCATGAAGATGTCCGTGGTTATGATGACGATCATGTTCGAGGTTCCATTTACAATCAAAGAGAAATTCATCGCCGCGATGATGGTTTATATCAGGTTAGAAACAATCACCGCTTGTGTCGAGATCTGAGAGAATCAATTTCTTCTTTAGAAAGAACTCGGGCACAAATTTTGCGCAGACACCATTACAATCCTGAAAGATTACGTTGGATTGAAAGAGAATTGCACCAAAAAAGAGCTGAATATCGTAGAGCTTGCCGTTAACTGCCACTAATTTCAACCCGTAAAAAATACGACCCAACTATTAAAGTTAGGTCGTATTTTCTTGCGATATCCAAAATTCGTTGTTCTGGATGAGGAAATTTGCCCACCTCGATCGATCAGGTGGCACTAAGACGGTTTTGGGTAGATAAAAATTCTTTAATATAGCTGAATAGCTTTTCAATGTCTTCACCATTCTGAGTATCAGAGTTGAATTGTTGGGTGAGGGGTAGCGATTGTCCGGAAGCTAGAATGAGATTAAGCCGCCATATTACATATTCTTTAGGCAGTATTTCATTATTTAAATTGTAGTAATTTTCAACATTTGAGGGCATGTTATAGCTTTTCACAAATTTCTCTAGCTTAACATCCACAATTTCATGCAGATTACAGGTGTATTTAACATCTTTTAAAAAGCGATGCCAAACAATCTGGAGGCGACTATGATGTCGATCGAATGAAACTCTGGTTGTCGTAACTGTAATAATCGTCCAGGTTCCCAGTACCATTAAGGCTATCGCCACATAGTAGATAAGTGGTTGAGGTAATTGAGCGGCATATGGTTGCAGTAACTGAAGAATAGGTTGAGCTAGAGTCATGAGTAATACACCAACTGACAAACACACCACACCACAAGTCCTAGCCATTTGAGGAAGATTGCGATTCTGTAAGGTTAGTCGCTGGGAGCTATGTTCAATTAATTTCATGCTCAATGCCTCAATAGTCATATGCCTCTAGAATTCCCACATTAATGATCAAAATTTAGATATCGCCAAAACTTTTTTAAAAAGCTGTTGAAATTAAGCAGGTCGCCTCAATACCAAGTTTTTCAACCAAAAAATTAAGTGGTGATGAGAACTTCGACTGACAAATTTCCGGGATGTTTAGGGAAGCGAAGCTGTACCTAAATGTTAGTTTAATCAAAGAATATGATTTCTTAATCAAGAGCTAACGTTTCATCCTGGCCAGTTTTACCATTATTTGGTACATCGGCAATATTTATTGGTAAAAATGTTAACACTAATGATGTCTAATTTTTTCAATTAACCATTCTTGTTTGGTCTCATTCCATACAAATATATAGCGCAGGGTAAAAGGCTGCAATCGGTTGCTTTTCATGCGGTAGGTGGCGCTTACTTGCATCTCAGCCTGCTGATTTGTTTGTTGAGTTGTTTGCATCGCATTCAAATCAACAGCTGTTACCGAATCCCACCATTGTACAAAAGAATTATATCCTTGGGGGCGGCTTCGTTGCTATTGATAGTCGTGAAATCTGCGGCTAATTCTATTTCTGTGAAAAAAGTACCTATTTGTTGAAAACCTTCAAGTAGTCCAGCGTGCCCTTCCCAGGCTGGACCATCGGCAGGATCGTAGCTGATCGTGTTTAAGGAAAAACAAGCTACCATTTCTGCTGCTCCGCTACCAAAGAGGATGGTGGCATCGTGCAAGGACAGGTTTTCTGTAAACCTGACTTTGCTGAGAATCGCCAGACCACCGCCGGTACCGAGGGAAGTTGTGTTGCCGTTTAGTCCAATGCTGCTACCAATTCCCAGATAGTTAGTCGGATCTTTGCTTGGTGAGGCAGATGGAGCAGCTGCTGAAGATGCCTGGAGAGCGCTGCCAATCGCTAGGCTACTAAGAATTAGTTTTAAAAACTTCATGGAAAATAGGAACATTTTGATCGATGGGGCTTTTTATCTATCATTCTTTAAGAAATAGGCCAAAAAGCGTTCTGTGTAATAGAGTGCCAGCTGATTACTGGGCCCGTTGAAAATGGCATCGAAGGCGTGATTTGCCCAGGGGATTTCGATGTAGACAGTTTGTGTGCCAACAGATTGTAGTTTTTTGGCCATTTTTTGGCCAAAACGGGCTTCCACTAAGTGGTCTTGGCCACCGTAGATCAATAGAGTTGGTGGCAGGAATTGTTTAGGAGCATCTACGAGCTGATAAGGCGAAGCTTGTCGATATCGTGCTGGAAACTCCGTGGGCGTGCCACCCAAAAAATCACGCAATACGTGGCGGGAGTCGATCGGATCGGGCTGCGGCGGATCGGTATAGCCCGCTGTTAAATCTACTGGCCCATAATAGCTAACCACTGCTTTTAGGGGCAAGGTATCCGGCTGCAAGGCAGCTAAAGTTGCCAGGTGTCCACCCGACGATCGACCCATGATTGCCAACCGATCTAGATCTATTTCCCAGTTGGGGGCTTGTTGCTGAACATATTTTAGGGCAGTGCGCACATCAATCAATTGAGCGGGGAAATGATATTGGGGAGCATGGCGATAGTCGATCGATACCACCACGTAACCGCGACTAGCTAGATAGCAGCTAAACTCTTCATTGCTATCCGGGCTGCCATTGCGCCAAGCCCCGCCATAAATTTGAATGACAGCAGGATATTGGCCAGGAAGTTGGGGTTGGTACAAATTGAGGGTTAAGGGCGTACCTACTGGGGCGGCAAAAGGCAGATGGCGCTGGATCCGGATTTGGTTGGATTGCTTAATTCCTTGGATAGCTGAGAGAAAACTAAAAGGTTGCGATCGCCAGGTTGATTGCACGGCGGCAGGAATATCTGCTACATAATTGTGTCCCAAAGCTGTAGTCATTGAGGTGTTGGCTCGATCGATCGTCGCTGGCATTTGTAAAAAAGGCTGAATACTGAGAATTAAGCTGACGATGCTTAATGCAATTCCCACCCAGTATAGATTCTGAGGGAATAACTGATTCCGAAATAATAGCTGGCTAACCAGTCCGATCGCCCCACCAGCAAATAACCACATACTCAGCTCGGGAGCACCCACGCTCAAGGGCAGTAAAGTCATATTTGGAGCTGGATACACACTCCAAATGCTTAGGAATAATACAGTGATAGTTAATAGCAGAGGAATGATCGCTAGAAGAATTTGCCAGGGATTCAAGGTGGTCAACATGTTTGTAGAATGGGGGTTAAGGGCATTTTAGCAATAGCCAGTCCTAAATCTCTAACCAATAAAAGCTCGCTCCCAAAACAAAATTAAACTCATGACAATCACTCCCCCTGAAATGAAGCGACGGATGGTTAAATCCCAGGGGAATTTACGCAGGTAAGACAGTAAGAGATAGACAATCAGTACGATCGCAAATTGTCCTAATTCTATCCCCCCACTAAAGCTAGCGAGAGAAGTTACCAAGTTAGTCCGAGGTAAGTCTAGTTCTTGCAAAGCTGAGGAAAATCCTAATCCATGGATCAAACCAAAGCCGAAAGCCATCTGCCATCTGGCTTTCGGCTCTTTGCGCCACAAATTTTCGGCAGCAATGTAGACGATCGACAGGGCGATGGCAATTTCGACCCAGCGACTGGGGATGGAGATAATATTTAAAGCCGCTAAAAATAGGGTAAAGGAGTGCGAGACGCTAAAGGCCGTCACTATTTTTAGTAAAGAGCGCAGTTCTCCACCCAACATCAACAGACTAATTAAAAATAGAATGTGGTCGTAACCCGTCCAAATATGCTCGATGCCCAGGCCAATGAAGCTAGTAATTTGTTGTTCGATTGGACTATCCAGGAGAGCCGCACCTTTAGATCCAGGGGTAAAGACTAGATTATTAACTTGACCATCTCGCCAGACCTGAGCGAGACAACGGGCTGTAGTTATTCCGGGTATAAATAAGTCGTAATGAATTTGCAGCTGTCTGATGGGCTGTGCCCAATGATATTGCAATAATAAGTTGCTATGAGTATCGGGAGTAGCGATCAAATTAGATGGCAACTTTTTAGTTACGGTAGACTCGATCGTAAAGGTATCATGCTTTTGTCTAGTGGCGGTAAGCTGAATTTTGTTATTGAAAAATTGTTGGAGATCTTTTTGATGCTTCATGATTTCCGCATTTGATAATTGTCGATCGAGGTCGTCATCAAACTGGGCGATCAACCCAGTGGGTACTGTCAAATTAAGACTGATATCCTGTTTCTTGATTTGGATATCTGCCACTGCCAAATCTGCCCAATGAGCCGGACTAGGTAGAGCTAAAGATAGAGTTATCAATAAACCTAAGCTCCACTGGAGGAAGATTCTGGCAGTTTTAGATATTAAGCGATGGGCATATAGATTTTTCATATTTAGAAGCGCTATCAGCTAGATACCCGCGTTAGTTCAATCCCGACAAGCCCACGCCCAAACCCAGCGCCTGTCTAGCTCCTTTGTGGAACAGTGGATCGATCAACTGAATCTGTTGTTGATATTGTTGTGCCTGGGTCGATTTACCTTGGGCGTTGGCGATCGTTGCCGCTCGATCGATCAAACCCGGATCACGAATCCCGGACTTTAATGCTTTCTGCATAGCTTGCTCAGCTGCCGATAGTTGTCCAGTCTGTAAATAAGCTGCAGCTAAGGTATCCCAGGTTTCTGGATCTTGACGAATTTTAATTTCGGCTTGCATCAAACTGAGTGCCTCCGTGCCATCACGCTGCTGCCCTCGCTCTAATAACAATTGGGCTAACTCCCGTTGATGGCCAAAACCGCTGAGATCCGATCGTAATCTGGCCACTGCTCGTTCCCAAGTTTGGTTGGCCTGCTTAGTATTTCCTTGTAATAGTTGTAACCGGGCAGAGCCGCGCAAGGCGACATGATCGTAAACGGTAGGAGCCTGCTGATTGGTGAGAAAAAATTGATTATATAATTGCACTGCTCGTTCTTGATGTCTAGACTGATTCGGATCAGCTTGCCACTGGCGCACCGATAACTCAGCTAAATTCAACAATGCTGGCGGATATTTAGGTAATATTTGCAGAGCCGATTGATATAATTCCTCGGCCTGCTGGAATTGGCCGCGTTTGTAATAGAATCTTCCTAACAGAGTACGAACCCAGGCCGAACTGCCTGCTTCCTCTGGTTCTTCGGCAGCGATCGCTGCCTGAAAATCTCGCAGAGCGGCTTGGTCTTGTCCCTGAGCAACTTCTACCAAAGCTTTGAGCGTCAAATTCCCCAGAGTGGGCATTCTTTGGACTAAACGATCCACCGTTTGACGAGCAGTAGCCACATCACCGATCGCTAAATAGTTAGTAGTTAATAAAGCAAGGGATTCAGCTTGAGGCGGCAGTTGTTTTAGCAAAGATAAAGACTGGGTGAAATCATGTTTAGCCGCTGCGACTTTGGCTAATACCGTAATTGCGCCATAGTTACTGACTGGTAATTGCTCTAGTGATTGTTGTGCCATTTGTTGAGCCAGCAGATACCAACTACTTTCTCCCGTTGCCCGCGCCATTCTTAAGTAAGTCTGGGCAAGGGCAGCGCGTTCTAGTCCAGATGTTGGTTGTTGCTGAATTAATCGCTGGTGAAAGGCAATTTCTCGTTGGATATTTTGAGTGACACTGCCCACTGCTGGCCGTTGAAAGCGATATTTCCAAGCTGAATTAGACGAGGGTACCGATAGTCCAACATACACAGCGATCGAAAGGCCAATGAGGAGGGCACTGATTGCCACGGATTTAGGTAGAGGTGATCGTCTGAGAGAATGAATGTGCATGGTGATAGATTAGTAGTTAATAATTTATTGCAGCAGAATAATATCTGGCTCGTCTGGGCTGGGCGATTTTAGCGTTCTCACTAGACTCGGACTAACATTGACGGCTGCTTTTTTGATGGCGATCGGAGTCGTTCCCAAATTGATCGTTCCTTCTTTTAGCTCCGCAATCAGCACTTTCGGATCTTGGTAATTTAAGCGTGGGGCTAAAATGATGGCAATTCCCCGCGCTAATTCTGGTTTGTTTTGAGCAATGGCCTCAGCCAAAGTAGTGATCAGGGTTTTGTTATCTTCTAGTCGCTGCTTAATTCTTTCGGCTTCTGCTTGGACAACTTCTGGGGCATTTAGTCGCCAAGTAATACTGGCTTGCCAACGCAGATTATTATTGCCACTACTATTGCCATTGTTAAGGCCCAAAGAATCGATATTATTCGCAGAGCCCACATCAAGTTTCAGGCAAATAGTAGAACAGCTATCGGGGCTGACCGGAAATGTGGAAAATTGGGCATAGCTAGGCAAGGTGATGAATGTCAGGCTGATGCTCCAACAGAAGAGTAGAGAGTATTTCACAGCAGTTACAATATATTTGCCTCAATGATATTTTGCTAGAGGCAAGTGAATTCTTACCTCTAGTGATTTTCTCGTATCCCCGTAAACAACTACATTAAATAGTAAATAGTTGTGATTTTTTAGTTATCTTGCCTTTCATGCTGCCTAGTTAGGCAAAGCTAAATAGGGGAAATTCTTTTCTAGGGGCTTGTGTCCCTGAGCCGGATTCCCTGACGATCCTTCGTAGGAAACGTTGTCGCTAGTCACCGCGCCATTGGTAAGAACACTCAGCACCGTATCCACCGTATCGTCTTTGAACAGCCGTCCCCGAATCGGGCTACCTTTAGCATTGAGGGCGTTAGCAAAACCACTCGGACCAGTAGTGTCAATCCGCATCACATCTGGTAGAAAGGCGGTCAATAGTGCCTTAGCCCGTTCTGGGCTATTACCTAAAGCGCGCAGTGTACGGGTGGCCTCGGCTCCAATGGGAGCTGCCGCCGGACTGAGATCAGCAGTTGGTGGAACACTATTAAAGGCAGCAAGTAAGTTTTGGCTAGTAATTAAGCCTTCATTAATGCCGGGGCGAGCGAGGCGTTCTACTTGTTGATACTTGCCAGTTACTGGATCTTTGAGTGAAATTGTCTCCCAGATATCAAAGATTTTGGCACCCTTTTCGCCTTGAATAAGTTGCCGTGGAATGCGAATGGCAATCGCATTCACGTTATAACCCTTCGCAAAATCCAAAGCTTGATTGGGTGGTCGGAAACCTACGGCGGGACCGGCACCTAAGGCACCAGCACGTACTCGGAAAAATTGTTCGACATCAAAGAAGAAAGGATCTTCTCTTAAGCCAGCAAAAACAGAAATCTTGGAACCATTAGCGGCCAATTCATTAACAACCGGTTTTTCGGCATTGAGCGGGGTGGTGCGGAGATTGCTAGCGGCGCTTTCTCTACCATCTTTAATGACGGTGAATTTAATTTGTTGCTGTTGTCGATCGTTCGGAGGGCTAAATTCAAAACGTAGTGTGACATCTTCTTTGCCGGTGGGTGTCGCATCTTTATCGGCGACCTGACTTAATTTGAATTCGTAGCGGGCGTTAGTACTAAAGAAGTATTGCTGACGAGCTACCGATCGAGGGTTAGTATTCATTACTAGTACTAAATCGTCTGCCGCCGCCGCTGAATTTTGATCTTGCTCGCGAAAGGCATATAGATCGGTCAAATTCAAATTGCGACCCTTAGTATCTACTTCGCCATCATCATGGTCAGAAGCCATTAGACCTTTGGGGAAGCTAGTGGCCACCAAAAGAGCGGCGATAGAAATGCCAGCGAGAATTAGAGATTTTCGCCAATTGGATTGGCTAAACTTGAATGTTGAGAATAACATGTTTAATCCTAGTTGCTAAATTACGAAGTGGATAAATTTTCTATCTGGAGAGCAAGATTTTCGATCAGTTGACCGACTTCTAGCTAGGAAATCTTTATGTTCTAGATTTATGTTGTTAACATCGACAGCTCCAGCCAAAATCAAAGTTGTTTTTGGTCTCAAAGTCCCAGGTAATATCTTCTTCATCTTCAAAAAAAGAATCAATTTCATCAATCTGGGTGATGTCATCAAACGGATCGTAGTCATTGAGCGGAGACAGGATTGTGAGTACACTAATTCCAGGAATTTTTGGTATAAATTGCTCCCAATTATGCGGAAGAGTATTGACAACAGAACTTCTGGAATTTTTTTTGTCGTCAAGAGTGCTGTTGAGCATTGTTATTTTGTTCCTCTGAAATTTGCTGATTCACATAGTTATACGCTGCTGATTTTCAAATGGATCTCTTTTTTTAAATGATCTTTCTTAAGTGCTTTTTCAGGTACTGATAATTTATTGTTTGGTTGCTCGACAGATCTAAATTAAATCTTCTGGCGTATATAAATATGGGAGTGCTCCCCTACCAGAGAGTTCCATTCATGCTGATATAATCAGGCAGTAATGTAGATTTTTTCCATGCCCAGTGATGATTCTCTTTCTGCTCCAGCCGAGGTGCCGTCTGCAGAAAGTTCGCAACAACGGGATTTCTTGCTCATCCAGCAAATTATCCAGCAAGACCATGCTGCTCTATCAACACTCTACGATCGATATGCGCGGGTAGTTTACTCTGTGGCCTATCGCAGTCTAGGTTCGGTCGAAGAAAGCGAAGAAGTAGTCATGGATGTTTTTGCCAAGGTCTGGATGACAGCGGCATCTTATAACTGCGAAAAAGCCAGGGTGGATAGTTGGATTTTCATGATGACCCGCAGTCGGGTGCTCGATCGACTGCGGTCTAAGCAAAGACGAGTCAAAGTCACAGAGGCGATGGCGGTTTTTGAAACTACCTCGACTACCGCTGATGCTAGCTGTAATTTAGAGATTACCGAGCGCCGGAAGCAAGTGATTTCGGCATTGGCCAGTCTGCCGATCGAACAGCGCCAAGTTTTAGAAATGGCTTATTTTCAGGGCTGGAGCCAGCGCGAAATTGCCGAGCGAACTGGTCTGGCTTTGGGAACAGTCAAAACCAGGATTCGGTTGGGGTTGGAAAAATTGCGATCAGCTACCCAGCTAATTGATTCTTGGTAGAGATTATGAGTAGAACCTATGACAGGAGAATTTTGTGACTAATTCATCTTCAGCATCAAACTCACCTCAAGAATGGGCAGCTGCTTACGCTCTTGATATTTTGGAAGAGCAAGCCGAATTTGAGCGGGAGCTAGCCACCTCCGCTACATTGCAATCTGAGTTGGCCACCTTTCAAACGGCAGTGCAGGACTTAGCCTATGGTGTACCGGCTGAGCCTTTACCAGCAGATTTAAAGAAAAAGTTGTTCGATCGATTGACCAACACCACAAATGCTCAATCAATTGATCGATCAAATCAAGCAGATTTACCGACAAATTTAGTAGACTTGCTGGATTGGCCGATCGTTGATCTTCAGCAGGTAGCGATCGACTTATCCAACTGGCAGCCATTCCCGATGCCTAGTGGATCGGAAATGGCCATTTGGCAAGTTGATGAAGTCATTGCCCAGGTAGCTTTCTTTCTGCGGGTGCCGATAGCTGGAAGCTTACCGAATCACTATCATGCTACTGGTGAATCGATTTTAGTCTTAGAAGGTGATTTTATTGATGATGGGACAGTGTATGAAGTTGGCGATCGATTTGCAGCTGCTGCTGACACCAGTCACCAGCCTACTACCAGTCTGGGCTGTCTGATCCTAAACATCACTTCTATACATGACAAAATATTAGTAGATGCATAGTCGATCGCAGGGTAATAGCCCGTATCATGGCAGTATTCTATGGCGGAACTATTCAATTGATAAAAGCCTCAAAGGAAAGCGGTGCATATATTGGGCGCTTTCCTTTGAGGCTTAAACATCAACAATCTAGATTTTGAAATCTAGTGGCGACGACGGTAACCATCACGATCGAATTCATCATCACGATCGCGGTCACAGTCCCGATGATTTTCATAACGATCTCTTTGACCGTAACGATAATCAACATTACGATAGCCGTCACGATGGCGGTGATTTCTCTTGACTCGGTATTCACCAGGGTAAACTACTACAGGTGATGGATAATAAACCCTGGGTGCATGACGAACTACAGGTTCATCAGACGAGAAAGTTATCGAAACGCCAGCTTGGGCTGCACTAGCAGCACCAAGGGTAGAAATACTAGCTGCTGCAATAGCTAGTGTCATTAGTACTTTTTTCATGGTTAATCACCTAAAATAGTGAGGAAGTAAGGTTCACTCTGCGATGGCCAATATATAGATTTTGGTCTATCTTTTTGGATGTACAGAGTGTCGTTCAGGCAGTATAGACAAAGCAGTACTGCCTGGAGCGCTGGGGAATTCGGGGTTTTGCGGTTTTCTTGGCGTGAATTCAATTCCAGCGAAAACCTTTGTTCTGTCCTTGCCTTTTCAAGACAAAAATATAATTATTTCCGCTATTTTAGGCAACTACAGAAGTATACATCCACTGACTAGAACAGTTATTGATTGTTCCTTTGCCTACTCCTATTCTGAAGCTGTTGACTGGAGGTTCTTTTGGCATGATCGATCAACCCTAACCATTAACTCGCTTGTGGCAAAGATTCCCACTCAAATCCGTGGATCTTAGGCAAAGACGCTGACCGTGAGGTGGCTTTGAGCAAGCGCGGTATATCACCACTGTTGTAAGATCGAAATTCGACTTCTAGCTTAGCGTTCACAGCGCGTAGTGCTTGGTTTAAGACGATTGAACCATTGGGATCGGAGACAGAGCGATGAAAGGTGCCAGGGGGAATTTGTAAAATATCGCCGCCAGCTTCTAAGCGCACGATGTGAAAGGGCTTTGGCCAGGAGAAATTAACTAGATAAAAGGTACGGCCACCAGATAAAGCGAGTAAATTGTCTTCTTGGTGGGAGTGCATGTAGAACTGCCAATATCCACCGCTGCTGTCGTTGGGGCTGATGGCCGGACCCTGGTGGTAGACCAAATCCCGGGCATTGGAGTTATCGATCGTAATGTCGAAAAACCTTACGCCTGGGGTGTCACGGAATTTTTGATACGGAATAAATTTAAACATGGTCTTTTCTCACCACACACAGAAGAACACTGGTAGTTAAACCTTTGGCTGCTTACTTATGAATTTTAGTTTAGCTAGAGATATTGATGGAGTACAAAATATACAGAAAATATATTTCTTTCTTCTATTATATTTTGCGCAAATTATTTTGACTGAACTCTTGTCGATCGCTTTCTCAAAAAGCATAGATTAATACTTAAGCTCAAAATAGACTAGAAGCTATTCATAGTATTCATAAGTAAAAATTAAAGTAAGTATCATATAAAAATCTATGATTACTCTATCTTTTCCAGCAACTTTCGATTATCCTTTGGTATAGAGCGATGACTGATTTATTTTATTAATATATAGATTAAAGCCTATGCAACAACTTATTATCCAAAATGTGTGGTTAATTCCCTGCTACCCCTTAATCGGTGTAGTCTTAGCTAGTCCTTGGTCGGTGGGTTGGTCAGGGCAATTGGGACCTAGACCAGCCGGCTATCTCAATATTCTAATGGCTGGGATCGCCTTTATTCACGCTTTAGCAGCGTTAGTGAACGCTTGGCAACTACCCACCCAAGAAATTACTTATAACTGGCTGCATACTAGTACCCTGGATATTAATTTTCCGATCGAGATTTCCACGGTCACCCTCACAGCCACCACGGTGGTGACTGGTATTAATCTGATCTCTCAAATCTATGCTGTTGGTTATTTAGAAATGGATTGGGGCTGGGCGCGCTTCTTCTCTTTGATGAATTGCTTCGGTGCCGGGATTTGCGGATTGATGCTATCCAATTCTCTGTTTTTTAGTTACATCTTTTTAGAATTACTGACTCTGGCTACTTACTTATTGGTAGGATTCTGGTTCGCTCAACCTCTAGTAATTACTGGGGCGCGCGATGCCTTTTGGACTAAGCGAGTCGGGGATATTATTCTGCTGATGGGTGTGATTGCTATCTATCCCCTGACTGGTACCTGGAACTTTACCGAGTTAGCTACTTGGTCAGAAACAGCGACCTTAGATCCCACTGTCGCAACATTACTAGGCTTATCTTTGATTGCTGGCCCTTTGGGGAAATGTGCCCAATTCCCCTTCCAATTGTGGTTGGATGAAGCGATGGAAGCACCCGTACCAGCAACAGTTTTACGGAATGCTGTAGTGGTAGGAGCCGGAGCTTTTGTCTTAATCAAATTGGCGCCAGTCATTTCACTCTCGACCATATTATTGAATACGCTAGTAATTTTGGGGGCGGGGACTGCTGTTTGCTGCTCGCTGATTGCGATCGCCCAAGTCGATATGAAGCGAGTGATTTCCTATGCCCTTAGTGCTTATATTGGTCTCGTGTTCATTGCCGTCGGCACCCAGAATCTAGATGCTGCACAGTTTATCCTGTTCAATGAATCCTTTGGGATGGCTTTACTGTATATGAGTGTAGGAGCCATTATTTGGACAAATATCACTCAAGATTTGACCCAATTGGGTGGCTTATGGTCACGGCGACCGTTCACGGCTTTGTCGATGTTAGTCGCGATCGGCTCTTTTATTGCTTTGCCTCCCTTAGGTGGATTTTGGGGTTTTCTACCCCTAATCGCCAGTCTCTGGGTAGAGCAACCTTGGTTAGTCGGCGTAGTTTTAATCGTTAATGCTTTGACTGCTTTTAGTTTAACTCGCCTCTTTTGTCGGATATTTTTGGGGAAATCTCAACCGATGGCTGAGCGTTCAGCTGAACCTTTTTGGCTAATTAGTCTACCGGTAATTATTACGGCTATTTTTGCCTGTCACCTGCCTATTATTTTGCAAAAGCTAGATGTATTGCCAACCTGGGGTGAAATAGATATGCATTTAGCCCCTTTACTATTATGGTCAAGTGTCACTGGGATAGTGACTAGTGCTCTAATTTACGGACTGGATACCATACCTAAACCGATTAAATTACCAGTACCTGCCGTACAAGACTTCTTTACCTACGATTTCTATGTCCAGAAGTTTTATCAATTAACGCTGGTCTGGTTAGTCGCTACTAGTGCCCGGATAGTTAACTGGTTCGATCGATATATTGTTGATGGATTGGTCAATTTAGTGGGGATTGGCACCTTAGTAAGTGGCCAGACCCTCAAATACAACAATTCTGGGCAGTCCCAGTTTTATATCCTGTCAATTTTCTCTGGGGTGATCATCATCAGTTTGATGATGGCTTTACTCATCTGATTATCTTAGGTTTGGTGGCTTTCAATTCCTCCAATGTTCCGAACAGATATTTCCCAACATTATCCATAACACCATTAATAAACTCATGAAAAAAATAGTCACCAATCAATCTCGACGTAATCTGTTCAAATTAGGGGCTTTTACCATAGGGACTGGACTAGTTACTAGCCGTTTAGGTATTGATGTATTGGATCCACTACCAGCGGCGGCTAAACAAAATATTACGCCAGAATCTGCGATCAATGAGTTATTAAAAGGAAATCAGAGATTTTCTACCCAAAGAACTAAACAACCGAATCGCAACGTATATCGGTTACGAGAAGTAGCTAAGGGTCAAGCCCCCTTTGCCGCCATTTTAGGTTGTGCCGATTCGCGAGTCCCCACCGAAATCCTCTTTGACCAAGGATTGGGTGATTTATTCGTGGTCAGAGTTGCTGGGAATGTAGCTACACCTGAAGAAATTGGCAGTCTTGAATATGGAACTTTGGTACTAGGCGCAAAAGTGATTTTAGTGTTGGGGCATGAACGCTGTGGAGCTGTCAAAGCGGCTCTCGACAACCAGCCTGTTCCCGGCAAAATTGGGACTATTTTAGGACAAATCAAACCAGCTATTACGGCGAGTAAAAGTCAATCTGGAGATCGATTAAAAAATGCCACCGTCAATAACATCAAAAATCAAATTGCTATCCTGCAAGATTCTCCAGTAATCGCAGATTTGATCGCCAAAGGTAAACTCAAAATCATTGGTGGTTATTATGATCTAGATACTGGCATTGTCACTAAAGTAGCTTAGGTATATATGATATTTGCACTTTAGCTAAAGGGTGGGTATTGCCCACCCCACAAAGTATTTAGCCTTTTTTGAGGCACCTGCCCAGTCGTGTTTTTCTGTATTATTACCAAAAATATTGAGCGATCGATTAGCTATGGATTTAGGAGGATAGATGCAATGTTGAGTTTGGTAATTTGGCTGCCGGTATTAGGCGCAGTGTTAATTGGAATTTCACCTAGTTATTCCAGATTGATCGCCCTGGTCTCTGCTGGAGCAAGTTTGTTAGGCACCCTCGTCATCGCCGGGATATTTAATTATCAGGATGCAGGCTTGCAATTGGTTGAGCACTTAAATTGGGTAGACCCTTTGGGCTTGGATTATCACCTAGGGATTGATGGACTGTCGTTACCCCTGGTGATTTTGAATGCTTTACTAATATTGCTATCAGTTCAAGCAACCAGTAAAAATGTCGAGAGAGACCGGTTGTTTTATGCCTTGCTGTTACTCGTCGGTGCAGCGGTAATGGGGGCTTTTCTGGCTCAAAACTTGCTGTTGTTTTTCTTATTCTATGAGTTGGAGCTGATTCCACTCTATCTTTTGATCGTGATTTGGGGCGGTGAAAAGCGCGGCTATGCTGCCACTAAATTCCTCATTTATCAGGCTTTGTCGGGAATAATTTTACTGGCTGGTTTCTTGAGTTGGGCTTGGTTCGCTAAAACTGGAGATTTTAATTATGAATCCTTAGCAGCCACCCATTTACCGGTCAACTTGCAACTATTATTTCTCGGTGTAATCATTCTGGGTTTTGGGATCAAGATGCCGTTGGTGCCTTTCCATACTTGGCTGCCAGATGCCTATGTGGAAGCTTCTACCCCCGTTTCGATGCTGCTAGGTGGAATTGTTTCTAAGTTAGGTGCTTATGGCTTAATCCGTTTCGGGCTGGGTTTATTTCCAGATGCTTGGGTGATCGTCGCTCCCTGGCTAACGATTATTGCTGTAGTTACAGCAATTTATGGTAGTTTGATCGCGATCGCCCAGACCGATATTAAGAAAATGATCGCTTACAGTTCGGTGGCTCATTTAAGTTATGTCTTACTGGCTACAGCGGCGGGTAATTCACTGAGTATCCTGGGAGCAGTTTGTCAAATGGTTGCTCACGGACTAATTTTGGCTTTGTTATTCAACCTAGTTGGCATTATTGAAGACAAAACCGGCACCCGGGAGTTAAAGCAACTACATGGTTTATTAAATCCTAAACGGGGCTTGCCTTTTATCGGAGCCATTCTAATTTTGACCACGATGGCCAGTGCCGGGATTCCGGGTATGGTGGGTTTTATTGGGGAGTTTCTGTCTTTTCAAGGTAGCTATCAAGTCTTTCCGATCGCCACCCTTATTTGTTTGGCTAGTACGGGTTTGACTTCGGTTTATTTTATTATTCTGATTAATCGGGTACTCTTTGGCAAACTAGAAAAAGAACTAACTTACTTGCCATCAGTTACTAACGCCGAGCGTTTGCCAGCAATTATTTTGGCTGTCTTGATTATTTTCTTGGGTATTCAACCAAATATTCTGGTTGCCCATACCCAGGTGACTACCGATACGCTAGTAGCTAATCTGTCGCGCCAGTCACCTTTAATTGCCAAGAATGTTTCTACGAAATAGACAGAAGCACTTTTCCGATCAAAGCCACTATCAATCAACGAGGTCAAAAATATGACTACCAGTACTACAACTCCACTACCTCCTTCTACCCATCAATTTGCCGAGGTGATTCATCGCTTGGAAGCGGGGGGTGCCATGCTGCCAGACACTCCTGAGAATCTGATGCAGATCATTGGCTTGTATAAAGCCTATGCTGTGCCCATGGATTTTTACTGGCGGGATTTACTGTATATTGCTGAACGAGTTTTCTTGAATCCGCTGCCCGCTTTTAAATATTTTCTTCCCCAGGAATATCTCGATTTAGCTAATCACTACGCTGGTGAAAATGCCGATTTACGTATCTGGCAAAAAGGGGCGGCTACTGCTCACCCCGAACTCTTAGAATTCTTAGATAAAGGGCGCACTACTAAAATGCCGAAAATCGCCCACCATTTATTGCACGATCGCATTAATATGGAATTCGCCGAAGCTTGTATGCAAGCCATGTATTGGCATCGGGGGATGGGTGGTCAGTTCGATCCTTATTTAGACACCGCCGAATACAAAGAGAACGCCGATCGAGCAATTAAAGCTTACTTTCAGGGTAATCCGGCGATGCTCAGTTTGTATAAACTATTTCCAGACATGTTTATCGAACAGGTACGGCAACTTTCCTATTACTCTAACCTGGGGTTGTTCTGGGAAGTGATGGCTCCGGTATTTTTTGAAATGAGTGATCTTTACGATGCTGGTGAAATCAAATCGGTGCCAGATGCCATGAATTTCTTAGTTAATGGTATTTTTGCGGTAGCTGGGCGGCCAATTTATCACCATGTTTATATTCGTGATGAACTATACGAAATTATTCCCAAGTCCTGTGGATTCACCTGGCTATATGAAGCCGCTCTGCCCTATGTAGAAGCGGTATTCTACCGCACGGCTCCCTTTCGCGGTACTAAATCTTATAATGCCCAAGCCGAGCAAGTTCCGGCGGAACAGCAAGATTTTCACTACGGCATTTTGTATGCTGATGTCAATCCGGTGGGCAGTGCCGGGATTCCACCAACCTTGTTAATGGATGATATGTACCATTTTCTGCCGCAGTATTTGCTGGATTACTATAAGCAACACTGTCGTGGTCAGGATGATATGTTAATTCAACTGGGAGTAAGCTTCCAACGATCGATGTATTGCGTGACTTCAGCGGTGATCCAAGCGCTACGGGGGGCACTGCTTTATCCCTTGGATGATCCAAATCCTAAGCATCTTCAAGCCAATCGCCAATTTTTTGAGATGCAAATCGATCGCTTTAAGCGTCCAGAAGCTCGGTTACAAGATATTCAATATCAAACATATCGTTGATGGCTGAAAAACTATCCCATCCTAATACTACAACACAGAAAATACCATGCCAGATATTGTAGACATCGCTGTTAATAACGACAGCTTTACAACTCTAGTCGCCGCTGTGCAAGCGGCGGGGCTAGTAGAAGCGTTAAAATCTCCTGGACCGTTCACCGTTTTTGCTCCGACTGATGCTGCTTTTGCTAACTTACCACCGGGCACTGTGCAAACTTTAGTGCAAAATCCACCCCAGTTAGCCCGCATTTTAAAATATCATGTAGTTGCAGGTAAGTTAACCCAGTCAGATCTGGCTAAAGTCACTAAGGTAGATTCCCTGGAAGGTTCACCGATTACGATCGATTGCCAAGATGGTTTCGAGGTGAAGAACTCTACTGTCATTGCCGCCGATATTGAAGCGGATAATGGGATCATTCATGTAATCGATCGAGTAATATTAATGGGGTAATCTGATCTATATGGCGATCAAGATGCCAGAAAATCTCATGAGCTTGACTGCAAACATCTCGCATCCCCCATTAAAATGACTGTTGCTCGCAGTATTTGTTTGGGTTTCATGGCGGTCATCTTGATCGGTACCCTATTGCTAATTATGCCTTTCTCCAGCAGTAGCGGCCAGTGGAATGATCCGATTGTAGCTCTATTCACCTCAACTTCCGCCGTCTGCGTGACTGGGCATGTGGTCGTCGATACGGCCACCTATTTTTCACGTATAGGTCAGCTAATCGTGATGTTACTAATTCAGGTCGGGGGTCTGGGTTATATGACAGTAACTACTTTCCTGTTGCTGTTATTAGGTCGTCGATTTGGTCTAAAAGACAAAATTGCTATTCAGCAATCACTTGATCGCCGAGCTCTCCAGGGCGGCACCCAAATTTTGAAATCGATTGTAGCAACGACTATCTTGTTTGAGCTAACCGGCGCTTTCCTGCTCCTACTGGTGTTTGTTCCTGCACTGGGTTGGCCAAAGGGTCTATGGTTTTCTCTTTTCCATAGTGTTAGTGCTTGGAATAATGCTGGGTTTGCCCTTTTCTCAGATAATTTAGTTGGTTATCAGGGTTCTTTTTTGGTGAACGCCGTGATTACCGGACTAATTATCTTTGGTGGGATTGGCTATGAAGTAATCTTTGAGTTCTATTTGATTTTTCGAGAACGCATCACCCGCCAAAAAATGAAAACAGTGCGATCGCTTAATTTCCAGGTGGCTGTTAGTACCACACTTTTTCTACTTGTCGTTGGTACTATGGCAATCTGGGCGATCGAGGTGCGAAATCCTCAAACATTGGGCGGCCTGAATATACCGCAGCAATTCTTAGGAGCTTGGTTTCAAGCTGTCACCAGTCGTACCGCTGGTTTTAATACTATTGACGTTTCTAAAATGACGACAGCTGGCCTCTTTGTGACGATCGCTTTGATGTTAATCGGTGGTAGTCCGGGGGGCACTGCTGGAGGTATTAAAACCACAACGGCACGAGTACTAGCCAGCTGCACCTATGCCATCCTCCAAGGGAAAGAATCTGTAATTATTTATCGTCGCCAGGTACCCAACACGTTACTACTAAAAGCTATTGCGGTAACTTTTGGGTCGCTAATTACCGTAGTACTAGCAACGATCGCTATCTCCATTGCTGAGCCAAAACTGAATTTTATTAATATCCTATTTGAAGTGGTTTCGGCCTTTGCTACAGTGGGTCTTTCGACTGGAATTACTGCTGGACTCACCTCTTTTAGTAAACTAGTTTTAGTCGCCACTATGTATATTGGCAGAGTGGGAATTTTGTTACTAATTTCTGCTTTGATCGGCGACCCCCGACCGAGTGCTATTCGATACCCTGAAGAATCACTTTTAGTAGGTTAGTTTTTGTTGTTTTTAGTTAGGAAATTAAAAACTGATATTTGTTAATTATTCTTTCTTGTTATATCATCACTGTTCATGTCAAATTTTAACAATCGACCAGCGTTCAGCTTTTTTCGTAATCTGAGATCGGATGCTTCCCGTCAGTTTGCTGTAATTGGATTAGGGAGATTTGGACGAGCTGTTTGTGAAACTTTGCATCGTGCTGGATATGAAGTATTGGGTACAGATATTGACGAAAAAAGGGTAACAGATATTTTAGCCGCAGGCTTAGCAGCCCATGCGGTCTGCTTGGATTCGACTGATCCACTAGCGTTGAAAGAGGCTGGAGTATTTGAATTTGATACTGTAATTGTGGCGATCGGTAACTATTTACAAGAGAGCATTATCACGACGCTAAATATTAAAGAAGCTGGTGTAGCGCAGGTGGTGGCTAAAGCCTCTTCCGATATTCATGCCAAACTATTACAAAAAGTGGGAGCCGATCGAGTGGTGTTGCCGGAGCATGAAGCGGGCTGTAGTCTAGCTCAAACCCTCACCAAACCGGGAATCTTGGATCGTTTCGATTTAGATTCTCAGCACAGCATCGTAGAAGTGAAAGTGCCAGAGTCTTTTCATGGTAAAACCATCATCGAGTTGCAGCTACGTAGTGATTACGGATTAAATGTGTTAGCGATCGGTCAATCGGAAGATTTTGATATTAATCCCAAGCCCGATCGGCGCTTGAATCAAGGCGAAATGTTGGTAGTGATCGGTAATACTCAGGATATCGATCGATTACCAATTTAACCTGGAAAATTTCGACTTCCGACTCAAGTCCAGACAAAACCTAAAATATCTATACAAACATGTGGAGTAATTAGAAACATGGTGGAATGGATTAATAACTTAATGAGTGGCTTGGGCTACTGGGGCATTGGTCTGCTAATGTTCTTGGAAAATCTTTTTCCACCAATTCCTTCCGAGCTAATTATGCCCTTAGCCGGGTTTACAGTGTCCAAAGGCCAGCTGAATTTTAGCCTGGCTGTTGGGGCTGGAACGATCGGCACGATGTTGGGAACTTATGCTTGGTATTATTTGGGACGTTTAGTAAATTATCAGCGGTTAGAGATTTGGGCTAATCGCTATGGTCGGTGGCTAGGAATCAGTTCTCAGGATATCGATCGGGTGAATAATTGGTTTAATAAACATGGGCGAAAAGCCGTATTTTTCGGGCGGATGGTACCAGGTATTCGTACCCTGATTTCTTTGCCAGCAGGGATCAATAACATGCCTTTTGCAACCTTTACCATTTACTCGATGGCCGGTACGCTGCTCTGGACATTAGCTTTAACTAGTGCGGGCTTTCTACTAGGTGAGAATTATGCCCTAATTGAAAAATATTTAGCCCCAATCTCTAAGTTGCTTCTATTTGGACTCGTAGGTTGGATTGGCTACTGGCTATTTAGAAAGATGCGATCTAATAAATGACTTTAGTTATTTCACTAAATCAGTGATGATTATTCATCAGATGACAAAAAGTCAGGCATTAATATTTTTATAAAAATAACCAGTAGCAGTAAAACTTTTACAGTTCTACTGCTACTGGTCAGGAAATACACTGAGAAACAATTTAAATCTTATCTACCTTACTCATTAATAAGGTTTTAAAGACAACCGTATCTCACGAATCTAGGCAATCGCAAAGTTATTAGCACTGAGACTACTTAAATTAGATAAAGTAGCAATCTGAACTTGTCCAGCTCCGCCAATCCCATCAACATCAAAGTACAAGTTTCCGTTACTGATGTCATAGATGAATCTTTGGGATGTATTAGTAGCTGCGCTGCCAGTGACAAATTGATCACTATTAAGTGGCACAGTACTACTTAAACCACCACCAAAAGATGTCGCTGAAAATAGTAGCTTATCTTGACTGCTAGAGAAATCGACGATGGTATCTACACCGTCATTTAGAGAGCCAAATGCAAAAATATTTGCACCACCGTTACCATGCAGAATGTCATTCCCAACCCCACCATTTAAGATGTCATTGCCTTCGCCACCATACAGATCATCGATACCTTCGCCACCATAGAGAACATCGATACCTTCGTCACCGACTAGTTCGTCGTTGCCGAGGCCACCATTTAAGATGTCATTTCCTTCTCCACCGTATAAACCATCATCACCAGCATCACCAGTTAGTGTGTCATTGCCAGCGTCACCGTAAAGTTCATCACTTCCTGCGCTGCCATAAAGATCATCAATACCGTCGCCACCATCAAGGATGTCGTCGCCAGCATCGCCTACTAGTTCATCGTTGCCGAGGCCACCATTTAAAGTGTCATTACCTTCGCCACCATACAAACCATCATCGCCAGCTTCACCAGTTAAAGTATCGTTTCCAGCACCGCCGTAAAGTTCATCACTTCCTGCGCTGCCATAGAGATCATCAATACCGTCGCCACCATCTAAGATGTCGTCGCCAGCATCGCCGACTAGTTCATCGTTGCCGAGGCCACCATTTAAAGTGTCGTTGCCTTCGCCACCATACAAACCATCATCGCCAGCTTCACCGCTTAAAGTATCATTGCCAACACCGCCGTAAAGCTCATCACTTCCTGCGCCGCCATACAAATCATCAATACCGTCGCCACCATCTAAAATGTCGTCGCCAGCATCGCCTACTAGTTCATCGTTGCCCAGGCCACCATTTAAGATGTCATTACCTTCGCCACCATACAAACCATCATCACCGGCATCACCAGTTAAAGTATCGTTTCCAGCACCGCCGTAAAGTTCATCACTTCCTGCGCTGCCATAGAGATCATCAATACCGTCGCCACCATCTAAGATGTCGTCGCCAGCATCGCCGACTAGTTCGTCGTTGCCGAGGCCACCATTTAAAGTGTCATTACCTTCGCCACCGTATAAACCATCATCTCCGGCATCACCAGTTAAAGTATCGTTTCCAGCACCGCCGTAAAGTTCATCACTGCCTGCGCTGCCATAGAGATCATCAATACCGTCGCCACCATCTAAGATGTCGTCGCCAGCATCGCCGACTAGTTCGTCGTTGCCGAGGCCACCATTTAAAGTGTCATTACCTTCGCCACCGTATAAACCATCATCGCCGGCATCACCGCTTAGTGTGTCATTGCCAGCACCGCCGTAGAGTTCATCACTGCCTGCGCCGCCGAATAATTGGTCATCACCCAGGCCGCCATCTAAGACATCATCACCGCCAAATCCATTAATAATATTATTGCCAGCTGTACCGGTCAGATTATCTGATTGAGGCGTACCGTTAATAGTTGTACCAGTTGGACTTGGAGTCGGATTTGGATTAGGAGGTGTATCTGGGTTAGTACCCACTAAGCGTGTTGTAGTTCTTGGAGCGGAATCAGCCGACTGCTCATTTCCAGCATTATCAGTGGCTAAACTATAAAAAGTATATGTATTTCCAACTTCTCCGGTGAAAACTGCTGATGGTGCTCTAGAATCAGTTAACCATTGAGTAAAACCTCCTTCATTAACTGCTACAAAACCATCATAGTCTCTGATTCCACTCAAATCGCCAAAACCGGAAGCAACATTGATAGTTGTTCCCACAGTGGTTGCTGGTAAAGTTTCAACTCCGCCTGTTGGTACAGAAATATCTAGCTGGGCGAGGTCACCAGAACCAAAACGAGTAGTTGATGTGTAGGCGGTAGATTGTCCTGGGGACAGGGAAAAAACATTTCTTAAACCCAGTGCTACATCATACTCAGCACCACTATCAATAAATTGATCAGAGTTGCCATCACCTCTGATGACACGATCTTGAAAAGCTCTACCATTCAAAACAGTGCTATTTAAAATGCTCCAGTAATCTAATTCAAATCGATTGGTTGTTGGGATGGTGCCACCATTTCCGGTGATGCCAAAAAAAGTTGTGTCAGCTTGGCCTACTCCACCGAGATCAGTTTCAAATAAAATATCTTGACCATTTTGAGAAAATTTCCCCCCACCATCTACTAAGCTACCATCAAAAAGTAAATCACCATCAACGTAGCGAACTAAATCAAAGTTGATTGCTTGGTTCGTCGTATTGGTAACAGTATAAGTTTGGTCAAAACGACTACCCGTACGAGTGCTGGAGCTGTTTAGTAAATCTTGAGCAGTTTGCTTAAGTTGGAATTGGAGCCCGTTGATAGTGAAAGTACTATTATTACCATCCGTGAAAGCTCCGTTGAAGCTAGCTAAGCCACTCAGTGAATTTCTGGCACCAGTGTTACCATCACTGCCGATAACGCCTAGGGCAATGTAGGAACGATATGTTGTGCTCGCAGATGTTTTGTCACCTAATGGGTCGTACAAAGCTTGATTGCTGCTAAATTCGCCAAATTCGTTGACTGTGACACTGAGTCCACCATCACCAGCTGCAGTAGAAATCGTATTGGTAGCCATAATATTTTTGTAGTTTTTTGTAGAAGAGTCCCTGAAATTTCAGTGTGCCCTATTTGTAGATTTTGGATACATTCAGTGGTTAAAATCTGAAATTTCGCCAAATTTTATACTAAGTAAATAAGAGCTAATTCAAAGTCAATAATCATAATATCTTGAAATACTTAAACAATCAAAATGTAGGTTTATACTACTAATGTAAGCAAAATATTTTCCAGACTAACCCTGCTAGAAACTTTGTGAGCGGAGATCTTCAACGCAAATTTTTCAGGCCATCAGATTACTTAGAAAACATATCAGTCAAGAGATTCAGCACCGTTCGATCGCGCAACTTAATATTCACCTTCACCGAAGAACCAGCCTTCAGCTGTTTAGACTCCCCTTCACCACCCCATCTTGATAAGCCTGTAACTCAAAAACTTCCCCGGTCACTGGCGATCGGATCTCTTGATACTTCAGATTTTGCTGGGCTTGAATTGTTTGATTAGTAATTTCCGCAATTTTTTGGGCTCTTCTAAATCTCCCATGAAATTATCCACGAGAATTCTGGAAGAACCCAGCATGTCTAGGGTGAAATTAGATGAACGCAAAGTTGGCTGCGGTCAGGTTAGAAGTTTCTACTCCCGTAAGGGTAGCGATCGTATTGCCGCCAATCGCAATGGTGTTACCAGCGCGTACTAAGTCCGCAAACTTAATGGCTCCACCACTTTGAATACCGATAACATCAGTACCCGCTTGGAAATCAATCACAGTGTTGGCACTTGCTGGTGCTTCACCGCTGTAGATCCAGAATTGGTCAGCACCAGCGCCACCGGAAAGCAAGTTGCCCCCGCCCACCGCTGTAAAGAAGCGATCGTCACCGTCACCACCCAAAGCGCGGCCATTAGTACCGAGAAAAAAGGTATCATTACCAGCTCCACCAGAAATCCGATAGTCTTTGGCATCGGTTGCTTCAAAGATATCATTACCAGCACTACCGAAAGATCGATCGGCATTAGCTACAAAAATCGAATCGGTGCCACTACCAGTATCCACCCGGTTATTACTGGCTAAAGCACCAGCAATAATGGTGTCAACAGTATCGTTGCCACCACCAGAAAAGACAATATCATTAATGCCATCAAAACCCTTGGTAATACCAGCTTCTAGCTTGTCAGCTGAAGCTGTACCGGCAACTACAGTAGAGTTCTGAACCAGATTAGCCTTCGGAGCAATCAAAAATGATAGCTGCCCGCCTTCTACCAAGTTTTCCCCAGCAGTCTTGGTGCCATCCCCATTACCATCAACATTAGAGGCCGTGATGATGGAGCCATCGCGGAGGCTGTGGGCTTGGGTATCGAAAACAAATAATTCACCAGGCTTGGCACCGAATAAATTGGAAACATCCAGGATACCGGAAGTTTCCCAGTTGCCAATGTCATTGGGGGTAGGGTCAGTTTGGCCAGCTGGCAGAGCCGATCGATCGACCTGGGCAATGCGTGCCAGTGTAGCTGCAGGATTGGCAGCAGCAGGATCAAGAGAAAAAATTGAACTTTCTTGCTTGGAAGTTGCGCCAAAGAGGGCTGGAGAAATTGCTCGATCTTCTTGGAGATAAATTTTGCCATCATCAGCCCAATCCAGATTGTCCGGACTACGCAGACCAAAGTCCTTCTTGTCCGCATCGTTACCATCATAGAGAATATCAAGTTTGCCAGTGATGTTGCCAGCAGCCAGGTTGTTGAAATCGATATCGATTTTGTAAGTAGTACCCCAGACGTTAGGTGTTTCCTCTACACCGGTAGCAGCAATAACTGCTTGGGTGCCATCCTTGGGATTGGTGGAAACATCTTCGATCCGCGAAAAGGTAAAAGCTTGAGCGTCTTTTGCTAATTTTGTTTGTTGAGCTTGAGTCGCAAAGCCTTGAGCATCGTATCCTAGTTCGTTCTGAATGCTGGTATCAGCATCGGGACCATCAACAGCAGTACCTTTTTTGGCAGCATCGAAATAAGCTAATTCGACAAATTTGCCATTGGTAGAACTCCCTGAACCCTTAAAGGTAGAAGCATCGAGTTCGATCGGATCAGTCGCATTCTTAGTGTCATCAGCGACCCAAGCGAAGACTTTACCCTGAGCTAGACCATTGCGATCGAGGAAGCTACCGTCTTTCTTAGCATTTTTGTCGCCCACATATAAGGTTAAAGGGGCTTGATTATCATCACCAATTAAGAAGGCAACTTTATTAGGGTCACCAGTATTAATTTCGGTGACGTTTTCCCAACCAGCCCGACCCAACCAAGGTACCGCATACAGTGTATTTGTTTTGGTGTCGAGGGCAAAAGCAGTACCACCAGCAGTTTCTTCCCCAGCAAAATAAATCCGATCGGTTAAACCAATACCGGCTCCAAACTGATTGGCTTCAAATAAGGCACCAGAACAAAAGCGATTGATACCACCATTCTCTAAATCAGCTACAGTTTTGACTTCTTTACCTTCACGATTAATGATGGTGTCGAAGGACAATTCCGAATTGACAATTTTTAGGGTGCGCTTGTCAACATCAAAGGAGCTGATTCTGGAACCAGGTAGTTGCAAGCCATTTTTGAGGGTGTACTTGTAACCAACCGTATTGCCTATTTCACTGTTAACTAGAAAACGAACAGTAGTGTCGTTGAGAGAATAGGCTCCAATACCATCAGGTATACCCGTTGGAACATAATTTCCAATCTTGTCCCCTACAGTGAAAATTGGATCAACAGTGTAGCCATTAAGTCCTTTAACTTGAGAAGGCTGAGTTGTATCGAAAGAAAGAGCTTCCATAGTTTTCTGAATTTAATTACTTAGGTTAAGAGTGCTGGACAGACGAACTAGACTGTAGTTTGCCATGAGTTTCTACCAAACCCGAGTATCCCTAGACACATTGATCTAGATAACTTTGGTCTAAATTTAGATCAAAGCTTTTTTTGCAGCAAAGTATAATTTTGAGGATGTGATGCTAGAAAAAATATTATCGCACCACCCAGATAGAGATACAGTACTTAAACCTTCAGTTGTTGCGAAAAAACTATGACGGGTTCCAGAAGTGATTGGTTTCCTACTCCGGTTTGGCATTTTGCGATCGATAACCATCAACAATTAAACTCAGTGCTGCTGCCAGAAATTGAGGCTGAACAGCAGCGCGATCGACAAGGAGAGAAATGGTCAAATGTTCTGGGTTGGCATAGTGTTAGTAATTTACATGAACGCGCTAGTTTCAGCGATATTACAAAAATTATTCAACAGAATGTGTTGGAAGTTGCGACATTTTTACGGTGGGATTTACAGCTGTTTTCGATGAATATCACCACCTGTTGGGCGATCGTTAATGGCAAGCTGGCATCCAATTCTGTCCATAATCACCCCAACTCTATATTGAGTGGTGTCTACTATTTGCAAACACCAGAAAACTGTGGCGGCATCTTTTTTTCTGATCCTCGTCCAGCCTCCCAGATGTTGATCCCGCCCGTGGAAGAGTTCAATTTGTGGACTTTTCCGAAGGTCAGTTACAAACCCCATTCAGGAACGATGTTACTGTTTCCCAGTTGGCTCTTACATGGCGTGGAAATGAATATGAGTGAAGAAAATCGCATTAGCTTGAGTTTCAATATTGGGATGAGTCCACTTAAAATACCTAAAAAATAGGATGAGCGTAGCTTGATTTCGCTCATCCTATTTTTGGATATTAAGCGTTGATACTAGATAAAGGCAAAGTTAGCAGCAGTCAGGGTAGAAGTTTCTATACCAGTGAAGGTAGCGATCGCACTACCTCCAATCGAAATTGTGTTGCCAGTGCGTACTAAATCAGCAAACTTAATGATCCCACCACTTTGAATACCGATAACATCAGTACCCGCTTGGAAATCAATCACAGTGTTGGTACTTGCTGGCGCTTCACCGCTGTAGATCCAGAACTGATCGGCACCAGCGCCACCAGACAATAAGTTTCCACCGCCAGTGGTAGCAAAGAACTTGTCATCGCCATCGCCACCGAGAGCGCGACCGTTGCTACCTAAATAGAAGGTGTCGTTACCTGCGCCGCCAGAAAGTCGATAATCTTTGGCTTCACTGGCCTCGAATTCATCATTACCATTACTGCCAAAGGCAACATCGGCATCGGCAACAAAAATAATGTCTGTGCCACTACCGAGGTCTACCCGGTTACTGCCAGCAGAGGATCCGGCAATTGCAATATCCACCTTGTCATTACCGGAGCCCGTAAAGATTTGGTCGTTGAAACCATCAATGCCTTTGGTGACTCCAGCAACTATATCATCAGTACCGGTGGTACCTGCGATCAGTGTGGCTGATGATAGGGGCTTGGCTAGCTCCAGGACGATCGACTCATTATTGTCAGCAGCAGTGGCCGAACGCCCCGTGGAAAAAGGATAATTGTTGTCGTTAGCTACCAAAATGGTGTTATTGTCTAGCACCAACACATTCTCGATCGTCACAAAGGGGAAGCTGAATTTAGTGCTGCCGTCTTTATTCAAGTCATTGGGATCTTGAATATTTAACAAGTCCACCACTTCTTCCTTAAAGACATTGCCATTGGCATCTTTTTTGGAGATGTCTACTTTAAAGATTTTCTTGAACAATGCGGTGGCACCTTGGCCATTATCCCGTTCAATCACCAGGTATTCATTTTTGTTGATGACGGTGAAGTCTCCGATCGCATTACCCACTGCTTCCATTTTGTAGGAACCCAGTTGGCCTTTGTATTTCTGTGTTGCGACATCAAATTCATAAATGCGCAGTGAACCAGCCGGATCGCCAAACACAGTACCTTCGA
>CAXTSX010000045.1:0-29204 GCA_964247085.1 uncultured bacterium
AAGATAAAAACTAGATTGTTTTGTCTAAATTCCTTACTGCTATCCCAATCTCCTGGTTAGGAGCAGAAAAATATTCTGCTCTATTCGCTAGCGACGAGGTATTTCATTATGTAAATATTTGTTTCACCATACTATCAACGTTGTTAACTCCGGATAGGACAGAATAAATTTAGCAAGCTGTGGGAGCAAAACCGGTTGACAACAAGACTTATGGTTGGCTACTTTTCATAGCAGTCTATACAGCTGCTCTAAACTAACAGCCCCTTCCAAACTATGCTCCGAGAATCAATCATCCTGCGCTATCGTCAACGTATTGCCCAAGAAAATCGATCCAAACTCTCCAAAACCGAGCTGGTTGATTTGATTGCTGACTTCATTGAGCAATTGACTACCGCAAAATCCCAGTCCCAGATTGAGTCTCTTTGTTTGAATGAAATCGCGCTCCTGGAGGAAGGCTACCCTCAGCCCACAGTTGGCAAAGTCTATCTACCCATGTACCGCAAAGCCATTAAAAACGCGATCGATGATGGTCAATTATCTCTGACCAAAAAAACTAGTCACGAATACTCGTACTCCAAAAGAACCGGTGAATCTGGCTCCACGAAAGAACACTTTGCCCTCACTTACCTGAAATACGACACAGCTACCTATGGCGAATTTGCCGCCACTTCAGCCGATCGCAACAACACGAAACAAGACAATCTCCAGGCGGTGGAGTTAGAAGCATTTTTGGCAGTAGCTACCAAGTTACTACAGTCTGCTAATCCTTTCGATTTAGCTGCTGGCATTGCGGCCACGACTGGTCGGCGGTTTTCGGAAGTAGTGGCGAAGGGTTCCTTTACTCTGGCTGATGATCGCTATGGGCTCTTATTTGAAGGCCAGCTCAAAAAACGAACAAAGGCCGATCGCTTTCTTACCCCTTGCTTATTGCCCGCTGCAACTGTCCTGGCATCAATAGAACGTTTTCGGGCGCATCCCCGCATTATCCAGCTCTCCCAAGGGACTCCCGATGAGCTGAATCGCAGTTTGGCCGATTCGGTCAAGCGTTCTGTAAAAACTCATTTTGGGGATATTGTGCCCATCTTGCCTGGGGAGAGAGCCGTTACTGTTCATAATTTACGCGGTGTCTATGCCCAGATATGTAATTACTATTTTTGTCCACCCGATCGCACAACAGCTCGTTTCTTGCAAGAATGCCTCGGTCACGTTATTTCGCAGGAAGAACTCCAGCGATCGAATTCTTCAGCCACCCAATATTATTTTCACTACTATTTAGTCAATAAACTCGGCCAGCATCTGGCCGCTAAGGGTGTGCTATTGGGCTTGCCGGAGTCGGTGGAAATTATGGCCTCGGAGCCCGAGGCGGCTGTTGACCAAGATGATCCGATTGCTGCTTTGCAGGCTGAAATTAGCCGTCTGTGGATGCGGGTGAACCAAGTCCCTGTGCCGACGGTAGATTTATCGCAGGAGCTGGTAACAGCAAACCATCGGATTGCCACTCTGGAATCAGCTCTTCAGGACGCTAACCGCCGTCTTGACCAGCTTTTGACGATCGTTCAGCCGCAGATTCCACGCAATTCTAAACAGCGTACTCCGGCTGCTTCTAAAATTTTGATGGCGATCGATGCGATTTATATGTGGAACTCCCAGCAGCCGCAGAAGTTTGCCGTCTCCCAAACCCTGTTACTAAAAGCCACTGGCTGTAATCGTCCGGCTATTCAACGTGTGTTAGTAGATTTAGCAGAAGAGATCGATCGACATCACACTCAATTTTCGATCTCGCCACGCGGTCAATCGCGAAATTTGGACGCGATCTTGCAATTTCTTAAAGAAAAAATCAACGATATTTAGACTAGTGCTTGTTATTTTGGGCTGGTGAGTTGGGAATACTCTCACTATATTAATTAGTGTTTTGTTGCTCATGAACAATTCCCCACCAGCTTTGTTCTTTTTAGACCTTGGAGAAGCAACTTACTCTGATCTAGATTGTCTGAAGAAATTGTTGCATGGAGCCGAAAGTCCCGTAGATTACTGGTCGCTCATTCAACCAGATCATCTACGTCAGATTATTAGCAATGCCGAACAGCGATTACTGAATATTTGTTGGCAATATATGACAGACAGGTTTAACAACTTGGTGAAAATCAGTAAGGAACCGCTATCACCTGAATTGAAACCTTCCGGGAAAATGATGTCAAAAATAAAACGATTTATTGATGGTGATATTGCTGTGATTGGCAAAGAAGTCAGTCACTACGAATATAGTTATCAATTGTTTTTTAATTCCAAGCAAAAATATGAAAACTATTTGATTCAAGTACATAGTGATCAAGCCAATCTGGCCACTATCGTAAACGCCTCAGCAACACTAGTGGATAATATGCCAAGTCTTACTACGCTCAATCTAGCGCAGCAAGACTTTGAAAAACGGAATCAACTGCTCCATCGGCACTTTGTTGAAATTCTACAAAAAACAGCTATTCACTTAGAGGGCATGGAGGAGCGCACTTGTCAGGCTATCTCTAGATATATCGATCGATTAGAGTCGAATTGATTTTAGTGTTAGGCTGATATTGCTTTCAATCTTGAACTTGAGCTACGATTGTCCGATGCCGAGGACTGTTGGCTGTGATGGTGGGAGCTTTAAATCCGGCCGATTGTAGAGTTCGATCGATCTCCAAACTAAAGTATTGATCCAAATAAGGTTCAGTACTTTTGAGTAGCGTTAAAATATAGGGCGGCATTTGGCCGTAAATCTCAGAAGCCGGATTCATGTCCATAATGGCAATGTGGCCGCCGGGTTTGAGTAAACGCCGGGCTTCTTGAAAAATTTGTAAAGTAGCGGCTTGCGGTAACTCATGGCAAATCAGAAAAAGCGAAACTAAATCATAGCTGGCCGCAGCTAAGCCCGTATTTTCGGCGGCAGCATGTACCCACTTGATTTTTGGCTGGCGAGTCGATCGGTAATTAGCCACGGTTAAAAAGTAAGGCGATAGATCAACGCCAGTGATCTCAGCCTGAGGATAAACTTCCTGGATCGCAAAAGTACTCATCCCCACGCTACAACCAATATCCACGATCTGTTGCGGGGGTGTCGGTAATTGCTTTTGTAAAACTTGATGATAACTCCGGCGCAGTTGAGCATCGCCAGCCCGACCGGTTTCTGAAAATATTTTGGCATGAACAGAATAAGCAGCTACTTCTACTTCCATCGCTGGATTCCAACCCATGTTACCTTCATCGTAGGCATGGAAAGAAGTTAGGTAATAATCCGGGTATGCAATATGAGGATTTTGGATGTCAGCCAGTTCTGTATCCCACTGTGGCGAAAAATCTTGACTAGTATCTCGGGCACGCAGTTGTTTCACATCATGGCGCCAAGCCACCCCGATCGCTTCAGCTCTTTTGATGATTAATCCTCGGGCTTGCTTTTTAGCTAAGTTAGCTAGCGGTTTAACTGATAGCAAGCTATTTACTAGCTGAGTAGCAATACGATTGCTAGTGGTATTATTTGGACTAAGAGTATTCATAACAAATGCGATCTGGATGGCTTAGGTGATTATACCAATATTCACCTCTTCCCTACCCCGTTTACGCTGAGGGTAGAGATTCCCAATCATCACTAATTGGGTTTCTGCTTTTTTCCCTGACGTGCTTGGCACTGTTGGACTTTCGCAACTGCCCTTTAAGGGAATCCTTGTCATAGATTATATTCGAGATTTAAAGTGTCCCCCATATACTTGCAAACCGCTGTAACCCGCCGCTAGTTGATATTGTTGTAACTATATTTAGCCTTTACAATCGCTTACTATACCCTTTTGGGTAGATTTAAAACTTCAAAAAATCCAGAGTGAGGCTAGATAGGAACAACGAATCTAAAGACTTGCCCGAACAATAGTGCATACTAGTTATTTCCTGGGCTTAACTACACTCAATAAAGGCAGGAAAACAGCTGCTATCGCTAGAGCTAACCCGAACCACAGAATGGGGGTCTCCCGCTCTAGTTGATAGGAGTAGCCCATGGCGAACCCAACAAATAGAGAACTTAATGTAATACAAATTACTTGTGAAGAAAGTATTTTGTTTCGGAGTGAAAGTCTTCGAGAAAGCATATTAGAATCACTGGTTGCAGCACAGCGGACATCGTAGCATCATGTTGAATTTGTTATTGTGCTATTTGCTACTTAAATGGCATAAGTATCGATAGCAGTAGCTTTGTGCTTGTTTTTATCCTGTTGTCTTTATTGGTGAATAGAGTTAGTTTTTGGAAAATAGCCGAAAGTAGATCGATCGACCGGCTTCCGCAATTGGCAAGAAAATATAAGTTAGCGGGTTAATCGTGACGATGATATTCCGGACATCTCGTTGCGCCATCGCCACAATAGCCCAAGCTACCCAGTTGGCTGACATGACACCGATCGGATTCAAATTGCTTTTGAATGGCCCCAACACCAATTTGCGAATTACACAGGGCGCATCCAAGCGCCGCAGAGTAATCAACTCGCCTAAAGTTCGTTTAGACAATTCATACAAGGGGCTAAATGCTGGGTTCACCTCCGCTTCTGAAGTATTGATCCACAATTCCTTCAGAGCCTTGTGTCGTGATTCTGTTACGGTATCGAGGAATAGATTCATCAACCGCCAAGCCGAGAAAGTATTGACCTCAAAGGATCGCTCTACAGAGCTAGGATCCCGATCGCTATTTACATTCAAGCCATGATTGATAATTAAAATATCTACTTTTTGCAGTCGATCGCGCAGCTCCTGCTCCGCACCCAAATGCCACTGTAATATTTCAATATTGCCACCGATTTCCTGGAAATTAGCCTGGGGCGAAGTGGTGAGGGCGATCACCCGCGCCCCTTTACCAGCTAATTCGGCGATCAGCGATCGACCTAATGTCCCAGAAGCTCCAGTTACTGCTACCGATTTACCTTTCAGTGATAAACTGGTGCCCATGATTTTATCAACCAGGGTAAAGGTACCGCAGTAGTAGGCATTGGCATAGTCAAAATGATGCCGCCAATGATAGGTACGATTAACAGTCCATTGGGAAGGCAATGTCACCAGATCACCTGGTTTGTGGGTGAGATCTGTTTTTAGTAACCAACCTTGCGATCGAGCGATACTGGTGGTTAGAAAACTTGCTGAATAAAGGCAACCCAACCACAACGCATACCCTTGACCAGTATATTGTCCCCAGGCACTGACCAAGGCAGTCACGGCTACCATCGCCAGGGCCTCTGGTACGTCGTTATGCTTTTGAGCTTGCCGATATAAATCTAGGCTCACAATACTGAGATCGGGACGATAGGCTTTATGATGCAAGGCATGTCCGGCTTGCAATGGTGCCCAGTAGTGACCCGCGAGGTGGAATAAATCCCGCACGATCTCGGCAATGAATACCGCTACTAGCGCTAAGCCTAGCTGCCAGACTAGGGGCAAACCCCACGCATAAATATTCCCAACCATTCCAGATACATCAGACAAGGCCATATTTTTGATCACGGATCATTAAGCTTCTATCTATTTTGATACATTTTGGGCAGCAGGCATGAATATTTCCTCTGTCCAGGTGCCATGCAGGCCGTAGGGCAGGTGATGGGGTAGGTGTAGCTTGGCTACCACGCTCAGATCGATCGCATTTAAAATCACCACATCTGTGGCTTGTCGATCGCCCTCATACACCAAAGTAATCAGCCAGCCGTCATCTTCAGACTGCGGTTGGGGCTTGGCAATAAACACTGGCTCACTGACAAATCCGGTAGGGGCTGCAGTCCAGGTCTGCTGTTCTTTGGTCACTAAGTCAATCTTGGTAATGCCCTGGAGGGGTGCATTACCAGCGAGAGCGTCGGCCACGCCCACATACAAATAGCGATAATCTTGACCCACCCGATCGGGTGGCACCGTCGGAAACTCACAACAGCGCGCTTCGATCAGCTCTCTTTCTACTGTGCCAGATGCAAAGTTCAGCTGAAAGCGCCACAGCTGGCCAGGGTCTAGCCGATTGAAATCAATTTCGCGAAAATCCTTATTTGGTTCCACTTCTGGGAAGGAAGCGTAACAGATCGAGTCGATCGATAGCCCATATTCGGTTTCGTAGGCATTGGCATGGTGAAAGACAAAGCCGGATTTGGTTTCTAGAATTCTGACTGGCTCGTCAGTCGTTCGATCGCGTGGAATGACAATAATCTTGGTTGGCTGGTCGGCGTTGAACTTCACGCATTCACCTGCCCCTTTTTGACCTAATAAAAAGGGCAGGGGATTGAATCCCACCGGATTTTGGAAGAAGATGCAATAGTTCGGGGTAATCGCAAAATCATGGATAAAGGCAAATCCGGGCACGACGTGATCGTATTGCTTCTCGATTTGGCCAGCTCGATCGAACTCATAAATGGTGATGGTGGTAGATAAGCCCGTCTTCAGACCAAAATTCACCATTTTGCCAGCGGGGTCAATCCGGGGATGCGCCGAAAAGGCTCCCCCGGGCGGCAGCAAACCATCTAAGTTATCGAGTCCGATCGTTTCCAAATTCGCTGGGTTTAAGCGATGGGGCTCGGCGGCTTCCCACAACGCCAACAACTTACCTCCCCAATAAATCACCTGGGTATTGGCAATATTTTTGAGCTGCACATCAAAAATATTGGCCAGCCATCCCCCAGCCTTAGCTGTGCCAAACACCCCCCGATACAAAAACTTTTGGGCTTTTTGCTCGGCGACATAACCCGCTGTTTGCACGTAGCGATTCCGAAAATAAGCTTGGCCATCCTGGAAGGCGATTGAGCAAATCATCCCATCCCCATCAAAGGGATGCCGCACCGATACACCGTTGACATCCAACATCGCTGGAATATTCCGAAACAGAGTACCGGCTAGATTTTTAGGAATCTCACCAGTAATCTGATCGATCGGATAGCTATATTCATTTTTTTGGGACTGATAGCCGCCGCTCCAAGCAGATCGATCGTATTCAGTGGGGGCTTTTTCGAGATTTAGCATGGGGTATTTTTCGAGTCAGTATCTAGTTGAACAAATTCAGGCATAAGGTTGGGAAAAGATTGACCACCAGTCAAGGCACCCACTTGATGATCCGGCAAACTGGCTGGTGGGATGGCGGGCATGGTTGCTTGGGGGTCACTATCCGGCAACCAGCGCAGAAATACCAGGGGTAGTATGCCGCCCAAGTTGGTGATCAGCACCAACAACCACAGTTGGTCAAAGTTGCGATCGGTAATGCCCAATAGATGAGTCAGCAATGCTCCCCCTTCTTGCGAAACCAAACCAGCCAGATTAAACACCGACATCAAAATGGCGAATAAAGTCGCCTCAATGCCCGGTGGACAGAGCCGCGCCGCTAGCACCAACACCGGCATGAAAGTAATCTGTCCCATGACAGTGAGCAGCAAACTATCCCCCAGACTAAACCAGTGATCATCAATACCCAATGCTCGGTTGGTGTGCGTCACTAGCAGCAAAGTCGTCATCCCCACCAGCGAAGACAATATCGTTGTCCAACCGAACATGGTACGGAAGGGGATGGCCTTGAGGTAGCGATGAAAAACCCAGGCTCCCACCAAGGCCGCCAAACTAGTCACCAGGCGAATTCGACCCAGAAATTCTGGGGTAAAACCCAATTCATTGGTCGCAAAATAAAAGAAAGAGGCATCCCCCGTCGGGGTACATTGCCAGAGAAACAAAAACAATAGTGGTAGCCAAATCGATTTTTGCTGCAGCGCCTGCCAGACCTGACCCAACTGTTGCTGAGCTGCCGCACCAGTCGCTACTTTGCCCGCAACTGGTTGTTCATCGATCAGGAAGGCCACCCCGGATACGATTAATGGAAATACTGCTGTTACGGCAAAAACCGTTTGGGGGCTAAAGTTACTCAGTAATATGCCACTAGCATAAGCCGTCAACAACCCACCCAAAGCCGCCGCTGCCCAACATAAAGACTGCAAAGAACCGGAACTGCTGAGGGATTCTTGCCGCGCCCGCTCTACAATTAAGGAATCGACTAAGACATCACTAAAAGCCACTGAGAGGGAAGTAATGGCGATCGCACCGGTGGCAGCTAAGGGGGTGTGGACGATGGTGGCTAAGCTAATCCAAGCAGCCGATCCCACCAGCCCGGACAAGATCAGGTACGATCGACGGCGATAACCAAAAATGGGTAAACCATCGGAAACAAAACCAAAAACTGGCTTGATCACCCAGGGCAAGGCGGCTACGCCCATCAGAGCGGCGACTTCGGCGGGTGCTAAGGCCAGCTCATCTTTCAAAAAAAAGCTGATGGCTAGTTTGGCCAGACCCAATATCCCCTGCACGGCATACACCGTCAAAATGGCTAGTAATTCGGGGGTTGGCTCTTGGCCAAAGAAAAGCTGGCTCCACCTAGAAGGAGTGGAATTTGCTAAGCTGGATGACTCAACTGGTCTCAGGTTGCCAGAGGTGTTCTCTGCTGGTTGTGAGGCAGAACTGGGCATTGTAAATATATGTTGCGACTAGCCTCCCATTGTGACATTATTCTTCCAATAAAGGTGATCAACTGGGAACTTTTGGCAATTTCAGAGTCTGGTGTATTGATATAGACTTTCTACGAAAATATTTTATCGCTGCCTTAAATGCTCCCAGAAATCAAAGCCGAATTTCTAGCTTGGCTCTGAACAGTAAAATCAATTGATGGGAGCAATCTAGACAAACTTGTGAGTAAATTCACAGGTATAGTCCACCCGTCCTTTCCGTAGCAAGGCCGGATCCATGCGATCGGTAGTATTACAAGTCATCAACACCACCAATTTTTGTTTCATTTGTACCCCATTTTCATCAATCACACTCTGATACAGCGTGCCATCCAACAAACTGAGAATATGCTCGGTTTTATTATTATCTTGGGCGGACTCAAAAGCCCGATTTTTAGCCAAATTATCGGCTTCATTGATAATCAAGCAGATTTTTTCTAAATAGACGGGAGGTAAAAAGTTTTCCACCGCATCATGATCCAGAATAAAGATGGTATAGCCTAATGGCATCATCACTTCCTTAGCAAAGGCTTGTGCCCAGACCGTTTTACCAGTTCCTGGTTCACCATTCACCAAGACAGCCATTTGGGGACTATCAAAGACCGCCTGTTGTACAGTATCGGTAAAAGCCTGAATCTCTGCTGGGAAAGATTTGAGTTGATGTTGGCTATGTACCTGGCCTACCCGACTCTTGTAACCACTCAGAATTACGGCCAGATTATAGGTAGCCTTATTCACCAGCGGTGTGAGGTCATTAGCATAGAGACTATACTGGCGCTTGCCCCGTTCGTAGGTTTCAATTTGCAGCCAGACATCTTGCTCTTGCCAGTAAGCCGAAACATGTCCCATTACTTCTAACCGTTCCCAAGTGGTAAAACGCTCTGGTGGATAGTAAAAGTACCGCTCCCAATAATATTGAGTAATCAGATCGGGCTTGCCCAGAATGTCTAAGATTCGCATGATCGTAGTTTCTTCTAGGCGATTTAAGACGTAATCGATCGGAATGCTATCCCGACTCACCATTTGGACTACCGGGGTTTGTACCGATAGACTTTCTTTATGCCGATGGTCAGGAGCAGCCGGTTCCGGCGTAATAAAATTCCAAAACTCGTTCATCTCATACTGGATATGATCTGAGAACAAGTTAAAGAAATTGGCTACCGCCGAATACTCCCGCCGACCGGAAGCATCCGCCACATCGCTTATTAAATCCAAGCCCTTCTTGGCCAGATTAATCGGATCATTCCAGGCCACATTCCATAGGAAACCTAAGTCTAAATCACGAGACAAAGGCCGCCAACCCGATGCGAGCAAGCCCTTGTTTTGGGCACCATCTTTGCCCTGACGGTTGTAATCACCAGTTGCCATAGATTTTGTTGTTGAATGGTTTATGAAGTGTTGTTGAGGTTCAGCAACTAGCGTTGTAATTTAATTATCGCCTTGCTCCGAAATTAGATTATTTAGCAGTAGCCAGATCAAACTTCGCTGATTGGGTAATAGCGATCGGTAATCAATAGAATTAAAATTTGCAAACCGAAAACTCTCAGCGATTTCATGGCTAGGGGTAATAGATTAAGATGATTGATATTAGTGACGGTGCATCGGTCCTGTAGTAGCCCTGTTGCTAGTTGTAGCTATCCACACCTGACCCAGACGGTTTTCCTGTTGCTGTCTGGCGCAGAAATAATAAATAGAGTCCAGGTCAATAAAATCCGAAGAAAGTATTTAATTTATTCATCTCCGATCGTTGATCAAGCATTATTATGATGAGGAGCCTATACAAAAGACCATATGAACCTTCCTGATCTATTTACCTTAGGACTTTTGCTTTTACCTGGACTACTGCTGTCCGTGATCGTGATGGTTACCTTTGCGGCTGGTGGCTAATCTATCCCTGAATCTTGGTCAGCTTCAAAGAAAGAACCAGTTAGGGACTCATCTAGTTCCATCCGCTGTTCCATCTGACGCAGAAAATAGCCGGTCATCATGGCTGATCCCAAAAGATTGGCCAAGTGATCGCGATCGGTGGTTACCTGTACATTGAAGTGGTCGGTGGGTAACATGCCGAGCAATCCTTGGACATTGTGAGATATCACATCCTTCACTTGCGAACTAGCCGACTTAGCTACTTGAGCGAGTACCTCGGGCGGCTGATGCTGGAGGTATTTTAGGAGTTGGTTGATGTTGATGTCTGCGGTAGTTTTCGAGTCAAGGAAATCTGAATTAAATGCCATTTAAACCTCGCTCAGTTCTGTGGTTCAAGATCACTTTTAATACTGTAGTCGATCGACATGGTAATTAACAATTTTAAGCTTAAACTTCTGCTGGTATTACAGCTATTTCTTCTGGATCAGAGTCAATCCCGATGTCTGGTTCTGGAGGCAGTAAAGCTTCCCTAGCCTTGGCTGTAGCAATATAGATCTGGAGATCATCACTCAGTTCGTAGGTCTGACGAAATTTCTCCGTGACCTGAATTAAGGAAGAACGATTGCCCACCTGCCGACGCTTGCGAATTAAACCCAATTCAGCTAACTCTTGGACATGTTGATAAGCGCCACTACCGCGCAGCTCTACTAACTCAGACTGGGGAATGGGTCCTTTGAGGGCGATCGCCGCCAGAGTGCGTAAGGCACCGGTACCAATTTCGGCGGGGATGATTTTGTCCCGCAATGCCTGGAAAGATTCTTTTAGTTGGAGAGCGTAGCCGCCATCAATTGTTTCGATGATTTCGAGGGCACTATTCCGGTGGGCATAGTCACCCATCAGTTCAATAATGGCATCGGTAGCCGCATCTCGATCGCAATCGGCACAAGTGGCGATCGTATCTAAATCTAAGGCTTGGCCTTTCAGATACAAAATGGCTTCAATTTGGTTGACCAGACGGTGCATAGCAATTTAGGAAAAATATGGGGCTGAATATGGCCGAATTCCTGACTGGTTGCTCATTCTAGCATTAATTTGATACCAAACAGCCCAGGATTAACCCAGGCTGCTTGATACCAAATTTACTTTGCAATAAAATATTAGAGAGCAGGACTACCCATGCTACCGATCGATTCACCAGTATTAGCCATCATCCGCCGCGCACCGCTACGGGTACTTTGATGTTCTTCGAGCGGTACAAACTCAATATGGTTGAGCAGCGTTGTGACAAAAGCAAAAAGCAGGAAGGGTAAAGATAGGACTAGAATAAGTCCGACTGTGGCCATTGCATAGATTTGGCGGACGCTGCTCCATAGAGCCAAAGCTGATGCCAAACTGAGGAAAATCACCATCAGCCAAACGACAATCTGGCCATAAATATCACTAAAAGAAAGGGTGCAAACCACCCGATACCGCTGGAGCTTGTCCATAATTTTTAGCGCTCAGTTTCAATAGTTAATAGTAGTTGCCTATATATTAATATTTCCGTGGTCAATTATGAGAATCTCTCAATCTTTCGACAAATCTAATTACATAAATTTATATCTTTACAAAAATAAAATTAACACATATCTGGGGGCAAGGTATTGCCGCCTTGTAAATGTTGTTCGATCGCCTGTTGCAAGTCCGATCGACTAAGGGTACGACCAGATTCCATATTCCTCACTTGATCAAAAAAGATCAGTTGCTGAATCGACTCCAAGGCCAACAGCTGAAATAATAAATCAATCACCGGCAATTCGATCACTAGTTCGGTGGGACCATAAAATTTCAGCGCGTCCTGTTGATGGCCAAAGGCATAGACGGCATCCATCTGGACTTGGTCGCCATTTTGCAAAGTGATCACGATCCATTCTTGGGAGGTGTTTTGGCCAATAAAGTAGGACTGATGAGCTAAATCCGTGGCGATTTGGTTCAGTACTGGCGAAATATGCGCGATCGGCTGCTGTAAGTCCGCTGGAGCTTGATCAATTAACTTTTGGATCTGTTGCTCTAAATTAACAACCATAATTCACTCCACACAATAACCCATCGATTTTACCGTGATTTTCCAGATTGCGAATCTGACCGGATGGCGATCTAGGAAGTTGGAATATTGATCGATAACAGCATCTTCCAGCACAGCAACTTTTGAAATGACCATCTGAACTATTGGGTGGCCGAGTGTTCACTCGTATTTTGGCAAAACTGTAATGGCTGGAGGCACATCATAACAAGTGGCAGAAAAGCGCGTGTATTTTTCAATAATCAAAAGGTTGTCGGTTGCAGAAGAGTCGGAGCCACCCTTATTTCCGTGGGAAAAATCCATGAGCGATTATCACGAGGATGGTACAGACCCACCTCCCCCTGGGCATGATAAGTCAGAACCCCCTCCGGCGGCTGAATTTCCCGCTGACCAATAATTCATGTGGCCAGCTCTTTTGCAACGATCCCCCCACCGCCCCGTCGTCAACAGTGAAAATTCTCTGCTGTTGAGAGTTTTGATTCAGTCACTGGTGACAGTCGGAATTATCGCCACTGATGTGGCTGCTGATACCAAAATGAGTCTCTGGGCGGTGCCAATTAGTGCGATTGGAGCTTTTTGGAGTTGGCGGCAGCGCGATCGATCGGCAGTGGCCATTAAATTTGCTCTGGCGGCAGTCATGTTGGCGGCACTGGCTTATTTTTTTCAACATTTGCTCGGTAGCCTGAATGATACGCGCTTGGTACTGGCCGAACTGTTGGTGCAAATCCAGACCATCCATACCTTTGATATGCCCAAGCGTAAAGACTTAGGCTATTCGATGTTGATTGGTTTAATTTTGGTGGCAGTGGCAGCGACTATCAGCCAAACCATGACATTTGCTCCATTGCTGTTATTGTTTGTGGCGATCGGCTTGCCAGTGCTATTTCTAGACTATCGTTCTCGTTTAGGTTTACGTCCCCTGACTGGGCAGCACCAAATCTGGTGGGGACAGACTGCGCAGTTACCAATGCAGCATTTGCTCAAGCTATGGGGATTGATCTTAGCTTTAGGATTACTGCTGTTTTTAGCTATGCCCCGCTTACCGGGCTATCAAATTCAAAGTATGCCGGTCAGTCCCAATTTACCCAACGCTCCTAACTATACTGGTCAACAGATCAATAATCCTGGTTATAAAAATAAAAAGGGGCGCAATCAATCTGGGGAAAATTCAGGAGGCGCTGGATCCGGGACAATTGCTGATGAAGATGGGACTAAATTCGATGAAACCTCTTACTATGGCTTCAACCAGCGCATTAATCAAAATCTGCGCGGCCAGCTGAAACCGCAACTGGTGATGCGGGTACGATCGCAAACTCCTGGTTTTTGGCGCGTCCTGGCTTTTGACAAATATACCGGCCAGGGCTGGGAAATATCTCATAACGAAGATGTTCAAAAACTTCAGCGTTCTAACTGGTCTAACAAATTTACCCTCTCCCCCACTACTTTCCAGGCTCCGGTTAAACAAATTATTCAAAGCTATACAGCGGTAGCAGAGTTGCCAAATGTACTGCCCGCTTTGCTGTCAGCCACTGATGTGTATTTCCCGACCCAAAACCTGGCGATCGATCGAGAAAATAGCTTGCGATCGCCAGTGGGTTTAGCTCCCGATCTAACCTATACCGTCATCTCCCAGGTACCAGAAAGGTCGGTAGACTTATTGACCAAAGCCGGAAATAGGTTCGATCGAGAAAGTAAAGAATTTCAAGCATCTCTATCAGACTATTTACAAATCCCGGCGGAATTGAAAACAAAACTACAGCCTTTTACCGAAAAAATTATTGCCGATTACCCGCAAACCCAAATCAGCAAAAATCCCCAGCCCTTAAACAATAACTATGATACCGCGCTGTATTTAGCTCAATACCTCAAACAGAATTACCAAACACCAGCCGATCCATTACTTTTACCACCAGTACCAGCTGCTCAAGACTTGGCTGAATGGTTCTTGTTTCGCTGTGCCCAAGCGCAGATGGCCTGCGTACCGGGTGGTTATCCCGATCATTTTGCCACTACTTATACGATGATGCTGCGATCGATCGGCATTCCCGCCCGGTTGGCGGTCGGCTTTGCTCCCGGTTATTTCAATCCTTTTACGGGCATGTATGAAGTAAAAAACACTGATGCCCATGCCCTCACCGAAGTCTACTTTCCAAAGTATGGCTGGTATAGTTTTGACCCCCTGCCTGGTCATCTGTTGTTTCCACCGAGTATTGAAGATGATCAAACTTTCAGCATTCTGAAGCAAATCTGGAAATGGGTGGCTGGTTTACTGCCCACCCCGATCACCGCTTGGATCGCCACCATCGGGGGCTATATTGCGCTGGTAATTGTCTGGCTCTGGAGCTTCTTTGTCGGTAGTTGGCTAGGGGCAGTGGTTGCCCTGGCCACCTTGATCGCGATGGCCTTTGGTGGTTGGTTGCTGTGGAAAAACTACCGTCGGTGGCAATATCAAAGATGGCTACAACGCCAGCCCCCGATGGAGCAAATCTATCAACAACTGCTCCAGCATTTGCATCCAATTTGGCCACGGCAACCCAGCCAAACTCCTGGGGAGTATTTGCAGCTTTTAAGTCAGCATTCTGACCCGGTTTTATCGGTAACAGCGCAGCCGATCGTACTGGCCTATGTGGCTTGGCGTTATGGTCATCAAACTCCAGATTTGGGTTACTTGCGATCGATCTTACAAAATATCCAAAAGGCTAAAGTTTAGTGCAAATACTGTTCTTAGTTTCTTGAATTTGGTAGCAGGTAATATCGCCCTGCTCATCAATGACATGGCCTAACTCATTAGTTTGCAAAGAAGATCGATGATAGCGCAGTGCACGGCGACCATTCACAAAAAAACGACAGTAACCATCAACGGTAAAATTCACATCCGGCAGCAAATCACATTGAGTTAATTTTTCGATGCCACTCCAGGCTTCGTCCGGCCAATCGACGCGCACAGTTTGCAGACCAATTTTGTTGGTATAGCTTAATTTGCAGGATTTAGTACTAGTGAGCTGCTCTTGTTGGTAGTAATAGCAGGTACTTTTTTCACCTATAGTCACCCATTCATCATTGGCTAAACAGGGCTTGATCACTGGTACTAGCGTGATGCTCCAGGCCACTAGAGCAAAAAGTCGCTGCTTATTAATGTTGCCGATAACAAAGTGGAGCAGCCCTTGGCCACCGGGGATTTTAGTGATCAAAATCTTGTCTAGAAATGGTGTCTAAAACTAGAATTCCACCAACACCCCTATTTCTACCAAGAACCTCTAAACCCGCGCCTTAGCCAACAGGGGAAAGCCCAGTTCTTCGCGCTGTGCGACATAAGCCTGGGCGACCTGCCGCGCTAGACTACGCACTGTGCCAATATATCTAGTCCGCTCCGTCACCGAAATCACCCCCCGGGCATCTAGCAAGTTGAAAGTATGCGAACACTTCAGTACGTAGTCCAAACTAGGCATCACTAGCTGGCGCTCCAGTAGCTGTTTAGCTTCTTGCTGGTACAAATCAAACAGCGTAAACAACAATTCTGGATTGGCCGCCTCAAAATTATAAGTAGATTGTTCGATCTCATTTTGCAGGAAAATATCAGCGTAGGTGAAAGTATCGTTCCACTGGAGTTTATCGAAGGAATTTACCCCCTGCAATTCCAGACAGAGTCGTTCTAAACCGTAGGTGATTTCGATTGATACTGGCCGACAGTCGATCCCGCCACATTGCTGGAAGTAAGTGAACTGAGTGACTTCCATCCCATCTAGCCAAACTTCCCAGCCTACGCCCCAAGCACCCATCGCAGCATCTTCCCAGTTATCTTCCACAAACCTGATATCGTGATCTTCGGTTTTAATTCCTAAAGCCCGTAAAGAATCCAGGTAGGTTTCTTGAATGCCACTGGGAGAGGGCTTAATCAGGACTTGGTATTGATAGTAGTATTGATAGCGGTTGGGATTCTCGCCATAGCGACCATCCCCTGGCCTACGACAAGGTTCTACATAGGCCACTGCCCAGGGTTCTGGACCGAGCGATCGCAAGAAAGTATGGTGACTTTTGGTGCCCGCTCCTTTTTCCGTATCGTAGGGTTGGGCAATCATGCAGCCCTGGTCACTCCAGAATTGATTGAGGGTAGCAATGACAGATTGAAAATTCACTTAGAATATGCTCCGAAAGGTTAACGTAAGAGATGGCATTGAGCGTGGTGACGCAGGAGATGATCGCACAGCACCAGGGCGACCATTGCTTCGACCATCGGCACCGCCCGGGGTAACACGCAGGGGTCATGACGACCTTTTGCTGCTAGAGTGGTTTCTGTCTTGTCAGTATTCACGGTGCGCTGCTCCTTGCGGATCGTCGCCGTAGGTTTAAAGGCCACCCGCATCACAATATTTTCTCCATTGCTAATGCCGCCTTGGGTACCGCCGGAACGGTTAGTCACGGTTCGAATTTCCCCTTGCTCATCGGTATAAAATTCGTCGTTATGCTGACTGCCAGTCAGCAGTGTCCCGGCAAAACCAGAGCCAATTTCAAATCCTTTGGTGGCTGGTAAAGACATCACTCCTTTGGCAATGTCGGCCTCTAGCCGATCGAACACCGGTTCACCTAAACCCTTGGGCATTCCCCTGACCACACATTCCACTACTCCGCCGATCGAATCCCCGGAGCGACCAATGGCTTCAATTCGATCGATCATTTTCTCTGCCCAAACTGGGTTCGGACAGCGGACGATATTGCTTTCTACTTCAGCCATGGTGACAGTATTACTATCAATTTCAGCCTCTAGATCCTGAATCCGTTTGACGTAGGCAATCACTTCTACATTGGCCACTTGCTTCAGGATTTTTTTAGCGATCGCCCCCGCTGCAACTCGTCCGATCGTCTCCCGCGCTGAAGACCGACCGCCACCCTGCCAATTCCGAATGCCATATTTGGCATCGTAAGTGGCATCGGCATGAGAAGGACGGTATTTTTGCGCCATTTCGTCATAATCCTGGGACCGGGCATCTTTGTTGCGCACCAGAATACTAATGGGGGTACCAGTGGTTTTGCCCTCAAACATCCCAGACAAAATTTCGCAAGTATCGGTTTCGTTGCGGGGAGTGGTGATTTTGCTTTGGCCAGGACGACGGCGATCGAGTTCTAGCTGAATTTCTTCAGCAGTGATTTCTAGCAGTGGTGGGCAGCCATCAATTACCACTCCGACCCCACCCCCATGAGACTCGCCAAAAGTAGTAATCCGAAATAAATGTCCGAAGGTATTGCCCATAATTGATGCTCTATGTTGTCTGCGCCGCCCATCAATAATATCGCAAAGCCACTTAAACTTACAGCTAGACATCAATAGAGCGAGGCAGCGGCTGAAAGCGAATGGGAGTATTAGTATAGGCTGGAGTCCAACCATTGGTGTCAATAAAATAACGTACAGCCTTCAGGCTACGACTGGCGCTGAGATGAAACCAATGCTCTGTGCCCCCTGGGACATTGATATATTCCTCGGCTTGTACGGTTAATTCTATTTGAGAACCATCCGGACGCACAAACCCAAATACCCCCTCTCCAGCAATGACATAGCGCACCTCGTCATGAGCATGGGTATGGATTTGATTAAACTTCGCCATCAGATGATCTAAATCTGGAATAGCTGGATGTAACACCATTAAATCGCGGGTCTGATACCCACTGTCTTGCTGAAGCTGCTGAAAATAGCGATCGAGAGACTTCAAAATCAGGACTTTTTCGCTCTCCTCTAACTGCTCCTGAGCCAAAAGAGCTGATAATTCCAGGTCATCACTCACTGGATCTAGCACTGGCCAGTGTTGGAGCTGAATATTTAAGGGAGCTAGCTCTCGATCGATATCGGCAGTATCTCGATAAATATTGCTGTTTTCCAGTTGTAATATGGCCATGACGTTTACTTTCTAAGTTAATGCTCGGCGGTTGAGCATATCGATAATCATCCCCAAGTCTAACCGATTGTTGATCGTGCCAAATTTTCCCGGCGCTAAGACATCTGGCTGAGTAAGTTCATCAGACTTTTGACTGATTCGTCGCCATAAATTAGCCTGTACTTCAGAGACTCTATTTTGATGTAGTACATAAAAATAGAGGCTTGTAAGGATTTTGCGTCCCAACACCTACTTGTATAATGGGTAACAGATGAGTTGATTTTTGATGGGGATCAATGGTAGCCTAAGCCTGCTTGTTGGGCAATATAAGAATTAAGCACTAAAGAAAAGTTATGAGATGCCGCTAGAAAGCTGTTTTTCAAAGACTAAATTTGAGATCACTGGATCCCACAAATAGAAATAGCGTATCAGTGTAGAGAATAGCTTTTCTAAGTTAGCGGATTTAACTGATAGAGAGTCGATCTACATGAGTTCTGGGAAATCAAAAGTTTCTTGGTGTATCTCTTTCTATTAATTCAATTGAGATTCTTACCTGGTCAATCATCCATACAAAACCATGCAAACAAGCTCTCGTCCAGATGTTATTTTACCAATGGAATCACAAGAATTCTGGCGACAACTGTTGCAAGGTTTTACCGCACCAATTAAATTATCAGAAATTGGGCATCCGCAATTACAGAACCCCAGTAATGGCATTAAATCAATTCAGCTATCTTCCGCTAGTACAATAGCTTTACAAAACTTTGTACAGACCCACCAGCTGCATCTGCGCACTATCATCTATGGAGCTTGGGCGCTGCTGCTCAGTCGTTATAGTGGTGAAAGTGATGTGGTTTTTGGGGAACTCCGCGTAGGTGAACAATCCGCATCTCATGGTTACCCAGATCCAGCGATCGATACTTTCGTCAATATTTTACCTGTACGAGCAAAACTGCCGCTCGATCAAGAATTATTACCTTGGTTACAAGAACTCCAGACTAATTGGATGGCGATGCAGGCACATGCCCATATTCCCTTGACCACGATTGAATCATGGAGTGACGTTTCCCCTAACGTCTTATTTGAAAATTTGGTGATTTTTGAGGATGCCGAGTTGTCTGCTATTTTACAGCCGCCTGGCCAAACAGGTCGTAAGCTATTGGCTCAATCAAAATACCCTCTTACTCTATTTGCCCAAATTGAATCCACTATTAATTTAGAAATTTCCTACAACTCTGGTCAGTTTGACAATCAAGCAATTCAACGTTTATTGGGGCATCTTCAAACTTTATTAGAGAGTTTTGTGGTTGACCCACAACAGTTATTGGCTAAGTTGCCCTTGATTACAGCAACAGAACGCTATCAGCTACTTACGGAGTGGAACGAAACTACCGCTGAATATCCACAGAATAAATGTATTCACCAGCTGTTTGAAGAACAAGTTATCCGCACCCCCGAGGCGATCGCCCTGGTCTTTGAAGAACAACATATTACTTATCAAGACCTGAATCAACGAGCCAATCAGCTAGCCCACCAGCTGCAATCCTTAGGAGTTGGCCCCGATGTATTGGTAGGTATTTGTGTAGAACGTTCTGTGGAGATGCTAGTCGGACTACTGGGCATCTTAAAAGCTGGTGGGGCTTATGTTCCTCTCGATCCAGCTTTTCCATCCGATCGGCTGGCTTACATGCTGTCCGATTCCCAAATGACGGTGTTAGTAGCACAGCAAGCATTGCTATCTATTTTACCGCAGCATCAAGCTCAAGTAGTATGCCTGGATACTGATGCGGCGATTATTTCGCGGGCAAGCAACCAAAATCCCAGTAGTGATGTAGCTGCGGAGCATCTAGCCTATGTCATTTACACTTCTGGATCGACTGGCAAACCTAAAGGTGTCCAGATTTTGCAGGGAGCAGCGACCAACTTTTTAAGCTCCATGCAATTGCAGCCTGGATTAACAGCTCAAGATATTTTATTAGCCATCACCACTATTTCTTTTGATATTGCTGTTTTGGAGCTATATCTACCACTATTAATCGGTGCGCAAGTAGTGCTGGCTAGCCGGGCAGTCGTAGCAGATGGTATCAAACTAGCACAGTTGTTAGAAACATCTCAAGCTACCTTCATGCAAGCCACTCCGGCTACTTGGCAGTTATTGTTAGCTGCTGGCTGGTCTGCTCAAGGTCAATCCTCTCTCAAAGTGCTATGCGGTGGCGAAGCCCTATCTCCGCAGCTGGCGAGAGAGCTGGCTCCGAAGGTGGCGAGTCTGTGGAATATGTATGGTCCAACAGAGGCTACTGTTTGGGCAACTGTCTATGAAGTTAAAGCTGCCGATTTACTCATTACCTCTCAGCGATCGGCTATTTCAGTAGGTCGGCCTATTGCCAATACTCAAACTTATATTCTCGATTCCTTTTTGCAGCCAGTGCCCATTGGCGTGAGAGGTGAGTTATACATTGGTGGTGTGCAGCTGGCCAAAGGCTATCTTAATCGGCCAGATTTAACCACTGAAAAATTTATTTCTCACCCTTTTAGCGACCAACCCCATGCTCGTCTTTATCGCACGGGTGATTTAGCGCGGTATCTACCTACTGGCGATATTGAATACATTAGTCGCATTGATAATCAAGTCAAAATCCGAGGCTACCGGATTGAACTAGGTGAAATTGAAGTTGTGCTTGCTACGCACCCAGCTGTCCGCCAAAATGCAGTAGTGGTAAGGGAAGACCTGCCCGGTGACAAAAGACTGGTGGCTTATCTAGTTTCTGATGAGCAAGATAATGTCGCAGTAAAAGACCTGCGAGATTTTCTCTCTCAAACGTTACCTTCTTACATGATTCCGTCGGCTTTTGTGATGTTAGCAGCCCTGCCGCTCACTCCCAACGGCAAGATTGATCGACGTTCTTTGCCTGTTCCGGTGATCGATCGATCACAATCAAGTATCGCTTTTATTGAACCTCGCAATCAACTAGAAGAATCAATCGCTCAAATTTGGCAACAGGTCTTAGGAATTGAGCAGATTAGCATCCATGACAACTTCTTTGAACTGGGTGGTAACTCACTCATTGCCGTTCAATTGCTCACCAAACTTGGTAATATATTCGGTCAAAATCTTCCCTTAGCGACTTTTCTCAATGCTCAAACGATCGAACAATTGGCCGCAGTACTCCAGGAACAAGAAAAACCAGTAGCTTTTTCCTGGTCGCCTTTAGTGCCTATCCAAACTGATGGTCAGAAGCCTCCTCTATTCTTGATCCATGCTGTTTGGGGGAATGTCTTGTTTTATCGCAAGTTAGTAAATTATTTAGAGCCAGACCAGCCAGTTTATGGATTACAAGCCCAAGGACTAGATGGAGAGAATCATCCCCTTACTTCTATTCTAGAAATGGCAGCTAACTATATTAAAGAAATTCAAAAAGTTCAACCTCAAGGTCCTTATTATCTAGGTGGATTTTCTTTTGGGGCAGAAGTAGCTTTTGAGATAGCACAACAACTACTTACTCAAGGACACAAAACGTCTTTGTTAGCAATTTTAGATGCTGTTGCACCTAATAATTTACCAGAATCCGCAAAGCAGGCCGTCCAAGCTAAAACATCTGAAAATTGGCGTGCAAAGTACTTTCAAGATCTTGTTAAGTTAACCTGGCCTGAACGAGCAGACTACTTCTTAGAGAAAATGAAGTGGCATTGTACTGTCGGGAAATTAGGTATTTTCCACCGTAATTATTTAAAGTATATTAAACGTTCCTTGCCAGACTTATACCTACTGCAAGTACATTTTGCTAATCACCAAGCGAGTAATGAATATAAAGCAGCAGTATATCCAGGGCGTGTGCATCTTTTTCGTTGCCCAGGTGATCTATCAGTGACTAATATCGACTTAGGATGGAATCAGCTAGCATTGGATGGAGTAACTATTTCTCAGATACCTGGTTCTCATACGACCATTATGGAAGAGCCTTTAGTAAAAGACTTAGCCGAAAAACTGATACCTTTTCTACCCAAAGCACAATTCGTGCCCACTACTGGAGACAATCATAATTGATCTATGTCACTTGTGAGTATTTTACACTTGGGTAGTGACTTCCCAGTTGCTAGTTTCTTTATCTATCCATTCATTAAATAGGTCAAAACAAATTTGTTGGTACAATTGATCATCTAGCTGGGGCTTAATTATTTCTTCCACCAAAATCAAATGAATCCCTGATGATGTAATAATTGGTTTGAGCAATTCAGGTGCTTGAGCATTATAAACAGCAGCTGAAATCTCAGGCTTTAAACTTTTTCGTTTTAGTAATCCTCTATAACCCCCATGACGGCGTAATTCTGGGTCTTGAATATATTTATGAGCTACATCATGGAAACTAATTTCATTTTCTTGCACAGCATAAAAAAGTTCCATAGCTAAATCGTGATCATCAAGGATAACTTCATACATCACAATCTCTATGTAGTTAAGTTGGTTTTCAAAGAAATATGATTTCACCTTACTAGAGAACAAGGTCTTGGACAGCTCATTTGCAAAGAGTGATAAAAGAACAATTTCTTCGAAATCATTACTAGATAAACAGTTTTCTTCTAGCCATTTAAACGTATCATCGGCACTAATTAATTTTCCAGCTATTCGGATTGAATCTGCTGCTTTTTGAACTGATGAACTATCTGGAACAATATCAATTTCTTTTGCTTTTTCTGATATTATTTTATTCCTAATAATTTTATCCGTTACTTTTGGAATCATGCAAGATAATTTCAGATGATGGATAATTTCTCTTGGTGTAATTGTGATATTTTTCAACATGATTTGTATTTTACTAAAATGACTGTTGTGGATAATAAAGTTATTTCAATACAGCTAAATTATTTACAATTTTAGATCGCCACCCTGCATTTTTTTAAAAGGATCAATAACAAAATCAATAATGCGACGCTGCCGCACAATCACTTCTGCTGTTGCCGTATCTCCAGGATGTAGGGGAATACACTGATTATTATTTTTAAGACAGGTTTGATTAATTCCAACTTCTACGTTGTAAGCTTCTACCTTGCCACGAGTCGTATCCTTCACTGAAGTAGTAGGCGAAACGGATAATATTTCTCCCGCAACAACTCCATAATCTTGAAATGGATAAGCATCAAATTTCAACTTAGCGGACAAGCCCTTTTGTATATACGCACTATCTGATGTAGGCATAATCGCTCGCAAAACCAATCCAGATTGCTGGGAAGCAATCTCGGCAATAGGTGTACCCTGTTGAACAACAGCACCAGCCTTTTTAATGGGAAATTGATAAACGATGCCACTAATGGGAGCTTTAACTGTCCGTTGAGAGAGTTGAAATTCCAGAGCTTTTATCCGACTTTCTGACTGGGCAATTTCTGCTGTCAGTAAGGCAGTATTTGTATCATGATTTCTAATTTGTTCTTTAATTTTCAACAGAGATAAGGCATTGCTATGAATCAAGCTTTGCAAGCTACGCATCTGTTGCTGAGATTGCAATTTAGCTTGTTCAACATCTGATTTGGCTTGCCCAACAGTTTGACCATAGTTACCATTTTGTTCGTCAAGATTGAGACTGTTTTGCTGTATTTCGGCTTGGGTTTGTGCCATTATTTTGTTGTAATTGCCAATTTGTTCATTAAGTCGTAGTCTGGTCTGCTCAATACCCGATTTATTTTGATCATAAACACGTTGTTTCTCTTGAACTAGATCCTCTTTGGCCGAAACTTGGATACTAGCAACAATTCCTTCCTTTTGGGCTTGCATATAGCGAACTAGTTCCCGTCGAGCATTAGCTAAAATAATTGCATTATTTTTGAGAGAATCTTTTTGACTTTGATAAGCAACTTGTGCCTGATCAATCTGAGCTTTTTTTTCAGCTTTTAGTAGATCATAAGAATTTTTAGCTGAAGATAAATTTTGACGAGCTTTACTTACTTGTGCTCTCTTTTCGGATTCTAGTGGAAGATAAGTGCTCTTGACCGATGCTGAATTGTATTTTGCCTGATCAATTAGAGAAGATTTTTCTAGCTCTGCTGCTTTATTTTGTTGTTGCTGAGTAGATAAAGATAATGTCAATTGATCTTTTGAAACTTTCAACTGATTCAATCGATTTATTTGTCCCTGTAGTTTATCTTGAGCTTGTTTTAGTTCGGCTTCGACCAATTCAGAGCCAACTGTTAACAAAATCTGCCCGGCTTTAACAGTATCGCCTTCATTAACTAATATCTTGGAAACAGTTCCAGCCACGTTAGAGTCAAGTTTTGTGCTGCTATCCTTTGGTTCTATTTTACCTTTAGCTGTACCAGTTTCATCAATTTTAGTGAATACTGTCCATGGTAAAATAACTATAATAACGGCCACTATCAAATACAATAATCCTCTTGTCCATACTTGGGGGGTAGTACTTAGGGTATTGGTGATACTGGGAGACCATTCGTGATCGATCGATGAAGATTTTTCTAGTACTTTGAGTGGTACTTCTTGTTGCTCAACATGAGTAATTGAATGATTGTCAACAAAATTATCAAGCATAATATTCTCTACTATTAACTAGATATAATTAAAATTGAGTGCGGAAAATTTATTGAATTAAAAAATGAATTGATGCTTAAGCAACGGCTAGTTGTTGATGATTGAGATAGTAATAGTGACCTTGCATACTCATCAGCTCATCATGAGTACCTTGTTCAATAAGTACTCCTTTATCTAAAACCAAAATCACATCAGCATTTCTAACAGTAGAAAGACGGTGGGCAATAATCAGAGTTGTTCTTCCCTCCAAAATTTCCCCCAAATTATTCTGGATAATACGTTCGGACTCGGCATCCAGATGGGAAGTAGCCTCATCAAAGATTAATAACTTTGGTTTGCCCAATAAAGCCCTAGCGATCGCTATCCTTTGGCGTTGTCCGCCAGATAACATTCCACCGCCTTCCCCAGTGATGGTTTCATACCCCATCGGTAATTTTTTGATAAATTCATCTGCTCCAGCCAAATGTGCTGCTTCCATCACTTCTGGTAAGGTGCTGCTGGGATGTCCTAAGCTAATATTTTCTCGAATGGTGCCGCCAAACAAAAAAGTATCTTGGTCTACTGTCCCGACTTGATGACGTAAAGAGCGGAGATCAATATTGGTGATATCATGTCGATCGATCAGAATCTTACCGTCAGTCGGTGGATATAGTCCTAATATCAATTTAGAAATAGTAGTTTTACCGGAGCCACTTCTACCAACTAAAGCGACCATCTGGCCGGGCTTAATCGTGAAATTAATATTTTCCAAGATATTTTGGTCACTATCTGGATGATAACGAAAAGTAACATTATTGAAAACAACTTCTCCTTCGATCGGTGGTAGAGACTGGCGAGAATATTGTTGTGTATCCTCCTCAGTTTCAGTATCTAATACATCACTAATCCGTTCGATCGCAATCACCACTTCCTGATAACTATTCCACAGCATCACCATTCTTTTAAAGGGAGAGATAATGTTGGACAGTAACATACTCATGGCAATTAATTGTCCAATAGTTAACTGACCTTGAATAACCAACCACGCTCCAAACCAGAGGGTAGCCGTCGTCATCAGTGACTCAATCAAACTGCTAAATATCTGTAAGCGGTTACCAATAACTTGGCCAGAAAAAATCTTTTTAACTTCTTGATTAAGTAACTCTTCCCAGTGCCAGCGGACAGTTTGTTCCACAGCCGTTGATTTAACTGTTCGAATACCCGATAATATCTCGATTAAATAACTGCTTTCAGTTGCAACAGCACTGAATATTTCCCGTGAAATTCTCCGTAAAAAAGGCGTAGAAATTACAGCTAACAAGAAAAAAGGCGGGATGATCAGCAAGACCAAGCAAGCTAACTTCCAGCTATAAAAAAACATTAAACCGATATAAATAAATACGGTCAATAAATCCAGGAAAATTGACAAGGACTCCCCAGATAGAAACCGCCGGATCTTACGATTTTCTTCTACTCTAGATATGATATCTCCGACATAACGAGATTCAAAAAAACTAAGGGGTAAACGCAAGGTATGGTTGATAAATCCCACAATGAGGGCTAAATCAATTTTATTGGCAGTGTGATCCAAGAGATATTGTCGCAAACCCATCGTCATCACTTTGAAAATGCCAAAAATTAGTAAGCCCCATCCCACAGCAAACAGCGTGACTTCAGATCTCTGAACGACTACTCGATCCAAAATAAGCTGAGTAAAAATAGGAGTAATTAGCCCAAAAATCTGAATTAGGATAGAAGCAATAAAAACCTCTGATAAAACCCTACGATAGGGCTTCATTAGTTCAAAAAACTGCCAAAATGGCGTAGTAACTTCTTGGGCTTCTTTAAATAAAGCTGTCGGTGTCACTATTAATGTGTAACCAGTCCATTTATCTTGAAATTCTGCAGGGCTAAGCGTGATTTGACCAATAGCCGGATCGACTACCACTACGCCGTGCCGCGTAATTTCATAGACAACAATATAATGTTTTCCTTCCCAGTGAATGATTGCTGGTAGTGGTTGTTTGATTAATTGATCTAATGTGACCTTAATTGGGCGGGTGGAGAAGCCCATACTTTCAGCTGCAATGATTAATCCGCGTAAAGAAGCTCCATTGCGATCGACATTAGCAATATCTCGAATTCTATTGATACTAAATTTCTTACCCCAATATTGCGATACCATCACTAGGCAGGCAGCTCCACAGTCCGAAGCACTTTGTTGAGCAAAAAAAGGATAGCGATGAGCGACTCGCTGCCAAAAATGCTTAATTACTACTATGGGAGTGGGAAAATACGCCTTACCAATCTTCGGATGTGGAGAGGTTGGCGCTACGGCGGATAATTCATGGGGCGAAACTGACCAAGCCGAATTCACACCTGATTCGTTGTCTATAAAAAATTCTGCAGACTTAACCTGTAAACGGTCAAGAGTTTGAGCTTGTTCCCATAGTTGCTGTTTGATTTGAGGATGAATTAAAAAAAGAGGACTAATGGTTTCAGCAGGAATGAAACATAGCTCCAGATTAATGGAAGCTCTAGCATCATAAGCATTCAAATAACACTCTGGAAAAAGAGTGAATTCCCCAAAAGAATTCTCTGGTTCGATAGTGCTAATAAGTTGATCATTGGTATCTAAGAGTCTAACTTTACCAGACATAACAATATAAATGCCAGCCTGAGCTGCGGTGCCATGCCAAAACTTACCAATTTTAGGAGTAAGGTATTGAGATTTTCGTAAACATTGTTGAAAATCTTGAGAGGAGAAATTATAACCACAAATCTTACTGAGAATATTTGGGGAGAGTTTTTCCAAAGGTTTTTGAGTCATGTATTATTCCTAATATCCGGCGACAAATCTTTGATGAGAATACGTGATATTGAAGTGTCATTAGTCGAAATTACTTCTTTAGAGGCTTGTGATTGGGCACGACTAGATAGCCCCATTTGTTTGAGTATTCGGTTAACTTGACGTTCATTAAGATCAATATTTAATTCTTTAGCTAAATGCTGACTTAACCAATATCCAGTCCAGCGCTGAAAAGCATAACCGTAGTCTTGAGGATTTTGACTAACTAGTACTTTTAATCTTTCTCGATATTGATGATTGGCTGTATGTGGACGACCGATCGGATGTTCTTCCCATTGATGAGCCATCCCTATTTTAGCAATCAAAATCCAGTGCCTTGCAGTCGTAGGACAACAATTTAGCGTTTTACAAATTTGGGTCTGAGTCCTACCTTCATCAGCTAATATCATGATGAGTAGGCGCTGTCGGTAATGGTCTGATAATTCTTCTTGTAGCTTTTTTTGGAGCAACTTCCGCTGAAATGAGGTTAGAAACTTTCCGGTAAATTGAGTTTCACTTGTTTGTTGGTTAGATTGAATCATGGTATCCATACGTATTAGTAAAAATATTTACATATAGGGCTTGCGTTACAAGAATACTTTTGGATTATTTTTTTAAAATTCCGAAATATGAATACTTAAGCACTTCGAATACTTAAAACTAATTTATTTTATCTTACTATAATTTTCGATTATACAAACATTAAAAAAATATAGAATGAATACAGATGTGTAAACACAATTTTAAGCAAGAGAATAGAAATAGCACAGTATTAAGAAAGAGCCCTTTGTACATAAAGCTTGCGCAACTATTTTGAATTAAAAATTTATGATTTCATACCTTAACAAAAAAGAATATTTTGCAGATTATGTATTCTGTCTCAATGACGCTAATAATAACATTCATATTTTGGATCGTCAGTAAGAAAAAGTAAGATGTTTGATGATTTATATGTTTACAATTCAGGATTTATTTCATACCGTTGAGTTCTTGAAAGAGATTGCAGACATCAATAAATGAGAGTTCTATTGCAACTTTGTATAAAATACAACTCTTGGTGTCGAGCTTAATGAATCATGCCTAGTGCATGTAATTCACCCCCACGAAAAATATTCACAACAAAAATATGTTTGAATATTGAAACACATAAGGCTTATTTTGATTCCGGAAGCATTTGCTGCACAGATTTTAGGATATGAATAGCACTGTTCATGCAATCCAAATATCGCACAGCTTCTAATTCCTAAAATTTTCTAGATACTTTGAACCCTACATCATAATATTGAGGAACTTGTGAGGATTGGCATTGATTTCGTATCAGAAGTAACTTTTTATTTTTGGGTATTTTCTCACAAGTTCCTCAAATTCTTGCTTTAGGCTGGAATGGCCATTATCAAGTAGCAGCAATTCCAAATTCAACAATTAAGTGGGAGAGCCACGTTGACTAGCCTTCACCCCAACCCTCTCCCAAGCTTGGGCTATCCATTACGCAAAAGTATGCAGAAGCCTGATGGAGAGAAGAATTGAG
>CAXTSX010000046.1:0-28899 GCA_964247085.1 uncultured bacterium
ACCCACAAAACTTAGCCTCAGCATATTATCCAGCCACTTTTGCGTAATGGATAGCCCAGCCTTGGGAGAGGGTTGGGGTGAGGGCAATTAGTGTTTAATGTTTACAAGCTTCGCAGTGTCAGGACTTGGGGTGGGGTGGCATCTGGTGGATATAGTAAATCCACTTGCACCATAGTTTTCCCTAACGGTGGCAAGGTCAAAGTCGTGAGCGGACTGCCCTGCTGACCGCGTTTTTGCACCAAGTGATAGAACTTAGTCTGGGCGATACCTTGGGCATTTTGATATTTCACCCGTACTGTTCCGCGAAAGAAAACTGGCTTAGGTAAAGGCTGTAAGAACCGCAAGCCCCCACCATCTAGCTGATCTTGTTTTAGTGGTGTTTGCAATGCCAAGGTAACAGTTTTTGGTTGCTTGGTGGGATTGGATAGTGGTAACTGGAGACTGTACTGCACCCCATAATTACCGTGGGCTTGGTAGGCCGTATCAGGATAGCGGACAGCCATCGGGGCACTTTGGACTTGATTGGTGCCAAAAGTTCCGCCAGGCAAGGTTGCTAGCCCCCAAGAAATGGCTTTACCCTTCGGTGGCACTTGTAAAAACTTACTGCCCTTATCTACCAATTTCGCTGGCCAGCGAGAGCCGATCGATACCCCAGCCACCCGGCCATAAACTCGCGCTTTATCGCTATCTGGTGGAGTTGGGGTGCGATCGCGGGGGGTGGAAAGATTTCCTTGATCCAAGACCTGCTGCCACTCTGTCATATTCGGTGCCCGTTCTTGACCGGCAGCATCTTGAGGAGCAAACAAAGCCATACTGGCCATCTGTACAGAGCCAGAGCTAAACAACCGCAGATAGCTCGATCGACCATTAATTGGTGGGGTCAGAGTAGCCACTGGAATGGGCAGATTCATCAATAACTTACTGCCACCAGCTGGAATGGTAACCTGAGCCGGAAAAATGCTTTGTCTACCACCCCGCAATACTTCACCCATTACTCGGCTGCCTGGTCCGGCATAGACATTCCCAGCGGAATTATCCAACTGAGTGGCTAGTTCAATAAAAGGCGCATCAGGTTGGCTGAGATAGCTAGCTCCCTGCAAAACTTTAATAGTGACCGGTCGCTTGCCCGGATTTTTGACCAAAATCCCCAAATACAGAGTCCGCAGATTATCAGCGGGTTGAGCTTTGGCCACATGGTGGGCAAAAACGTCAAAGTAGCCAGTCAGCGGATAGTTCAAATGAGCCGCTGGATTTGCTTTGCCAGTACCCGGAAAAGTCGAGAGCAAAATACCTTCTTGTAAGACTAGCTCGGGACTATTGCTATTAAAAACCGGAACATTATCCAACTTGCCAGGTAATGGACGAACTTCTTGTACTTCCACAATCTCTTGCGGCTTAACTTCTGGAGGTTTGGGAGTAGGTGGAGCAGGCAATATTTGGGCAAGTAGGAAAATTGGCAACATATTTATGGTGGTAGATTGAGTCCAGAGATTATATTAAATTAGTTGATTGCTGATAATCGATCGACGTTCCCGCTCTTCATCCTTCTTATTTCTATGACCCAGCCTACTGTTTATGTCACCATTACCAATCATGGCTTTGGCCATGCTGCCCGGACAGCCGCAGTAGCCGGAATGATTCAACAACTGAATCCCGAAATAAAATTAATTATTACCACCACCGCCCCTCGCTGGTTAATTGCCAGTTATATTCCCGGCGATTTTGTCTATCGTGCCTATGGCTATGATGTGGGCGTAATTCAGGCCGATAGCCTAAATATGGATCTGCCCGCTACTATTGCGAAATGGCAAGACATTATCGATCGACAGGAAGAAATTGTGCGCAGCGAGGCTAACTTTTTGCGGGAGCAGCAGGTTGATCTGGTATTGGCGGACATTCCACCCCTGGCTCCCCTGATTGCCCACCGGGCAAATGTGCCCTGCTGGGGCGCGACTAACTTTGGCTGGGATTTCATCTATCGGGATTGGGGAGAGGACTTTGCCGATATTACCGATTGGATCAGCAGTTGTTATCAACAGTGCGATCGATTATTTCGGTTGCCCATGCATGAATCTCTGAACCGCTTCACGGTGATGGAAGATGTCGGTTTAACCGGTGGCCATCCCCGTTACGAGATCGCTGAACTCCAAGAAAAACTGGGCTTTACTCATTCCCAAGACAAAACAGCCCTACTAGTATTCGGAGGCTTAGGACTGCAAGCCATTCCATATCACAACCTGAGTAACTTTCCCGACTGGCGGTTTTTAACTTTTGACAAAGCTGCGCCCTCTCTCCCAAATCTGTATCCCATTCCTGATCCATCTGGGACTGATCTGGGGCAGCATTATCGACCAGTAGATTTATTCCCGCTCTGTGGGCTAGTGGTTTCCAAGCCAGGTTATACCACTTACGCCGAAGCCATGATGGCTAATGTTCCGATCGCTACTATTCAGCGCCAAGGCTTTGCGGAATCGGCCAAACTGCTGGACGGTCTACAAGATCATAGCCCTCACCAAATAATTACCGACCAAGACTTTTTTCATGGTCAGTGGGATTTTATGAATCAGCCCATCCAGACTGCTCGGACTGGACAGGCTTATCGCAATGATGGCACTGAGACGATCGCTCAGGCGGTGGTGCAGTACCTAAGCTGACCTACAACAACCAATCAAATAAATCTTGGACGGTCAGCTGTAGCTGACTGGCCAAGGATGGCCCTAGCAAGACAGTATTGGGGTCATCAAACACGGCAGTTTCTTGCTTAGGTCGATAAACAAATACGGTTTTCTCATCCGGGTCAATCAACCACCCCATTTGGGTACCATGCTGGAGGCAATGCAGAATATTTTTGGTTACTTTGGTCTGGCTTTGCTCTGGAGACAAAATTTCAATTGTCCAGTCGGGAGCCGCCGCAAAGACATTGGCAATTTCCCCATTGGCATCGCGCGGAATTCGACTCCACTCAAATACGGCAATATCCGGTACGGTAGATCTGTTGCCAAAAGTACAACGCAACTCTGGAAATGCCCGGGCAATATGTTGGGATTTAACTACCGCATTAATAGCCGGGACGAATTCTCCCTGAATTGCACTGTGTTTTCCTTTGGGCATTGGTTTCTGGATAATTTGGCCATCAATGTACTCACTAGCAGGTTTGGTTTCTGCCAATTGCAAGAACTCTGTCAATGTCAAAATTTTGAGTGGGGCTTGCACCATTTGCCAGATTACCTCCAAGTTTGCGACTCAAAACACTGACCTTTATCTTAGCGATAAACTTTGGCAGGGTCAGTAATTTTGGTGATTTTTGGGCTAGTTTTAACAGTTTGATCGATACCAGGCGATCGTCTTTTGTAAACCGTCTCGCAAAGTGGTCGTAGCCTGGAAACCGAAATAATCTTTAGCCTTTTGAGTATCTAAACACCGTCGCGGTTGACCATTGGGCTTATCCGTTTCCCAGACAATTTCACCCTTGAATTCCATCAACTCACAGACTAATTCAATCAAATCTTTGATGGTAATTTCAAAATTGGTACCCAGGTTCACTGGATCTGGGGAGTCGAATTTAGTGGTTGCCAACACAATCCCCTGTGCTGCATCTGCTGCGTAGATAAATTCCCGACTAGGACTACCATCACCCCACACCGGGAGAGTCTGGTCGTTGCGTTGTTGGGCTTCATGAACTTTCCGAATCAGTGCCGGAATCACATGGGAGCTACTGGTGTCAAAGTTGTCAGCTGGTCCGTAGAGATTCACCGGTAAAACGTAGACGCCGTTGAATCCATACTGCTGGCGATAGGCTTGCAGTTGTACTAATAAAGCTTTTTTGGCCACGCCATAGGGTGCATTTGTTTCTTCGGGGTAACCATTCCATAAATCTTCCTCCTTGAAAGGCACTGGTGTGAACTTAGGGTAAGCGCAGATCGTACCGACACAGACAAATTTTTCAATTTCGGCTTGATAAGCTGCATGGATCAACTGGGTACCCATCATTAAGTTGTCGTAGAACAGCTCGGCGGGCTTTTGCTGATTCAGGCCGATCCCACCTACGTGAGCGGCGAGGTGAATAATAATATCTTGGTTCTTGACTACTTCTTGGCAGTTGGCCATTACACACAAGTCATATTCTTTAGAGCGCGGAATGGTGATTCGATCGGGGCTAGCACCAGCCTCAATTAACTGGGACACCACTTGCTGACCAAGAAAACCCGCACCACCAGTGACTAAGATTTTTTTGTTACTGAGTTCTAGAGTAGCCATAAGAATTTAAATTCTGAGCGAGATATATATCATCATCTGTTATCGTATCTGAGTTTGGATATTGGTTAACTTCACAGCAAGTTTTTTTTGGCAGTCGTTATGATAGAAAGCCTGGTGCCTTTAACCTGCTGTTGATCAGGGCTTTTGACAATTAAGACGAGATCTAGTACCCCAAGCAAGGCAAGACTTTAGACAAGCTTAAGCCAAAATCATTATCATTGTTTCCATAGTACAATTTGCAACATAATTATTAAGTTTTCAGAGATATTCAATAAGTACAGTACATGTGGCGGATATCACAATCATTTTTCTTGAGGCAAAATGATCCACAGTAGTAGCTTCACAGAATAATCTCAGGTTGATGTATAAGTATGGCAAGCCTAGTATGTAAATATTGCATAACTGTTTTTTATTGAATCGAACAAGCTAAACAAATTTAGTCCATATATAAAATCCAGCTTTACAAATGAAAAATTTAGCTACTAACTTATATAAGAACAATGAGTCTCTTTCCAGCATCCAAAAGCGTTGGCTACTAGTTGTCATTGATATTTTGCTCTTGCATCTGTCGATCGCTGTGGCCTTTTGTCTCGGCTATCGCTCTATTAATAAGGGTTTGTGGGAATTCAGTAGTGTCTATTGGCCACATATATTTTTCTTTATTAGTTTAAAGATGAGTTTGTTTAATCTTTTAGGCATCTATCGTCCAATTTTGCGTTTCACTGGTGTTGAGTTTATTAGTAACATCAGTCGAGTAACCATCTACGCTTGCATTATTCAAGTTGTTATTTCTTTTGGTTTACACTTCGATAATTGGCCGTTACGTAAGAGTGTCCTCATTATTGATGTTCTATCAACACTCTTTTTGGCGATCGCTGTGCGGCTGGCGATCAGCTCTTTTCTGTCTGCCAATAATTTGGCGGGACGCAATCCCCGCCCGGGTCGTACTCATGAACGTCTACTAATTTATGGTGCAGGAATATCTGGTAGCCAACTGGTAGAGTCTCTTAAACAGGAGCCAGGGTACCAAATCATGGCCTTCATCGATGACAGTGAAGTATTGCAAAACCGCACAATTAGAAATTATCGGATTTATCCCTCGTCACAAATTCCTAAAATAATTAGCAAGGAAAAAATCGACACGATGATTCTGGCGATGCCGTCGATTAGCAAATCGCGACGGCGCGAAATTATTGAGCAACTAGAAACTTTGTCGATCGCCATTAAAACAGTCCCTTCATACAACGAAATCCTTAGCAATAAAGTATCGATTAACGAAATTCGGCGGGTCGATGTAGCCGACTTACTCGGTCGGGAAGAAGTACTGCCAGAGCCAGCTCTGCTGAGTCGCAATGTTGGTGATAAAGCAGTTTTGGTCACGGGAGCGGGTGGTTCGATCGGCTCGGAATTATGCCGTCAGATTGCCAATTTGGAACCAGCTTGTCTAATTCTTTACGAGTTGAATGAGTTTGCCTTGTATTCGATCGACATGGAACTCAGCAAAACCCATCCGCAGATCACCCGCCATGCTTATCTGGGCAATGTTAATGATGCCCAACACTTGACTCAGGTGCTGCGTTCTCACCAGGTGCAAACCGTCTATCATGCAGCTGCTTACAAACACGTTCCTCTAGTAGAAGCCAATCCTTCCCAGGGTATTTTCAATAATGTCCAAGGAACGATGTTTTCGGCTCAGTCTGCCATTGCTGCTCAAGTTAAAAATTTTGTATTAATATCCACTGATAAGGCTGTTCGTCCTACAAATGTAATGGGTGCCAGCAAACGCACCGCCGAATTGGTGATCCAAGCTTTGGCCGATCGACCCAACTGTCCTACCTGTTTCGGCATTGTCCGGTTTGGTAATGTTCTGGATAGCAGCGGTTCGGTGGTGCCGCATTTCCGCAAACAAATAGCTGAAGGCAAACCCATTACCGTTACTCATCCGGAAGTAACCCGCTACTTCATGTCTATTCCGGAGGCTGTCCGGTTAGTCATGCAAGCCGGTGCCATGGCTACTGGTGGAGATGTATTTGTGCTGGAAATGGGTGAACCAGTCCGCATTTTTGACCTCGCTGAACAGATGATTAGGCTCAGTGGACTAACTCCCGGCAAAGATATTGAAATCAACATCACGGGCTTGCGACCGGGCGAAAAACTTTTTGAAGAGTTGTTAATTAATGGGGATAATATTCGACCCACCAAGCATCCAAAGATTTTCTGTGCTTTTGAGGATAAGTTCACCTGGGAACAGATTCAGCCGCTGTTGCAAGAACTATTTACATTAGCCAAATGCCATGATACACCCCGCCTCATTCGACAATTACAAATATTGGTACCTGAATATAAACCCGATCCAAAACTTTTCCTGGTCACTAAATTTATGGAATCAACTACAGTCCACGCGGCAGAATCCAAACTGAATGGTGACAGTGATAGTCAACAATCACTGAGTAGTGCGCTTTAACTTCACTTTTTAACTTTTCCTGGATTGTTAATATTTTTCAGCATTTTGCGTAGTGCACAACCATAGACTTTGGTCAGTTATCCGGCTATAATCAGGAGTTTGGTCAAGAAACAGTTTTAAGGAAATATTATGTCCCGATATAGAGGACCCAGACTCAGGATTGTACGGCGGTTAGGAGACTTGCCTGGGTTAACAAGGAAAAGTCCCCGCCGTGCCTACCCCCCTGGGCAACATGGGCAAAATCGCAAAAAGCCATCGGAGTATGCCATCCGGTTGGAAGAGAAGCAGAAGCTGCGTCTCAACTATGGTGTTACTGAAAAGCAAATGCTGCGTTATGTCCGCAAGGCTAGACGCGCATCCGGTTCTACTGGACTGGTAATGTTGCAGATTTTGGAAATGCGGTTGGATAACACCGTATTTCGGATGGGAATGGCTCCCACCATTCCGGCTGCCCGGCAGCTAGTAAACCACGGTCACATTATGATTAATGGCAAAGTGGTAGACATTGCAAGTTACCAATGCCGTCCTGGCGAAGTGATTACAGTGCGCGATCGGGCTGGTTCTAAGCAACTGGTCGAAGCCAACCTCCAATACCCCGGCTTAGCCAATTTGCCTAACCATCTAGAGTTTGACAAAAAGACTCTGACTGGCAAGGTGAATGGCGTAATTGAGCGGGAATGGATTGCCCTCCAAGTCAATGAATTGCTGATTGTTGAGTACTACTCACGTCAAGCTTAATTCGATCCCTGAACAAAAAATTAAAAACCGAAAACCTTGTATGGTTGGAAGTTTTTAATTTTTTGTTTTTACGCAGATTTTTATTTTTATGCAAACTGCCGAGTCTCTAGTGTCACAATCCGCCGACCAACCGCTAATTATTGCGGGTAAAAGCTTTAACTCCCGCCTATTCACTGGCACGGGTAAATATCGAAGTATTGCCGATTTGCAAGCCAGCATTATTGCCAGTAATTGCGATATGGTGACGGTGGCAGTGCGGCGAGTGCAAACTAAAGCCCCTGGGCATGAAGGATTGGCTGAGGCGATCGATTGGCAAAGAATCTGGATGTTGCCCAATACTGCTGGTTGTCAAACCGCTGAAGATGCCGTGCGGGTGGCCAGACTGGGACGCGAGTTAGCCAAGTTGCTGGGTCAAGAAGACAATAACTTTGTCAAACTAGAAGTCATCCCTGAAGGTAAGTATTTGCTGCCCGATCCGATCGGCACCCTCGAAGCGGCCACTCAGTTAGTGAAAGAGGGCTTCGCGGTTTTACCTTATATTAATGCCGATCCGTTGCTAGCCAAGCGCTTAGAGGAAGTGGGCTGCGCCACCGTGATGCCCCTGGGTTCGCCGATCGGTTCTGGGCAGGGTATTCAAAATACCGCCAATATTCAGATTATTATCGAAAATGCTGGGGTGCCGGTGGTGGTCGATGCTGGTATTGGTACGCCCAGCGAAGCCGCTCAAGCAATGGAAATGGGAGCTGATGCGGTACTAATTAACACGGCGATCGCTCAGGCTCAAGATGCCCCAGCGATGGCTAGGGCAATGGCTTTGGCCACTGAAGCTGGACGGTTGGCATACTTAGCGGGTCGGATTCCAGTGAGATCGATCGCTAGTCCTAGTTCACCTACTACTGGCACAATTGTCTGATTCTTGTATCTCACACTTTGCCAAGCTTGTATGGCATGAGCTAGCATAAGAAATAACAGGAGTGCTTGCAGTTCGTAATTATTATGGCAAGTTGCTGGTAAAACATGTTTACTACTGAAAAATCTCGAAAGCAGCGACAAACTTCTAAGCCGAAAAATAGCCGTAGAGACAGACAGTCTGCTTTATCAGTTAAACGACCGCTTGCGACTAATCCTTACCAAGATTACGAAAAACGTTTAAAAACTCTTCAGGAAGTTCAGGAAGAACAGGGAAGACGTTTGCAAATGCTTCAGCAAATAATGGAGACTGCTCAGAAGTCCACTGCTGACTCATTCTCTTTGCAAGACTTAGAACACAGTCCTGCATACAAGTATGGTGTTTGTGTTACCAGACTAAAGGACTTGTTTAACACTGACCAAGATGTCGAAGAATGGCTAAATTCCCATGAATCTGGATTACCTCAAACCCCAATGCAATACCTGGAAGAAGGTAAATTCGAGGTAGTTGAAAGATTAATCGGTATGATTGAATACGGCATACCATCGTAGACTCTCTTAGAGACAGAATCATTGAAGACTGGACAGAAATTAATTACGGCAGTTCAAGAAATTGAATTGTTTGATTCTTGCGGCTTAGGGGTTAGAGTCATTAGTCATAAATATCGACATGACAGCCTGGGTACTACTGGAGCTTTAAAGGTTGGTGGCAGATACAATATTCCAGAAGGTTTACCAGGTGCTTTTGGGGCTTTATATGTAGCTGGTGATATTGAAACCGCCGAGATCGAAGCTGGATCTACGGCAGCAGCCGACAAATGGCAAAAATCTTACTTTCTGGCAATGTATAAACTATCGATCGCCGATTTGCGTCAGCCTGAAAATCTTAGGCAACTTGGCATTACTCCTGATGAGCTGAGCTACAACTGGAAACTCATGAATATCGAGAAAACTGTTGCTCCCACTCAGAAACTAGCCTCAGTATTTCATCACCATACGGCAGCTCAAGGTCTAATCTATCCTTCCAACAAAAATCCCCAGGGGTATAACTTGGTGATATTCCCGGAAAAAACTAGAACTGGCTACTATCTAAAATCCAGATTTTTCTTTTATTCACCAGCAGAAATTGGTCAAGATATCTCAAGCCTTGTCTAGTTCTCATCCTATCAATTACATTGGTGCAGGCATAGACATATCTGCTGGTAAGAAAATTCGTGAGCTGACGGCGACTAGGGCGAATAAGAAAACCAACAGAATGATGGCTGGAAAAACATTTTGTCTAATGAATTGCATATTTGTTAATAATTAATAATCTTTTATTTAATCTATCCGATCTTCGCATGAATAATCTTGCTGTGTCACAGATAATATGACAATTTTTACTGAGCAGTGGTTATCGACAGCAACAATACTAATAGCGGCGGCGATTTTGGACGATCTGATTGGCGACCCGTGGGGCTGGTTACATCCAGTTCAGGTCATGGGTTGGGCGATCGATCGATGGAGCAAATTAACCTGGCAGTATCTCAAACAACCGATCGCCAAAAAAATCTCTGGCATTGGTCTTTTTTTGATGATGGTAGTCGGTAGTGGATTAGGTAGTTGGCTATTTTTTCATATCTTGCGAGGCATCCAGCCAGTCATCGCGCAAGTGCTAGAGATCATTCTCTTGGCCAGTTGTTTGGCGGGTCGGAGTTTGCGTCAAGCAGCTCAGGATGTCTTGAACCCGCTGATGAATGGCGATGTAGAAGAAGCCAGATTGCGACTGAAGAAGTATGTGGGACGGGATACCGATCGCCTCACCCTCCCCGAAATTTATCGAGCCATTCTGGAAACAGTGGCCGAAAATGCCACTGATGGCGTAACAGCTCCTTGGTTTTATGCCCTGCTCGGAGCAAGCCTGCCAGTGGGACCAGTCCCACTGGCCTTAGCTTACAAAGCCGCTAGCACCCTGGATTCGATGGTGGGTTATCGTAAGGAGCCTTATGCGGATTTGGGTTGGTGTAGTGCCCAAGTGGAGGATGTTTTGACTTGGCTACCCTGTCGGCTAACTGTATTAACCTTGGCTTTATTATCTGGCCGACCGATCGCAGTATTAACTATTTGTCAGCGGGATGCCCGCCAAGACCCTAGCCCCAATTCTGGTTGGAGTGAATGTGTTTATGCCGCCATTTTAGGTGTGCAATTGGGGGGCGATAATTATTACCAAGGGGAATTACGCACCAAACCGCTGCTGGGCAATGACGAACAAATAATTGATGCGGGACAGATCGATCGAGCACTAAACCTGACCCGCCAGGTATTTTTAATATGGTTGTTCTTCTGGCTCGCTATCGGACTAAGCCGACAACTTCTCAAATTGCCGCCAACACATTAGCATTGCTCTGGGCACATGGAAGCAACCCTTCCACTTCCCACCTTTGAGGTCTAGCAATACCTCACCACGTCGGTTTAAGTAGCCAAACCATTCGCCATGCTCGGCATCAGCAAAATGCTGCCAAGTATATTTATGCACCTTTTGATACCAGTCCCAGCATTGCTGATTGCCGGTGAGCCGATAGCCCATCGTCAGTGCCACCAGGGTTTCGACATGTACCCACCACAGTTTTTGATCCCACTCCAGCTGTTGCGGCGGATGGCCTTGGGCATCTAAAAAGTAATAAATGCCGCCGTATTCTTTGTCCCAAGCAAAATTCAGGATATTCAGCACCACTTGCACGGCCTTTTCCATCAGTGGCTGATCCTGTCGCCGCTCGGCGATATCTATCATGAACCACATGGCCTCAATGCCATGGCCAGGATTCAGCAGCCGACCATCAAAACAATCAATGTGGGAGCCATCGGGAGCCACACTTTCGTACATAATGCCTTGCTCTGGATCTAAGAAATCGGTCATTACCTCTTGAATGGTGTTGTCCAGAATTCGATCGAGTTCCTCGGTGGGCAACAGCCAGCTCATTTCTAAGGTGAGATTGGCCAAAATCATTGGTACTGCTAATGACTTCATCGATCGCGTGCCCGGATAAGCCTTGCTGTATTTGCCCTTGGGGTTGTCCTGGCGGCGTTGGACGTTACCATAGGCTTGCAAGGCTACTTCTTTTGCCCAATCTTGACCAGAGGCTAAAGCATATTGACTAAAAGCCATCGCCGCAAAACAGTCCGAGAAAATATTGTAGGGCTGAATCAGCGGCTGACCAGACCGATCCAGGGCAAAATACCAATTGCCTTCGCCATCTCGGCCATGTTTGGCTAGGAAATCAGCGCCGTGGGTGGCCACTTTTAACCACTCTGGGTTCGGTTCAATCTGATTATAAAAAGTGGCAAACATCCAGATTTGGCGGTTCTGGAGCCAAATAAATTTGTCGGTGTCAAAAACTTGGCCAGTCCGATCAAGACAAGTAAAATAGCCGCCTTGCTCTTGATCGATCGAATGCTGCATCCAAAAAGGAATAATATTGTGCAACAAGGTATGACGATATAATTCAGCCAACTCTGGAAAATCCTGGTCCATTTAGCTTGCTCCGGCGCTGCTGAGTTTCAAAAAAATCATTTTAAGCCAAGAATGTCGATCGAGTATTTCCGGATTTGGGGTTAAGTATTTGTTCAATATCTTGGTAATTTATCCCCAGCTTAAGTTATGGCTGCTAGCACCCGCCTCTTTTTCCTATTATTACTATTCGGAATGAGCGCTAATAGCGTTTTATACTTGGGTCTCCTGTTCATGGCTCCCAGCCCTTTCAAGGTCGGGCTATGGTTTTGGGTATACAAAGCCATTGTCCCCTACCTGATCATCCTGGGATTGGTGGGATTGGTGAAACAAAATAAATTAGATCTGCCTTGGCAAATAGCCGCCTTTCCGCTCATCTATGCCTTATTCTTGGCTGCTTGGGGGAACTCTTTCTACATTGGTTTGGCCGGTTTGGTGGCCAGATTTCCCGGTCATAGTGCCGAGCTATTCCCGGTCTTACTCTTTGCTGTCCTGGTAGTCGGCCTGATCTGGGTCGTCCGAGAAGAATACGACTGGTAGCAATTTTCAGCTTTTAGTAAGGTTCAAAGCATACCGATAAAGAGCGACGGGTTGCTGCAATGCTCGAAAATAATCGGGATCTTGGGGTGATAAATAAATTGCGGTTACTTGCTGGGCAGTAATGTGGCCATCAGCCAGCAATTGGTAGCTAGTGGTGGTCTCCACCGTATTTAGGTAAATGGTTTTCCCTTGAAAAATCTGCTGATTGAGTTCAGTGGTCATCAATCGCCGGGGGCTAACTTCTTTCTGGTAGCCGGTCATCACCACCGTCAACTGAGTGCCATTGGCTAGCTTGGTAATTTGCTTGACTTGGGGAGTTTTAATAACAGCGATCGATTCCACCGCTTTGTTACCTAAATAGGCAGCGGCAATCTGTTGACCATTAAATGCTCGATCGGCTAATACCTGATTGGTAGCATCATCACTCATCGTGATCCCCGCTGCTAGGGTGGTAGTTTCGGAGCCAAACCGCACCCGAAATTGATAAAGTCGATCAATATTGGTTTTATTGCGATCGAACCCCGGTGTCACAATCTGCGGAGCCAAGGGCGCTATTTGCTCTTTTAGAGTACTGGTCACTTGCCATTCACCAGCAAACCAAGGCGGATAAACCAATTCCCCGTTAGTTAATAAATTGGTCGGTGCTGACCAGCGGGGGAAAGCGGCCAAGCGGCTGGCTATTTCCCCCGCTCCGGCGGGACTAATATTATGAAAATAGCAGGCGATCGATAGAATCAAAACTATCCAACGCCGCCTCATATTTTTTCCACCCAGCGCAGTTTGGCCGATCGAGCACGGGGATTGGCCGCAGTTTCAGTATCTTGAGCAATTATCGGCTTTTTAGTTAAGACTTTCAGTCCTTCATTCTCACGCCAAGTATGTTTAATCATCCGATCTTCCAGGCTATGAAAGCTGATGATCCCGATATGTCCGCCAGGTTTTAGCCAACTGGGCGTGACTGCCAAAAACTTTTCTAAGGAACTCAATTCCTCATTGACGGCAATCCGTAAACCCTGAAATGACCTAGTGGCCGGATGAATCCGCCCATAGCGATAAGACTTGGGAACTGCATAACTAATTGTTTCCGCTAGCGCCGTCGTGGTGTGAAAAGGCCGTTGTTCCACAATGCGACGGGCAATTTGTCTGGATAACCGCTCTTCGCCGTATTTGTAAAAAATATCTGCCAATTCTTTCTCATCCCATTCATTCACGATGTCAGCAGCTGTTAGTTCTTGGCTGCTATCCATCCGCATATCCAAGGGCGCTTCGTTGCGGAAACTAAAACCGCGCTCGGCCACATCTAAATGCACGGAGCTAACTCCTAAATCAGCAATAATGCCATCAAATAATTTATCCGGTTGATAGTCAGCATAATTGCCGTGCCAAAAAGTGACTTGCTGACCGTAAGATACTAAGCGGGATTGGGTAGCTGTTAAGGCTTGTTGATCTCGATCGATCGCCACCAAATTCACGTTACTGGCTGCTTGCAAAATCAGTTCGCTATGACCACCGCCGCCCGTGGTGGCATCTAGATAACAACCACCCGGTATCACTTGTAGTCCAGTAATAATTTCATTGGCCAGGACGGGAATATGATGAAACATTGGCTGGGTTTTAGACAGGTTAGCTCAAAGATAGACTATACCAAGAACTAGTCCACGGCTGGCGCAAAAGATGGAGTGAGAGATCGATCGCCGACTATCTTCAGAACTGCCTCATTCAAAATCAGATGAAAATCATACCCAGGTTTTTATGCATAGGGTCATTGAACAAATCAGCATAATTACTTACAATAATTAAGTTTTTATACTTAGAAATTAATGGTTAAGTAAGATTAAGATTGACTTGCATCACTACTTGCTATTTTTTGATATGCATTGTTAGCAAATAATAAGCAGTTGCATCCACCCTAAACTTTGTAGACAGGATACCAACACTATTCCACTGTTGGTATTACAATATCCCAATTTCGGAAGAAAGTAAAACTTCTCTGTTACAAAAAATCTATTTCAGTAGTGATTTGAGATTAAGTTAATGATACATGCAGATAGTTAATTTAAGGTTATATCGTTAGTTTTAGTGAACCAGCCCAACACTAACAAAACAATCATTAATGTATGACTGAAATTACGGCAAGTTCACCAACTAAATAATTACTAATGAAGAGTACCTATTCTGAAAGCAATACAATTAGCAGAGCAAGTTTTAATCCTAAAATAATCCATTATTGGCATTCTCTGAAGCGCTATCTTTTCAATCACCAACGCCTGACCATGTATACCTTGGGTCGCTTTCAGATAGTGCGCAAGCTCGCCTTAGTACTTTCCAAACAAACATATTTATCAAAACCAACTACTGGCACAGTTTTCCCCAACATCTCTGTCGAAAAAATCGTTAGCAGTTTGAATAAAGATGGCTATTATGCCGGTTTACAGCTGCCAGCGACGATTGTAGGAGAAATAGTAAGTTTTGCAGAGTCTAACTCTTTTTATGATGACCAAAACTCTGAAAACTTTTACACTTATCAGGAATTTCAGCAATCAGAAGTGCGCGATCGACAAAAGGTGTTGATTGGCCGTTACACCAACACTGCCCAGGACTGTCCAGTCATCACAGCACTGCAACGTGATCCGCAATTATTAGCCATTGCCACTAAATATTTGGGTCGGCCACCAGGACATAGCGATCATCGCCTCTGGTGGAGTCTGGCTAATAGCGTCACCGACGAACATGCCCGCGTTCGTTCCGGACAGGAATTTCATTATGACCTAGATGATTATCGCACCATCTCATTTTTCTTCTATTTGAAAGATGTTGATACTTTGGGTGGACCATTAATGTTTATTCAAGGTAGTCACAAGAAGAAAAAATTAAAATATTTGTTGTCGATGTTCAAAGCCCGCCCAGAGTCTGATTTGCTGAAGTTTTATCGCCCAGACGATTTTATAGAGATGCGGGGAGCCGCTGGGTTTGGTTTTGCCGTTGATTTGTTTGGATACCACCGGGGCAAGCCACCAGAAAATAGCGATCGATTGGCCTTGCAAATTCGATTTGCTCTCCATAATTACAATCGTGATGGCCAGACCCTAGACGGATTTCAGGGAGCAGCTACCAAATAAATATCCAAAAATCAGTTAGATTTTGCTGTAGCCAATCCTACTTGCTTAGGTTCATTTTGTTTTTTATCCCCAGACCCAGGATTTACGAATACAATGGATCGTGATTTCAGCTAATTTTTAGATATTTTCATGGACGACGCATTTAGCCCGACTCCCCCGGCTTGGACTGAAGAAGCCACCCATGCACCTACCTTCGCTTGTCCACAATGTTCAGCTAGTGAAAAAGAAGCCGATCAGGTATGGGTCAACCGCCGTGCTCCAGTCATGCTGGAAAGCCGCCGGCGCAAGTGGCAGGAATTTTATCATTGCAACTGTGGCAAAGTTTGGTGGGCTTGGAGCGACGATCGAGCACCCAATGAATATGCCGATCGACAGCCCCCGGCCAGCAACGATCTAGACAATTTTTACGGTTATTTTTAAAGCTGGTTATTTTGTATATGCTGATGAAATGGCGAGAAATAGCCGGAAATTGGGTCTATTTACCTGATCGACCCCGTGCGATAGTTCACTTTTTGGGTGGTGCTTTTGTGGCCACCGCTCCCCAGATCACCTATCGATTTCTGCTAGAAGATTTGGCCGAGCAGGGCTATGGCATCATTGCCACGCCATTTTTCAACACCTTTGACCATTATGAGATCACTGATCAGGTCTACCGTAGTTTAGAGAGGGTAATCGATCGATTGCAACTGCAATCATTGCCGATCTACGGTGTTGGCCACAGCATGGGTTGCAAAGTGCATTTACTGCTCTGTAGTCAGTACGATGTCCGCAGAGCCGGTAATATTTTTATTTCCTTCAATAATTTCTCGGCCAAAGATGCAGTGCCCTTGCTCAATCAAATGCCCAGTGAATTTGGAGTAGAATTCACCCCCAGCCCTCAACAGACCCTGGATTTGGTGGATAAATATTACAATGTGCGCCGCAACCTGATTGTCAAATTTCGGGATGATAATATCGATCAGTCTTACACCCTGGAACGGCTCCTCAAGCCCTTGTTTCCAGGCATGATCACTTTTCAAAACCTCAGCGGCAATCATCTCACGCCGCTGGGTCAAGATGTCCAATGGCAAACTGGTTCCATATTTACTCCGTTTGATGCGATCGGCCAGTGGTTGAAGCAAGAAGTCTACAAAGACCTGCATCAACTGAAGCGTGAAGTAAACCGGTGGCTCAATCCCAGTCTGCTATAGAATTTACATTGCAAGTTTCCCATTAACCATCATGCGTGAACCGATCATCCAACTGCGCGGCATCTCCAAAAAATTTGGAGATAACGTCATCCTTGATGGTGTCGATATCGACATTTATAAAGGCGAAGGACTGGGCATTATTGGTCCCTCCGGCACGGGCAAATCGACAGTATTACGGGTGATTGCTGGCTTGCTAGCCCCCGATGAGGGATCTGTGTACATCCAAGGCCAAAAACGCCAAGGATTGATCGAAGACAGCAATGATCCCATCTATATCGGCATGGTATTCCAACAAGCCGCGTTATTTGACTCTTTGACAGTAGAGGAAAATGTGGGCTTTCGGATGTTGCAAAACAGTCGCCTCTCCCGTCGCCAAGTGCGCAAGCTAGTCGAAAATAAGCTGGATCTGGTAGGGATGCATGGGGTGGCTGATCGGTATCCTGATCAACTATCGGGGGGGATGAAAAAAAGAGTTAGTTTTGCGCGGGCGATTATGTCTAACCCCGATCGACCAGAAGACAACCCAGAAGTATTACTCTATGACGAACCAACTGCTGGGCTGGATCCGATCGCTTCCACCGTCATCGAAGATCTGGTACGCAACCTGCAAGTGGTGGAGGGCGGCTGCCAAACCCATATCATGGTGACTCACCAAGACAGTACTATTCGCCGGACAACCGATCGGATTATTTTTTTGTACCAAGGCAAAGTGCAATGGACAGGACGAACTAAAGATATTGATAAAACTGATGACCCAGTTGTCCGACAATTTTTCAGTGCTAGTACCGAAGGCCCCATTCGGGTGATTGGCTAAATGACTGGATTAAGCCTTGGATATTTGCTCCCACTGGCAATCAAGGTAAAATAGATACAATGGTTACAGCAGATACAAGTTTTAGCCTCAATCGAGGTGCGGGTGAGGTAGTTAATGCAGTCACGAGCGGTTAGAGAAGGTTCGGTTGGCCTCATGCTGTTAGCTGGGGTGGGAATTTTTGTTGCCGCCAGTATGTGGCTCAAAGGGCTAGGACCAGGTAGCCAAAAGTATAATATTTTGGCTAGCTTTGCCGATGCTGGGGGAATCCAGCAGGGTGGCCCGGTGCGTTACCGAGGGGTACGCGTTGGCAAAATCGCCTCGATTAAGCCAGGAGCGAACGCCATGGAAGTCGTTCTCGAAATTACCGATCCAGATTTAAAGATCCCTAGCAATGCAGTGGCCGAAGCTAATCAAACTGGTCTGATTGGGGAGCCAGTGGTCGAAATCACTCCGCGTGGTCAAGTGAATTTAGCTCAAAACTTAGCACCCGCCCTCGATAAAAACTGTGATGCCAAGATCATTATCTGTAATAACGGCCAAATTCCGGGCACCGTCGGTTCTAGCTTTAATGAGTTACTGAAACGGGCTACAGCGCTGGTGAATAGATATGAATCACCCGAAATTACCGATGGGATTAAGAGCACCCTCAAAAATGCTAGCCAGGCAGCGGCAGATATCTCGCTGTTGAGTAGAAGGTTTAGTGATTTACCAGATTCCTTAAAAAAAGAATTGGGAAGCATTTCAGTTAGTGCCAACACTTTGACTAAATCTTTGAATGGAACGGTCAAAAACGTTGATGTGGCGGTTGGTAAAATTGGTAATACCGCCGATCAATTTAACACCACGGCAACGAAGGTCAACAAAACTGCCGATAATTTGACTGTGACTGTGGGCGAATATGGCAAACTAGCTAAGTCGGTGGATGCCTTAGTCACGGAAAACCGTCAAACCTTTGGCAAAACGCTGACTAACTTTAATGCTCTGAGCGTGGATTTACGCCAGACAGTGAATAAGCTTAATCCGACGATCGATAAACTCAATGGCACGGTAGCCAAGGTGAATTCCGAGTCTTTAGTGAAAGATTTGGAAGGGGTTTTGAGCAATGCCAATAAAACCGCTGCCAATCTGCGCGATATTTCGGCTAGCTTCAACAATCCCAAATCTTTGGTGAATCTGCAACAAACTCTTGATTCAGCGCGGCTGACTTTCCAAAATACCCAAAAAATTACGGCAGATCTAGACAGACTCACTGGCGATCCAGAGTTTATCAATAGTGTGAGCAAGTTAGTCAAAGGTCTGGGGCAGTTGGTTTCCACCGGAGAGACCTTAGAGCAACAGATTCAACTAGGTCAGGAGCTGGAACCAATGCATCGCAATATGAGTGTGACTACTGCTAGTTTGATGAAGAGTGACCCTGAATTGGCAGCAGCGATCGGCATTGTCAATCACACTCCTGATTCCATTGGTATGCCGCCACAACGCTTAAGTGACTTACTCAAAAAGTAAGTGTTGGATGTTTTTGGCGTGATGCCCAAATTATGATTTTTGATCCATTGGTAAAAATATCGTCATGGTCTCGCCCTGGTGATGATTTTGCTTAACTATCAGCTTGCCGCCCAAAATCTGAAATAGACTCTTGGTCACCTTTAAGCTCAAGCTCAAATTACCAGTCTCTGGTTGAAAACTTAGGAGCTGACCGATCGCTTCATTAGCACTGCCACACAAAGACGACATCTGCGGCGCAGCAACTTCGGCCACCACCGACTGTAACTGTAACTTCAGCTGGCCACCCACCGGATTGACCTCCACCTGAATATGACTACCGGCAGGCAAATTACGAGTAAAATTTTCCACCAAACCGGTCAGCACCCGATCGAGAATCGTTGGATTACTGACGACCTCTGGCAACTGTTGGGGCATGGCCACTTCCATGTTTAAATTGCGGCGCTCAGCTTGTTTTTGCCACAGCGGCAAACTTTGTTCTAGCAAATGACTAAAAGACATCGTAGTTAAATCTACGGCTTCACTATTATTACCAGCCAATTCCACCGCCTGAAAAATCAACTCCATTCGATTAATTTGCTCGGTACATTCCCGATCGATCGTTTCTAGCCGTTTCAGCACCTGGGCATCTACATCCGGGCGGCGCAAAACCGATCGGGTGAGCGTCCGAATTGTGGTCAGTGGTGTCCGAATTTCGTGAGTCAAAGCTTGCAATAACTCCACATCCAGAGCCGTAGATTTCGGCTCCGCTGGCATAGCAGTAGGGGCTTTAACCACGGGTAATTCTTGGAGCAAAAATTGGCTAAACTTCATTACCCACTGATAAGCCGGTACTACTGGTGGCAACCTACTAACGATCGCATCCAATTCTTCTAGCTGCTGGGGAGCAGTAAGCATGATCCTTCCCCGCAACGACTGCCAAGCCAAATTAACATCCGCTGGGTCAAACGAAAACTGAAATTTTGGTGATTCATCGACTGTCGCTCCCACTGCCAACACCAAGCCAAACTGGGCCGTTAGCACCACACAAAATTGCTCATTTTGCAGGGGGTCAGCGGGTAGTAAAGAAACATCTGGCAGGGTGGGGGCAATGGTACTGATTTCGGAGGGTACTGGTAATAATGTCTGGTTGGGATGGGCTGGACTAAAGACCACCGTGGGAAATTGGCTAATAATGGCAGCAGCATCGAATAACGGTACTGGTGAACAGAGCAACAGACCAGCCACTTGCTGCGCTGGTGGCTGATGTACTACGGAGTCCATCAATGTGTGTAAGAGATAGCCCAGGGCATGGACAGCGCTGTACCACTGCTGCTCAGCCTTGAATTCTGCTACCGAGTCACTAGATTGGTCGCCGGGTTGAGTAGTAGATTTATGGATGGCCAATAGCGGGTCTAGCGCCATGGGCTCATTTTTAGCTAGTATTTCACTCAATGTTGGTAGGAGCCATCTTCTAACCACTTTTACCGCCTAAATTAGGGTCTCTTCTATGAGGCTACCCAAGATTGACACGGAAACGTTAGCCCGAAAACCGAACAGCGACTCACCTATATTGCAAGATCCATATATTTAATGGAGTATGGCGGCACTAGTTTGATCGATTTGATTGGGGCAATTGGTTCGGAAGAGATTGTATCTGAAATTGTTGATGGTAAGAGATCGATCGACCACATTCAAGCCAAGGCTCTTGGTGAATATTTCTAGGTTTCTGCTAGTTTATTTATTTGAAATTAGATTACTTTGCTGAGCTTGATTCTGTTGAATTAGTCTCATCAATAGCCGCAACCCTTCATTAACAGCCCCAGAATCAGGGAAAACTGGGCGACATCAGGATCTAGCTCGACAGTGAAGTGCGATTTTTGCGTCCCTGTCCACGAGCAACAACAGTTAGTTGAGTAAAATCGTATTCAGGGCGTAAATCATCATCCATTTCAGAGATCTGATTCATAAGCTTTATGTTCTTTTGGAATCCGTCAAATTTAGTTTCTCCTAATTGGATGAATTATTTATTTGCACTTCCTCAGCTAAAATTAATCTCGATCGCACCACATGCATCATCCGCAATTCCATCCCAGCAAACTGCTCCAACATAAACACCAACTGCTCCGGACGCAACAATGTTCCATCATTGGCACAACTACCCACATAGCGCAGTTCTAGCTCCGTTTCACTGGTAACTGGCAACAACTCCAATTCATACAGCCGTTCCCGCAAATTCACTTCTCGGATCTTGCCCGATTTGGTAGTTTGGGTTTGCCGAATTTCGGTAGATTGCCGCACCGCATCAGCCCAACTTTGCCACTTTTCTAGCGCAACTTGACCATCAGCAATCACCGTCAAGTGATACTCAGCGCGGTGAATTAATTGGGTTGCTGCTGGCGATTGCAGCGGAATTTCCTCGACGCTATACAAAGGCATATCCTCATTTAACTCCGCTGCCAACCGCTGCTGAAATTCCTGAGGCGACACCGCCGTTTTCATCTCAAATTCGATAATTTCACCAGTGCTGGCATAACCTAGAGAAAGCGCATTGGCAATCATGATCCGGGGCGCTGGATGGAAACCACCGCTAAAGGAAACTGGTAAACTAGCGCGGCGCACTGCTCGATCGAACAACCGCACCAAGTCCAAATGACTGACTAGTTTCATCTCGCCCAGCTTGCCAAACCTGGCTCTTAGCCGCTGCACCTTATTAGTATCCGGCTGAAAATGACCCAGAAAATCGGGAATTGGCGGCGGTGCTACCACTACATTATGACCAAAATCGGTGCCGCAGACCCCGCAGTGGGAACAGCCTTCAAAGGAACAATCCGGCACCGTAGCTTCAGCTAATGCTTTTTTCAGATCTTCTTTCAGCCACTGTTTATCGATACCAGTATCCAAGTGATCCCAAGGTAGCGGCGCTTCTAAAACATCCTCTCGCCCCGGCCAACCACCGCTTTCTACCTGTCGATATTTACCAGTCAGACCAGCTTCTTTGATCGCCTGTTGCCAAGCACCGTAGGCTTTATCCAGGCTTTCCCACCAGGAATCCATGCCCGCGCCCAGTTCCCAAGCGCGTTTGATTACTGGACCGAGCAACCTGTCGCCCCGCCCCACAAAGTCTTCCATCGCCGAGATCCGCACATCGGTATAGTTGGTTTTCAAGCCGCGCTCATGGCGCAATTCATTACGTAGTAAATCTTGCTTGCGCTCAAACTCACTAGTTGAAACCGAATGCCATTGGAACGGCGTATGAGGTTTGGGGGTGAAATTAGAAATAGTCAGGTTGAAATTCATCCCCTTCCGACCCTTGCCCCGACATTCCCGTTGGAGCCAACGGATGGTGTCGGCAATGCCAATCACATCCGCGTCGGTTTCGCCGGGCAGGCCAATCATAAAGTAGAGTTTGACCTTGTTCCAGCCTTGCTCCCAAGCTGTAGTGATGCCGCGCAACAATTCTTCGTTGGTCAAGCCTTTGTTAATAATATCCCGCAGCCGCTGGGTACCCGCTTCCGGGGCAAAGGTTAGGCTACCCTGGCGCAGTCCACCCACAATATGAGCAATATTCTCATCAAACCGATCGACTCTTTGGCTGGGTAAGGTGAGGGTGATATTTTCGTCTTTGAGGCGGTTTTTGATTTCCACGCCCAGCGCTGGTAAGGCCAAATAATCGGAGCAGCTCAGGGAAAGCAACGAAAATTCATCGTAACCAGTTTGGCGCATTCCCTTCTCGATCGCCTCCACCACCGCCGCCGGTTCCACATCCCGCGCCGGACGAGTCAACATCCCCGGCTGGCAAAACCGACAACCGCGTGTACAGCCCCGCCGAATTTCTAGCACTAGTCGATCGTGGACGGTTTCCACAAAAGGCACCAAGCCGATCGAATAGGCTGGAATGGGGGTAGCGACCCGGCGCAGAATTTTGGTAGGTACGTCGGGACGATTAGGTAGCACCGAGCCATCGGGTTGTCGATCGTAAAACTGGGGCACATAAACGCCGGGGACTTGCGCTAGATCCAGTAATAGTTCGGTGCGGCTGAGTCCGGCTTCCTTGCCTTCTTCTAAGACCAATCCAATCTCCGGCAATAATTCTTCGCCATCGCCCATTACCAGCAAATCAAAAAAGTCGGCGTAGGGTTCGGGGTTGGAGGTGGCGGTTTGACCACCGGCAAAAATCAGTGGGTACTGGCCGGATTGGCGCTCCTGCCAAGTCAGGGGGATTTGAGCGAGGCTGAGCATTTCAAGAATGTTGGTTGCGCCTAATTCGTAGCTGAGGCTGAAACCTAGAATGTCAAATTCAGTTAAGGAGCGACGAGATTCGATCGCAAACAGTGGAGTATTGGTTTCGCGTAGTTTGGCGGCAAAATCGGGGGCGGGTAAATAAGCTCGATCGCACAATTGGCGGGGCTGGGCGTTGATAATACTGTAGAGGATAATATGCCCCAGATTGCTCGCCCCAACTTCGTAGATCTCTGGATATGTCAGTGCCCAGCGAACCGTCGCACTCTCCCACGGTTTATGCACCGCACCGAGTTCGTTACCGAGATAACGAGCGGGTTTGAGGATTTCAGGAGTAATGAGACTATCTACTGCAACTGCCACGATCTTGCCTCTAATTAGGATTGTTTGGGCGGTTATCCATGGTAGCGCGGATCTAGGGTGGATTGATGGGGTTCGATCGATAGTCTGTAATTATCACCAGAGGCACTGAGTATCCTAAGTTGTTCTAATCCAACATGGTTACTTACACACCATAAATGGGTATTTTAGTAAGGTAGAGCAACGATTGTAAGTGTACAATTAGCAAATATGAATTTTCTTCTGTTTATATGTATTGTTACTGTGCTTATAATCTGGGGTAATAGTTTAGTCGCAAAGCAGAAAGTATTGTTTGAACAATATGTAAAAAGTAAAACCTTGTTAAGAGAAAATTTAGACGATGTTAGACGAAGAGAAGCTTTTTTGAGAGATGCACGAGCTTACTATCAAGCTAAAAATCCTGGTACAGCGAATGAAATGAAGAATGAGATGATTGTAACAAATGAGCTGAACGCTTTAACTCGAACTCAGCTTCATCAACACATCAAGACAGGATCTGTAACAAATGTCAATAACAATTATCACCTACCAAAGCTAGTCGAAGATGATAATAGTGTTGATAAGATTGAAAGAAAAATATTAAATATTTGTGCCAATAAAGAAGAGGGAGCTTCAATTGTAGACATAATTACTGAAACAAGAGCACCTAGAATTAAGATTATTCCTGTTTTAGAGCAACTACAAAAAGACGAGCTAATCGTAGTTGATAACAATAATGAGGGAACTGTTGTCTACAAGCTTTACTAGATTTGTCTGTGAGGAGACTGGGTTTATAACGGGGATATCGAATTGTACAGATTGATTTCGATCGAACCCACCCATCATCTCTAGATATGTTCGATTTATTCAGGTTTGTGAATTGTAGATTCGATAAGGGTTGGGAACTGGGGACTCGATTACCTTCGGTACGCTTTACGAACGACAGGAGATTAGAGACACAGCACATCTTAAAATGTTAGAATTGTGGTTGAGACTCAAACTCAGTTACCGTCCAGACAGTGAAACCCAATCTATGGCCCGCGATCTATTTCACAATATTGTAAGAATAGCGTTAGAAAAAGATGGTTGGACGATTACTAACGATCCCTTGAGTATCCGGTGTGGAGGTGTTGATATTCAGATCGATCTCGGCGGGGAGAAACTAATCGCAGCAATGAAGGACACTCAGAAAATCGCTGTAGAGATCAAGAATTTTGTCAGTGCATCGAAAATTTCTGAGTTTCATACAGCATTGGGACAATTTATCAATTATCGAACGGCACGAAGATTGGAAGAACCAGAACGAATTCTGTATCTAGCCGTGCCTTTGGTCACTTACAATGATTTTTTCAATCTGCCATTTACTCAAATAATCATCACTGAGAATCGAGTAAAAATCCTAGTTTATGACACTGAAATAGAGGAGATCGACAAATGGATAAGTTAGAATTATATCGATCGATAGTTACCGAGATATTAACTAAATATTCTCAGTACAAGCCAAGCTACGGACAAGTAGAGATCGAACAGATTTTTGACCGTGACCACGATCGATATCAATTACTCGCGATCGGTTGGAATCAACAAAAAAGAATCTATGGTACGACAATTCATCTAGATATTCTGGACGAGAAAATCTGGATTCAACAAAATACTACCGAATTCGATCTAGCTAGCGATTTAGTAGAAATGAGAGTACCAAAAAAGGACATTGTGATTGGGTTTCATACTCCCAAAATGCGGCAATTAACAGGTTTTGCCACAAGATGAACTCTGCCGAGGTAACGGACGGGTTTGAGACTTTCGAGAGTTGCAACTACAACAACTTTAATATTTCTTATCTGATTGATTCTGCGATGGTCTTTGATAGCGCAGAATCAATCAGATTGTTATACGGGGATGCTTCGATCTTTATTATCCTGAAATACGCTTCTAAAGCATGAATAACAGAAACAATAGACTGTTTATTGGTAACTGCCGTGGAAATGGAAAAAATTGAGAATCGAGATCAAGTCTTACACTGTTATTTCGGTGGACGAGATTGGGATAAAAATGGCGAATTTACACTTAAAAGGAAACTGGTCTTAAATCGACACCAGCTATTGCCTAAATACCCGTACATCATTGAAGATGAGTGGGAAGCAACAGACAACAGAACTGATTTAGGCCGTGGGGATTTGGTATTTACAGATGGGAATGGATGTTTTGCGGTGGTGGAAGTGAAGTGGCTCGATGATGCTCCCGGAGCAACCGCACGCAAAAGAAGAAACATGAAGCGTAATCAAGTTAAGGAACAAGCTAGTAACTATGCAAAGGACTATCAAAAAAGATTAATTTCTGATGAAAGTAATTCTATAGAATTAATAGAAGCGTTCTATTTTACAAATGAATGTAAAGAACCACAGTCGATCGGATCTTTCTTGAATTAAATTGATGCGATCGGATTCGTCGATTGCAAACCTCATCGTGGCCGGGGATAGATGTTCGATAGCGCTTAAAATATATGGAAGGGGACTTTTGGTTTCGGTGCATCGATCTTGAGCATCGGTTAGTCTAGGTAGTAAATAATAAGCAAATTGTCTTTTTTTCCTGTCGTTATCACTACGAGTGAAGATCTGGTAGATTGTAAGCCTGACTTTTTTGGCCAAATTCATGACCTTTCTCGATCGCCATCGTCCAATTCTCCAAGATCCCCACTATCGTTTTCAGTCATTAGCCGAGCTAGCTACTGCTGCTGAGTTGGGCGTGAAAATTGATGCCAACCGTGCCACTGTTGATGATTGGTTGCGCTTACCCGGAATTTCGATTCATCAAGCTAAATCTTTAGTCACTTTGCAAAATACTGGAGTGGATTTTTATGCGATCGAAGACGTAGCTGCTGCTTTAGGAATGCCAGTCCAGCGGATTCAGGCTTGGAGTCTAGTTTTAAGCTTTCAATATCGTCATCCCGATTTGCAAATTCTGCAATTTGATGTCAATCAAGCCACTGCCACCGAATTACAGCAGCTTCCCGATATCAGCCCTACCCTAGCCCAAACCATTGTTGATAATCGTCTGGAGCAAGGACGTTACCAAGATTTAGTCAATTTTCAACAGCGTTTAGGTTTGCCGGGGGCATTGCTTGCTAACCTGATGCACCACCTCAAATTTGTTCAATAGGATTATCTATAAATCTTTTCAGAAAATCTTGAATGAGTAGATCTAATACAAAAGGATCTTTACAGGCATGGTGCAACTTAGCCGCGAAAGGAATAAAAAGTTGATTATTTTGCCAATAGCGTTTGCCAAAATAAAAATAAGGCTGGCCAATAATTTCACTTTGTTGTGAATGCAAAGTTAGTCCAGTAAATTGCAAGTTAGGCAAATTTCCTAAAAAACAAGATAGTAAAAATATCTCCGGGGTGGTTCTTTCACCTCGATCGCTTCTAATATGGTCTAACTTTTGTCGATATTGAATAATGAATTCTGGGTAACTAATTTGGCTAACATTTTCTAAGGCCATTTCTCGAAAACGTTCCTTACCACCAACGGCTACTGGAATTACCACTGGTGGATTATCTAAAATAAACCATTGATTTTCGATCCGGCGGAGATTGAAGCAAAAATGATTTTTAAGAGTTTGGAGCAAATGCCAAGTTAAGAAACTAAAGAAAGTTGCTCCTTCTATAAAATTGGTTTGATACAGTTTATAGGCATCGGTAACATCTAGTTGAATTGTGATGTCCACATAGGGAACTGGAATGGTCTGTGGATCAGTAAAAAAATCCAAAGACCAATTCAGATAACCTTCTTTTGCGGCTTCTTCTAATAATCTGGGCTGATACTTACTAGGAATACTCATCAATAGTTACTTAACAAGTAATGGAATCACTATTTTTGCTAGCGCAGAAATTTCCGAAATAGTCCAATTTTAGGGACTCAAAGCCAAGACCTTTGCTCTGGCGGCAATGGCTTCAGCGATCGATACCAATTCTTTAGCCGCAGCAGAATCCGGATCAGAGACCACGATCGGCTGGCCAGCATCACCACCCACCCGTACCGGAATTTCCAGCGGAATACAACCCAGTAAAGGAATCTGCAATTCAGACGCTAACTTCTGGCCACCGTCCGAACCGAAAATATCGTACTTGCGATCGGGCATATCCGGCGGGATAAAGTAGCTCATATTTTCGACCACGCCCAAAATAGTCGTGAACTTCTCAAACATCCGCAGACCTTTACGAGCATCAGCGATCGCCACATCTTGAGGTGTCGTTACAATCACAGCCCCGGCCATCGGTACCGCCTGCGCCAGAGTCAGCTGGGCATCACCAGTCCCCGGCGGCAGGTCCACAATCAAATAATCCAACTCGCCCCAGTCCACCTCATACAAAAACTGCCGAATCACTCCATTCAGCATTGGACCACGCCACGGCAAAGGTTGATCAGGGTCAATGAAAAAAGCCATCGAAACTACTTTAACGCCATGGTTACTGGGCGGAGTTAGCTTGCCACCTTCCGGCATTTTGGCCTTGGTACCCACCAATCCCAACATAATCGGTGCATTTGGGCCATAAATATCGGAATCGATTAAGCCCACCCGCGCCCCCAATTGAGCCAAGGCCACCGCTACATTGACCGAAACGGTGCTTTTACCCACCCCGCCCTTGCCACTAGAAATTGCGATGATGTTTTTTACGCCGTCAATACCCACGCGATCGGGCACTGATTTTTGCTGAGGAATTTGACTAGGATCTAACATGGGAGAGGTTTTAATATTTTTAATAAAAAATTCTGAGTTCGGAATCCCCTAACCCCCTTAGAAAGGGGGCTAATATTCTTTCGAAGTCCCCCTTATCTAAGGAGGATTGAGGGGGATCTCTTTACTTACTCATAAAGCCAAGGAGTAACCGTAGGCTTCCAAGTAGACAACTCTTCCGCCTTAAACCACAAAGCTACTTCTTGTTGAGCAGTCTCGATCGCATCCGAACCATGAATCAAATTCCGGCCAATGCTCACACCCAAATCACCGCGAATAGTACCCGGCTCCGAAGTCAGCGGATTGGTAGCACCAATAATTTTCCGAGCAGAGGCCACCACGCCATCACCTTCCCAGACCATTGCTACCACAGGCGCTGAAATAATAAAATCTACCAAACCAGCAAAAAATGGTCTTTCCTTATGCACACCGTAATGTTGCTCAGCCAATTCCCGGCTCACCATCATCAGCTTCATACCCACTAGGGTAAAGCCCTTCCGCTCGAACCGACCAATAATTTCGCTAACTAAGCCGCGCTGTACACCATCTGGTTTGATCGCAATAAATGTCCGTTCCACTG
>CAXTSX010000047.1:0-27129 GCA_964247085.1 uncultured bacterium
TGAAGCGAAACCCAACGAACACACCGACATCCTAGAAATGTTGGGTTTCATTCTTAAACCCAACCTACCAAAAATATTTACTCACGACCCCGATTCGGTTTGCAATCCACAAACCCGATCGCCTCACTATCCAAATACCCAGCTAAAGCCATCTCAATTACCGCCTCAACTGGAAAATCTATTTCAGTCGATCTATTTATAAATGCTACTCTAATTCGTTCCGGCAAATTGTCTAAAATCGCCTGAGCAGCTATCGGAGTAAGTTCTTCTAATGTCTTAGATTGCATAGCTTTAACGCTCCATAGGAATCTTAACGTTATACGGCGGTTCTGTCGCTCTGAGTAAAATAGCCTCTAACTCTAATAATAACCCTGCTTTTCCCCAGCGGTCGAGCCTTTCAATTGCAATCCTCACATCACTGGGCTGATAAAGGTCGAGCCACGCCCAAGTAAATGACTTGTGACCACCATTAAATCGCGTACTCAGATCGTTTGTCTTGCCCAAATACAAGAGTCCATCAGTTCGATGGCGAATCGCATAAATACCAGGCGCACGAGGTAAATGATTAAAAGTTCGATTTATCTCTAGACACAGATCGAAATCTGTAAATGCTAATGATCTAGTATTTCTCGCACCTGTTGCTGTAAATCAGTCATTAATTTGAACTAGGAAATTCATCTTCATCACTAGCGGCTTCCCATCGATCGAATTCAGCAGACAAGTCGTCTAGCAGCATTAAGAATAGTCCAGACTTGCTCCAACACTGATTCGGGTGCTTGTGGTAGCTTTTGATTGATTCGATCGAGTCGAGTCAGCATGATATTAATATGCCATCCTTTGCTATTTGCCTAAGATCCATTTTAACCTACCAATCAAGTTCTATTAACGACTTCAATCGCTTCACTATCCAAATATCCAGCTAAAGCCATCGAGGGTTCCCGCCTCAACTGGAAAATCTATCTCGATGATTCGTTCGCGTAGCGTCTCTGGAAGAGAATCGATCTCAAGACTATTCCCGCTGAGTTATACTGACAGTAAGACTTTAGACTGGTTTTCGCTCTTACGAAGCTGACTCTAAAACCCGAACTAACAGAATTTATTCAGCAAGAAATCCTCACAGGTAAATATGCTAGCCCTGATGAAGCGATCGAGGCAGCACTAAACCTCCTAAAATCGAAAAGTGCTACCGACCAATTAGCCGCCGAACTCCGCGAAAAAATAGATAGTGCAGCAGCTCAACTCGATCGGGGTGAAGGCTTAAACGAAGAGACTGTAATAGCAGGGCTGAGAGCCAAACTACAAGCAGCGAGAGAGGCTCAGTAGATTGACTCAGTATTCGATCGCACCAAAAACAGCTAGAGATCTAGACGAAATATCTGAATACTATGCTGTACATAACATTGAAGCTGGTGAAAAGCTACTTGATGAATTTGAAGCTAGATGTAAATATTTAGTGAATTTTCCCAAGATTGGCAAAAGCTATCAACGAATCCGTAACGATCTCAGAGGAATTTCCTTTTCTGGCTATATCATTTTCTATCGAGCCAACGAGGATATCGTTGAACTCTAACACGAGTCGCGCAGGCAATCATGGCGGATGGAGAGCAAACCGGTATGGAGGATGAAAATGATGATTACGAACGATATGGACTCTACTTTTCTGAGCTGATCGGCTACATAATTAGAACAGATGGGAGTCAAACTCCACTTTATTACGGCGAGATTAAAATTGTGAAAACAACAGGTGAGTATCATGCAATCCCACGCACCAGCCCTCGTAGAACAATCTAAAGATTGGAATTTTCTAGAGCTTTGGGTTGATCCGGTTCTTTTTCCGCCCAAGATTTTGATGCTAGTTGGCGATCGAGATGGTACTTGTCGAGTTTTCAATCCGGCCTCTGATTACAAGCTTGTGGTAACTCACTCTAGCTATCAAGCTGCTCAAGAATGGTTTTTGGAGGATGAATATGAGCGAGTCAATGGTCAGCTGTTGGCTGAAGAGGTTTTCTAAATCCATGATCTGGGATTCTTTCGGAAGCATCGCATCACAATCTTGTTGATTTTTGTAAAGCAGAATGTATGGTGATATATTTTAGGGTATAGATGCAGCAGACATGCCCGATGCATGACATCGCATTACCCCTAGAGGTCGAGGAAATTCCGTAAAGACGTTCTGAATACCAAAATAGTATTTTGGCGAAGGCTCCTTGAGGAGCCTTTGTTATTTTAGGGCTTGGGCAATTTTTTGTTTTTTTGCTCTGTAGCAAGTTTTTAGCAATATATACTAAATCAAAATTATTGTCACAGAAGACTTAAAACTGACGGAGGAAACGCAAATCGCTGGTATAAAGCCTGCGAATATCATCAATTTGGTGCAGCACCATCGCCAAGCGCTCCGCCCCAAAACCCGCCGCAAAGCCACTATAAACCTCCGGATCATAACCAACCTTAGTCAACACATTAGGATCAACCATCCCACAACCCATAATTTCTAACCATTTACCCTGCCACTGCACATCCACCTCCGCCGAAGGCTCCGTGAAAGGAAAATAACTAGCCCGAAACCGAATCGGCAACTCCATCCCAAATAACTGAGCCAAAAATTCAGCAATAGTGCCTTTCAGATCCCCGAAGGTCAAATCTTGATCGACGGCTAAAATCTCAATCTGATGAAAAACCGCCGAGTGCGTAGCATCTACCGTATCCCGGCGATAACAACGTCCCGGTGCAATAATCCGAATCGGTGGCTCGTTTTCTTCCATGTAATGGATTTGCACCGCCGAAGTATGGGTGCGCAGCAAATTACCATCGGGCAGATAGAATGTATCCTGCATATCCCGCGCTGGGTGATCGGCAGGGGTATTGAGAGCTTCAAAGTTGTAGTAGTCGGTTTCCATTTCCGGGCCGGTGGCCACGGTATAGCCCAAACCCACAAAAATATCGCTGACTCGATCGATAATACTGTTTAGCGGATGAATCCGCCCTAAGGGCACATAGACCCCCGGCATCGTCACATCAATGGTTTCGGCAGCTAACTGCGCTTGGATTTGGGCGGCTTGAAAAGTAGACTTCTGGCGATCGAGTAAATCTTGAATCACATCCTTAACCCGATTGGAGACTAGTCCGATCGCTGGCCGATCTTCCGCCGACAGCTGACCCATGCCACGCAGAATTTGGGGCAGCTCACCTTTTTTACCCAAATAATTAATCCGCAGCTGTTCTAACTGTTCCAGATCTGGACAGGCGGCGATCGCCGTGGTGGCTGCGGCCTGGAGTGCTGTCAACTGTTGTTCTAGATCGCTTAGTAAAATACTCATTTAGTTATCGCCAGAAATTGCCCGACCCATATTGTACCGACATATCAGAGAATTAAGAAAGTTAATCTGGATTCCATTCTATGCGTTTACTGATCAGTAATGATGACGGGATTTTTGCTCAGGGGATTCGAGTCTTAGCGAACACTTTAGCCAGGGCGGGTCATCAGGTGACAGTCGTATGTCCCGATCGAGAGCGATCGGCCACCGGTCATGGCCTAACCATGCATGATCCAATTCGCGCCGAGCCAGTAGCCGGAATTTTTGATACCAATGTCCAGGCTTGGGCTTGTTCCGGCACTCCTTCCGACTGCGTGAAGCTGGCGCTAGGCGCTTTACTAGATCAGCCCCCCGATTTTGTCCTGTCCGGGATTAATCATGGTGCCAACTTAGGCACTGATATTCTCTATTCCGGTACGGTGGCGGCGGCGATGGAAGGGGTGATTGAGGGGATTCCCAGCATGGCCTTGAGCCTCACCAGCTTTACGATTCGGGAGTTTCAGCCGGGAGCGGATTTTGCCGCCAAACTATTGGCGCATTTTGCTCAGCATCCCTTGCAAGAACCAACCCTGTTAAATATTAATATTCCGGCAGTTCCGGCCACAGCTATTGCTGGGGTTAAAGTCACTCGGCAAGGATTGCGCCGCTATATTGATACTTTCCAAAAACGGGTAGACCCACGCGGTAAAACTTACTACTGGTTATCGGGGGAGGTTTTGCAGGATATTGATCAACCGAAACATCTGCAATTACCACCAGAGGTGGAGACGGATGTGCAGGCTATTACTGGTAACTACATCACGATCGTACCGCTGTATTTTAATCTCACTTACCCGCCAGGGGTTGATGAATTGCAACATTTAGGGCTGGATAAGATCTTTTTGGCTACCTAATTTTCCAATAGAATATAAGGAGTCACCTCATCGGAATTCGATCGCATGTCTAACCTCGAAACCCTGCAAGCTCGCTTGGAAACTTTTCGGGAAGCAGGGCACAACCTCCAGCTTGATCCACTCGTGACTCGTCAGGATTGGGAGCGGTTAGGCGTGGAATATCAGATGGGATTGATCGATGAACTAGAACAAACGATCGACGATAGCCCAACCCAGGATAATAAAATAATTTTTACGGGACATCGCGGCTGTGGCAAATCTACCTTGTTGGCAGAGTTGGGGGCTAGACTCACCGAGAAGCAGTATTTTGTGGTGATGTATTCGATTGCCGATACGATCGAGCGATCGGCTGTGGATCATGTCAATATTTTGTTTTCGATGGCAGTGCAATTAATAGAAGAAGCTGAGCAGCGATCGATCGAACTCCAGCCAGGAATCAGGATGGATTTATATCGATGGCTGGGAAAACATACCCAAACCGAATCTCAGGCGGTAGAAGCAGCAATTGAGGTCAATGCCGAAGCTAAAACAAAAGGTGGAATTCCCATCATTATGGAATTCATCGCCAGTATTAAATCTAAATTAAAGATTAATTCGGAAACCCGCAAACAAATTTCGATGGAGTTTGCTCGTCAGATTTCGGAGTTAGTTGGCAAGATCAATGAATTACAATCCTATATTGAAAATGTTACAGGTCAACAAGTATTAGTAATTATTGACGATCTTGATAAGTTGGATTTGAGTGTCACAGAAACGATTTTCAGTAAAAATATTCAATCCCTACTCGATCCTCACTTACGGATTATTTATACATTGCCGATCGCAACTTTGCGAGAGGTTCGCATCAAAAGTAGCATCGATACTTACATCAAAAAGATCTACATGATGCCGGTAACTAAGTTTTTTAGTAAGGCTGACATTAGAAAACCTAATCGTCGTCCCAATGCAGCTTATATGGATGTATTCTTGGAAATTTTAGAAAGACGATTGCCGCTCAATTCGATCGAGCCTGATGTCAAACAGCAAATGATTTTGCTCAGTGGTGGCGTGTTGCGGGAATTAATTCGGATTGCTGATCGCTGTTGCGATTTAGTAAAATTAGAATTACGCAGACAGATTAAACAACAACAGTGGAATGCATCTGAAGTAAAAATTGATCAAAGCATTCTTAATGCTGTAATCACCGATTTACAGATTGAATACGCCAGAGCTTTGGGGCAAGTTGATTTTGAGATGCTGCAAGCTATCTATCAAAAACTCAAACCCCAAGATGCCGAAAATCAGCGATTTCTAGATTTATTACATGGATTATATGTGTTGGAGTATAGCAATGCATTATTATGGTACGACTTGAACCCTATTGTCCGAGATTTACTAATTCAGGAGGGTTTATTAAATGACACAAATCCCTGAAGCTGTTACTTCATCGAATGAAGAGATTTATGAAAGCTTGATTTCTTTGATCGAGAATAATCAGGAGCAATTGACCTTAATTGTAGTGTCTTGCGATGATTTACGACTGCGCCAACGGATGATCGATCGATATGAGCAGGAAGCCAAACAATCCCAGATTCAATCTCACCGAATTGTGTTGGGAATAGAACCAAGTTTGCGGGCTGGCCTGGCGAAGTTGGGGTTGCCAACCGGGGAGCAAGTCGTGGTGACGGTGACGGGAGCGGAATGGTTGTTGCGAGTAAAAACAAGATCGATCGATGAACAGAGTGATCTGGATAAGTTTTTTGGTTATTTGCAGTGGACGCGGGAAGGTTTGCGGGAGTTTCGTTATCCGATCGTGTTGTGGGTGACTTATACAATTTTGCAGGAGATGAGCCGCCGAGCGCCAGATTTTTGGAGTTGGCGCAAGGCGGTGTTGCGGTTTGCTGCTGAGGAAGAAGTTGCGGAGCCGATCGATCCGGTGGAACAAAGTTATTTACCATTGCCAGTAATCGATCATCGTAATGATGATTTTCTGCTGCCGCCAGCGGTAATAATTTCGGAGATTCAGCAATTAGCAGCTAGGGAGCCGGAGTCGGCTAATCTGCCTGTGCTTTATCAGAAGCTTGCTGGAATCTATGCACAGCGAATTGCCAGGGGTGAAACTATTAATCTGGAACAGGAACAACAGCAAGCTATTGATGCTTTTGAAGAGGCGATCGATCGATATCGAAAACTGAATAAACATTCTGCTTTGGCTATTACACTAAATAATTTTGGTGGTTTTCTAAAATCTATGTCTCTTTATGAGCCAGCTATTAAATCTTATCAACAGTCTCTATATATTTGTCGTGAAATTGGCGATCAAAATTGTGAAGGAGCTTCTCTTTGTAGTTTGGGTGCAATATACAAATTATTAGAACAGCCTCAACGAGCGATCGAGTTTTATCAACAATCCTTAGAAATTAGTCGTAAAATTGACAATCGTCATGGTGAGGGAGCTTCTCTTGGTAATTTGGGTAATATGCATAACTCATTAGGACAGTATCAACTAGCACTTAAAGCTCATAAACAATCTGTAGAAATTTTTCGTGTAATTGGTGATCGTTATAGTGAAGGAGTAATCCTTTGTAATTTGGGCAATACATACAGATTATTAGGACAACTTCAACGAGCAATTGATTTTTATCAACAGTCTTTGGATGTTTTTCGCGAAATTGGTGATCTCGATGGCGAAGCAAGCTCAATTAGAGATTTAGGTAATGTATACCAATCATTGAAGCAATATCAACGTGCAATTGAACTCTATCAACAATCCGAGAAAATTCAGCGCCAAATTGGAGATCGCTACGGTGAGGCTGGTTCGTTGTTTAACCAAGCGATCGCATTAACGACATATGAACCTGATGGCCATGCAGCGCTCGAAAAATTCAAAACAGCTCGGGCAATTTTTTTGGAACTAAATCTTGATGAGAACGTTAAACGCTGCGATGCAGAAATTGATAAATTCAACGCCATAATTTCCCCAGAATAGCTGAAATTCACCCCAGATGGACAGAGATCTACAGACCCCCAAACCATTCATAGCCCTGATCTTCCCAGTAACCTTGCTTCGTCGGCAACTGATTCAGCAAAGTCACCCTCGTCACCCACTTACTCTGCTTATAACCCAACTTAATCGGCGCAGCCAACCGCAACGGCGCACCATTATCCACTGGTAACGGCTGACCATTCATTTGGTAAGCCAATAAAGTTTGCGGATGCAAAGCCGATCGCATGTCCCAGCTATTGTAGTAACCATCCCCCGACTCAAAATAAACATAGCGAGCAGTGTTTTTAGGCTGAGCCATAGCAATTAAATCCCGCAGCCGCACACCACCCCATTGCACGATCGCCGCCCAACCTTCCACGCACACATGCCGCATCACCATCGATTGCAATGGTAGCTTGTATAGCTCGCTCATACTCAACTGCAGCGGCTGATTGACCGCTCCATCAATCACCAGCTTAAAAGTAGTGAGGTCAATTTGCGGCGTATTGTCTCGATCGAACGTATTAATCAACAATGCTTTGGGTTCGATCGCACTCACCGGATATTCTGCCGCTAAGGCTTGGGGTTTTAGTAACAACTCTTCGACGCGCTGATTGAGGGGATCGATCGCCGCCCCAATGGGAATTGCGAACTCCGCTGATCGACAACCGTTCAGCAACAAGCCCATCCCCGATAAACCAGATAGTTGCAGCAACTGCCGCCGACTAAGAAAACTAGGATTCATCATGACCTCTAAAATTTAAATTGATATTGGATAGGTTATCGCTTATGAGATTTCCAGGTGCCCCCATAGACATAATCAGGATTGTTGTAACTAAGTAGTGGCCAGCAATCACCACACACAAATTGCCATGGACTAGAGCGATCGACTTGAATGCGATACATAATTTCTGCCATGACTTGGCATCGATTGCACTTTTTGGTACGGATTCTGACCATATTACTTTTAAGTTTACAAAAACATCGACCGGACAACTCTTAGACCACCAACTTTGAGACCCATGAAAATATGAACCATCATAAACAGCAATGAAATTGGCACGGTCATAAAATGAACGGTGCGCAGGGTTTGCCAGTTACCAAATAGATTAGCAAGCCAAGCTAACTGCACCGGCTTATACATCGCCAAACCACTGGCGATCGCTAACAACAACACGGGAATAATCCCTGTGTACAACAGCCGATGCCAAGCATAGGCTTTGCGCTTGGGATTTTGACCAGTCTTTAGCACCTGTAGATCGCTACTAGCCACAAAACGGCGCTGCCAGCGCTTCGTCAAGAAAATATAAATGCCATAAATCAGCAAATTAAACGAAAACACCCACATGATGGCGAAGTGCCAATCGCGACCACCGGCTAGCCACTCCCCCAGAGTCAAAAAATCTGGAAAACGCCAGCCATCTTTGCCGCCAAATACGGGCGTGGCATTGTAAATCTGTAAACCACTGCCGATCATCAACATGAGGCTAATAATGATCAGGCCGTGAAAAAGCTTGATGACCAGCTGCTGGTGGGGAATGGGTGGTGATTTTTTGGGGGTAGCCATCGCAATTTTAGATTGGTAGAGGGGGAAATAAGGGTGCTATCCATAGCTGGAGCCATACATCGATGCCGAGGAGCATAGCGATCGCAGTACTCACAATCATGATGCCGCCGATTCTTTGAATCTGGCCAGCATGCGATCGCAATCGTAACAAGCGCTGACCCCAGCGGCGACCACCATAGGCCAATATCAACAGGGGCAGCGCCGCGCCTAGTCCATAGACTAACAACATGCCAAAAGCTTGCAGGGGTTGATGTTGCACGGCAGCCAGGATCAAAATACTAGCCAGCACTGGCCCAGCACAAGGAGTCCACAAGAGGCCGAGCTGGGTGCCCAACCAGAATTCACCGAACAGACCCCAGCCCTTGGGGTCAGCGGGATTAATGGAAAAATAACGAAAAAATTGATCGCCCCACTGGGGGAAAATAGCTAGCAAACCCACTGCTAACAGGATGACGATGGCGATCGAGCGCAAGCTATCAGAGACGTCGGGAATCCAGCTGGCCGCAAACCCCAGCAAACTCCCGGCCACTGCAAAACCGCCCACTAAACCAGCCACCAATGCGATAGGACCATAGCGATGAGACTGTAGCGATCGACCAATAATAATAGGTAACACTGGCAATACACAGGGTGACAAGACCGTAATGATCCCACCGCCCCAGGCTAAACCGATAGACAACAGTGGGCTAGTCATGACTGCAACAGTTTTTGGATCATTTGGGCAGTCTCCGGATAAGCGCCTTCCCCAATGTGATCATAGCGAATGATGCCCTGTCGATCGGCTAAAAATAAATGCGGCCAATATTCATTGCGATAAGCCTGCCAGGTTTGGAAATTATTATCCACGGCGACTGGATAAGTGATGCCGTGACGTTTCATCGCCGCTTGAATATTACTGACCTTGCGTTCAAAAGGAAACTCGGGGGTATGTACCCCAATCACCTTTAAGCCTTGCTGGGCATATTGCTGATACCACCGGGTAAGATAGGGCAGAGTACGCTGGCAATTGATGCAGCCCAGTGTCCAAAACTGCACTAAAACTACACTACCCTTCAAGTCTTGGCGGGTGAGGGGGACGGAATTGAGCCACTGTTGAATTCCTTGGAATTCGGGCAAGAGGTTGGCGGCGGCGATGATTGGGGTACTGGGCGTAGGACTAGGAGTTAAAATCTGGCTAGATTTAGCCCTGGATGCTCCTGACCGGAAACTGACCGCTAATACAGTTCCAGCGGCTCCCAATCCCCACAATAGAAACTGACGGCGCTGAAAAAGTGAGTTTTTCATAATTTGTAGACAGCAGGATGGAATTTGATCGAAACAATGCTCTTGTTCTATGTACAAGGCTAGAATTCTAGTTGGATTCATTTTGTCTCGGCTATCTTCCCATCCAGTTGCCCACCTTCTGTCGTAACCATCGCTGCCGGATCTCTCTAACAATCTTAGCGACTTTGCCAAAAGCTTTCGGCAAAAGCCACCGCTGGATGCATCGGAGCTTTCGGGCGGTTTTTAAGGGTGAAGTTTGTTTCTGCCAGATATTTATCACCCTTGCGGCCATTGCACTTTTCGCAGGCAATCACCACATTATCCCAAGTATGACCGCCACCACGGGAACGGGGAATCACATGATCGATCGTCAAACTTTTGCCAGTACCGCAATATTGACATTTGTGACTGTCTCGCCGCAGTAGTTCCCGCCTACTGACTGGGGGCACTTTCCAGAGGCGTTCCGCTGTCGAAACCCGCAGCCGAATTTGATGAGGAACATCGATCGTCACCGAAGGCGATCAACCAATGATAATGGGCTAGTCATGACTGCAACATTTTTTGAATTATTTGGGTAGTTTCCGGATAAGCACATTCCCCAATATGACTATAGCAAACCACCTCCGACACAAGCGCAACTGTCGATCTACTCAGCCAAAATCCTAGCAGACCAGGTATACAGAACAATTGGGTACCAACCCCTGTGGGACAAGCTGTTCCGCTAGGTAAGACCCCGATCAAAGGTGTCCCGTTTTAAGTTGCTCTCTATCAATCACACGATCAATAACTCCATATTCTTTTGCCTCATAGGAAGAAAGAAAAAATTCTTTACTCATATCTCCTTCAATTCTTTCTAATAGTTGGCCAGTTTCTGACGCATAAATTTTATAGAATTGACGTTGTAACATCATAATTTCTTGTGCTTGAATTTCAATATCTTTCCCGATACATTGTGTACCGCCAGAAGGTGGACAAATCATAATCCGAGAATTAATCAGAGCTCGGCGACGGCCTTTAGTTCCAGCCATTAGTAAGAGCGAACTCATTCCACCAGCGAACTCTACACAGATAGTTACGACCTCAGACTTAATATGCTGTATGGTGTCATAGATTGCCATTCCAGCTGTAACCGAACCACCGGGAGAATTTATATAGAGATAGATTGGCTTCGAGTTATCTTGCGAATCCAGATATAGCAGATAAGCTACCAACTGATTAGCTATATCATCATCAATTTCTTTAAATAAAAATAAAATTCGTTTTTGAAACAAAACCTCATCAGGTTCTTTCTGCAGATATTCTAATATTTTGTTTGGTAGCATTGGAGAAAGTTACGGCTCTCTTAAAATAATTATTTTTAATTGTGAAAAAGTGCGAATCAATTACGAAACAAGACTTTTATAGGTATTGCCCTCAATTTCATATTGAAGGCAAATATCAAAAACATCGGAAAGATTTCTGTGGATGGTTTGTATTTTAATTTGATCCGATACAATCTTGGCCGTCTCACAAGAGCCGCCATAATATTCGAATCTAATAAGCTTTTAACAATCTTGGCGACTTTGCCAAAAGCTTTCGGCAAAAGCCACCGCTGGATGCATCGGAGCTTTCGGGCGGTTTTTAAGGGTGAAGTTTGTTTCTGCCAGATATTTATCACCCTTGCGGCCATTGCACTTTTCGCAGGCAATCACCACATTATCCCAAGTATGACCGCCACCACGGGAACGGGGAATCACATGATCGATCGTCAAACTTTTGCCAGTACCGCAATATTGACATTTGTGACTGTCTCGCCGCAGTAGTTCCCGCCTACTGACTGGGGGCACTTTCCAGAGGCGTTCCGCTGTCGAAACCCGCAGCCGAATTTGATGAGGAACATCGATCGTCACCGAAGGCGATCGCAATTGCCAAAACTGCGTATTTTCTTCGAGTTCCAACGGCTCCGCTCGGCCACTGACCAGCAGCATCACCGCCCGGCGAATATTGATTCTGGTCATCGGCAAATAGTTGTTAGAAAAAACCACTACTGAATGCTGCAAAATGTCAGGTTGCAGAGCGTGCGATGTTTGGCGAAATATTGCAGAATTCATATATTTTATGTCCCCATAAATACAAGCACCCCCGCCGAGCAAGTCAGCGGGGGCAATCACCAAGCCAAGAATAAATTCTAAGCTAGCGTTACTATTTAGAGATGCGGTGGGCAGACCTATCTCTTCCGCTGGGCAGTATTCGTTCTAGATTCATTAGGAACCTGGCAATTTCACCAAGTTGCCAATCATCACCAAATAGCTCTCCCCACCACAGAAGTTGGTGGATAGAGAGCTGGAAATTAAAACTGGTGGTGCTGGCGTGACCCATGAACGAATATATAAATCGATGTGAAATACTAACATTCAATATTAGCACAGGACAATTTTGAGTTGCAGTCATGATCAGGAACTACTTAAATTTTTGATTTATTGATTTTGGTGTCCATTACTCCAAAGCGATGGTGACTGGCGCTAAATCTAGCTAAAATTACGATCGAAAGGAATACTGATCGGAACCATGTCTTCTCCTTATACCAGCAGATTGGAAATTCCAGAATTCGATCGATCATCTTTGCATCGATTGATTCAGTGCATTGACCAAGAACTATTAACCCAGATTCAAATCCAAAGTATTACCACTCATAATCCAGTGGTAGTGCAGCCAGTCCCAACTCCCTGGCAAATTTTGGGTGCTGGAAATTATGCAGCAGTGTTTTGGCATTCCGACTATCCACAGCAGGTAGTCAAAGTCTATGCTCCCGACCTGGATGGTTTTGAAGAAGAACTCGCCGTATATCGGCAACTCGGTCACCATCCCGCTTTCTCCGAATGTCTATATGCGGGAGCTAATTTTTTGGTGCTGAGACGATTGCCTGGCAAGACTCTCTACGACTGTGTGATCCAAGGGGTGAGCATTCCCAAACAAGTAATTGAAGATGTCGATCGAGCCTTGCATTATGCCCGCCAACAGGGGCTGAATCCCACTGATGTACATGGCCGAAATGTGATGATGTCCGCCGGTCGAGGATTGGTCGTGGATGTTTCGGACTTTTTACATCCGGGCAATTGCCCCAAATGGCAACATTTAAAACAAGCTTATTTTTGGCTGTATTCCCCAATTATTCGGCCATTAAAGTTGCGAATTCCCTACCCATTACTAAATATGGTGCGCAAGAGCTATCGATTTTGCTGTCATCGGCTCCGGTCGTCAGCCTAAAATTCAGTGTTTAGGTCAGAACTGAATCAATCAATCAATCAAGTTCATTTTTTGCAGTAGTTTCCGCTCTGGTCAACTAACTAAGCAGTTGAAGAAATAGCAAGAATGCAACGCGGTGCAAGGAGTGCGATAGGATGAATTAAAGATTTTCAACACGAATTGTCCATGAGTTCTGTTCCCGTCATTACCATTCCCAACTGGCAAGCCCTAGCCGACCAAGCTCTTGCTGGCCAGCTATTACAGCGTGCCGATGCTCTGGCAGTTCTGCAAGCCCCTGATACTGAGTTACTCGATCAAGTAGCAGCGGCCTATCGGGTGCGACGGAAGTATTGGGGCAACCGAGTGCGGCTGCATTTTTTACTGAATGCCCAGAGTGGTCTGTGTCCAGAAGATTGTAATTACTGTTCACAGTCCAAAATATCGACTGCGGAGATTGATAAGTATCCACTGTTGGCCGAGGAAAAGATTTTAGCTGCTGCCGATCGAGCTGCTAGTTGTAAAGCCGCTACTTTTTGTATGGCTATTTCGGGACGTTCTCCCAATGAGCCGACCTTTGAGCGGATCTTAAGCGCCATTCGAGCGGTTAAGTCTAAGCATGATATGAAGGTTTGCACGACTCTAGGTCTATTGTCGGCAGAACAAACTCAGCGTCTAGCAGCAGCTGGTGTCGATCGAGTGAATCACAATCTAAATACTTCTGCCGATCGACACGATGAAATTTGCTCTACTCACACCTATCTGGATCGCTTAGCCACCGTCAAAAATGTCCAAGCTGCCGGAATTACCACTTGTTCTGGGGGCATTCTGGGCATGGGCGAATCCGATGAAGACGTGGTCAACTTGGCCTTTGCGTTGCGGGACTTGAACGTGACCAGTGTGCCGGTCAACTTTTTAATCCCGATTCCGGGCACTCCTTTTGGCTCGATCGATCAACTCACTCCCCAACAATGTTTAAGAATTTTGTGTTTATTTAGATTGGTACTGCCCAGTCAAGAAATTCGGATTGCCGGTGGTCGAGAAGTACAATTGCGCTCGCTGCAACCACTAGGACTGTATGTTGCCAACTCCATTTTTGTGGGCGATTACTTAACCACCCCCGGTCAAGCCGCTGCTGAAGATTGGCAAATGATTGCTGATGCTGGTTTTGTTTTAGAAGCCGCTGATGGTTCGGCCATGCCCGTCAAATCGTAATTATCGCTACCAGTAATCGGTATAATGTAATGTGCTCAGTTAACTACTTGTCTCTCAGTTTAATTTGACCAATTTATGCAATATTCGCCTAGACTGGACGACCTGAAAGTATTGAATTGCTTCCTTAAAGATCAACTCCATGCGCACATGGGGCGAATTGTACCCTTCACAGTGCAGTGTGTCTTTAAGGATGGTGTGTTGTGGGTACTGTCCGAACACCCTCCAGAAATAGTAATTGATACCGAAGAGACTTTTCGCGTCCTAGAGAAAATTCTCCAGGCTGAAGAGCCCGTAGTTCAGTTGCCAGTCCGACTCTATTTGCGCACTGTTGGTCAAAAACAACCCTATAGTACTGAGAACTTTGCTATTTACCCAGTGGTATCCGATCGCCCGCCAGAACAGCTGGAGTCGATCGAGAAAGCCGAGATGCCAATACCCACAAAGAATACTACTACTAGTAACGTGAAAAGATTTCAGCCCCCACCAATTGTAGATAAGTTATCTGATAGTGCTAGTTCCAAATCTCCGGCTGATTTAACAGAAGATACTCTAAGTGATGAATTAACCATTGAGCAAATGTCTTTAGCAAATACCAATACAAATTCTGATAAAAATTTAAATTCTGACCCAGTAGAATCCAATTCTGAGGAAGCAGAAGATTTTGCCCATAATGTACAAAGCGCCTTCTCTCCAGCCGACAACGCCCTACCGAAAGCGAAAAAAACTGGTTTACTGATTGGTGGTGGCCTGAGCCTAGCTGCTATCGGATTGGGTCTTTTCGCCATCACTAGACCCTGTGTTTTAGGTGCTTGTCCCCAGCTACAGCAGTCTCATCAGCTGGCCGAAAAGTCTCTGGCTACGATTAATCCGGCGGTGACTGGCCAAGAACTCCAAGCCGCCCAATCTAATTTACGCCAGAGCATTACCAATCTCAAAACAGTGCCGTTTTGGTCTGGTTCTTACGCCCAGGCTCAAACCGATCTCAAAAAATATGAACGGCACTCTACCATGCTCGACCTAGCCGTAACTGGTATTAATAAAGCCGAACGTGCCACTGAGCCTACTCAAAAACAGCCGGTGACCCAAGCCGCTTGGCAGGAAAGCCAGAAACTCTGGGAGGGAGCAATTAGCGATCTAGAAAAAGTTTCTACTGATAGTGAAATTTATCCTCTCGCTCAACAAAAACAAGGGGAATATCAGCAGAAGCTAGATGCTGTTAAGCAAAATATTACCAGTGAGGTTAATGCCAGCAAGAGTTTAGAGAGTGCCAAGGTTCTATCTTTGGCTACTTCCCAAAAACAACCTCAAGCTCAGTCTTTGGAGCAGTGGCAGGCATTACAGAAAGACTGGAAAACCGTAAGTGGTCTGATCAATGGCATTCCGGCTGGCTCTAGTACCTATGCTGAAGCACAAACCCTGAAAAAACTCTATGAACCGCAGATATTAATCGTAAATGCTAAGCTAGAGAAAGAAAAAGTTGCTGGCGACTTCTCGCAAAAATCCGAAACGGCGGCACAGGTTGCTAAGAAATTCCAAAAAGATCAGAAGCTCGATGAGTCCTTATCACAGTGGAATAATGCGATCGCCCTCCTGCAAAAAATCCCTAATGATAGTATTTATCAAGCTGGTGCCCAAAAACGTATTCCTGAATATAATGCCGCCATGCAGAAGGTGATTAGTACCAAGAATCAGGCCCAAGCCGATCGAGATCTCAAGCAAACCTGTGACGGTAAGCCCCAAGTATGTAGCTACCAAATTGCGGATAAAGCTATTACAGTCAAATTAATGCCTGAGTATACTCAGACAGTGCGCAAAACGGCTTTAGCTGCCAATACCCAGGGGGATAATAACGCCAAAATCGGCTTAATTAAGCATCTTCAAAGTCTGGGTACTGCTCTAGAAGCGGTCAGTGACAATAATCGGATTCCGATTCAACTGTATTTTGAAAACGGCAAGTTAATGCAGACCTATACACCGCGCAAGTCCTAGGAATTTAATTCCTAGCTATTAACATAAAAAGCCTTGCTCTATTGATTTCAGAGCAAGGCTTTTTATGTAACTAAATGTAATTTAATGACTACATTTTCTGAGCAACAGTGCTATTGAGACGATCAAGAGCGGTGACTAGCTGCTGCTGGGCGACTACTGCGGCATCGGGTGCTGGCTCAGCCATTGCTTCTTGTCGGGCAAATTTCTTTTTGGCTTTTTCATAGGCTCTCACTACCAAGAAGATCACCAAAGAAATTACTAAGAAATTAATCACTGCCGCTAGGAACAAGCCAATTTTAACGTTATCACCAACTACCAACTTCTCTATATCGGAAACATTAGCAGCCTTTAGTGCTGGTGCTAAAATCGCTGGTGTAATTACATCCTTAACAAAAGATTCAACAATTTTTCCAAATGCTCCGCCCAGAACTACCGCAACAGCCAAGTCAACGACGTTGCCCTTGATAATAAAGTCCCTAAAATCACTGATAAAACTACTTTTTGCTACAGCCATGATTGTCCTCACACTATTTTTGTATTTGAGTGTAGATTCTAACATTAGTTTTTGGCAACATGAAGCCCTAGATGTATGATTTGGTATCAATTAATTCAGATATATGGCTGATATCTAGGAACTCATCTAAGTTTTAGTCGGGAAATATTTCCGAATTAATGGCTGTAAATCTTGCAAAACCAGCTTAGCTGATTGATAACGATCGAGATATTGACAAGCCACCATGCGATCAATAATTACAATTAGTTCCGAACTAATACTGGCGAGGTGTTGCCATTTCAAGTCACCAGTTTTTTCATTTGCTGTCAGATCGCGAGGATTAGTGCGGCTGGCTGCTCCGATTGCAATCATCCCTAAAGCATAAATATCACTACTAAAATTTGGCCGCCCAGCATACTGCTCTGGTGGCGTAAAACCTCTAGTGCCAATCGCAATGGTTTGCTCACCGGAGGCGTAAGTAGAGCTACTAGAGCTCTGCATGGTGGTTATTGATGTTTGAGGGTTAATTTCTTTGACGGCTCCAAAATCAATTAACACTAATTTTTGATCAGCTGCCGATCGGATGATATTGCTGGGCTTCACATCCCGATGAATGACATGCTGGCTATGAATATATTCTAAAACTGGTAAGAGCTGTTGCAGGAGTTCTACCACTTTTTTTTCTGGCCAAGGCTCTTTGATTTGGAGTAGTTCTTCATCTAGTGATTGACCTGGAATTAATTCTTGTACCAGATAAAACTCTTGATTTTGCTCAAAATAAGCCAGCAGCTGCGGGATTTGAGGATGACTACCCAATTTGTCTAAAATTTTGGCTTCGGTGTTGAATAACCGCCTAGCCATGTTAACAAAGGCTGGATCCCGTCGGGCTGGCACCAAATGTTTGATGGCACAGCGCGGTTGACTAGGTCGCTTGGTATCTTCTGCTAAGTAAGTAACAGCAAAACCACCACGACCTAAGGTATCTAAAATTTGATAGCGATCGTCTAGTAATCGATCGACAGGTAAGTTGAAAGGAATCGTCGTAGTATTGTCATTATTTTTGGTAGTGACACTATTGGTGTTAGTAATAATAGGCGTGGTTTCAGGAGTCGGAGTAGCTGGTTTTTCAATGAGCAATTGCTTGAGCGCATTGATGGTCTGCTCTTGATTACGGGTGAGCATTAACATCTGTTGTTGCTTTTGACTAGTTTGATGCGATCGCCAGGCCGCTGTGACTAAAGCACTACCCCATAAACCGAGTAGCGGTGTAGCGACCGGAAACCAGACAGAATTGATAAATAGCATCCCACAGCCCCCAACTATCGTGGCACTAACGCCACTGATCGCTGCGGCCAATTTTCCGGGGTGACCAATATACCAAGCCAGGTAACTACCAGTAAGGGTGCAACCCAATAACCAGAGATGCTCTGACCATTCTGGCCAAAAACGCATGAGCGATCGATTGTCTAAGGCCAAGCTGATTAACTGGCTGGTGATTTGAGCATGAACCACTACCCCAGGCATCACATTGTCTTCGGCCCGTCCGGCGCTGTAAGGTGTTCGGAATTCATCCTTCAGACTACCGGCGATCGATCCAATTAGTACCACCCGATCTTTAATGTCGCTGGCGGCTACTTTATTTTCTAAGACATCGGCGAGGCTCACTATTTTAGCCACCGTTTGGGGATGTCGGTACTTGAGCAAAATAGGATAACCATTAATATCAGCTTTGCTATAGCCACCAGCGTTAGCCGGAATCATTGGGATGGCTAATTTCCCTAGCTGATAAGATTTAGTTTTTTCATCAAAACCAGGAATAACCTTGTGCTGATTGGCTAAATAGGTTTCAGCCAACTGGAGAGCAAGCGATTTATCTGCCGGACAACCCGATTGTGGATCAACACCACCAATTAATAATGAAGCTCGCCGGGTAATCCCATCTGGATCGATCGGAATATCCACAAATCCCACTTTCTCCGGCGGGACTCCACGGGGACTATTAAAAACGGCAGTTTTCTTACCACCATGATTGCAAATAGCAACTACCTGATCGGCAGTTTGGAGCGTTTTCAAGAGTTTGCCCTGAGCGCCATCCCGCACTAAATCGAAGCCGACGATAAAAGCTTGCTGATCAATCAATCGTTGGAGAGCTTTATCCAAAATACTGTCAGGCAATGGATATTTATACTTGGCAATATCTTGCTCGGTAATACCCACCACTAGCAGCCTGGAATCGGGCTTTTCCACTGGTCGCCAGCGGGTGGCTTGATCATAAGCTGCCAATTCCATCGACTCCAAGCCGCCCCCTTCTTTAACTCCCATAATGACCCCAGTCAGCAGTAGACCGGAAAGTAATGGGGTCAACAAATTTTGGGACAGCCAAGCAAATTGTTTCATGGGGCAAATGAGTTAAGTAGGAGAGAGCAAACTAGCCGCAGCGGCATCTAAACACAGAGTAGCGGTGGGCTGTTGGCGCAAAACAGTGGCCGGTAGTTGCGGCGCCACTGGAGCCGTCAAGAAATTTTGGATAATTGCTGCTTTGCGCTGACCGGTGGCTACGCAATAAATCTGCCGGGCTCGGCAAATACTGGGAATAGTTAAAGTCATGGCGTACTGGGGAACGTCACTGAGCGCTGGAAAAAATCCTACGTCTACTTGTTGTTGTCGCGATTTTTCCGCCAGCTTGACGATTTTCACCGGATCGGGATCGGTAAAATTAGCCACCAGTGGATCATTGAAAGCAATATGACCATTATCACCAATACCCAAAAGACAGAGATCGATCGGCTGGGCGGCCAGTAATTTTCCATAGAGCCGACACTCAGCGATCGGCTCCAGACTAGCACTGTTTAAGTAATGAAACTTGTGGATGGGGACTTTCTCCGCCACTAGCTCTTGCATGTAGCGCTGAAAACTAGCTGGATGTTCAGCGCTAATTCCTAAATATTCATCTAAATGAAAGCAGGTGACTTTGGACCAGTCCAGGTCAGATTGACCAGTTAATGTTTTGAGGAGCTGAATTTGGGAGCTACCGGAAGCCAATATTATGGCCGCCGACCCCTGCTGATCAATCACTTTTTGGAGATATTGCTGGATGCGATCGACTAAATTACTCACTAGATCAGTAAGTTCTGGATAGATTTCAACACGTAGCTGATCTATCTGCTGAGTTAAAGGTGGTAATAAAGACATGCTTTTTCGAAAAACTCTCCCATTATCATACTGAGTCTTGCTGCTCATGATCTGGATATTTTTGGTGATTTTCCTAGCCTGTTACATATTAGTTAGTAATTAGCGACTCATCATCACAACTAAAATATTGCGATGGTTGTCCCATCCATCTAAACACCACGGCAACCATCCAACTCGATTACCCTTCACTATATAAGCTGTAATTCAAGATAGAACTAGCTCTTGATGCTGATCACAGCAATATTAATCGACCTTAAATTGCTTGGTGATGGAAGCTGTTTTTTTTACTGGGAGAAATTTCATTGTTGATGACAGCATCTCCAATGAAAAATATTTTCCACATAGCTATTATTTTCTGTCAAGATATGTTCAATTTTCAACAAAACCATTTATACTTAGCGCTATAACTACGACCATAAAATTAGTCATCAATAAAAAATATGGCAGCCAAACAATCAATGAAACCTCGCGCAACTGCAAAGAAAACCACTGCTACTGCCAAAAAAAGCGTAGCTACCAAGACTACGGAGACAGTCAAGGCTCCTGCTGTTAAAGCCGCTAAAACTACTACGCCACGCAAAACAAAGACTCCTGCTGTTAAAGCCGCTAAAACTACTACGCCGCGCAAAACAAAGGCTCCTGCTGTTAAAGCCGCTAAAACTCCTCGGGCTAAAGCTGTTAGTAATAATCTCCCTACCCTCAATAGCAATCAAGGGCAAGATTTATTGCAACAGGCTATCCAAACTCAAGCCTGGATGACCAACGAAATTACCCAGCTGCGTCAGCAATTGGCCAAATCTAATCAGTCGCAACCCTCAGCTCAACAAAATTCGGAAATTGAACGACTTCAGCAAGAAAATGCTGAACTGCGGGAAAAAGCTAGTCGTCTTGATCAAATGACTTCTTTATTACAGGGCCAGCCTGCGGCAGCGCGTGCGACCAAGACTGTTAAGAAAACTGTCCAAAAGACTAGCCCCAAAGTCTCTACTCCCAGAAAAACTAAAGCGCCTAAAGCAGCTCCAGTAGAAAAAGCTGTTACAAAAACAGTTGCTAAATCTGCTAGCCTTGCTCCCACTGCCCGTAAAACCAGGAGCGGTGTGTCGATTTTGCAAGATGCAGCGGCCAAAGATGTGAATCGTACTTACAAAAGCTGTTGGCCGATCGTCTTTAAAATTGAAGAATGGAATCAAAAACATCCCGGTCAATTGGCGAAGGTTAGTCAAACCATGCTCAATAAATCTGGGGTAAATTTTAGCCGAGCCAAGGGTTTCATGGACAACTATGGAGATTTGGTGGAAGCCTACCACCAGCAAATTGGCTTGAGCAAGGCTAATAGCGGTAAATTCAATGAGGTTTATGAGTTTATTCGATCGGCTTTGGGTAAAGGCAAAAAAGTCTAGACTTTCAGCAATTCTAAATTCGGAAATTTTGGGTACGATATTGGCTAGCCCTCTCCCCAACCCTCTCCCAAGTTTGGGAGAGGGAGCAGGAAACTCAGCTTTTCAGCCCCCAACCCGATGATCGATCACAAGATGTCCGCCAACCAGTTGGCGGACATCTTGCTTACTTGCCTAGTTCGGAAAGTTTTCCTGCACTACAGCCACCAGCTGAGCCGTCCAGTAATCTACCAGTTCTTGGTCAGCAGCTTCCACCATCACCCGAATGAGCGGCTCGGTGCCGGAAGCCCGCACTAAGATCCGGCCATCTTCACCCATGGCTGCTTCGGCTTGGGCAATTGCAGCTTGTAAGGGAGCGCAGTTTTTCCAATTCACCCGCTGGTCGCGGTTTTCGACCCGGACATTTTGTAAAATCTGGGGATAGGTGCGGAAGCTGCTATCGACCAGCTGTGCCAAAGATTTCCCGGACTGCTGCACAATCGCAGCGATGTGGACAGCGGTGAGAACTCCATCTCCACTAATACTATGCTGGGGCGACAGAATGTGACCAGACTGCTCACCACCCAGGCGAGCACCGCTAATATCCATTTCCGCTTGGACATACTGGTCACCCACATCAGTGCGTATTAGTTGCCCGCCCAGTTTTTGCCAAGCCCGCTCAAAGCCTAAATTGGACATTACTGTCGTGATGATTTGGTTCTGGGGCAATTGATTTTTGGCTTGGAGGTGTTGCCCCCATAGGTACATGATATAGTCACCGTCGATCCGCCGCCCCTGATTATCCACAGCTAGCATTCGATCGGCATCGCCATCAAAAGCAAAACCAATCTGTGCTTGATGCTTAACGACCTGCGCTTGCAGTGCTTCCATATGGGTAGAACCACAGCCGACATTGATCCGATCGCCATCGGCTTCGTTGTGGAGAGCAATGACTTCCGCTCCCAGCTCCGTAAAAATAGGCACCCCCGTTTGAACGGCAGCACCATAGGCCAAGTCCAAGACAATTTTCATCCCAGTTAAGCTGGCACCTTCACCTAAAGACTCTACTACCGCTTGAACATATTGCTGCACCAGCTCTGGCATGAAATAGTTTTTGCCCCACTGGATCGGTAGCTCGGGGCGCGGCAGTTGACCACGCAAGCCCGCTTCAATTTGGGCTTGCAAGTCTTTGGATAGCTTTTTGCCGTTGTGGCCAAAAAATTTGATGCCGTTATCAGCGGGGGGATTGTGGCTAGCTGAAATCATAATGCCGCCGATCGCATCACTAGTAGCTGTTAAATGAGCCACTCCTGGCGTAGGACATAAACCTAAATTCCATACCTCTACCCCGGCAGCGGTAATGCCAGCCGCCAAGGCGCTGGCCAACATATCGCTAGAATTACGAGAGTCTTGACCAAGAATAATTGGGGCTGGATCTTCTTGTTGAGCAGCTAAAATCACCGCTGCCCAATAGCCAATCTGAAGAGCTAAATCAGCGGTCAATAATTCGCCAACTTTACTACGAATGCCATCAGTACCAAAAAGTGGGGTGGTAGGCAGGTTACTAGGGTAGGTCATAGTTTTTCAATAAATTCAATCAGGAGAATAACATATCCAACAGACACATTATTCAATGCGATAACTCATAGAGATCTAGCTAACAAAGCTGCCTGAGTTCGATCGCGCACGTTTAAGCGGCTAAGAATATTCGTCACATAATTCTTAACAGTATTTTCTGACAAGAATAGTGAATGGGCAATCTCACGATTATTAGCTCCAGAGGCAATTAATTTCAACACATCTAGCTCTCTGGGTGTCAATAGCGCTAATTCTGGTGGTGGTAAGTTGGGCACCACTTCTGGTGTTAATAGTGCTTTTTCTAGCAAACCAGGGCCAAGTTGAGTATGCCCTTTAGCAACGGCGCGAATTGCGGAGGCAATCTCATTCGGCTCAGTATCTTTCAATAAATAGCCTTTAGCTCCTAGGCGCATAGCTTGCGAAACGTATTCATCGTCATCAAAAGTCGTTAGCACTAGGATTTTGGTCTGAGGATAGGATTGGGAAATTACTTGAGTTGCAGCCACTCCATCCATGATTGGCATCCGAATATCCATTAGGACAATATCAGGAGATAAGGCTGCAATTTGTTCGTTGGCGTAGCCTTCCAGCATGGAAATCGCAATCTGACCATTTTCTGCTTCGCCAATCACCTGCATGTCCAGATTGCACTCCAGCATACTTTTAATTCCTTGGCGAATAATATGTTGGTCGTCAACTATTAAAATCTGAATCATTGCAGTTACTGAAGTTGGGGTAGTGAAATGGAGATGCAGCAGCCAGTACCAGGTTGACTCTCCACATATAGCTTGCCGCCCAAGGCTAGTGCCCGTTCTTGCATACCGCGCAGTCCAAAGCCAGTCGTGTTTTGGCACGGATTGAAGCCGCAACCATTATCGGCGATTGACATCTGAATTGCACCTGGTTGTTGTTGGAGTTGCAAGGTGATATTCCGAGCTTGGGCGTGTTTGTGGATATTAGTGAGGGACTCTTGGATGATGCGATAGAGAGTAGTATCGATTTCTAGGGGGAGATGGGCAGGCAGGTCGATGTGGCAGGCTGGGGCGATGCCCGTATTATGCTGAAAGTCTGAGAGCAGTTTTTGCACTGCTACAGTCAAAGTTTTTCCTTGCAGGGGATTAGAGCGCATCACCGAAATCGATCGACGGATTTCTACCATGGCTTCAGCGCCTAATTGCTTAGCCTGTTTCAGAAAAGTATGTGCTCGATCTTGATCAGTATCCCAGAATAGTAAGGTGTTATTAATTTGAATAGTTTGTGCTGCTAGGGTGTGCCCCAAACCATCATGAATTTCACGGGCAATGCGGTTGCGCTCTTGCAAGGTGGCTTGATCTTCAATGCGCAAGGCATATTGACGCAACTGCCTGTGTGCCTCAGCTAATTCGGTATGAGTGGTTTCTAATTCTGCGCGGATCTGGCGCTCGGCTAGCAGGGCATTAATTAATAACATAGCAAAAACCAAAGATACGCAAGACATCAACACGTTACTTAGTCGCCAGTCCCAAACAGTCGATATGATCCGTTCATGGACGATCGGTTTAGTTAATACCAAAGTACTATAAGCGGCTAGAGTGGACCCCAACACTATGATTTGTCCTGATCGCGGCAGGGAGAGACAACTGCGCATCACCAGCACTAGACTAAGCAGCAATGCCGATCGAGCCGATAGACCACAGCCCGTGACGGCCAATAAAATTAAACTACATTCTCCGACAGTGTAGAGCCAGCGGCGAGATAAATTTCCGGTCGGCAAGCACAGCCGCATTAATCCAAATAAACCGATCGACAATAGCCGAAATACCAATGCCTCTGATAATTGAAAGGGCAATAGCACTTCCATAAAAGCGGCGGCTGATAGCAGCATCCACTCTAGACATAACAGTAACCGAAGTGGCTGAGAAGTGGGACGGAGCATGGAAATGTCTCGAAAAAACAGCTGATGATCTCTCTATATCCTATTTATAGCCTATGGTAACTTGGTGAGGGGAGAGGCAATCCTCCTCTCGCTCATAGGAAAAAAGTAACGGGTAGCTGGGTACTTTAGGACTCTACCCCAAAATACTTTTAACTTCTAGAATTGGGAAGCACGAGCAAGATGAAAGAGGCTTTATGACCGATCGCATTTCTAATATCCCCGATCGGGATCTAAATCACCAACCCGTTCCCGCAGATTTAGAGCAGCTGACTTCGATCGATCGCCAGTCACACCACCCGGATACTAACAGTAATAACATTACCTCTGACAGTCACAAAGAAGCAGTTCAGTTAGATTTCAATTCGGCCCTAGCCATCGTCGAGACTCCGATGGCATCCGAAGAAAAAGTAGTTCTCGACAACAAGCGCCGCTCCTGGGGCAAAACGGCGGCATTGCTATTGGCTCTGTTCCTCATTGGCACCCTGGGTTTTGTGGGCATTCGGAATATGGGCGAGAATACTAAAGCTGGCGGGACTAAAGAAAAATTAGATAAAAAGCAAAAAATCACGCCCGTATTGATAGCCACCGCCACTCAGAAAAACGTTCCTGTTCAGATTCAATCGATCGGTACCGTTCAGTCTGGGTTAAGTGTCTCCGTTACGCCGCAAGTTAGCGGTCGGATTAATGGAGTTTTCTTCAAAAAAGGTCAGGAAATCAAGAAGGGACAACTCTTGTTTACGATCGATCAACAATCTCAAACTGCGGTGATTCAACAGGCTCAGGGTGTCATTCTCAAAGATGTGGCACTCATCCAACAAGCACAAGCAACAATGGATAAGGATACGGGACTGATTGCTACTGCCCAAGCTACCCTAGCTAAAGATTTGCAAGCGATTGAGCAAGCGAAAGCGACTTTAGACAAAGATAAGGGGCTAATTACTCTCGCTCAAGCTACTCTTGCCAAAGACCAGGGATTGGTAAAACAAGCAAAAGCCGTCCTGGCCAAGGACATTGCCCAGTCCAAATTTGCCCAGGGGCAAAGTCAACGGTATGGCAATTTATTCAAACAAGGTGCTGTCAGTCAGGATCAAGCCCAACAATATTCGGCTAATGGTCAAGTAGCTACCGCAAATATTCAAGCTGATATAGAAGCAATCCGTAATGCCGAAGCAGTAGTACAGGGCGATCTAGCAGCGATTAAAAACGCCCAAGCGACAGTCCGGGGCGACCAAGCCGCCATTAAAAACGCCGAAGCAGTAGTACAAGGTGATCGAGTCGCGATCGAAAATGCTAGAGCGGTCGTTCGGGGCGACCAAGCGGCAATTCGCAACGCTCAAGCTGGACTCAGTTCAGACCAGGGCACCTTGAAAAATGCCCAAGTTCAACTCGGTTATACCAAAATCTACGCCCCGATCGATGGTCGAGCGGGAAATATTCTCGTTCAGGTCGGGAATGTAGTCCAACCAACTGGTACCAATCCAATGGTAACGATCGTTCGGGTTAACCCAATTCAAGTCTCTTTTGCGGTACCGGCATCAAACCTCCCTGAAGTTCAAAAACAGATGCAAGGTGGCAAATTACCAGTAGATATCAAACTCGCAGATACCGACAGCAAATCCATCTCTGGGATGCTCTCGTTTGTAAATAACACTGTCGATAACACCACTGGCACGATTCAGTTAATTGGTGACTTCAATAACACCGACGGAAAGCTCTACCCTGGGCAATATGTCAATGCGACCCTGACTCTGAGTGAAACACCGAACGCGATCGTTGTACCATCCCAAGCCGTGCAGAATGGCCCCAATGGTCAGTTTGTCTTTGTCGTCAAACCAGACATGACCGTCACCAATACGCCAGTAGTTGCGACTAGTGCCACTGATGGCTTGAATGCAATTCAAACAGGACTCAAAGCGGGCGATCAAGTCGTCACTGACGGGCAGGCTAATTTAGTTGATGGTGCTCAGGTGAAGGTCAAAGAACCTGGATCGGGCAAACCGGATGATGCGAGGGTGACAGGCGATCGACCTCAACGCAGATCTGGGAAAAGTCGATCGTCCGCTAGTCCCAATCCTGGCAAACAATAGTAGATCCCATGAACCTCTCCGAACTCTACATTCGCCGCCCGATCATGACCACCCTCGTCA
>CAXTSX010000048.1:0-25048 GCA_964247085.1 uncultured bacterium
AAACACATTTTCGCTTTAGTTCCAGCGTCTATTTCTTGAGTGGGAAGGGAGTAGCCAATTATTCAGATCCTAAAAAAAGCAGAGCAGAGATATTTCTCTGCTCTGCCTTGAACTCTATAATCTTGACCTATCAGTCATTCTGACTAGCTGGCTACTAAAAATGGATAGTCGGTATAACCTTTAGCCCCCGGTGTGTATAAAGTCTCAAAATCAGGAGGATTTAAGGGGGCATGGTGTTTAATCCGTTCGGTCAAATCGGGATTAGCTAAGAAGGGCACACCATAAGCAATTAAATCAGCTTCTTTATTCGCGATCGCTGCTTCGCCAGTCACACCATCATAGCCACCATTAATCATCAAAGTGCCCTGGTAAGCTTGGCGAATATGCGGAGTCACCCGTTCACCAGGACCAGCCAACATGTGACCAGGCAAGGCTTCCATAATGTGTAGATAAGCCAAATTGAACTCGTTTAATGACCGAGCAACTGCCGTGAAAGTACCGATCGGATCACTATCGAGAATATCGTTAAACCCACCAGTGGGCGAGAGGCGAACCCCTACGCGATCAGCACTCCAAGCTTTGATCACAGCTGCGGTGACTTCTAGTAATAAACGCGATCGATTGGCTACGCTACCCCCATACTCATCAGTACGCTGATTGACTCCATCTCGCAAAAACTGATCTAACAAATAACCATTAGCACTATGAATTTCTACCCCGTCAAATCCGGCTTCTTGGGCACGGCGAGTGGCAGACACATAATCTTGTACTAAAGCAGGAATCTCGCTAATTTCTAACGCCCGTGGCACTGGATAGGGCTTTTTACCATTAGCCGTATGCGCGTCCCCGACAGCAGCGATCGCACTAGAAGAAACTGGGGTCTCGCCATGGGGCTGAAAGTCTGGGTGGGAAGCTCGGCCACAGTGCCACAGTTGTAAATAAATACGGCCACCTTTGTTATGGACAGCTTCAGTTACTTTTTGCCAGCCCTTGACCTGAGCATCGTTGTGAATACCGGGGCTATTTAGCCAGCCCGCTGCTGTTTCCGAAATGTTGGTAGCTTCGGCAATAATCAGGCCAGCACTAGCTCTTTGAGCATAATGTTCGGCCATCAGTTCGTTGGGCAAACGGTCTTGACCAGCCCGGCCACGGGTTAGGGGTGCCATGATGAGGCGATTGGGCAAGGTGATGGCACCTAGTTGATATGTAGAAAAAAGATGAGGTAATGCATTCATGGTTCGTTCGCGGAGCGTCTCCAAAGGATAATCGAGCTAATTACTTAAAGTGCAAAACCGCTCTAAGATGGAAGGTAGCAAATTAATGACCTTCTCCTTAGGTTGATAGTTCGAGTATATCGAACAATTGAACTTTGTGCAAAACTATAAAATTCATGCGCCCGTTAGCTCATCCCGATCGAGAACAATTAATCCTAACCTCTGTGTTGTATGCCCTGGGCGATCCGGTACGGTTAGAAATTGTCCGGATGTTAGCCGATCGAGGGGAGTTGTGTTGCAATGCCTTTGATGCCAGCATTCCAAAATCTACGATGTCTCACCATTTCCGAATTTTGCGAGAAGCGGGCGTAATTCATAAACGCAAAGAAGGCACTCAACACATTAATACTTTGCGCCGCACTGACTTGGAGAAGAAGTTTCCGGGTTTGTTGGATGTGGTTTTAACGGCTACTAAATAGGCTTAAAATTGAGAGTGTTCAAATTTTGACATGCTCCTCAATCGGTCTGATCGTAATGAAGTCAGGCACTATAGCCCTGTAATTTGAGTAATTTTTGTTACAACCCAATCAATCACTGATTTCAGTTTAAGAATATCATCGGGAAATTGGGTAGAAAACCCGTCCTTTTAGGACGGCTTGACAAGAGCGACTGAAAGTCGCCAGTATGTGCTGTGACTTAGCAGTGACAAGCAATTGCTTGTGGTAAGATAGCGGTGGTCGTTGACCCGCCCGAGACGCATGGATCAGACAGCCTAACGAGCGAAGTCCAGTTAAACTGGCGGCGCAGAAAAATCGGTAGACCGGGAAAAGCACGAGGGGCAATTCTTGGAATCCTCGTGCGTTCACGCCAAGGAGAATGTCAAGTCAACAGATTCTACCAATTTTAAGGTGATACAATTATGTCAAACTATTCTGACCCAGAACTGTCCACTATTGCAAATGCAGCCATGATGATTGGGATGGCTGTTGCCATGGTAGACATGGGGATTGTTTCTAGTGCGATCGAAGCAGCAGCCATGTCTAAAGAGATTGTTGGTGCTGCTGGCAAATATCCCACTAATACCATTATTCAAGCGGCCTTTTCGGAAGCCGCTATCAAAGGTGGTACGGTGAAAATGAACAAGCCCGATATCAAATCCGAAGATATTAAATCTGGTGTATTTGTGGATAAGGCGATCGGAGCAGTGAGTAATGCGGTGACAGTCTTAGAAGGCAAAGCCACCCCAGCGGAAATCCAAGAATACAAAACATTTATTTATGCCTGCGCCGAAGCGGTGGCCAAAGCTGCTGGCAGCGGTTTGTTTGGCTCGGGCGCTCAAAAAATTAGCGACCAAGAGGCAGCGGCTTTGACCAAAATAAAAACGGCTTTGGGCATTTAGTCATTTTAGGGTAGTAATCAATCCCAATTCATGGCTCAATTCTTGGGATTGATCATTTTGCTCACAATTTCATTTATGGTGACAAAAACAATGACTTGGCAATTGACTATTCCAAATATGGCCTGTGGTGCCTGCGTTACCAACATTACCAAGGCTGTCCAATCTTTGGATGCCCAAGCAACACTGACAGCTGATTTAGCCAGCAAGCAGGTATCGATCGACAGCACTGAATCTCGGGAGTCGATCGCCCAAGCAATTACCCAAGCTGGCTACTCTGTACAAGCCTAATGACCTGACTTGCATACCAAAATAGTGTTTATATATACTCCGTAAAAGTCCTGCTCCCTTCAACAATGAAAAGAACAGGACTTTTATTTTATAGCTACAAATATCTTGTGTACCTATCGATTTTATTAAACCTTCGCTTTATCTTTCAGATGAAGCTGTTTCGATTTGTCCTGGCCATTTGAACCATTACTAGAACCTTTTAGAGCTTGCGGCTGAATTACTCCATAGCCGCCATGATTGCGTTGATAAATGACATTGATTTCATTAGTTTCGGAATTGCAAAACATATAAAAATCATGATCTACCATTTGCAAATGTTCTTGAGCTTCATCCATAGTCATTGGTGGCATGGCAAAATATTTTACACGTACTACTTCTGTAGGTAATTCTGGCTCCCGATCACCCAACAAATCATAGTCGATCGATTCCATCAATTCGTTCTCAAGACTTTGATCTTTGAGAGAAGTTTGAGTCTTTTTAGCAATAAAGTTCTTTTCCTTATATTTACGAAGTTTCCGGGTAATTTTATCGGCTACTAAATCAATGCTTGCATATATTTTCTCGGCAGACTCTTGTGCCCGTATTACAGTGCCATTAGCATATATAGTCACTTCGGCTACTTGTCGATCGGCTGCCCGGGGGTTGTGATTAACTGATAAATTAACGTCGATTTCAGTAGTTAAATTTTCAAAATGACTGACAGCCTTCTCGATTTTCTGCTGCACATATTCACGGATTGCATCAGTAAGCTCGATATTTTTACCTTGGAGGACTAACTTCATGTATGAATCTCCTAAACTTCAGGATGAAATTGTAGTCTGGACCTACAACTTCGATGAGAACTTAACTATAGGTTAACACTTTATGAGCAATGGTCAATATACTTGAAAGATTGTCGCTTCAGGCTATTAATCAAACAACATATCTCTTAATTTTCTGTAATAGATTACTCACTTTGAGTAAATTCTTATCAACATTAGTTACCAGGGCTCTTGAAAGGTCGCCCATAACTTCAATAAAGTAATAACTATGGACTATGGATATATCTAAATCGATCGAAGATGCTGTTAGCTCCTACTTTAATCACTGGTTCCAAGAACACCCGTTGATTTGGTGGTTAATCGGGCACCCGGTATGGAGTTTATTGATTTTATTGCTATCGATCGCTTTATTCGTTGGCCTCTTGGGAGCGATCGGACGTGGTATTGAACAATTTTGGATATGGCTACTGCGCACCCCCCTGCGGATGATGCAGCCCACCATTTGGCTGTGGCAAAGGATTACCAAGCAACAAGCGCATATTTCATGGTCAGCACCAGATTCACAAATTAACATCCTGGTCAGCCGACTGCGACAGATTCAGCAGGAGCAAGATAAGCTAATGCAAGAGTTGCTGAAAATAGTGAAGGCTGAATCATGACTGCATCCGATCCAACAACGGTGGCCATTCAAGAACTAGTGGATATCGTGGCTAAATTGCGATCGCCCGAGGGTGGCTGTCCGTGGGATTTGGCTCAAACCCCAGAAAGTTTGACTCCTTATATTGTGGAAGAAGCCTACGAAACAGTCCACGCTATTCGGACGGGCCAGCCAGAATTGATTGTCGAAGAGTTAGGCGATTTACTGCTGCAAGTAGTATTGCAAGCCCAAATTGCTAGTGAAGCTGGTCAATTCAGTTTGGCTGAAGTCGCTGCCGGGATCAGCCAGAAACTAGTGCGTCGTCATCCCCATGTTTTTGGCGATGTAACGGCCACCAGTATCGAAGAAGTGAAAAGTAATTGGGATGAGATTAAAGCTACCGAAAAACCAGTCGATCGAGACTTGCCCAGTTTCAAAATTCGGAAGTATGCTGAAACCCTCCCACCCCTGTTGGCGGCCATGAAGGTATCCCAAGCTGCGACTAAGTTTGGCTTTGAATGGGAAAATGTCGAGGATGTCTGGGCAAAATTTGAAGAAGAACTAAGCGAACTACGGGAAGCCTTAGCCACCGACGATCAAGAACATCAAGAATCTGAGTTAGGTGACTTGCTCTTTACCGTAGTTAACTTAGCTCGTTGGTACAAGTTAGATCCAGATCGGGGACTGCACGGTACGATCGGCAGGTTTAGTCAGCGTTTACAACAAATGGAAAGCGTAGTCGATCGACCACTGGCCGAATATTCATTAGCTGAGCTAGAAGAGCTATGGAAAGAGGCCAAGCAAAAATTGCGTTCCGGTCAATAACTGATCAGCAATCTGGTCATCTAGATGATGAACGATCGGCAGACTATCAATGACGATCGCACTACACAGCAGCATCATATAGAGAATCGAAAACTTAAACAAAGATTTAGCCACGCCCTTGTCGATCGGATTGGCCAATAGATCGCGCACTTTTTGGATCAGCATGATTCCTAAAACCAGCGCCGTAATCCCATAGATTGCCCCAGAAGCTCCCAAGGGATAGACCAATAAACCCGTGGTCGGAACTAGTAAAAGTGTATACCACCAAATCTGTTCAGCAGTCTTGGCTTCGCCAACAATGACTGGCAACATCGGTACCCCGACCTTGGCATAATCATCCTTCAACATCAGCGCCAGAGACCAAAAGTGGGGCGGAGTCCAAATGAAGACGATCGCGAATAGCAACCAAGCGGTCCAGCTGACCTCGCCCGTCACCGCCGCCCAACCCACCAGGGCTGGAATCGCTCCCGCTGCGCCACCAATTACAATATTTTGACTGGTATGGCGCTTCAGAAAATGGGTATAAACTACTACATAGAAGCCAATGCCGACCATTGTCCACAAGGCGGCGGCTAACGTGGCATAGGTCACCAGCAGTAGGAAAGACATCGTGGCTAATACAAAAGCAAAAATCAGGGCATGGTTGGGCTCCACCCGTTCGGAAGGAATCGGGCGGTGGCGAGTCCGCTCCATGGCATAGTCAATATCGCCATCGTAGACACAGTTGAGAGTTTGAGCGGCAGCGGCGGCTAAAGTGCCGCCCAGGTTGGTAACCAATAGCAAGAAAGGATCGATTCGGCCATCAGAGGCTAGCCACATCGCAGCGGAAGTGGTGATGAGCAACAATGGAATAATGCGGGGCTTGGTCAATTGATAATAGCTCCGAACTACTTCTGGCCAGGTTTGAGAATTGGGTAGTGTTTCTTGCATGATGCTCTTGTCTGGTGAAACCGAATAAGGGTCGATATTTTAGGATCTGGAGAATCCTGGTAGCTGAGATTTGGTTGCTAGTCCTACAAATAAAACAAAGGTGCCTAGGAGTAGAGAGCCGATCGCCTGATGACTCACTGTCAGAGGTGCCACTTGGAGGTGTAGATGGAAAGTGGCTAAACCTAGGCCGACTTGCAGCATCAATAAACCTCCGGCTGACCATCCCAACCAGCGCAGGAGAGGATGAAGGCTCGGACTGCGCCAGAGCAAAAACAAGAAGACTAAAATACTGACAGTGGCGGGGATTACGCCGAGCAAATGGCTGTTCATCACGGTGCAGAGCTGTTGGTTGTTGAAGCATTGATGCAGCGCCCACCGGGAACCGACCACTGCTCCCAAGAGGCTTTGCAGATAAATAGCGATCGTGGCTACCACCCCAGCACGGAGGATCGATCGGCTAACCGGCGCAATTTTGACTGGCCATAGCCCCACATAGATTATCAACAAACTGGAGAAAAATAACAGCGCGGTACCCAGATGAGCAGTGACAATATCGAAGCGCAACAGCTCAGTGACCGTGAAACCACCTAGCAGAGCCTGGGTGAAAATGAGAGCGAGAGAAACGATGGAGGCGATCGGCAGCCAGGTGGGCAAATCCCGCCGCCACTGCCAAGACCGAATGCTCAACCACAGAGTACTAAATCCAATTACTCCCGCATCCAGGCGATGGAACCATTCTAAGAAGACTTGCAGGTTCATTTGCTGGAGAGGAACAGCTTGGCCATAACAAAGTGGCCAGTCTGGACAAGCTAGTCCAGCATTCATCACCCGTGTCGCACTGCCCACGGCCATCAGTAGCCAGGTGGCCAGAGCGATTTTCCATATCAGGCGCTGAATTTTATCTGCTGGCTGTTGGCGATCGGATAAAGCCACGCCCACAACTTGGCGCAAGCCACTAAAGGTAGAGTCCGACATAATTTAAACAAATCCTCTCCGGTAATCAATTCCAAGATCACCAACTTATGGAACCTTTAACGTTTTTTCTTTTGATAAGGCTTATTCCTTAAGCTAGCACCAACTTCAGTGGTGATCACAAAAATGCAAATCTATTCTTAACAATTCGCAATTATTTAGATAAATTAACTTTTTACATAGAAAATCATCTGACTAAGTTCTAAACCTTACTATCAGCTTGATCCCCATAAAACCTTTAGCTCAAGCCGACTTCTGAATATTTCAATAATGAAGAAAATATAAAGATTATACTTAACCAGCATCGATTATTAGTGGGCTGCGGTAGATTAGCAGCATGAGAGTCACTATCATCTTTACTTTACAGAGGTTAACAAAATTCTTTTGGTAAAGTGTTATTCATCACTCTTCATTAAGTCTATAGAAATAATTAAAATTAGATAGACTACCACTGGGCGTTTTCGCTACTTGCGGTCTCTTCATCCCTAGCCTCAAATACCTAGTCACATCAGCAATCATTCTATGAAAATCCCAAATTCTATATGGACCTTGGTTGGTGGCATTGCCCTCACCATCGTCAGCATATGGTACGGCTATAACAACGGTTTAATGCCGATCGCCGCATCGGAAGAAGCTACTCATGTCGATGGCCTTTTCAACGCCATGATGACCGTCGCTACGGGGCTGTTCATCATTGTGCAGGGCGTAATCATTTTTGCCGCGATCAAGTTTCGGCGACAGAAAGGCGATACCACCGATGGTCCGGCGATCGAAGGAAATGTCCCCTTAGAAATTCTGTGGACATCGATCCCCGCTGTAATCGTGTTGTGGATTTCCTTTTACAGCTTTGAAATTTATGGTGAAATGGGTGGCTTTGATCCCCAAGCTGCCAACGATATGCACGGGATGCATATGCATGGTGGAAATTCAGCGATCGCCGCCGAAATGGGCGAGATGAAGACTGCTCCGCAAATTGCTTTAGGAATTGGTGCGTCTCCGGCCACCGAGGGCACCCGCGCTGCCGTGAATATCAATGTTTTAGGTCTGCAGTACGCCTGGATTTTCACCTATCCCGATACCAGCATTACCTCTGGGGAGTTGCATGTACCGATTGGCCAAGAAGTCCAGCTGAATATGACTGCTCAAGATGTGATTCATGCCGTATGGATTCCGCAGCTGCGCCTCAAGCAGGATATTATCCCGGGCACCACCACTCAACTGCGGTTTACGACCAATCGGGTGGGCACCTATCCGGTGCGTTGTGCCGAACTCTGTGGTGGCTATCATGGTTCGATGGTAACCAATATGGTCGTCCATACCCCCGAAGATTACAAAACTTGGGTGGCTAGCCAAATACAGCCGGAGCAAACTGCAGCTGGTTCGATCGATCGAACCATGGCCATGAATCCAGCAACCATGACCAGTGCTGAATATCTGCAGCCCTACGCTCAAGAAATGGGCGTACAGCCCGCCATGATTCATTCTTTAGCACATTCTCACAGCTAAAGCATCTCCAGACCCCCAGCCCAAATTACTATGACTGCAAACATTTCCATGCCGGAAGCAGTGAAAACTGACTCCCACGGTCACGGCGAGCGCCGCTGGCAAGACTATTTTAGTTTCTGTACCGATCACAAGGTTATTGGCATCCAATACATGGTGATGGGTTTCTTCTTCTACCTGATTGGCGGTCTACTCGCCGAAGGTATTCGGACAGAACTCGCCACCCCCGATCCCGATTTGGTCGATCCGGCCTTTTACAACAGCATGTTTACCATGCACGCTACCATCATGATCTTTTTGTGGATCGTGCCCGCTGGAACGGGAGCCTTTGCCAACTATCTCATTCCCTTGATGATTGGCGCTCGGGATATGGCCTTTCCGCGTTTGAATGCCGTGGCTTTTTGGATGTTACCGCCTGCTGGCGTGATGTTGATGTCTAGCTTTTTCTTCGGTACTGCCCAAGCTGGTTGGACATCCTATCCACCCCTGAGCTTGATGAATGGCAAAATCGGCGAAGGAATCTGGATTATGAGCCTTTTGCTGGCTGGAACTTCTTCAATTTTGGGCGGGATCAACTTCATCACCACCATTCTGAATATGCGGGTGCCCAGCATGAAGTTGATGCAAATGCCGCTATTTTGTTGGGCAATGCTTTCGACTTCGGCTTTGATGATTATTGCCACGCCTATTTTGGCCGGAGCATTGATCCTGCTTTCTTTCGATCTAATCGCTGGGACAGCGTTCTTTAACCCGACCGGTGGCGGTCAGCCAGTCGTTTATCAGCATATGTTTTGGTTCTACTCCCACCCAGCGGTGTACATCATGGTACTGCCTTTCTTCGGGGTGATTTCCGAAGTGATTCCGATCCATTCCCGCAAGCCAATTTTTGGTTATGGGGCGATCGCCTACTCCAGCATGGCCATTAGCTTTTTAGGTCTGATTGTCTGGGCACACCATATGTTTACCAGTGGTACTCCGGCATGGTTGCGGATGTTTTTCATGATTACCACCATGATTATTGCGGTACCCACGGGGATCAAGGTCTTTGGTTGGCTGGCCACCATGTGGGGCGGTAAAATTGCCCTAAATAGTCCGATGCTATTTGCCATGGGCTTTCTATCAACTTTTGTAGTCGGCGGTTTGAGCGGTGTGATGTTGGCAGCAGTGCCCTTTGATATCCACGTTCATGACACTTACTTTGTAGTGGCACATCTACACTATGTATTGTTTGGTGGATCCGTGTTTGGGATCTTTACTGGCATCTATCACTGGTATCCTAAGGCGATCGGACGAAATTACAATGAGTTCTGGGGCAAAGTGCATTTTGTGATGACCTTTGTGGGTTTCAATATCACTTTCTTACCAATGCACATCTTAGGATTGCAAGGAATGCCCCGCCGGATTGCTATGTATGCCCCGGAGTTTCAGGGTCTGAACCAGATTATTACCTGGGGTAGCTATTTATTAGCGGTTTCCACTATTCCCTTCTTGGTGAATGTGCTGTGGTGCTGGTTGTACGGTGAAAAAGCCGAACGGAATCCTTGGAATGCTTTGACTTTGGAATGGCAAACCAGTTCTCCGCCAGAAATTGAAAACTTTGAAGTGCTACCTGTTCTGACGACTGGTCCCTATGACTACGGAGTCCCAGAAGAAGAAGAAATGCTGACGGGTGTGAGCTAGTTAGGTATCTAATGGGTGGGAACGCCCACCCCATGCTGACCCAAAGATAAATTAACCTTACCAACTATAAGTACTATGCAGAGTTCGATCGATACTCAATCTATTCAAATAACTAGCACTGCCGAGGTGCAGTCTGGTCACGAAGAGCATCCCGATTTGCGGATATTTGGCCTGGCTATGTTCCTGATTTCGGAGAGTATGCTCTTTTTAGGTCTGTTTGTGGCCTACTTAACTTTTCGAGCCGTGTCGCCAGTCTGGCCACCCGCTGGCACTCCAGAATTAGAACTAGCTTTGCCCATGGCTAACTCAGTAGTGCTGATTTCTAGTAGCTTTGTCATTCATCAGGCTGATGCCGCCATCAAAAAGAACGATGTGGCCGGTTTGCGCCGCTGGTTTGCCATTACAGCAGCAATGGGTATTCTGTTTCTGTGCGGTCAGGTCTATGAATATATGCACTTGGAATTTGCGCTGCGGACTAACTTGTTCGCCAGTACTTTCTATGTGCTGACTGGCTTCCACGGCTTGCACGTCACTGTCGGTGTGTTACTGATTTTGGCGGTACTATGGCGATCGATCAAAAATCCCACTCATTACAGCAGTGAACACCACTTTGGCGTGGAAGCAGCCGAACTCTATTGGCACTTTGTTGATGTGGTCTGGATTGTGCTATTTATTTTGTTATATCTGCTCTAGCGATTATTCAATATTATTGAGAAATGCAGCTGGTTCGATCGGCTGCTTTTTTGTGATTAAATCTATGACTAATATTCTGCCGATCTCCCATATTGGTGCTGCGGTATTGCGGCAGCAGGCGCAGTCGATCGATCTGCCCCTCACCCCAAAACTCCAGCAACTAATCGACGGCTTAATCCAAACTGCGGTGGATTCTAATGGAGTAGGGATTGCGGCTCCCCAAGTGGCTCATAGCTGTCGCTTATTTATTGTGGCTTCCCGCCCTAGCCCGCGCTATCCTCAAGCCCCGATAATGGAGCCAACCGCGATGATCAATCCGCAAATTATCGATCGCAGCTCTACAGAAGTCCTGGGTTGGGAAGGTTGCTTGAGCGTGCCCGGTCAGCGCGGATTAGTCGCTCGTGCCCAGTGGATTGATGTGATGTATTTCGATCGGTCTGGTCAACCGCAGCAGCAACGGCTCACCGACTTTGTGGCTAGGATTTTTCAGCATGAGTATGATCACCTGGCCGGGATCTTGTTTGTCGATCGAATCTCCCACCCAGCACATTTAATTTCCGAGGAAGAATACCAAAAAATCCAGTTCGATCCCGTGGAGATCTAGTGAACATCTTTGGCCATGGCGCAAATTATTGATAGTGAGTGGTTCGATCGGTCTGCCGTCACCGTGGCTCCCGATTTAATTGGTTGTACGCTGGTGCGACAACTTCCGGATGGCCAACAGTTGCGCGGCATCATTGTAGAAACAGAAGCTTACCAATCAGGTGATCCGGCTTGTCATGCCTATCGCAAACAGACAACGCGCAATCAGATTATGTTTGGTGACCCGGGCTATGTGTATGTGTATTTGATTTATGGGATGTATCACTGCGTAAATGTGGTGACCGATCGCAATGGGGCGGCTAGTGCCGTTTTGATTCGGGCATTGGAGCTAGATATCAAAACCTTAAACACGGTTTCACTTAAACCACAAGAGAAATTAGCAAGGGTCGCTGCCGGGCCAGGAAAGTTATGTCGAGCTATGCAAATCGATCTAAATCTCTATGGAACGAAGCTAGCCCAAAATCAGGCACTGTGGATCGAACACCGCTCGATCGATTGGCAAACTATGTTGGAGATCGATCGTCTTCAAATTGTCCAAACTACTCGCATCGGACTAACCCAGGGGGTAGAATTACCTTGGCGCTGGTATTTAAAGGATTGCTTAGCAGTCTCTAAATGTTAAAACAGTGGCGCTTCATTCTTTTTAGGCTGAGTAATCGTCGGTTCATTGTCATTATTATTATTTTCTGCTGGTTCATCCTTAGGCTCCGGTTTTTCTGGTTTATCCGGTTTCTCCGGCTTGTCTGGTTTATCAGATCGATCGGGCTTATTTGGTCTCACCGGCTTGGTTCGGGGCTCTCTCTCAACTGGCTCAGTTTTGCGATTATTACCCTCTAAGCTGGGAGCTTCAGATTCCTCGGATTGTTTACGACGAGTGTTTGATGGCTGCGGCGTGGATTCCTCCGATACTACCTTGCGTCTTCTGCGCCGGGTTTTAGGTTGTTCCGACTCAGCTTCCGATTCTGATGCCTGAGATTTAGATGACTGACCAGATTTTTCGGATTTCTCAGATGAAGATGGAGACGATTCACTATTAGTCCGCGATCGTCTGGAGCGTCGGCGGGAGCGCGGAGTGTTCTCCCCGGCGGGTGTGCCCTCACTAGATTCCCCTGATGGAGATTTAGGAATTTCAGTTGGTGAAATTTCTGGGCTGGGCGTTGCTGGTGTTGTCGGGATCTCCGGACTAGCCGAACTATCCGGACTGGGGCTATCGGATGGCACCGCCGGGGATGAAGATTCTGGGCTAATGGCCGTAGTCGGTATTGGCTTCGGCTTACTGACATTACTAACAGCACCCCACACCAGTCCGATCGCCGCTAACGTTCCAACCAATCCAATTGAGACCGGGTTAAGCATTTTGCGCCAGCCGTTACTACCCATGTTGGTAGTAACGGCGGAACTAGATACAAAAGCATTTTTTTTGTGGGGTGATGCTAATACCTGCTGATTATTTGGCGACACCCCTGCGCTGCCCGCAACCATCGGCTTATTTATAGGCAATGTCACCGGCAGAGGTGTAGGTGTTGGCGACGTTTGTGGCAGCGGCGGATTTTGAAGAGCTTGTAAAACTTCCGTCGCAGACTGCACGCGATCGCCAGGTTTTGGTTGCAGCATTCGATCGAAGATCTGTTCTAAATCGGGTGATAGCTGGATAAATCTACGCCACTGCCAGTTCATCGTTTTGGGATCGAGTAGTGATGTAGGTTCCTGACCAGTCAGCAAGACTAGACAAGTAGCAGCTAAAGCATATAGATCACTGTGTGGTGAAACGGTGCCCCGTTGCATCTGTTCATTGGGAGCGTACCCCACTTTACCCAGTCGGGTCAGGGCTTCAGTATTACCAAATGCCTGAATTTCGGCATTGACGGCAATTTGCTTTACCCCACCAAAATCAATCAAAACAGGCAATCCATCACTCGATCGAATGATCAAATTATCAGGAGCAATATCCCGATGGATGACACCCAGAGAATGGGTATATTCCAAGACTGGCAAAAGATGAACCAGCAACCGTCGCACTTCATCTTCCCGAAAAGTCTGATTTTGCTGAAGGCGAGAATTGAGGGCATAACGATAAGTATGACCAGCCACGTAGTCTTGTACTAAAAATAAACCACCCCCACCAGTGGTCATTTGAAACAGTTCTCGGAATTTAGGAATTTGGGGATGTTGCAGCTGATAAAGAACATTAGCTTCCCGTTCAAACAAATTCTTAGCCTTGTCTAAAGCAGTGGCTCCCTGTACCTGCGGGGCAAATTCTTTTAAAACACATGGTTCATTAAAACGATTGAGATCCTCGCACAGATAAGTGCGACCAAAGCCACCTTGACCAATCTGTTGTACTAGCCGATATCTACCTTCCAGAATTGCCCCCGACACCAGATAACTGATGGCTGGTTGGGACAGCTTTTCGCCGCAAACCTGGCAAAAAAGGTTGGTGCCAGGATTCTCATGGCTGTTGCTACAAAAAATGGTGGTCATGGGATGAACTCTGGGTATGAGCGACTAAGATTCTGCAATTTGCCGAAGCAGTCGCAGTGATCATGCGCGTCAGCAATATTTTATGGATTCACGGCCTTTAGGCTAACATAGCATCCCGAACAATTCGCGTCGGTTGCAAAATTGTATCTTCTAGAATTGCACCATCGAGGATTGCTCCCTCCAAACTTACATCCACCAGATTAGCACCCGTCAAGTCCACTGTTTGGAGCTGAACATTGCTGAGGTTTGCTCCCATTAAATTTGCGCCTCGTAAGCTGGCACCGGCCAACCGAGCTTCCTGAAAATCTACGCTGTGGGAGCAGACTTCTTGCATATTAGAATCTCGCAGAAAAGCTCTCCTAAAATTAGCGCCATGGAGAGACGCTTGCTGAAGATTGGCACCACTCAACCGACCGCCGCGCACATTTGCCCAATTAAAATTCGCGCCAATCAGCGTAGCTTCGCGCAAATTGACTTGCTGGAGATTGGCACCGCACAGATTGGCATAGGAGAGGTCGGCTCCCCGCAAATTAGCTGCGGATAGATTCACCGCACTCATTTTGGCCGAGTTGAAGCGAGATTTGAGCAAGAAGGCTCCCGTTAAGTTCGCTTTGGTGAGATCGGCGACTGTTAAAACACTTTCACTCATTTTGATAAAACTCAGATTTGCCCAGTTTAATTTGGCAGCCTCCAAGTTAGAACCAGTCAGAAAAGCACGGCTCAAATTAGCACCAATCAGATTTGCCCCGGCCAAATTTATTCCAATTAAAGTCAAATTCTGTAAATCGGCTCCAGCCAGGTCAACACCAGCAAAATCTCGAACTCCAGATTCGTACATTCTGAGTAAGGAAGTAACTTTCACCAGATGGCTCTCTCGTAAAAAAGATTATTGGGGCTAACAGACTAAAATCTATGGCGATTAATCTAACCCTTCATATACTGTCTTACCCCAAATGTGAAGATCGATCGACAGTATTAATGTTTCTTAACTGGCTTAGGAATAGCATGCTAAGTTGGCGTAGGTCTAGGATTATTAATGACAGCTAGACAGAGCCTCATCTCTATATTGTTTGGAGGCAACTGCAGCATTGAATTAAACCAATCCCGACTTTTTTAATCGGGATTGGTTGACACTCACGAGTCAGGACAATTACTATGTCATCAACGATTAAAAATGCTTAAACAAAAAAAGGCCAACCATGACCCAAGCAACCATCCCTACTACTGCCATCAAAGGACTAGCCTGTAAAGAATGTGGTACAGAATATGATTTAACACCTACTCATATCTGCGAAATGTGTTTTGGGCCATTGGAAGTGCAGTATGACTACGAGTACTTAAGCCGGATTGTTACTAGAGAAAGAATTGAAGCTGGCCCCAACTCTATTTGGCGCTATCGTGATTTGTTACCCGGCGGCGACAATCCGATCGATGTGGGCACCGGTATGACTCCACTGTTGAAATCGAATCGGTTAGCCCGCCGCTTGGGTCTTAAAAATCTTTATATTAAAAATGACGCGGTGAATATGCCGACGTTGAGCTTTAAGGATAGAGTCGTATCGATCGCTCTTTCCAAAGCTAGAGAATTTGGTTTTTCGACAGTATCCTGTGCCAGCACCGGCAACTTAGCCAACTCCACTGCTGCCATCGCGGCCTACGCTGGTTTAGACTGCTGCGTGTTCATCCCCTCTGATTTGGAAGCCGGTAAGGTACTGGGCACTGTCATCTACGGACCAAAAGTAATGGCTGTGGAAGGCAATTACGACCAAGTCAACCGCCTATGCTGTGAAGTTGCCAACACTCACGGCTGGGGTTTTGTAAACATCAACTTACGTCCTTACTACTCCGAAGGCTCTAAGACCTTGGCCTACGAAGTGGCTGAGCAATTAGGCTGGCAGCTACCTGACCACATCGTGGCTCCCCTCGCTTCTGGTTCACTCTTCACTAAGATTCATAAAGGTTTCCAAGAATTCTCTAAGCTAGGATTGGTCGAGGCCAAGGATGTTCGTTTCAGTGGAGCACAAGCCGAAGGTTGTTCACCCATTGCTAAAGCTTTTGCCGAAGGCCGCGACTTTGTCGTACCCGAAAAGCCAAACACCATTGCTAAGTCGATCGCGATCGGTAACCCCGCTGATGGCGTCTACGCTTTAGAAATTGCTAGAAAGACCAACGGTAACATTGCCATGGTTAACGATGCTGAAATCATTGAAGGCATGAAGTTATTGGCTGAAACTGAAGGTATTTTCACCGAGACTGCCGGTGGTACCACAGTCGCAGTTCTCAAAAAATTGGTAGAACAGGGTAAAATCAACCCCGACGAAACCACAGTGATTTACATCACTGGCAACGGCCTAAAAACCCAAGAAGCGATCCAAGGTTATGTTGGAGAGCCATTGCAAATCGAAGCCAACCTCGAAAGCTTTGAAAGAGCTTGGGAGCGGTCACAAACTCTCGATCGATTAGATTGGCAACAGGTTTTAGTCTAACAATCTGATTTTCTATTACATTCAAGTTATTAAATTTTAAAGGCAACATGGCTGTTAAAGTTCTCGTTCCGACCACTCTGCAAAAGTTCACCAACGACCAGCCCACCATCGACTGTGGCGGTAACAATGTTTCCGAGTTGATTGACCAACTGGAAGCTAGTTGTCCTGGTATCAAAGCGCGGCTTTGCGATGAGAGTGGCAAGCCCCGCCGTTTTCTAAACTTCTATGTTAACGATGAAGATATTCGTTTCTTGGAAGGAACCGATACGGTGTTGGCTGATGGCGACAAAGTTAGTATTGTACCAGCGGTTGCTGGGGGCTAGTTTTTATAGCATAAAATCCAAAAAGGCCAATCTGAAATTAGATTCAGATTGGCCTTCTTTATGAATATTTTTCAACGTACGTTATTTTGGTCGTATGATTTAGCTTAATTACATTAGCCTAGTTAATTCCAATAGAAAATATTTTTGCATATTTTAATTATGCGCCCCCAATACTCTAGTTAATAACAAATGCCAGGGGGTAAAGAATGAAACTCCATACTATTTTAGTCGATCGATATCAAATTCGTAGGCAATTGAGCCGCAAAGCTGGGCGACAAACATTCTTAGCTCAGGATCTCCAAACCTTGTCGTCATCAAGATTCTAACGAAATCTGTAGAATTTATTATTTTCCAATTGCATAAATTAGATTGTTCAACCCAATCTAACTTACAGATAGTACGAAATCTATTTTCAGAAACTATCCACCAATCTAAACTTATCCGAGGTAATTATCAAAATGAGATACAAACAATTATTCGCGATCGCTGCCAGCCTAACCCTAATCACCAGTGTAACTCAGCCACCCGTCCAAGCCCAAGCAAACAACTCCGCAATCACACAGATTAGTCCCAGTGAGTCATCTGGCTTACCTGGGTGGATCTGGGTTGCTGGTGGTGGATTACTACTAATTATCTTCCTCCCCCAAATTGGTTGGATTGTGGGTTTAATCTCTGTTGGTGAATCAGAAGTGGGAATTGTCACCAAGAAATTCTCCAGGAAAATTCTCCCTCCAGGTAAACTTATCGCGCTCAACGGCGAAGCTGGATTACAAGCCGTTACTCTTGCCCCTGGCTGGCATTTCGGGTTTTTCCCTTGGCAATATAGCATTAAAAAAGAATCTGTAGTTACCATTCCTCAAGATGAGATTGGTTTAATCGTTGCTAATGATGGTAATCAGATTCCGGCTGATCGCATCTTGGGCCAGAGATTAGATTGCGACAGCTTTCAAGATGCTCGCACCTTCTTACTAAATGGTGGTGAGAAAGGTCGTCAAATCGATATTTTAACTACTGGTAACTATCGGATTAATACCGCAGTTTTTCAGGTAATTACCTCCGTCAACTGTATTGACTATGGGATGACTCCAGCCCAAATGCGGCTACACCAAATTGAGTCCGAACGAGTTGGGATTGTTACCACCTTAGATGGTGAGCCGATCGAAGCAGGCGAAATTGCCGGGGAGCCTATTCCCAATCATCACAACTATCAAGACATCCAAAAGTTTATCGCTGCAGGTGGACGGCGCGGGTTACAAGAACAGGTTATGTTGTCTGGTTCTTGGAATCTCAACCCCTGGTTCGTCCATGTAGAACAAATAGATATGACTAATGTACCAATTGGGCATGTGGGCGTAGTGATTTCCTACGTAGGTAAATCTAATCATGATCTCAGTGGCGACGCCTTTACCCACGGAAATATCGTCAGCAAAGGTGATAAGGGTGTATGGGTAGAGCCAATTTACCCAGGTAAGCACCCCCTAAATAAACAGGTGATGGAAGTCCAGCTCGTACCGACGACTAACGTTGTACTCAATTTCACAGCGCGGTTTACAGGTAAACATGGCTATGATGAAGAGCTGCAAGCTTTACAACTGCTCTCACATGATGGTTTTACGTTCGAAATTGAGGTGTTCCAAATCATCCACATTGGCGCATTAGATGCCCCCAAAGTCATCTCGCGATTGGGTTCGATGCAAAACTTGATCGACCAAGTTCTACGTCCGATTGTGGCCAATTACTTCCGCAACGCTGCTCAAGAATATACGATTCTTGATTTTCTCACTGCTCGGAGTGAACGCCAGGCTGAAGCCGCCGAGCATATTCGTCAGGCTCTTAAGCAATATGATGTCCAAGCAGTAGATACCCTAATTGGGATGATTACTCCACCGCCGGAATTGATGCAAACATTGACCGATCGCAAAATCGCGCAGGAGCAGGAAAAAACCTATGAAGTCCAACGCATCACCCAAATTCAGCGTCAGGAATTAGTCCGTGCCACCGCGCTGGCGGAAATCCAAAATCAAGTTGTCACCGCTGAGCAAGGGGTTAATATCGCCGAACTTGAAGCCGCTGCCAAGATCAAGGAAGCCGCCGGGACAGCCGAATCGATTCGATCGATCGGTCAAGCCAAGGCGGATGCCTACGAGGCCGGGGTGAACGCACTGGGTGAACATACTTATGGGGCAATTCAGGTCATGCAAATCGTTGGCGAAGGTAACGTACGAATTGTCCCGAATGTCTCGGTGACAAATGCTGGCGCTGCTGGCGGCAATGGATTAGTCGATGCACTACTGGGAATGTGGGCACAAAATCCCAGTACGATCCCGACTGGATTACCACCGATTGTTGACGATACAGAGATCACTCACTTGGCAGTCAATGGGGTGGAACCGGCACCGAGCATTCTTTTAACAAAGAGTGATGGACAAAGTGGTGATAGCTAAATAACGTTAATGAGGAATACAAATATCCCAGAGACTGAAGTCTCTACTCATGAGGCAAAGTCTGTCTGCACGGACTAATATTTCAGTCCGCATAGCGGCAAGTGTGGTCTTGGGGTTTCCTTAAGTAAAACACTTTTCCAAGACAGACTTTTTTTCCTCGGCATCAACCACCTGCTGTCACAATCATGCCCGATTTTATTGCTACAACTTTACCCAATCATAGCCTTTCTCAATCTCTGAAAAATGGTCAAATCTTCACGCTAGAAATGACGATCGATTTGTTGCTGGCATTATTACGTTGGCAAATACATAATGGTGAAATCGACGGACAAATCACACCCGATCGCATATTGATTGGTTCAGAATCGCCGATTTTCATTCAAATATTACCCGCCGCTAATGCTTGTGCTGATCCGGAATTTAGTGCCCCGGAAATCCTCAATAGTAAAAGTAGATCTAATAGTGATATTTATAGTATCGGACTGATTATTATCTATTTACTGACTGGAATTCGACCATTTCAACTATTTGATATAGCTAATCATTGCTGGGCATGGCAGGACTATTGGCATTCTAATCTGCAAACATCAAAAATCAATTGTGTTAAATTAGCAGCTATACTCAATCGATCGATCAATTTAGATCCCGATTTACGGTTTAATTCGGCACAGGAAATGATGGCAACGGTACAAGATTGTGCTCCAAATCTAGCACCTCTGCCACCAATTTGGACATGTCGGCACATTTTAACTGGACATCAGGGTTTATTTGCAGCAGTTAAAACCATTGCTATTAGTCCTCATCTACCGATGGTGGCAACCGGGAGTGAAGATACAACCATCCGGTTATGGAATATCAATACGGGTGTAAACAGCGAAATTTTAACTGGACATCAAAAATCGGTGGAATCGATCGCTTTTCATCCCCACCAATCGGGGCTATTATTCAGTGGTGATCGAGCTGGTCAAATTAAGTTATGGCATGTAGAATCGGAAAAAGAATTACTCTCAATTGATAGTCAGCAAGGCAAAGTTAATTGTCTAGCAATTAGCCCCGATGGTAAATTAGTTGTCTCTGGCGGTAGCAACAAAACAATTAAAATTTGGCATTTTGGTTTAAGTGATGAGAGATCGATCGACTATCTAACTACGCTCAAAGCTCATCAATTAGCTGTTAATCAAATTGCTTTTAATCCGATTGATGGTGATGTGAAGTTTGCGAGTGTGAGTAGCGATCAACGGGTGATTCTCTGGGGCATGGAAAATAAAACACCTCTGAGTATTTGCGCTGCCCATACTCAATCTGTCAAAGCCCTGGCGTTTAGTCCTCATGGTAACTTGCTAGCGACTGCGGGGGATGATGGTGTAATTATCATTTGGGATCTAGATAGCCATAAACTAGTCAAAGCTTTATCAGCGCATCGGTGGACAATTTCAGCCTTGTCTTTTATGGATGAAAATACTTTGGCTAGTGCTAGCTGGGACGGGAATATCAAGTTCTGGCAAGTAGACTTAGGGAAAGAGATCGATTGCTTATCGACTCATTTGGCAGAAGTTTTAGCATTAGATGTTTGCCAAGTGTCACTCTGTATCGTCACAGCTAGTCGCGACCGAACAGCTAAGATTTGGCAGCGAAACTTATGATTAAGATAGTTGTAAATCATGGCAAATTATCTAATTACACTTCTCCAATATTTACTTCTCTTGAAGTGCGATTAATAATAACGATATCTTTGATGAGGATCTACAACCATGCTAAATTCTATGCAAATCGATCTGTATCAAAGGCTACAAGAGTTTGAATTAGATGATCCGACCCATGAATTTGGATTTACCCGCCATCTGATGAAAAGTCACGGCTGGAAGCTGGTCTATGCCCAGAGAGCGATCGATGAATATAAAAAATTTGTATTTTTAGCAGTGGTTGCTGATCATCATGCGGTGCCTTCGGATCAGGTGTGGCATGCCCATGTATTACTTACTGAGTCTTACTGGGAAGAATTTTGCCCACAAGTATTGGGGAGAAAACTACATCATCATCCAGCGCGGGGAGGAAAGACCGAACGGGAAAAGTTTCATCGCCTTTATGCCCAAACAATGGTTAGTTATCGACACTTTTTTGGTTCGCCGCCTACAGATATTTGGTCGCCTTCCGATCTGCGCTTTGGAGCCGAGCTGAAAATGCAGCGAGTTAATCTCAGTAATAATTGGGTGGTATCCAAGTCTTTGCCCCAAATTCCACCGGCTCGGTTAGCAATTATTTTAGGTATTGCCACTATTATCACTATGATAACAGCGAGGTCTGTCCATGCTGACACGGAATATCCCCTGGGAAAATCTTGGAATCTAAGCTTTGATCAAGGCATTACTATTTTTTTGATATCTATTGTTTTGGGGCTGACTCTACGTTATTTGATTCGTTTGCCTTATAAACAACCTCATAAACCTGAATTGGCTATTGACCAAGTAGCTTATTTGGCTGGTGGTTATCAACGAGTAATAGAATTAGCTATTGTCCAGTTAGTACACCAGGGATGTTTGCATCCTAATGTGAGTTATCGCACTTTCTCGATCGAGAAAATTGTAACTGAGGCTACTCCTTTACAACAGCAAGTTATCCAGCAAGTTCATCTCACTCCCGAGTTCAAAGATCTACGAGAAGCAGAGAAATACCAACCAGACTTTACCCAAAAAATATTGCAACAACTACAACAAGAAAAATTGTTGATGCAAGGATGGCCACTATTAATGGGATTGAGTTGGATAATATTTTTATTGATAACGTTTTTGGTTTCATTTCTGTTCCTTTTTATGAGCCAGGAACTACGGCATAATCTGTATGAAACTCTTTTGCCACCTTGGTTTATAGTTTGCATTTTTACTCTTTGTTTCTTTGTCCCTTCGTCGAAAACTATCTGGGGTAGCCGCGTGCTGGCAGATCTCCAGAAAAATCATGATGTCTATGATGTAACTCAGCGATTTGCTCTCTATGGTTATTCAGTATTATCTGGCGGTACATTAGATGATCTTAAACAGATTTTTAGTGCTCAAGCACAGGCTGATAGCGATGCCAGAGGTGGCTGTGGATGCTAGTTAGACTTTTTTACTTGGAAGATTGCCAGGTGTTCTTATCCTTTGCTTCTGGTAATTGAATCTTTGGCTGCCTGGAACGAAATCACCTCGAAATAGGGTGTAAATAAATCTAAAATTGCTGAAGGCTTAATACCGAAGGGCGGACCACCCGAGCGCTGATGAGTATAAAACAGGGCAATTAGTTGACCTTGAGAACGTAAGAGTTTTTTCACTAGCTGTACATATGATGTTCGCAAGGTGGGATCGATCGCGCAAAAACAAGTGTGTTCTAGGACATAGTCAAAGTTCTGGGGGAATTCGGCTGTTAAGTCAAAAATATCACGCTGTAAAAACTGAGCGTTTAGTGCTCGCTCCTGAGCCAAATTGGTAGCATGATTGATCGCACTGGGGGCAAAATCAAATCCGATCACCTCAAAGCCTGCCGTGGAGAACAATAGGGCATCTTGTCCTTTGCCACAACCCAACACAGCTATGCGTCCTGGTGGCGGAGCTATGGCCGAGGCCAAAAGATTAATAAATGGTGGAGCTGGACAGCCCAAGTGCCAGCGATCTTGATTTACTTGATATTTTTGCTCCCAGGCCGCAGCGGTGAGGTCACTCATAACTAAATTTTAGAATTATCAGCCTGCTTATTATGCTTCACTGCTGGTAACCATCCCTCAGTTACTTCAATAAAAGTCAGAAAGAACTACGCATATTTTTTTAATTTGCTCCCAATATTCTAGTTAACGATAAATGGAGAACCATGATGGATATCAAATCAAATCTCAAAGATCAGGCAAATAGTGTATTGAAACAAGTACAAGGGCAGGACGTAAAAAAGCGGCCATTACAGGTAGTAATCCAGTCTATTCAAGATGCATTAAGGTTTTATCAACAGATCGGTGATCCAACATTAGTGGCAGGTGCACTCACCGAGCTGGGATATGCTCATTTTAGTCTTAACCAATTTCAACAAGCAATTGAGGTTTTCCAGCAAGCTATACTGCTATATAGGCAGATTGGCGATCATTCGACAGGACAGAATATATTGAGTTTTCTCGATGTGGCCATAGAAAAACAATATCTCCAGCAAATTGGAGAAAAGTTAACTCAACAGATTGAACAGGCTGCCAGAAATAAACAGCAGGAATTCTCCATCTCTGTTTATGGGTTAAGAACTATACCAGAGTCTATCGGACAATTGTGCGATCTACAGTTCCTCTCTATTACTTGTGAGCAGCTAACAAGTTTACCAGAGTCTATCGGGCAACTATCAAATTTGCAAATTCTCTCTATTAATCGGGGTAGCCTAACATGTTTACCGGTATCTATTGGACAACTATCAAACTTGCGACAGTTCTATCTCTCCGAAAATAAATTAATGGGACTACCGGCTTCTATAGGGCAATTATCTAGTCTACAGAAGCTCTATATTTATGATAATCAACTGATGGATCTGCCCAATTCTATCGGGGAATTGTCTAATCTAGAATCGCTCTTCTTAAGCAAAAATCAACTAAAGAGCTTGCCTGAATCGATCGGACGACTCTCGAATTTGCAACAACTCTCCGTTTCCGACAATCAACTAACGAGTTTACCTATGTCCTTCGAGCAGCTCTCAAACCTTTGCCTACTTTATCTTTCTAACAATCAACTAACAGATCTCCCAGACTGTATCAGACAATTCCCAAACCTTCAGGTTTTCGAGATTGATGGAAATCCGCTGTCAGTTTCATCAGCGATGTTTAACAGAAGTAGAGACGATAATCATAATTTACAATCTTGGCAAGAGCAACTAGAGAGTGCCAGGGCCTCAGGTGATCGCGAACTGGAAGGGGTCTCTCTCACTAATCTTGGCTCAGTCTATTATGAATTAAATGAAAGTGTTATAGCATTGGAGTCATCCTATCAAGGATTACAGATTTTTGAGGAAATGGACGATCGGCACAATGGGATTTGGGCGCTTAATAATATCGGCACATATTATTTTGAGACTGATCAGTACGATCAAGCTGTCCAGGCATATGCTTCAGCGATCGTTATTGCTCGATCGATCGGAACGCTGGTGAAAGAAGGTTGGGCATGGAAAAGCCTGGGGCTAACCTATCTAGCGATGAGACAATATGATAAAGCAATTGAAGCTTTTCAGCAGGCTATTAGAGTGTTTCAAGAAACCTATGCTAAAGATGATGCTGAAGAGGTTTTTCAACTCTTGCAAGAAGCTCAACAAGAACACGATCAGTAATAAAAGCATTACTGCCTCTAATTATTTTCCTGAATCACGCATACATTATTCAAAATCTGCAGTATTCCCTCATAAACAATCGATAGCTCTTCATTAGTAATGCAGCAAGGCGGCATTAGGTAAAACTTTTAGAGTTATAGGAAGAATAATCCATGAATAGACAATGGACAAAGCGAGTGATTTTGGTGATATTTGCCTTCTCGGTTTCATTTTTCGTGTCTTTCCCCAGTACTGTTGCAAAAAATGTTATTCCGTTCTACTGGAATTCGATTAACGTCAATATAGACGTTCAGTCAAACGGAGATATGTGGGTTACAGAACGTCAGGAATATGCATTTTTGGCAGATTATAGTAATCGGAGATATCGCTATATTCCTTTAGATAGAGTTGATGCTATTAAAGATGTTTCGGTTCAAGAAAATAATCAAATAATTCTTAGCAATAGTCCGGACAGATTTCGGGTAAGGTCAAGCCCTAAGAGTGCCGTAAT
>CAXTSX010000049.1:0-24354 GCA_964247085.1 uncultured bacterium
TCAAATTCATAAATGCGCAGTGAACCAGCCGGATCGCCAAACACAGTACCTTCGAGCAGCGGGTATAGCGTTTTTTTGTCAGGGCTGATGGCTAATCCTTCAAACCCCTTGGAACCACCTAAGTTGGAGACTGCTGGTTCGCCAGCAAGTTTGTCGCGAACCTGATCGCCGGTACCCGGGAAATCAGTAAAGAAGGCATCTACACCCAAATTAATGAATTGTTCAAATTCTTTTTTGGGATCACCTTTGTAGTCGGAGGCCAAGAAGACGCTCTCATTGCGGAAGGTGTAGGGATGAACCTGTAAGCCAGCAGTATGAGCATCCTGAACCAATGTGGTAGGTGTACCCAGCACGCGATCGGCATCACTAATTTGACCATCACCATTGAGGTCATCGGGGGTGCCATTTTTATCCAGGTCTACAGTATTGGCTGGCACAATCAAGCGCTTGTCCGGGCCAATGCCAGCGGCATATTTAGCAATACTGGCTAATTCAGACGGCTTGGTGAGATCGCCATAGGTACGGGCATCGCCACTGAGCACAAAATCATAGGGTTTAGTGGTTGCACCACCAAACAATTGTACTAGCGGCAGATCGATTTTAGCCGCTGGCATGATTTTGTCATTGATTTCCTGGAGGTTGGCCACCTCAAAGGACTGGATGAAAATTCGTTTGGGATCGGTAAAGTTGTTGGCAACTAGCGTATCAATTAACTTTTGACCCAAATTGACATTGATCTTGGTGGTGCCATCTAGGAAAGTCCCTTGGGAAGCAAAGTAAGAGGGGTGTTTAGTTTCGGGGTAGATGCCGATTTTTCGTCCGGTATCTTTTTCGATTTGCTGGACTAAATCAATGACTTCCTGCAGCGTGGGGATTTTGAGATTATCGCCATCATACTTAGTCCCCCGCAGTGTCGGGAGCCGTTCGATCGCATTTAATTCTTTGATTTCTGCCAGGGTAAAGTCTTCAGCAAACCAACCTCCAACCTTAACTCCGTCAAGGGTCTTGACTGTCAAGCGATCGGCGAATTTAGTAAGTGCCGCAACGTTGGTGCTGGTGTTGGTGGTATTTAGTTCAAATTGGCCAGCGGCATCACGTTTAATAGTGCCATCGGTATTTAATACGACTACTCCCAACATGGGCTCATGACGAGCAATTAATACCCCATCTTTGGTAACGACCAAATCCGGTTCAATAAAATCGGCACCGTCAGCGATCGCTAATTTATAAGATTCTAGGGTGTGTTCGGGTCTAGAGCCGCTAGCGCCGCGATGCCCGAGAACCAGAGGTGCCTCACCTGAGAGGGTTTGGAAGGGGGTTTTTTTCAAGACATCGGGATTTTGGGGCGATCGAACCACTGGACTGGTAATCTGATCACGCACTAAGTCAGCTATTCCAGGAAAATCTGAGAAGAAACCATCCACACCCGCATTGATAAACGCTTTGTATTCTTCGGCGGGGTCGCCATTGTAGTTGGCAGCCAGACGGCGCGGCTCGTTGCGGAAGGTGTAGGCGTGGACGAGGAGGTTGGCCGCATGGGCATTACTGACTAGCGCTGTGGCTGGCAGTGACGTTCGATCGGTTTCATTAACCAACCCATCTTTGTTCACGTCATCAGCTTTACCATCACCGTTAGCATCTACCCCCTTGGACGAGATAATCATCGGCTTCCAAGCCCCAATGCCATCGGCGTAGGTGGCAATTTCTTTTAAACCTTCTGGGGTCTGGAGATCGGCGTAGGTGCGTTTGTCTCCCTTAACGGTGAAGTCATAGGGTTGTCTGTTGACATCCTCGTAGCTCAAAGAGCCATCTAAGTTGACATCATAGGCATCTAACAATTGAATGAGCGGAATGTTGGTTTTTCCATTTAGTTCCTTAAGGTTCGATACTTCAAAGGACTGGATGAAGACGCGGCTGGGGTCATTAAAGCCTGTTTTTTGGAGGGTTGCTAATAGTGGTTCTTCTAACGATAAACCTAGATTGTCATGGAAAGTGGGGTGCTTTGTTTCTGGATAAATACCAATCTTCTTGCCGGTGTCAGCTTCCACTTGCTTGACCAGATTAATGACTTCTTCAAATGTTGGAATTTCATACAGGCCATTAAATACTTGGGTGCGTTCGCTGAAGGGTTGAATCGCCCGGATGGTCTTGATTTCGGCCAAAGTAAAGTCTGAGGCAAAGAAACCTTCTTCTGCCACCCCATCAACAATTTTGGTGGTCTTGCGGTTGGCAAACTGGGGTAGATCTTTAACGTTGGTAGTATTGATCAGGTTGGGCTCGTGCCGAGCAATTAGCACTCCATCCTTAGTGGAAACCAAATCGGGTTCAATGAAATCAGCACCCCGTTCGATCGCTAGTTTATAGGAACCCAAGGTATGTTCGGGCAGCTCACCACTGGCTCCTCGGTGACCAATGACGATGGGCGGCTTGCCCCCTAAGGTCTGAAGCGCAGCTGCCGCTGGGTTAGGGGTGGCGATCGGAGCATCTAACAATTTCCCAGTCGCATCAAAGTGTAAAAGGAAGGGGCCAAACTCATCGCCGACCCAGATAGTGCCATCTTGAGCAATCGTGAAGGATTCTAAATCAAAATCGGCACCAGTTAAGAGTCGATCGTTAGTTTTTTCGTTGGTAATGCCAAATGGTACTTTTTTATTTGGATCAGAAAATTGAATGAAATTTAATACTTTAGCGCCGCCATCTGCTCCGGCTTCCAAGGATTGGAAGCTCGGATCGATCCGATACAGTCGCAGTAAAAAATCGGCACTGTTGCCCTTGGTTCCATAACCATTATCAGCGAGGTACCAGAAGGAATTGGCATCAGCCGCTTGAACACCACTGAATCCTTGGACAGGCTGAGAAGCAAAGGGGATGGTTTTACCATTAGTGTTGCCAGTGATGGCTTGACCGGAAACCGGCCCAGCGGCAAATGTGTCGGCGGGCAAAGCGGCAAAACCTTTAAGCGTGACGATAGGTGTAGAATTTTCCATGATTAATTTATATTATGGACTGGTGAGCAAGCATGGTCATAGATTCAGAGCCTGTCGATAGTGTCTCACCCTCTAAAAAAAATCTGTGTATTTCTAGTGACATCAATTTAATGTCGCCGAATATACACAGAATGTCTAGGGTGAAATTAGATGAACACAAAGCTGGCTGCGGTCAGGGTTGAAGTTTCTACTCCAGTAAGAGTAGCGATCGAATTACCACCAATCGCAATATTGTTGAAAGAACGGACTAAGTCTGCATACTTAATGGTTCCACCACTTTGAATACCAATGACATCAGCACCAGCTAGGAAATCCAAGATGGTGTTGGCCGTAGTCGGTGCTTCGGCATTGTAAATCCAGAATTGGTCATTATCAGCACCACCAGAGATGATATTACCGCCGCCAGCACCCACATAGAATTTATCATTACCATCGTCACCTAAAGCTCTGCCATTGTTACCGAGATAGAAGGTGTCGTTACCATCACCCCCGGAAATGCGATAGTTATTGGCATCGGTCGCATCTAGTTCGTCATCACCAGTACCACCAAAAGCGCGATCGCCATTAGCCACATAGATAATGTCGTTGCCACTACCAGCATCAATCCGGTTGTTGCCAACTAAGGCTCCACCAATTGGTACATCAATGATGTCGTTGCCAGCCCCAGTAAAGACAGTATTGCCTCGACCATCAAATTTACTACCCGGTGTGGCAATGAGGTTGTCGTTTCCAGCAGTACCTACCGGGGTTATTTCATTGTCCAGGATACTAACGGTGGCCGCAGACTTATCCAAGTCCAGGTTGTAGCTTGCTCCTTCTTGGAGAGTTAGTACAACGTTTTCCGTACCTTCGATTAAGGAATCATCAATGGGTGTAATCGGAATCTCTACCGAAGTCTGGCCGGACTCCAGGGTGGCCGTACCACTGAGCGTATTGTAATCCAGGCCATTGGTAGCAGTTCCACTCAGGGTGTAGTTAAAGGTCAACGGAACGTTGTTCCCAACACCTGTGACTTTGAAACCGCCGGGCGTGCCATTGGTTTCGGAGGCAGTTGGCGTTGTTGCTGCCAAGTTAATCACTGGTAAGGCCGCATCCAAGCTAAAGCTCAGAATCGATCGCACGGGATTAGCTGCAGAAGGTTCCAAAAATGAATTGGTCGCAGCGGAATTAATCCCTTGGACATTGACATTCAAAGTTTTACCATCTGGCGACACATCGAAAACAGTATAGTTAAAGGTATCTGGTGAGTAGAAATCGATCGGCTGACGCAGTGTATCTGCATTGGGGTCGCCTTCGCGCACCACCTTTCGTAATCCCGAGAAATTAGGAGCCAAACCAATGGGGTTAATCCCAGCGGCAGTCTGGGCGGCAGCTAGTTTATCAGCCAAAGCTTTAATATTGGCGAAACTGTGATCGGTTATGGTGTCAGGACCCGTTGCACCGATTGGTCCATCCACAATGGCTAAAGCATTTGGCAATACTCTAACGCTGGTTGGATCGTTGAAGTTATCTAAGTAGGTTAACTCGTTAACCCGGTTTTGGTGGTCATCAGTAGATAGGAAAACTACATTTTTGATGTTGTTATCAGCAATGAATTTCAGGATTTCATTGCGTTCGGCACGATAGCCCCCGATCCAAGATTTGCCGCCATCGGCACCAGAACCAATGGCTCCTAATTGATCGATCGGATCGCCCACAGCGACAAACTTCCAAACCGTGCCATTTTTCTGAGCATCCAGCAGGTTCTGTTTCAACCAAGCTAGTTGGGTAGCGCCCAGCACCGTCCGCTCCGGATTATTAGCCCGAGCACCCGTGTCATCCGTAGTCGTAACATTCCCATTGGCATCCGTGGTCTTCAGCCGCACATCGCGATAGGAGCGAGTATCTGTGTTGATATACAGGACATTCTGACCCCATTGATTGGCATTGTAAAGCTGTTGAGTGCCATTGGAGCGGGGATCTTTGGGGGCAACAACGATTTTTTCTTTAATGGGCTGGTAGTCAGTATAGGCTTGCTCTAGAGTCTTGAATCCAACGGTTTGGTTGATGAAGGTAACTGTTTTGTTGGCATCAAAGGCCGTGTTATTAGTACCATTGCCGGGGTTAGGTGCCAAAACACTGGGAGCACCGCCATTGATCAGTTGTTTATTCCCCAGCTCATGGTTGTCGAGCAAGGTGTAGTTACCTTGGGAGGCATACAGTGTTTGCAAGCTAGCAAATCCACCATCATTGACTGGTTGAAGGTTTTCTAGGTATTTGCGGTGATAGTCGATCAAAGCTTGACCAGGATTAACTACGGCATCCGCAGCAGCTGGAGAGCCGGTACTGGCTGTTTCGTAAATTGTGTCGCCGAGGAAGCCAAAGAAATCCAGGTTCAACTTGCTAAAGTTAGCCGTAGAACCATAGGGACGAAGTAGACCATCGGCATCACCACTAAAGCCAAACCGGACAGCGGCCTTCGCATTGGGATCGATCGCCGTTTTGAAGGTACCCACTTGGCTGAATTCGCCAGTTTCACTCTGGAAGCGATAGTAGTATTTGGTACCACTGACTAAACCAGTCGCATCTACTTTAGCCGTGCCATCGTGATCCAGACCATCTGTTCTGGCGGCAACTTGATAGGTGGAGGCGATCGATCCAAAGTTGGGATCGGTGGAAACCTGCGCCGTCAGATTGACATTAGCACTCTGTTTGGTCTGGGAATCGAAGATGCGGGTCCACAGAATAGCATCGTTGCTACTCGCATCACCAGCGGCAACTGCTGAGAAGGCCACTTTGTTTTTAACTGTTCCGGGTGAGCCTGTTTCTATTTTGTCAGCGGCTAGCAGCGCACCATTGACTCCAGCTGTACTTAGGGTGGAGATGAGAGGTAGGGGTAGTGTTGTTGCGCCCAGGCCAGCCTTGTTATCAAAAGATAATCCGGTGGTGGATGGACCAAACCCAATTCCCGTTACCCGGTTGCCGTTTTTATCAAAAAGATTGACTTCATCGCCCCCAGTGCTCAGACCGACACCTGAACCCGTGTAGCTACCAATGACTAAATTGAGTGGGACAGTGCCGCCAAACCAGGCTGCTTGGAAAGCTGCTTTGGTGGTGGCCAGGTCAGCGGTTTCAATGAATACTACGGATTGTCCAGGTGCGATACTACTGACCCCATTGAGGGCGACAGCCGAGGCGAAAGAGTTGGAATTGTCATCAATTTTCCAGCCGGTGATGTCTACGGCGCTAGTGCCCGTATTGGTTACCTCAAACCAATCAGCGGCATAGGGGCTATTGCCACTGGCCCAGGGCGCTACTTCAGAAATAATGAGTGTTTGGTTTGCAAGTGCTGGAGTTGGAGTTGGAACAGGGGCGGGTGTCAGAGTTGGGACAGGTGTTGGAGTGGGGGTTGAGGTCGTTGCCGTTGGGGCATAGACCCAGAGTTGGGGGCGATTAATGTCCCCGCCACCATTTTCGCTCACCACATAAAGCAGCCCATTTTTATCGACGGTCAGACCTTCATGTTGTTGATCTGGAACAGATAATGGATTCTCAGCATCAGAAGCGATTGTCAAGGAACTGAAGATTTTTCCATTCCGATCGATATTGACGATTTTGCCAGATTCTTGACTCAGTACCAGTAGGTGGCTAGAGTCAGCTTTCCCATTTAAGGCCGAGACATTGGATAAGGCATAAACGTCGGCAAAGTCCGCCAAACCAGCCAATGCTGGGTCGAAAAGATTGACGGAATTTACAGTAGTGGGCGAACCATTGCTGGCAGTGCCTGCGGCAAAATCGATGTTGGTTTGAAATATCCCTTCTGGTGTAATTTCTTTGACCGCAACAAATCCATTCGTTTGCGGGTCGTAAGAGATACCTTCAATTCCAATGTTTCCGACTGTTGTCCCCAGTTTGACCGTTTGCACCTTGCTTTTGGTGAGTGTGGTGCCGGGGGCGTAGGTGAACAAATTGGCCTGCCGATCGCGCTCCTCAATGAGGACGAATTTGCCACCACCGACATAGGTCAGTCCTTCTGGATCATAAAAGTCTGTACCTTGAGGACTGGAACCAGGCGCTAATGTCATGGAGTCGATCAATTCTCCGATCTTCGATACTTGAACGATCGAAGTGCCTCCATCACCAACAACAAATAGTGTATCGGTATCCACGTTATAAGTTACAGCGGAGACTTCCTGAGCTAAGAGGCTGTTAGCTGGTGCCGTAGTTCTTGTTGGTTCCGGTAGATCATATCGACCGATCCGGGTATAAGTGGAGAGATCTATCCCAGCGTCCGTAATTGCCATTATTGATTCCTATATATTTATGGTTGCGAATTTTTCGTGAAGACAATATTGTGCTAGCTTAGTGTCGTGAATTTTTTTGTTACTGGTGTCTGATCAAGAAAGATACCGATGAAGTTTTAGGATGTATTTAATAGTGATTATATTTCTGGATATATTCAAAAGCTGTCTCAGATTAGCAGCGAAAGGTTAAGGAACAACTATGCTCTAGTTAATCGAAATCGTTGATTTTGGTATTGATATATACATACATAATCCACATCCTGGTTATTAAATCCATATTGGATTTGATGAATAAAGTGGGGCTGATTGCAAGCAATAACCTACAAAAAAACAGATGAATGAGCACATCATTCATCTAAAGCTTTACGACAATTTGCAAATCTTGATTAAGCGTTATGCTTTACCGAACTACTAGCATGTCTTTTTTTGTGAATTGCTACCCGAAAATTAGGCAAAGACGAAGTTGGATGCGTTCAAGGAAGCAGTCTCTATACCAGTTAAGGTTGCAATGACATTAGTCCCGATCGCAATGTTGTTACCAGTGCGGACTAAATCTGCAAATTCAAAGGATGCGCCTTGGATCCCAATCACATCAGTCCCAGCTTGAAAATCCAAGATGGTATTAGCTACATTTGGGGTTTCGGCGTTGTAAATCCAGAATTGGTCAGCACCACCACCGCCGGAGATCAGGTTATTTCCCCCAGTACCTACAAAAAACTTGTCGTCACCCTTTCCCCCAAGGGCGCGATCATTCGCTCCGAGGAAGAATGTATCGTTGCCCGCACCGCCGGGTGTGACTTCAAACTGACTGACAATCTTGGGCTGACGACTGGTAATTGCGGTCGGATTCGCTTCCAGTTCGGCCCGCGTGTATGGCTCGATGCCGTAAGTGGTGACAGTCAATTTTTGAGTTTCTTTGTCGATATTGAACTCAGTCCAGCCATAGGTCTCGGTTGCGACATAATCACCCTGCAACAGCTTGGCATTAATTAGACCGTTAGATTGAGAGAGATTTTTGTCTAAACCCAGTGGATCATAGCCCAAAGGTGCCAGTCCGCCATCCACAATATTTTTGATGAAAGCGTTTTTCCCGGCGGCAGATAACGAATCATAGGTTGCTTTTTGGGCGGGAGTAATGATTCCCAGTGCTGCGCCAAACTGTGCCACAGTCGGGCCAAATGGTGCAGAATAACCAACTGAACCGGTGGTGATTTCAAAGGCACTGGTGGCAATTTGTGCCTGACCGGGGGCATTTTGGTAGGTTAGGTTGTTGACCAAGGTGCCGTGGATATCGGCGGAGATAAAGACCACGTTGGAGATTTTATTTTCATTGATGAATTTAAGAATCTCAGTCCGCTCGGCGGCATAACCTTCAAACCGATCGGCTGCAGCCAGTACGCCAATATTTTGAATTGGTTCAGGGATTTCGATAAATTTCCATGTAATCCCGTCTTTTTGCGATTGGAGCAGGTCGCGCTTGAGATCTTCCAGTTGTTGTTTGCCCAGCATTGTCCGTTTTGGATCGAAGGATGCTGCCAGGAAATTTGCAACTTGTGCTGGGTCGGCTAGGTTGGTGACATCGGCTAGTTCGGTATCGCGGAAGGAACGCGCATCTAAGACAAAGTTGGCTGCGTCACTACCAAAGGTGTTGTAACGATAGAGTTTGCGTTCACCATTCGTCACCCCATCGTTGGGTGTATTGTAGGTAAGATCTCGAATCGGGTTATATTCCTGGAAGGCTTGTAAACCGTTTTCAAACAGGGGCGAGTCGTTGATTAATCCTGTCTTGGCTCCATATAGAGCTTGTTGGGCAGCAGTAGATTTGGCTAAATCTTGACCGCCTGCAAAGTCATTTGTGACTTCGTGATCATCGATGGTGGAAAGAATTGACGTGGAAGCTCGCAAATCGGCTAAAGTATTTTGCCCGTAACGGCTAGTGTAAACTTCAGATTGTTTGGCGCGGTAATCCTCTAGGGTTGTCGATTGTGATTTCTCAGTGCCATTCGGGTTTTTGACACCAGGAGAAGCAACATCAGCGTAAATAGTATCGCCGAGTGTGACAAAAAATTTGAGTTTGGCATCGTCGGCATTGCTAATCGCTGGATAGGGAGCAAGTTCACCCCGCCAGTCGCCTGATACACCAAATTTTAAGCCAGTTTGTTGATTCAATGGGGCGGCAGTACTAAATTTACCTGTAGCGGTGGCTCCTGTTGCATCAGTAGCGCGATAGAAGTAATCGGTATTGGCGTTAAGCCCCGTAACATCAACTTTTACGGGTTGCAGGGGATTGCTGACTGTGGCAGTTTTGGTGCCAGCGATCGAACTAAAATCCGCCTTGGTGGAATATTCAAATGTGACTGTCCCAGGTGTTTGGCTGCGCGTCCAGAGGACGGTCGAAGTTTGAGTGGTATCACCACTAGCAACTCTACTGGGAAATGGATTGGTAATCGCGATCGCCTTACCATTGACGGTAGCAGCCGGAGTTACATCCAATATTTTCTCGATCGTTGGTGCCACATCGATATTACGAACACTACCCAAGGGTTGTGATTCGATGTCTGGTCCTGCTGCATAGAAGATCGCCTTCATATCTGGCAATGTGGGGTCGTAACCGTGGGCACCATAGAAATTGGGCACCGAGAGTACTGCAGTGGCAGCAGGAGCCGTATCACCCTTACGAATTACGGGTACTGTTTGCGTACCATCAAAGTTATACCCAGTCTTGAGGATTGCCAAGACATCTCCAGTATCCTGACCGATGAAAGAACCCCTGGCATTAATGACATCGTTGACCGTGTTAGCACCTGTAGCCTCACGATTGTAAATCTTGTCAAATATGCCGACGCTAGCCGCGCCATTGGTATAATTGGCATTAGTATCGACAAACCCTTTGAGCAAGTCGATCACCTGCGTTTGTAGTGTTAAATACTCTGCTACTTCTACTTGGGCTACGCCCGCAACAGCAGCTTCCCGTCCTTTGAGGTTGATGTAAATATTTACGGCTGGGCCACTGACCACCGCTCGTACCTTATTGCTGTCGAACCCAGCATTCTTAAGCAAGTTATTCATGCTCACCGCCGTATGGAATGGCGAGAACCCGTGATCTGAGGTGACGATCACATCACTATTCGGCTTGCCATTGGCATCTACACCGACAGCCTCAATGACTTTCTGTACCGCATTATTTGCTGCTTGATAAGCAACTTCGACATATTTGGCATAGCGAGCGACTTTTGCCGCGTCTTGACCGGCACCGATACTATTTGGATTGGTGAAATCTGTGGCTTGGCGGGGATCTGTGAGCAAGAACTGGTGGGCGGAGCCATCGGGTTGTTCGATGTAACCGAGGACTAGATCGGCATTGGGGTTTTGTTTAATACTGCGCAACAAGACGTTCGTTTGATAATCGACGAAGGTTTTGACCTGATCTGCATAGATAGCTTCCAATTCGGCATCACTGAATTTAGTCAATCCAGCATTGATTCGTTCGGGGAAGCGAAAGTCTGCTTGAGGTGCCCAGTTACCAATGTTGTTATTGATGTCATCAACATTGGCGATCACGCCGGGGCTCTCTGATGGGCGGGGAATATAAGCACCAGAATACCGGGCTATGTTGACAGTGGACAGATCACCCGTTAGGGTACTGGCATAGAAGGCAGTACCCACTTTATTCGTACTACCGTCAAAGAAGAATTTGCTGGATTTTTGGTCGCTGACTTTAATAAACGCTGAACCCGTTGAGGGAAGAGCTGTTGCCCCTTTGATACCCACATTGGCATCGAATACAACCAAGGTATCGTAGTTGGTGATTTTATCATCGGTCGTATCGATCGCGGCGACTTGGAGGTCATAACTATTGCTACTCCCCCCGGTTAGCGCCGTGGCGGCGATCGTTTCCAACTTAGCAACCTTGACAGTACTGAAATAGGTTTTGCCCAGGGCGGTTAATCCTGTTACTGCTTGAGTATTGCTGATATTGAAATCAGCAGCAGTGAGACTAAAGCCCGTGCCCCCAACACCACCAAAAGCTCCAAAGGGAACGGTGTAACTAACGGTGCGATCTTCTTTCTTGTCTAAGATTGCTCTACTGGGAGTAGAGGAGAGAATATTGACTCCATCGGCACCGGGGAACGTCGCGGCCACAACTTTTTTACCCGCAGCTTGCAGGGTAGACCAGATGGGTGTCGCTGAGGGACTCCCACTTTCGGAGGGGTCGATGCCAGTTTGATAGGTGTAACCGCCAATGGGAGCGGCAAAGCCACTGGTGTTGGTGGTAAATGGGTTGGAGACTAGGCTGAAACTATTGGCATTGATGTCATTATTGACGGCGGTGGAACCTGTGGCGATCGCAATATGGGCAGGCGCGGTGATTGAAGGTGTAATGGTTTCATTATCAGTTGCAGCTACACCTTTACTACGAAGCAGTCCTAAACCAGTTTTGGGGTCTAAAACACCATTGGCGAGATACTGATCGACGATCGAATCGGTCGCACCATCGAGAGAAATTAAAATGACCTGGGGAACCATAATGCTATTTTGGTATTTGGTAAATTAGATTGGCTGGAACCGGGGTGGTTCTCCTAAACCCGCTCAATAAATGCTGCCGAGAGATGGATCAATCAAAAAGGCATCATTTATTTATGATCGTTAGCGACCAATATCGTATTAATCTCTTGTTCTAAGTCATCATCGATCGTCACAAACTGCATCTGAGATAATCCGATAAATAGCATTCCTGGAGGCTGATACAACTTAAATAGACAATAGACTGAACTTGCCCACCAGAATGAGAATCATGGGCAACTCAAAATGATGAATAGTCAATACAATAGATGGCCATGATTTAGAATAGGCTTAGGTTGGGTCAACAATTGGTTAAATTGTTAAGTGATGGTTAATACCAATTGAGCATTAATACTTAGATTTCTGTTGATCAAGTCATTAGCGTAAATTTTTCAAACCGTCAGATTGCTTAGAAAACATATCAGTCAAGAGACTCAGCACCGTTCGATCGCGCAACTTAATATTCACCTTCACCGAAGAACCAGCCTTCAGCTGCTTCGACTCCCCCTTCACCACCAAATTCTGCCCAGCCAGCTTGATCTTCGCCGGGAAACGAGCATAGGGATTTTGTTGATCGGGAGGCAGCGCATCCGACCCAATCCATTCCACCGTTCCCTTTAAATCGCCAAACTCACTGAAATTAAAAGTGTCAATCCGTACATCTACCGGCTGACCAACTTTGACAAACCCAATATCCTTGTTAGTGATATAAACCTTGGCAATCACATCATTGCTAGGAATAATCTGCACCAAAGCCTCCGTCGAGTTGTTGTTCACTACCCCATCTTGATAAGCATTCAGTTCAAAAACTTCCCCGGCCACTGGCGATCGGATTTCTTGATACTTCAGATTTTGCTGGGCTTGAATGGTTTGATTGGTAATTTCCGTAATTTTTTTCTCATTTTCGACGATCGACTTATTCAGCTGACTGTCAATCTCGGCAATCTGTTTGTCATTATTAGCCACTTGCGTAAATAAATCTTTGCGATTGATCGCCACATTACTGTTGATCTTTTCAGTCCCCTGACTAGCGCTGAGCTGCAAACGAGCGTATTCTTCATCCAGTTGACTAATCTCCGACTGGCGCTGCTTAATCAATTGTTGCTGCTCTTGACTACGCTGCTGTTGACGTTGGTTATCAGATCTGCTCGTAGAAGTTAGCCGATTCTTCTCTAATTGCAGCCGACTCTGTTCTTGCAACTGCTGCTCCAACTCACTAGCCCGAGTAATCACCTCTTGCTCTTGGCGTCTGATTTGCGAAGAAGCGATCGCTCCCGCTTTACCAGCTGGTAAGATATCCGTCAAAATATCTTGATTGATCTTCAAGGTCTTTTTCGTCGCATTGATCCGAGCTTGGTTTTGAGATATTTGTCGATCGATCTGACTTAAACTTGTCCGCACACCATCCTGACCACTAACTATTTCAGCCTCAATACTCGATATATTGGAATTGATCCCCGTCAATTGATTCACCAGACCCTGGCGACGTACCCGATTTTCGCTAATCTGTTTTTGAACCTGGCCGACTTCTAACTTGCCTAAAGCCAGACGGCTATTCAACTCATTCATATTCGATTGCAAACGTTGCTGCTGCGCTGGAGTTAAACTGGCCTGATTTTGACCACTCATTTGGGACTGGTACAGCTGATTCTCGGCCACCAGAGCATTGCGACTTTTGGTCAGAGCCAGGATCTCTGGTTTAATTTGCAGATTAGCGGTATTGGCCGGAGTAACTGCTTGCGGATTCATCTGCGATCGATAGAACTTATTCTCAGCTTCTAGGGAGTTCTTAGTGCTGGCTAAAGAAGTGAGTTGTGATTGCGGCACGGTAGATTCTAATCGCAACAACAGATCCCCAGCTTTTACTCGATCGCCATTTTTGACATAAATTTGCTTCACCACACCGCCGATCGGTGCTTGGATCTTTTTGGCACCCTCCAGCGGTTCTAACTTACCATCAGCTGGAATAGCCTCCTCAATCCGAGCCAGTGCCGCCCAACTAATGCCCGCGACCACCAAGCCCATAATTCCCCAGGCGATTGCTCGTGACCACACCCCAGACTGCTGGAAAATAACTGACTGGCTAGTATCACTAGCCGTCAAAGGAGCAGTCTCGCCGTTACCATTCGTGGTCGTCAATCCAGATCCAGTTCTCGTTACCGGTAAAGAAGTTGGTGCTAGGTTAGAGGCACTATGATCAGATTTAATATCAGAACGGCTGGTCATTACAATCTCCTTAAAGTAGTTACAAGTTGAATTCTGTTTAACTACAAGTTAAATATTGGTTAGCTGCAAGTTAAATATCAATTATTAGATTTTAGAGCTCACTGCTTGTAACCACCAATGGTAATATAACTGTGCCTATTGTTTAGCTGATACCGGAAAGCAAAATTTTGTGGCTATCAAGTAGTACATGAATTATGTAATACCTGATACTCTATACCACTACAGTGATCAATGGAGTGCCAAATAAAATCCACCTGATACTGAAATAAAGTTGGATAATTTGGGTAATGATGTTATTAACTGCATTGATAGTAATATATCAAGCATCCTATGACAATTGCATTTAGGAAAAAATCTATGTCTGCTGTGCTTCAACTTGGCGATCGATCTCTGACTGCCGAAGAGGTTGTATCTCATATCACCAAATATCGGTTAGTACCCCACCTGGCCCGGGAGATCGTGATTGAAGAAGCTATCCAGAATTGCCTTATTACCGACATAGAGCATCTTGAAGCCTGTAAAAGATTTTATCAACAATACCAGCTTCATACCGAGGCCGACTTAGAACAGTGGCTCCAGCGACAACAATTAGATCGGGCTGACTTAACAAACTTAATTAACCGTGAACTAGGGTTAACTAAATTCAAGAAAACCAAATGGGAAAACCAAGTAGAATCCTACTTTTGTCAACGCAAGTCCCAAATCGATCAGGCAGTTTTTTCGATGATTCGGGTCAAAGACTTAGATATTGCCGAAGAAATTTACTTTCGATTGATTGCCAAAGAAGCATCCTTTGCTGACCTGGCTCCGCTCTACTCCCAAGGAATGGAAGCCAAGACTAAAGGCATTAGTGGCCCAGTCGAATTGGGGAAAATTGATCCAGTTTTAGCGAACCTACTGGCCACTAGTCAGCCAGCAGAATTGTTACCACCAAAAAAAATCGGTGATTGGTGGGTGGTCATGCAGCTAGAAACTATTATTGAGGTACAACTCGATGATTCTACCCAGCAGCGTTTGACCGAAGAATTATTTACTGTTTGGGTGAACGAAGAAGTCCAAAAGTTACTAAGTCAAAATCCAGAAAAAGTTACGCTTTTGCATCCTATTCTCTCAACAACAGCCTAACCTAGCTTATGAATAGTCTAAGTTCTCAATCCACCATCAGCCGTACCGATATTCAGGCATTTTTGAGATCGATCGCACCCTTCCATCATTTATCAGACAATGACTTGGCAGCTTGGGCTAGCAAAATGAAGCCGCTGCGGTTTCGGATGGGGCAGAAAATGTTGATTAAGGAGCAATTGCCCAGTCATATAGTAATTGTTTTAACGGGCAAAGTACGCTTAGTAGGGATGGAACCCAGTACTGGCAAGCCGGTCTCGCTACAAGTTCTAGAGCCAGGAGCGATGCTAGGTTGGGTAAGCATCATGAGGCAGATTCCCTGTGAAACTGCCTTAGCTTCCGAGGAAACGATTTGTTTGGTATTGCCAGCCACGGATTTCATACCACTACTTCAGCAACATCCGTTGGTTGCTAAGGAATTAGCAACCCCGCACATCTCCGAAGTATTTGACCTGGTTACGCGCTATTGGCAGCATCAGAATGTAGCTATTCCCAAGGATGACGATCTGGGTCAACTAATTCGTACCGTTTGGCAAGAAGCCATTGTTAGTCATGAATTACCAGATTCATTTAGCAATGAATCTATTGAATTGATCGATCGAATCTGGTTCGACAGCCAAGCAGAACAGACCACCTTGGGTTTACCAATCACCAGTAATCTTCCTAATTCCCACCATCTACAGCGGCGGTTGGTAGGAATCAATCAAAATCTACTGTTGGCTGAAATAATCGCTGATGATCGCCCAGACTATAGTTCAGCGATCACTGCTGAATTAGTGGACTATGCACCGGAATTAGATTTTCAGGTAACCAACACTGATTTTACTCCCCAAACTCAACTGAAAGTTGAACACAATGGTAAATTTCCAGCGGTGCGGGGCGAGGGGGTGCGTGATGGGATTTTGGCTTGCTTTCAAATGCTGAGCATATATTTAGGCATCAAATATCGACGCGATACTGTCCAGCGCATTGTCGATATGCAACTCAGTCGGAATAATCAGGCTTCTTTGCAGTTGTGTAATGCGATCGCCGATGTTTTAGGTTTAATGGGACGGTTGATGGATATTCCTGCCCAGCAAATTTGTCGCCTGAAAAATCCAGCAATTATTCCTTGGGAAGATAGTTATGCGGTCATCTACCAAGCTAATGAACAGGAAATTGTCCTAGGCACTCCCCAAGCCGGGGTGCAAAAAATCCGTTTTCAGCAATTTGTCAAAATCATCGGTGATGCCAAAACTCCGATCCAAATTCTGTTGTTACAAGAAACCAAAAATATCCAGCGCCAAAAATTTGGGCTGAGTTGGTTTGTGCCTTATTTACAACCGGAAGCAAAGGTTTTAGTCGAAGTCTTAATCGCTTCCTTCTTTGTCCAGATCTTGGGCTTAGCTAACCCCCTACTGGTGCAGGTGATTATCGATCGAGTCCTCGGTCAAAATAGCGCTTCGACTCTGGCTGTTTTTGGCATCTTGTTAATTATCGTGGCCTTTTTCGAGAGCATCTTAACGAGTATTCGGACGATCGCTTTTGCCAATGCCACTAACCGGATTGATTTGGCATTAGCCGCTAAAATCATTGATCACCTTTTCCATCTGCCTCTTAGTTATTTCGATCGGCGGGCGGTGGGCGAACTATCTACCAGAATCGCCGAGATCGATAAGATTCGGCAGTTCTTCACTAGCACCGCTTTAACCACTATTTTGGATGCGGCTTTTTCCAGTATTTATATTGTGGTAATGGTGATTTACAGTCCGCTATTAACGGCGGTTGCCCTTTCTACTATTCCCCTATTTGTGATTCTCAGCATAGTTGTTTCCCCGATTGTCCGTCGTCAGCTGCGCGTGAAAGCGGAGTGTAACGCTCGGAATCAATCCTATTTGGTAGAAGCTCTGGGTGGCATTTATACGGTGAAAGCGCAGAGTATGGAACGGCGCAGTCGTAACCAGTGGCAGACTTTTTATGACCGGTATGTGGCAGCTAGTTTTAATAGCACCATTACTTTTACCTTGGCTGGTTCTAGTAGTAATTTTTTAAATCAGCTATCCAGTTTATTGGTGCTATGGGTCGGTGCTTACTTGGTGCTCGATCACCAGCTGACCTTAGGACAACTGATTGCCTTTCGGATTATTGCTGGTTATGTCACTGGTCCGCTATTGCGGCTACTGACCATTTGGCAGAATTTCCAGGAAACAGCGCTATCGATCGAACGGCTTGGTGACATTGTAGATTCACCGCTGGAAGTAGAAGATGATAATCGCTTTAACATTCCCATGCCTTTAATTCAGGGTCAAGTTACCTACGAAGATTTGACTTTCCAGTTTACTAATCATGGTCGTCCTCAGTTAAACCGCATTAATTTAACTTTCCAGCCCGGTTCTTTTGTGGGTATTGTGGGGCAAAGTGGTTCGGGCAAAAGCACCCTGATGAAACTATTGCCCCGCCTGTACGAACCCACCCAAGGGCGGATTACGATCGACAATTATGATATCAGCAAGGTGGAGCTGTATTCCCTGCGGGAGCAGATTGGGATTGTTTCTCAAGACCCGCTGTTGTTCGAGGGAACAGTACAAGAAAATATTGCGATTAATTACCCGGATGCCACTACCGAAGAAATTATTAACGCTGCCAAAATTGCCGTGGCGCACGACTTTATTATGACTTTACCGAATGGTTATAATACCCGCGTCGGTGAGAGAGGTTCCAATCTATCGGGTGGCCAGAAGCAACGGCTGGCGATCGCCCGCACGATCTTACAGCGCCCCCGCCTATTGATCTTAGATGAGGCCACCAGCGCTCTGGACTATGATACCGAGCGCCAGGTTTGCCAAAACTTAGTCAATAATTTTCGTGGTATTACGATTTTCTGTATTACCCACCGCTTACGCACGGTGCAAGATGCCGACCAGATTTTGGTGCTAGATAAAGGGGTAGTAGCGGAGATCGGGACTCATCTGGAGCTTGTCCAAAAGCGGGGCATCTACTACTGTCTGAGTCACGATCGATCAGCTAATGTCGATCTCAATTAAAATTCACTACAACCCGCGCATCGTTAAAGCAATTCTTTTGAGACCAGGATTGATTTCCAAAACCTTGACCTTGACGACCTGCCCCACTTTAACAATTTCCTTGGGATCACTGACGTATCGATCGGCTAACTGGGAGATATGCACCAAGCCATCTTGATGCACCCCAATATCTACAAACGCCCCAAAATTGGCCACGTTAGTAACTACTCCTTCTAACTCCAGACCCACTTGCAGATCGGATATTTCTTTGATATCTGCCTGGAAAGTAGCATAGCGAAACTCAGCGCGGGGATCTCGACCGGGCTTTTCTAATTCGCTGATAATGTCGCGCAGCGTTGGTTCGCCAATCGCCTCAGTCACATAGCTTTTCAGATTCCGCTTGAGCTGCTCAGCAATTTGGGTGGTCTCAGCGAGTGGCACTTGGGAAGATTTGGCGATCGATTCTACCAACCCATAGCGTTCTGGATGAACAGCCGTGTTATCCAAGGGATTTTTACCCGCCCGAATCCGCAGAAAACCGGCGGCTTGCTCGTAAGCTTTTGGTCCTAGTTTAGGGACTTTTAACAGGGTTTTGCGATCGATAAAAGCACCATGTTCATTCCGATAGACCACAATATTATTGGCAATGGTCGCGGTGATGCCAGAAACTGAAGTCAATAGTTCTTTGGAGGCGGTGTTCAGATCCACGCCCACATAATTCACGCAACTTTCCACGGTGGCTGACAGTTGTTTCTTGAGGAGTTTTTGATCGACATCGTGTTGATATTGCCCAACCCCGATCGACTTCGGATCAATTTTCACCAGTTCAGCTAAGGGATCTTGAAGACGACGACCAATGCTAATCGCCCCACGCACGGTAATATCTAAGTCCGGGAATTCGGAGATGGCCACGTCGCTAGCGGAGTAGATCGAAGCCCCAGATTCGTTGACCATGACTTTAATAATCGGTCGTTCGATCGCTTTCAAAACTGTCGCCACAAAATCATCAGTCTCCCGCCCCGCCGTACCGTTGCCGATCGCAATCAGCTCAACTTGGTATTTCTCTAAGAGTTTTTTCAAGATGGCCTGGGCTTGGTCGGCTTTGCCGGTGTGCGGGAAAATCGCTTGGTATTCCAAAAATTGGCCAGTGTGATCCAGAATTGCTACCTTGCAACCAGTCCGAAACCCTGGATCGATCGCACAGGTTGGTTTCATCCCTGCTGGTGCCGATAGCAACAGTTCCTTTAAATTAACCTCAAAAGTTTTGATCGATTCCAGATCAGCAGCTTGTTTTTTGATCGATCGAATTTCGGTAATTAGCGAGTTTTTAAGTAAGCGAGTGAAAGCATCCTGCAGCATAACCCGATAAAAATCCCGTACTGGTTGATGTTTGGTTTTAATTACTTGGCTGGCTAAGTAACCTTGCACCGTATCTTCCTCAAAGGTCAAGCTCACTTCCACTACCCCTTCATTTTCACCCCGGCACAGCGCCAGCAAGTTATGGGGAGCAATCACTTTCACCTTGTTACTATAACTACGGTACATCTCAAACTTGGTGCTGCCTTCTGGGTAGTCTTTTTTGATTTTGGAAACAAACACTCCAGTATCTAATAAAAACTCTCGTAAGTAAGCCCGAACTTCGGCAGTATCGGCTACTTCTTCAGCCAAAATATCCGCCGCTCCTTGTAAAGCTTCAGCAGTAGTGGTAACGGTAGCGTTTAAATATTTCGCAGCAGCGGTCTCCAACTCTGAGGGCAGTACCGACTTTTGATTGAGATTTTTGATCCACTCTGCTAGTGGCTCTAATCCTTTTTCTCGGGCAATAGTGGCTTTGGTGCGGCGCTTTGGCTTATAGGGTAGGTATAAATCTTCGAGCACGTTTTTTTGGAGACAATCGGTAATTTTACGGCGCAGCTCGTCGGTAAGCTTGCCCTGGGATTCGATCGAATCTAAAATCACCTGCTGCCGATCGGCTAGTTCGGTCAGATAGGCCAATCGATCGCTCAAATTCCGCAGTTGAATCTCGTCTAGCAAACCAGTACGTTCTTTGCGGTAGCGGGCGATAAAGGGCACCGTGGCACCTTCAGCAAATAATTCGAGGGCAGCTTGCACCTGCTGGGGGCTAAGGGAGAGTTCGAACGCGAGGAGTTGCGGGATATTGAGCATAGACGGGTTGTGCGAATAAGTTCATCGAATTGTGAAATATTATCTCATCAAACCAGAGACGATGACGATAACTGGCGGTGAGGCAAAACGCCTGATCGGGATGATGACAGTGCTTTATTTCGGTATTTGTGATAGTTATCTGAATCAATTGTAAAGACATCTGCTCTTGCAGACGTCTGCTAGGGTGAAAGGGCAGGAAAAAGAGTAAAAACCGATTGACTTGTGGATATTTCCAAACCAAGGTTACTCCTCTATGAATCCGCAGCAACTTTCCACCACCAACTCTCCCCCTAACGCCATCTCTGCGCTAGATAATGAACAATACCAGCCAGACGATCGATTCCCAGTGGTGGGCATTGGTGCTTCGGCGGGAGGCTTAGAAGCCTTTCGTCAATTATTGAGCCACCTGCCGATCGATACCGGCATGGCCTTTGTGCTGATTCAACATTTAGACCCCAGCCAAAAAAGTCTATTGAGTGAAATTTTGGCACGGGAAACAGCCATGCCAGTATGGGAAGTGACCAATGGGATGGCCATCACGCCCAACTGTGTTTATGTAATTCCGCCCAACACCACAATGCTCATGGCGCAGGGCTTGCTCCAACTCACGCCACGGGCGAAAACGCGCGTGATGCCAGTGGATGCTTTCTTCTTCTCTTTAGCTGCCGAACGAGACCAGCAGGCGATTGCCGTGGTGCTTTCTGGTGGAGACTCGGATGGGGCGCGGGGGCTGGAAGCGATCAAAGAAGCTGGCGGTATCACCTTTGCCCAGTGCGAAGCTTCGGCCAAAGTTAGTAGTATGCCCAACACTGCTGTGGCTACTGGCCAGGTAGATTTTATTCTATCGCCAGCAGAAATTGCTATTGAACTCGCTAATATTAGTCGTCATCCCTATTTAGCTAGCTCGGCACAGGCGCGGGTGGGCGAAGTTTTATTAGCCGGGGAAACTGCGCTGCCAGGTATTTTGAAGCTGTTGTGGCTGGCTACTGGGGTGGACTTTACACTGTACAAATATGCTACTTTGCAGCGGCGCATTCTGCGCCGGATGGTGTTGCACCAGCTCGAAAACCTAGAAAATTACGTCACGTTTTTGCGCAGTCATCCGATCGAAGTGCAGGCTTTGTATGAAGATATCTTGATCAATTTCACTGGTTTCTTTCGCGACCCAGCGGCTTTTGAAATTCTGAAAACCAAAGTATTTCCGATTATTGCTGATAAACCCGTCGGAGCGCCGCTGCGGATCTGGGTAGCAGGCTGTGCCACTGGTGAAGAAGTATATTCGATCGCTATTTGTTTGTTGGAATTTTTGGATACCCAGATTAGCAAACTGCCAATCCAGATTTATGCTACCGATATTAGTGATTGGGCGATCAATAAGGCTCGCACCGGCATTTACAAACAAAGCTTGGTTGCCGATATTTCTCCCGAGCGGCTGCGCCAGTTCTTTGTGCCAGTAGAAGGCGGTTATCAGATTAGTAAGTCGGTACGTGGACTCTGTGTGTTTGCCAAACACAACCTGTGTAGCGATCCGCCCTTTTCTAAGCTGGATTTGATTAGTTGCCGGAACGTGCTGATCTATTTGGGTGCAACTATTCAAAAAAAGATTTTAGCGACTTTTCATTATGGACTGAAGCCTAATGGTTTCTTGATGTTGGGTACCTCCGAAACTACCGGAGAGTTCTCGAAGTTATTTGCGCTGGTTGATAAAAAGCACAAGATTTATTTCCGCAAAATCGCCGTTGCTCAGCTCGCGATCGATCTCACCACCAATACTACTTCTCCTGAAATGACTAACCACTCCCCCCGCACCGATCAGATAGTTGGGAATGAACTAGACTTGCAACAAGAGGCCAACCAAATTGTGTTGGATCGCTACGCCCCGGTAGGAGTGGTGATCAATGGTAATTTGGAGATCTTGCATTTTCGGGGGCAGACTAGTCTTTATCTAGAGCCAGCTCCAGGCCGCGCCAGCCACAAACTACTCAAAATGGCCAAGGAAGGTTTGCAGCTGGAGCTGCGGACAGCAATCCATCAGGCTAAAAAACAGCAGTTGCCGATCGAGCGCACTGGTGTGCGAATTGTAGAAGTCGATCGCATCCGGCAAGTTAGTATCCATGTGATTCCCCTCAGCCTGCAGGGTCTAGAAGACCGCCATTTCTTGGTGCTGTTTCAAGAAGATGCTCCGCTGCCGACCATTAACACCATTACCAAGCGCACTAGAGGCACTAGCGATGACAAACAGGAGATCCATCGCCTGAACCAAGAACTAGTCACTACCCAAGCCCAACTGCGATCGATCATTGAAGAGCAAGAAATCACCAATCAAGATCTGCGGGTGGCCAACGAAGAAATTTTATCTAGCAATGAAGAGTTTCAGAGCAGCAACGAGGAGCTAGAAACCGCCAAAGAAGAAATCCAGGCATCTAACGAAGAGCTAAATACCATCAATGACGAATTGCAGCGGCGTAACCTGGAACTCACCCAAGTTAGCAACGATTTGCAAAACCTAATTGCCAGCACCAATATTCCGATCCTGATGCTGGATATCAATCTGCGCATCCGACGCTTTACGCCGCTGGCGCAGAGCATTATGCATTTAATTCCTACCGATGTGGGCAGACCATTGAGTGATATTCATTCCACTCTGAATGTGCCAGATTTAGCCGATCGCATCATCACTGTCATGGATACCCTGGAAATCGATGAACAAGAAATTCAAGATCTCCAGGGGCATTGGTACGACCTGCGCATTCGCCCTTACCGGACGATCAACAACAAGGTCGATGGGGTGATGGTGATGTTGATGGATATTGATGACCTCAAACGAGGCATGGCCGAGCTAGAATACTCTCGCAACTATGCCCAAGCCATCGTCGAAACCGTCAGCGATCCGCTGATCATTTTGGATGGGAACTTACGGGTATTAACGGCCAACCTAGCTTTCTATCGAGTATTTCAAGAAACCGCCGCTGTTACTGAGCAACAGTTGATCTTTGAGCTGGGCAATGGTCAGTGGGATATTCCGGAGTTGCGACGGTTTCTGCTGGAGGTGCTATCTCAGCACCAGCAACTGCAAAATTTTGAGGTAGAGCACGACTTTGAACAAATTGGACATAAAGTCATGCGTTTGAACGCTCGCATCATGATTCAAACGACTGGGAATGAGAAAATTTTGCTGGCGATCGAAGACATCACCGAGCGCAAACGGCTGCAAGATTCTCTCAGCGTCAATTTAACCCTAGAGCAATCCGCCCGTAGTTTAGCAGAAGCTTCTAATAGAGCCAAAGATGAATTTCTCTCGATGGTCTCCCACGAACTACGCAATCCTCTCAGCGCCATTTTAGGATGGACGCAATTGCTACTGAAGCCCAACTTTGACCCCACCAAAATAAATCATGCCCTAAAAATTATTGAGCGAAGTGCCCGCGCCCAAGATCAACTAATTAAAGATTTGTTAGATACCTCTGCTATTACAGCAGGTAAAGTACAGCTAGATATTCGACCACTACAGTTAATTACAGTTGTCACCGCCGCCATTGACCTAGCACGGCTGACCGCCGACGCTAAGCAGATTAAGCTAATTTCTGACCTGGATGCTTTGCCGCAACAGATGATGGGCGATTCTCATCGGTTGCAGCAGCTGATCTGGAATTTATTGGCGAATGCCATCAAATTCACCCCCGTGGGTGGACGCATTGATGTGCAATTGACCTATTCCAGTACCACCGCTGAAATTAAAATCAGTGATACAGGCTGCGGCATCAGTGCCGAGTTTTTGCCCTATGTGTTCGATCGCTTCCGGCAAGCTGATGCCTCAGCCATTCGAGACAATCCCGGCCTGGGCTTGGGCTTGTCGATCGTCCGGTCCTTAGTGGAGCTGCATAATGGTCAGGTGGTAGTCGAAAGTGCTGGTGTAGATCAAGGCGCAACTTTCACTGTGCGGCTGCCGCTGGATATGGATATGGATATGGATATGGATATGGATATGGATATGGATATGGATAT
>CAXTSX010000050.1:0-22886 GCA_964247085.1 uncultured bacterium
CCGCAGCATTTCCGCCAGCCAGCCAGCTAATTTAAAGCCAAAGGTAATCGGTTCAGCATGAATACCGTGGGAGCGACCGACCATCACGGTATCGCGGTGTTCAGTGGCGCGAGTACGAATGGCCTCAGCCAGTTGTTCTACATGATTAATAATAATGTCAGCGCTGGCGACCATTTGCAGAGCCAGAGCGGTATCCAAAACATCGGAACTGGTCATCCCTAAATGGATGTACCGACCAGCGTCGCCGACATATTCATTGACGTTGGTTAAGAAGGCGATGACATCGTGACGGACTTCAGCTTCGATTTCTAGAATCCGATCTACGCTAAAATTGGCTTTGGCTTTGATCTCGGCCACTGCTGCGGGCGGAATGTATCCCAATTCGGCCTGGGCTTCACAAACAGCAATTTCTACTTGCAGCCAAGTTTTAAACTTGTAATTTTCTGTCCAAATCTCACCCATTTCGGGCAACGTATACCGTTCGATCACAGGTGTTTCTCAATGTTATTCTAAATCCTACTGTTGCATTCTAGCAGCCCTTCGTATCTTTCATTGATGTCTCTAAACTGCAATCCTAAACTCGAAAGTCTCATAGCTTGCTAACACAATACTTATATGATAGTTTAATTCGCTATACTGTAAAGTGAGTAATTAAGAGGTCAAAAAATGAAATTCAATTTGATGTTGTTCTCAAGTATTTTCAGTGCTTTATTGATTAACTTCTCCTCCCCACCCGTTAAATCAGCGGAAAACTCTGGTCAAGCAGTTGCAGCTCCAAACGAAAAAGATACTGTTTTGACAGATGGAACAAAAATCCTCTCTGATGGAACTGTTGTCTCTCCTAATGGAACAAAAAGACTTCCTAATGGTGATGTTGTTCTTCCGGATGGTACTGTTTTGAAACCGCAGTAGATTTTATGATTTCGTAGTTACTCTAAAATTATACTCATTTGTCGAATTGATTCTTTCTGGGATAAATGTGACATCCAAGAATAGTACGTTTTTTTCTAAAAGAGGAATGAAAGATAACACCCCTTCTGTAAATTCACCGTCTGCGGATAATCCACAAGCACCTCCCCACGATTCGTACTGAGTGCCCAAATTATCTACAGCATATCCTCGCCAAGTAAACAATAATGCACTTCCTGTCTCTGGACTTTTGTAAGGAACAGGCGGGGTTATTCTGTAATTAATTCGGATTGCATCTTCATCCATATAAAGATTTTGTACGTCTAGCGTGTATTGAGATTCTAATACTGCAAGTTGGCAATTAATAATAAGAGGGTTATTTTCAGTGAACATTTGAGGAGTATGGAAAAATTTTTGAGAGACGATTAAATCCATAAAGAAATTTGCAAGCTCAGTACTTACTACATTATGACAAAGTAATTTAAACAGCAGTACATTCAACAGCGCGAAGAACAGCTGCTTTTCTTCTCGCTCCAATCCCTACAAGTTTTACCTTGTCACCTGTCTGCAGTCGAAAAGAGCCGCTACTGCCAAGTCGGTTGTATGGAAGTATGCTGCCATGAAAGTCATAGTTGGATGGTCTTTCCTTATGAGGGGCATATGGAGGTCTTATTCTGTAGTATTGAACAACTGCCTCAATCATAAATCCTGATACTACATCACCAACTATCAGCTTTGAACTGGGGGATAGTTGAAAGCCAAAATCTAATCTACCGTCGGCGGGATTGGTATTAAAAGTCACATTTCCAACTGGATGTGGAAATGTCCCCTCACATAAACCGTTCTTACCATCAGCAAGTATCAGGGGTTTTTGTATCGTCGCACTAATTGCAGATTTATTTTTTAATACATTATCTGATTTATCACCCACTAAGATACGAGACTGAGTGGCATGTGAACTGTTTACTTGCAGGAAAACAATTTCTAATAACGAAAAAATTGTGCTCGCCAGTACGGACGATATAGAATTTCAGTGATACAAGGTTATCCGGAATTATACAGTATGGTAGATTGCAAATATCTGAAACTTTATGGTCGCCATCCCTCATCCTGATTCCCAATCTATTCCAATTAACTGCGCTGTCATTACCATTAGTGATACCAGAACCCCGGCCACTGACCAGAGCGGCCAACTAATCCAAGACTTACTTCAGGCCGCTGGTCACCAAATATCAATCTATCGGGTGATTCCTGATGAACCCACTCAAATTAAAGAATTGCTGGTCACCTTGGGTGAAAATCAGCAATTGCAAGCGGTGATTTTTAATGGGGGGACGGGGATTGCCCCCCGCGATACCACCTATGATGCGCTAGCCAGAATGCTTGAAAAAACTCTCCCCGGCTTTGGTGAATTATTTCGATCGCTCAGTTATGCCGAAATTGGGACGAGATCGATCGCCTCTCGCGCTGTGGCTGGGACTTACCAAAATTTGTTGATTTTCTCGTTGCCGGGATCGCGGGGGGCGGTGCAGATAGGAGTTTCGCAAATAATTTTGCCAGAGATCAATCATCTGGTTAAACAATTACGGGATTGATCGATCGTTTCTGACGTTCTGCTGCAGCGCGATTGTTAAGATTCTGGTTGCAACAAACGGATAAAGCCTTCTTGTTCAAAGTGTCGGTCGGTAGTTAAAGCTTCGACAATCCCTCGTTGATGCATCAAAACGAAGCTCACGGCATCACACAGCGAATAAGTTTTGTCTTGCCTTACTGTCAACAGTTCAACAGCATCTCGGTGCAACTGCTCGTCTACCCAAACCATTTCTATGTCTGGGTTATCTAACAAATCAACGACAAAAGCCAGGACGGATGAACGAGGGAATCTCCTCGCATTGGCTAACGCAACGTATTCAGCAATAACATAGCTGTGGGTTAGACGACCGATGGCTTTTTTGTACCCAGTAAGAGCTTGAGTATGAAAAGGCTCAGTTTTGTAATGTAAACAAAGTAACCCAGAGGTATCCAGCAATATCATTCTTCCTCGTGGGTGCTGGAATACTCTTTTGCTAAATCTGCATCAATACTTTCATTGTCTAAGTCTGTAGCACAATTAAAATCAATTGCGCCAAAGTGACGCTCAAATTTTTTTCGTCCGCTCACTTGGTCTGCATCAGTGAGCGTGAGCCTAAAAGTATGGGAGAACTTCTGCTCTAAAAGCGTTGCTGCTAAATTTTCTAGAGGAATACCAATATTCTCTGCTTGCCGTTGTATGGCAGCAAAAACCTGGTCATTTAACTCTAAGGTCAAAATTTGGCTCATAGGACTACGGCGCAATGGCTATATATGTCGTAATTATAGCGCTCTACATAGCTGAACTGAATTTCTAAAAGCTAAATGCCAAAGAGATTAACAACCCCGATCGCCATAGTCAGGGCTTTTAGATAACTTGTGATTTCAGATCGATCGACAATTTTGCTAACGGCTAAAACACCGAATCATTCCGCTTCAACTGGTTGGTTAGGCTGCTGACGCTGGGCAACTTGGAGAAGCAATCGCAATGCTTCGTTGACAGAGGTACTAGTAGGAAATGCTTTTGCAACGTCTCGATCGAGCAAAACCACGTTTGTCCCGGCTCGATATCTCTCAACATATTTACCTCTAACACCACCTGTCATGCTAGAAAAATCGTATTCGGAGCGGAGTTCGTCTTCTAGTTCGTCAATTTCCTTCTTCATAAAACCTTTTTTCTTGGCGATTAGCAGATCGGGCGCTGATAATGCGGATATGACTCTCTCGATCGGTATGGGAAACAATCAATAACCGCTCTGAATCAGACATTCCAATAATAACGTATTGTTCCTCACCGATGGAATGATCGGGGTCGGGGAATGTGACAGATAGCGCATCCTCAAATACTGTCGAGGCTTCAGGAAAAGAGATATCGTGTTTTTCCAGATTAATAGCAGCTTTCGCTGGGTTCCACTCGAATTCCATACAACAGCTTTCGTTGCCAATAATGCCAGTAGTTTAGCAGGTTATCAAATCCTTAAATGGCCGAAATGAGTTGACACTAAAAGCTAAATGTCAAAAAGATTAACCATCCCGATCGCTATAGTCAGAGCTTTGAGATAAATTGTGATTTCAGATCGATCGACAACTTTGTTAAAAGTGTAGTTATATTAAAAGACTCGAATTTTGGAGTTGATCGAATATTTCAATTGCACAATGAAAAAAACCTCTAAGAAGACCTAATAAGGGCAAGGCGTTAGCAACATAAACATGGGTTCAAACTTCAGCCGCTTTCTACTCAGCAATTCTCATTTTAAAGCTTTTGTACTATTTCTAAGCCACCTAATTGCATAGTCATCGACGAAAAAAAGTTCTTTCAGCCATTCAGATCCTCAAAAATCTTTGGATCACTTCCATAATGAGAATTGCTGCTTTCTACTATTTAACTTTCTGAACACTACCAGTAGCATCTTGTTTTCCATCTGAACTCAACCATTTGTATTGCAATCGTTCACTAGAGATTGGTTGTAGAAACACTGTTCCTCGATTAATGCAACGTCCAATGTGGGTCAGGTTCTCAGCCAGTTCTATAGATTTAGTGCTGACACCACGCAAATTTAGTTCACCCCCACAGGCAAGTGAAGGATAAGCCATTGTGCCAACAACAGAATTTCCATCCCCTGGCGTTAGTGCCATTAGTATAGACCATTTAGTACTACTATTCTGAACACCTTCACCTTTCCATACTCCTACATACGCAGTAGGCAACTTTGTAGACTGTGCATTTGCTCGTGTCTCAAAATATTCAGAGAGTAGGGATGGAAATAGAACTAAACATCCAATGAATGAAACAATCAGCAGAATACGGAATCGAATAAGTTTCTTAATGAACATTATAGTTAGACCGGGTATTTAGATGGCTAAATATCTGTCTATCTCCCACAAAACAGGGTTATTAGCCCGACGTTCGTCTGCATAACATCCTAAATTAGGTGATTAGACCAAATTTTATTTTAAACACTATTACTCCAGATGAATATGGTTCATATTGTAGTAATTTTGAAATTATCTCGATTCAAGATCGTAAAATAATCAAACTCACCTACATCAATACTACTTATTGCAATATTATGTAAAATCCAAATTCTCACCCTTTCCCGCATGAACCAAAAACCGCTTGTTCAAAATGTCGATCGGTCAAAGCATTGGGGACTTCAGGCATAATAAAGAACATTAAAAACTTCACTTCCTGGATGGCCTCGTAGCGATCAATATTTTGGTTGATCCAGTTGACCAAGTTTCGCTGCAGGCGGGAATATAATAGTGTGGGCATGATTTTCTGGCGGGCGGTGCCATTGATGAATTCCCATGCCGGAGAAGCTTCTATAATTTGGCTAAGTTAGAAATTCAGCGAGTGATCTGGCGATGGTTGATGGCATTGCATCTGAAGGGATGGTGACGGTCAATCTTTTAGCCCTGCCTAACTTTACGGCAGATTGTGGTGAAGGGATATATATCATCATCTTTTGTTAGCTTGGTTTAATCTTAGCCGTCCTGTATCATAGATACACAACAAAAAATCACTTATATCAATAAACATTATGGTTCTGACACTTGGTTGGGCAGCCTTGCTCGTTATTTTTACCTTTTCAATTTCGATGGTTGTCTGGGGTCGGAACGGCTTCTAAGGCTTGACCGTTGCCCCTGTTGATGGCTGAGCTGTGACACTGGGCAACGGAGCTATTTTTTTCCCACTAGCTGATGCTTGAGGTGTGCCACTGCCCGATGGTGTTGGGCTAGGGGTCAATATTACCTGTCCATTAATCGGAATAATTTGTTCTTGTAAAATCAGAGTATCCATCACATCTTTGACGATCGGAGCGGCTACTGTACTGCCAAAAGCTTCTCCCCGACCATCTACTGTTTTGTCATCTTGGGGCTCATCGACGGCGGCAAACACCACATAGCGATGAGGATTATCAACTGGTAAGATCCCCACAAAGCTGGTGATCTTGGCTCCTACCAAATAACCACCGCGACTACTAGCCTTTTGCGCTGTACCGGTTTTCCCAGCGATAGCAAAGCCGCGTACCTGCGCTAGACTGCCGGTGCCAGTTTCGACCACGGTCTTCATCATCTGGAGTACCGCCTCGCTATTTTCGGTAGAAAACACATAACGAGGTGCTGGGCGTTTGGGAGCATCTTGGCGCTGGTCATTACTATCGAATAAGCCCTCCACCAAGTAGGGTGTGAGCAGTTTACCGCCATTAGCCAAGGCTCCAGTCATGGTCACTAATTGAATCGGAGTCAAGGAAAAACCTTGACCAAAGGAAGCGGTGGCTGGTTCGATCGGAGAGGTCAAAAATGTTTCGCGGTCTTTCATGGTGCCCCGCACTTCTGCGGGCAGATCAATGCCAACCTTTTGGCCGATCCCCAGTCTTTCTAGCCAGTTGTGATAGATGGTGGGGGACAGTTTTTGCATCATCTCCACCATGCCAATGTTGCTAGAAAACTGGAGCACCTGAGCGGCATCAATCCAGCCATGCTTTTTCTTGTCGGAATTAAGAATTTGATACTTGCCAATTTTCACCTTGCCAGTGTCGTTAAAGAGGGTTTCTGGGGTGATTACTTTATTTTCTAGAGCGATCGCCACATTCAATGGCTTAAAAGTAGAACCAGGTTCATATAAATCTGTCACTGCCCAGTTCTTAACGTAGCGCTCCTGGGGATAACTAGTGTAATTGTTAGGGTCAAAGGTTGGTTCTAAGACCATTGCCCGAATAGCGCCAGTCTCAGCGTCCATTACAATCACGGCACCTCGTTTGGCGTGCCATTTGGCCAGCTGGTTTTTGAGAGCATTGCGAGCGACTCTTTGCAAGCGGAGATCGATCGTCAGCTTTAGTTTTAGATCATCGTGATGCAGAAAATCTTCTTTCACATCGTCCGGTAAAACCCCCCCATCCGATGAACCGGTGCGAGTTAACCGAAATTCGCGCATTTCTCGTTCCAGGAGCTTTTCTTGACTGAACTCCACTCCGGCTTTAGCTTTATAGTTATTGAGATCTACAAATCCTAATACCTCGGCGGCCATCTCGTTTTGGGGATATACTCGCCGGTAATCTTTGATGGTTTGCCGGACATCTAAACCATCATTTTTGAGCGCAATCACCTGATCGTATACTTCTTGACCAAAGCGTTTGCCCAGCAGAATGCCCGCCTCTTTTTTCCGGAACTTGGCCAACAGATCTTCAGAGTTAATGCTCAAAATAGGCGATAGCAACTCCGCCATGTCTTCTACGGAAACTTTGCGGACTTTGCCTTTATTTTTGTTTCCTTTCTCCACAATCAGTGTTCTAAACATGCCAGGATGGGCAAAAATGGTGTAGCTTGGCTGATCAGCTGCTAATACATTGCCCTGTCGATCGACAATCGTCCGGCGCGGTACAAAGGGTCGTTGCACCACTTCTTGAGTGGCTTGGGCTTTGCGGCGCAAATTATCCCCATCCAAAATTTGAATGGTAAACAGCTTGATCGATAGACCAAAAGCAGCCAAAATTAAAAACAGCCAAACGATCAATAGCCGATTAGTCAAAAAATTACGATTGGCCGATCGAGGCGGAACACTCATGATTAGTAACCCACCGGACCTGGTAAAACTGCTGGTTGATCGATCGGCACTGGCATGACCACCGACTTTTGAGTATTAGCGGGGACATATAAAACCTGATCTGGTTGGGGTGCTACCAAGCCGCTTTGGGTTTTTTCGGCATTTTGCGCCTCGGCATCCCGCAACCGCGCATTGAGAATAGCTTGTTGACTTTCCTGGGTCTGTAATTTGCGCAACTGCCGATGGTTTACTTTCCATTGATCTTGGGTGTAAACCACACAGCCATAGGCAATCAAAGACAGACCGGCGATCCCGCACAAAAAGTATTTAATACCCTTCTCTACCGACTGCAATTTAGTAATAACAGCAGTCGATTGGTCGAATTGGTTGGCAGGGGGAGTTGCTACCGATCGCTTAGAGATATGCATAAAATTAGAGATATGGAGGTAGGCAGCCTGAACAAAGCATATTATTATGCTTATCAAATCATGGAATGTCATTATTGGCGACCATCCTTCACCAATGCCCAGACCAGGAAAATTACATTAATGAAATTAATTTGATGACCAAGTCTCATTTTAGAATTTTTTCGCTCCTCCTGTTCAATAGTATGAGAGCGACTTTACTAGCATTGATTCCATTCAACGCAGTTCAGGTCATGGCGCTACCTCGCCCGGATGATTTACCAGAAGAATATTTACGCACCCAAATCATTTTTGAAGCCCGATCGCCGCTTACTGGAGAGACCCTAACAGCAGCTGACTATGCAGAACTATTAACCAGCTTAGATCAGGAGTTCAAGCGAGAAGAGAATACTAACTTCGCCAAACCCTATCGAGAAGCATTGTTTTTGTTGCGGCTACGTAAATTGATTAAGAGCGTTGGTATACCGATCAAGTAACTAATTAAGTAAAATCTGCGAGATACTATCAACTGACCAGATTCCGATCTACATTATTGGGGTGATAAAAATTGCCATTTAACAAAACTCTTAGGTAGCTATGTCCATTGCCCCCGATCAAATCGACCGCATTGTCAGCAATCAACATCGCAACCCTTTCGAGGTTTTGGGTCCTCATCCCGCTGAGGGCGGTTCCGCCTGGATTGTGCGTACCTATCAACCTCAGGCTGATGCCGTTTGGGTGGTATTACCAGAAGAGCGCCAGGAGTACCCCATGGCGACTCAGCATCATCCCCACTTTTTTGAATGCATTATTCCTGTTGCTCAGTTGAATGATTACCAGCTCAAAATCAAATCTGGTGCTCATGAACAGGTGATCTATGATCCCTATGCTTTTAAATCGCCAGTATTCACCGACTTCGATGTTCATTTATTTGCTGAAGGCAATCACCATCGCATTTACGAAAAGATGGGTGCTCATGCGATCGAACTCGATAGGGTAGCCGGGGTCTATTTTGCAGTATGGGCACCCAATGCCCGGAATGTCTCGCTGTTGGGTGATTTTAACAATTGGGATGGTCGGCAACATCAAATGGCGATCGGCGGTAATGGCATCTGGACAATATTTATGCCGGGTCTAGCAGTGGGCGCCGCTTACAAATACGAAATTAAAAACCAGGATGGTCATCCCTACGAAAAATCTGACCCCTACGGTTTTCAGCAAGAAGTACGGCCAAAAACTGCTTCGATCGTCACCGATCTAGAAAGTTACCAGTGGCAAGATCAAGACTGGCTAGAAAAACGACGCACTACCGATACCCTTAGTCAGCCCATTTCGGTCTATGAGTGTCATATTGGTTCGTGGCTCCATGCCGATGCCGCTGTCCCGTCTCTGCGACCAGATGGGAGCAAAGAACCATCGATCGTGGTCTCCGAATACAAACCAGGCGCTAGATACCTCACCTACCGCGAATTAGCCGCCCAGCTCATCCCCTACGTCCAAGAACTAGGCTTTACCCATATTGAGATGCTGCCAGTGGCCGAGCATCCCTTTGATGGTTCCTGGGGTTATCAGGTCACTGGCTACTATGCGCCAACTTCCCGCTATGGTTCCCCGGAAGACTTCATGTACTTTGTCGATCAGTGTCACGCCGCTAACATTGGGGTGATTGTAGACTGGGTACCCGGACATTTTCCCAAAGACGGCCACGGCTTGCCCTTCTTTGATGGCTCCCATCTGTACGAACATGCCGATCCTCGCAAGGGCGAGCATAAGGAATGGGGTACCTTAGTGTTTAACTACGGTCGCAATGAAGTACGCAACTTTTTAGTATCCAATGCCTTATTTTGGTTCGACAAATACCACATCGACGGGATTCGGGTCGATGCGGTTGCTTCGATGCTTTACTTAGACTACTGTCGGGAACCGGGCGAGTGGGTCACCAACCAGTACGGTGGCAGAGAAAATATTGAAGCAGCTGATTTCTTACGGCAGGTCAATCATCTACTCTTTAGTAATTTTCCGGGAGCTTTGAGTATTGCCGAAGAATCTACTTCCTGGCCGATGGTTTCGTGGCCGACCTATGTGGGGGGCTTGGGCTTCAACCTGAAGTGGAATATGGGTTGGATGCATGACATGCTGGACTATTTTGAGATGGATCCCTGGTTCCGGCAATTCCACCAAAATCATTTGACTTTCAGCATGTGGTACAACCACAGCGAAAATTTCATGCTGGCGCTTTCTCATGATGAAGTGGTGCATGGCAAGAGCCATGTGATTAATAAAATGCCAGGCGATGACTGGCAAAAATTTGCTAATTTACGCTGTCTCTTTGCCTATATGATTGCCCATCCTGGCAAGAAAACCCTATTTATGGGGATGGAGTTTGGCCAACGCAGTGAGTGGAATGTTTGGACAGATCTGCAGTGGAATTTATTGCAATATGAACCCCACCATCAACTGAAACAGTTTATGGCGGCCATTAATAAGCTATATCGCAGTGAGCCAGCGCTCTATACCCAAGATTTTGATGAAGCTGGTTTCCAATGGATCGACTGCAGCGATACCAGTCATAGTGTGATTTCCTTTATCCGCCGGGCGAAAGACAGTGATGAGTTTGTGGTGGTAGTCTGCAACTTTACCCCCCAACCCCATGCTCACTATCGGGTAGGCGTGCCAGTTCACGGCTTCTACACCGAGATTTTCAACAGTGATGCTCGGGTCTATGGCGGCAGCAATATGGGCAATTTGGGTGGTAAGTGGGCGGATGAGTGGTCCATTCACAATCAGCGCTATTCGATCGATCTCTGCCTGCCACCTTTAGGCGTATTGGTGTTAAAAATCGATCCAGTAAAAACCACTAGTTTCAATATCCAACCTTAAATTATAGGAATCTTTATGGGTGTTAATCGTCGCCAATTTGTGATGATATCTGGTTTGACCGGGCTGGGTGCTATTGTGGCAGGGAGTGTCTGGGGAAATAACCAAGCTGGCTCTAAGCAATTAATTGCGTTACCCAAAACTAAGCCCTTACTGCGGTTTGGCGTGCTGGCCGATACCGGTACCGGCAGCATCAATCAATATGCCGTCGGGCGAGCTTTGCTAAAACATCATCAGCAGTCTCCCTTAAACCTGGTGTTGTTGGCAGGCGATAACATCTATAACGGGGGTGAATTCACCAAAATCAAAACCAACTTTGCGATCCCCTACCAAGAATTGCTCACCAAGGGCGTAAAATTTTATGCTTGTCTAGGTAATCATGATGCCCGAGCCGATGTCTGTGGCACCGATCAAGCCGAAAAAGGAGAGCGTTGCGCCGCTACTTCTACCAGCAAAATTAGTAATGAGCAACTAACTTATCCCCAATTCAATATGGGTGGTCAGCGGTACTACACCTTTAGCAAAGGTAACGTCCAATTCTTTGCCACCGAGACTAATTCCCTGAGTAATCCAGCGAGTCCCACCCGTGCAGCCCAGCTGAAATGGTTAGATAAGGAGCTCGGCAAGAGCAAAGCCCAGCTCAAAATTGTCTTTGGTCACCATCAAATATACTCGTTAGGGCGCTATGGCAAGAATGAAGTGCTGATTAAAGATCTAGAACCATTATTGGTTAAACATAAAGTACCTCTGTATGTAGATGGTCACGATCATAATTACCAGCGTAGTAATCCGATTAAGGGTGTTACCTATCTAGTGGCGGGCGGCGGTGGGGCCGGATTATATCCGATTGTCTCCTCCGAACCCTGGTCTGCCTATGCCCAGAGTATTCACAGCTGTGCCACTGTCGATGTGCATCCTGGTAAGCTGATTATTACTGGCATTGATATGAATGGTCAGGTAATCGATCGAGGAATTGTGACTCTTTGATTCACATTTTCCTCACATAACTTAATATTTCCATGGCATAATTTGGAACAGTAGGCCAATTCCCCCCATTTTTAAATGAGTGAGTCAGAGACCGATAATATCGAAAACAATATCGAGCCGATCGAACCAGTGGTGGTAGTAGATACCTCCTTGATCGACTGCTTTGAATGTCGCTCCTGTGGCTACACCTACGAACCAGCGAAGGGTGATCCCAAAAATGGCATTGCGGCCAATACGGCTTTTGACAGCATTAGTATTGTATGGCGTTGTCCAGTTTGTGGTTCCAAAAAATCAGCTTTTACTAATGTGGGTGCCAAATCGAAGGCTTCTGGTTTTGAAGAAAATCTGGGCTATGGTTTTGGGGTAAATACCCTAACGCCCAGCCAAAAGAACGTATTGATTTTCACCGCCTTGGCGCTGGGAGTCGTGTTCTTCCTCAGTTTATATACATTAAATTAATAAAATGAATTCGATTAAACAGTATTTAAAACGAATAGCGCTGCTGTTGGTAGTTGGGCTGCTTTGTGTATCTTGCGTGAAAACGCCCGCCATGACTAACAGTCCCTGGCATTATCAGCAGCTACCCACCACCGCCAACTTACAAGATTTGTCCTTCACTGGTGATCTGAAACATGGCTGGGTAGTAGGCAGTGAAGCCACCCTCTTGGAGACGATCGATGGCGGCAACACTTGGGAAAATCGCAAGCTAGAATTGGGCGATCAGAAATATCGCTTTAACTCGATCAGCTTCAAGGGCGATGAAGGCTGGATCGTGGGCGAGCCATCCCTATTGTTACATACCAATGACGGTGGCAAGTCTTGGTCTAATCTGCCACTCAGTGCTAAGTTACCGGGCGCACCTAGTACGATCGCAGCTCTGGATAAAAATACTGCCGAGATGACCACTAATGTGGGAGCTATTTATAAAACCACTGACGGCGGCAAAAATTGGAAGTCTTTGGTGAATGATGCGGTGGGAGTTTTTAGAACCATCAATCGATCGGATGATGGCAAATATGTCGCCGTATCGGCCAAGGGTAATTTCTATTCTGTCTGGCGACCCGGTGAAGAAGCCTGGTCTCCTCACAATCGGAATAGCTCTCGGCGGGTTTCTAACATGGGCTTTACCCAAGAGGGCGGGCTGTGGATGTTAGCGCGGGGTGGTCAGTTGCAGTTCAGTACTGATGTTAATGCCGACAAGTGGGCTGAAGCGGAGTTTCCAGGCAAGAAAGACAATATTGGTTTGTTAGATTTGGCCTACCGCACTCCCCAAGAAATTTGGGTATCGGGTGGTAGCAGCGACTTAATGCGTAGTTTGGATGGCGGCAAGACTTGGGAGAAGGATTACGACATTCAAAGTGTGCCTTCTAATCTGTATCGGATTCTGTTCTTCTCGCCCGATCAAGGCTTTATTATTGGCCAGCGGGGAATTTTATTGAAGTACCAATCGGCCTAGGTTTAGTTGTTTTTGCTAAAGGCTCTGTGCATTTGATTATGCAGAGCCTTTTTACTGACCTACCCTTTTAAACCCAAATCTACGGCAATCCGGTGAGCACAGGCAAAACCCGAGAAAGCCACCGCATTTAAGCCTTGGCCAGGGAAGGTGCTGTCCCCCACGCAGTAAAGACCCGGTATCTTGGTGCGGTTAAAAGGCATCGGTAATAAACCGGCCAATTTGCGCTGAGGCATGGGGCCATAACTGCCATCAACTCTGCCTAAGAAACGGCGGTGGGTGCGAGGAGTGCCAATCTCTAAGAAATCCAGACCCTGATCGAGTCCGGGAAAAAGTTTTTCTAATCGATCGATTAAAATTCCAGCCTGTTGTTCTTTCTGCTGTTCATATTCAGCGGTGCCCAAGTTTTGCCAATCATCTAACCAGCTGGGGGTGAAAGCATGAATGATGTGATGTCCCGCTGGTGCCAGATTCGGATCAAGCAGAGTGGGAATGGACACAAACAGTACACCAGCCGCACCTCTTGCCTCGGTCATTTTGTCCCAATTAGCCAACTGAATGTGATGACACTCCGTACCAACAGGTAGTACATCCGCTTTTACGCCCAAATGCAGACTTAGGAAACTAGGAGACTTTTGATAATTTTGTTGCCATTTTTGTTCGCGGCTAGGTAATGGAACGTCGGCTAATAATTTACCAAAAGTATCCCAGCGAGTTGCGTTGGAAACAACCTTTTTGGCGTAGATTTTTTTGCCATTGATTAGCTCCACTCCCACGGCTTTGCCGCCATTCATCAAAATTTCTTTGACCCGAGCCCGATACTGGATTTCGCCACCATATTTCTCTAGTCCTTCTACCAACTTTTGGGCAATTTGACCCACGCCGCCTTTCGGATAATTAATGCCACCGTAGTGTCGATCGGAGAATACCATCCCGGCATTAATCATGGGGGTCAAATCGGCGGGGACTACCGACCAGGAATAACACTCAATATCAATAAATTTTAAAACTTGGGGATCTTTAATATGCTTGCGGGCAACATCCCCAGCATTTACCGGTAGATATTTCGCTAACCCCAAACAAGATAAAGGCTTTTGAAAAAAGACGCGCGTCAGATAACCAATTTCTTCTAAGGACAGCAAATCCATCGAGTTCAGACAATTAAAAACTTGCCAGCATTCATCATAGAACTTCCGAATGCCAGTAGCTTCGTGAGGGAACTTGCTCACCAATTCTTGAATGAATTGTTCGTAATCGCGATGAACTTTGAGTTCTAAATTTCCTGGTAGGTGATAGTGAATTTGTACTGGATCAGGAATAGTCTCCAGACTCATCCCCACATCAGCCAGGGCTTTAGTCATAAGATTAGTGGTGCCTTGGTCGCCAAAGCCAAAAATCATCGAAGCCCCGACATCAAAACGGTAGCCGGACCTATCGAAGTATCCAGCGCTACCCCCTGGAATTACATAGCTCTCCAAAACCAATACTTTTGCACCTTTGGCTGCTAGCTGGGTGGCTGTCACCAGTCCGCCAATTCCAGAACCAATTACAACGACATCATGTTGGTCTTGAGCAAACATAGAAAAAATGAATATAAAAGCGCTGATACCTAGTTTAGCTTAACAGGTGGGAATCCCCACCGCATAAAGCTTCGGGTGGTGTAGGATGAAAGGCGCGTGAGTTGAGGATTCTACCCCGGAGATCATGTCATTGACCGTCTGGAGAACAGGCAAAGATCGGCCAAGCTAGCCGCAAAACTACGAGATTTAGGTATCGATCCCGATGAACTATAAAATCTTACTGAATCTCTGTAACTGAGACTATTTCTAGCCATAAGGTAGACACAAATTTAATGACTAACGACAACCAATGGTCACGGCGGCAGATTCTACAATGGGCAGGAGCCGGTTTACTATTTAACACCGCCGGAACCCTGCTATATGATCCGATCGGACGACTGATTATGCCCATCAACAGTAAACTCGGTGAAATATTACTCTCATCTAAACCCGTCCCTGAATTTACCGCCGCCCAAATTCAACCAGACAAGCTAATTATTAATAGCTACAATGGCACTCCCCACATCGACCCCCAGAAATTCCGTTTGCAAATAATTGGTCAAGTCGAAAAGCCCTTGAGTTTGAGCCTCGCCGATCTTCAGCAGCTACCCTTTACATCCACGATCATTCAACAGGTCTGTGTGGAAGGCTGGGCAGCGGTAGTCCAGTGGGGTGGAGTGCGCCTGGGCGATTTATTACAGATGGCCACCCTGAAAAATAATGCCAAATATGTCTACTTCAGTTCAGCTGATGGCTACTACGAAAGCTGGGATTTAGCCTCTGTGCTACATCCCCAAACGATGCTGGCTTACGAAAAAAATGGAGCACCCTTGCCACCTGACAATGGTGCCCCGTTGCGGCTATCGGCTCCGATCAAGCTGGGTTACAAACTCAGCAAATGGGTAACAGAAGTGATTGTGACCGATCGATTACTGCCCAAGCGCGGCTATTGGGAAGATCAAGGCTATGACTGGTTTGCTGGTATTTAGGCCACTAACAAATCATCCAATTTGCCAGTGGCCTCTAAAGCATAGATATCATCACAGCCCCCAATGTGCTGATCGTTGATAAAAATCTGCGGTACTGAACGACGGCCATCGCCCCGTAAGGCCATCTTCGATCGGGCAGCCTCGTCGCCATCAATGCCGTATTCTGTAAACTGCACTCCTTTTTTAGTGAGCAATCCCTTGGCTCGAATACAGAAAGGACAAGAACTCCAAGTATAAATTTCGACGTTTGCCACGGTTTAAGCTCCACATTGTTCAAAAAGCAGGGATTCGTCCCTCTGGATGTAATTGTAGAATCCTCACCAATTTTTGAGCAAGGTTTTGACAGCAACTGGGTACAATAAATCAGAATATAAACTCTCTATCTACAACCTAATCTGATGACCAGCTGCACACTGGACGAACAATTTCAGCTGCAATTTTGGGGCGTGCGGGGCAGTATTGCTTGTCCGGGGTCAGCGACTCTCCGTTATGGTGGCAACACCCCCTGTCTAGAAGTACGGGTGGGGGGACAACGCTTAATTTTTGATGCGGGCACTGGAATTCGGCTGTTGGGTCAACAGCTGACCACTGGCAATCCAGTGGTCGGGCACATTTTTTTTAGTCATTCCCATTGGGATCATATTCAGGGATTTCCCTTTTTTGCCCCGGCTTTTCAGGCCGGTAATCGTTTTGATATTTATGGCGGCATCCGGCCAGATAGCCCCTCGATCGAACAACGCCTCAATCATCAAATGATGGACCCTAATTTTCCGGTACCACTAAACATCATGGCCGCCGAATTACATTTTCATAATCTCCAGATGGGGGAAGTAGTGCAGCTCGGGGAAGTACAAGTGGAAATTGGCCAACTAAATCATCCTGGTGGCGCTTATGGTTATCGGGTGAGTTGGCAAGGTCGATCGATCGCCTATGTCACGGATACCGAGCATCGCCCTGATCAGCTGGATAACAACGTGCTAAAGCTCGCCCAGCATGCGGATGTTTTTATCTATGACTGCACTTACACCGATGCCGAATATCACGATCTGGTAAGCAGTAAAGTCGGCTGGGGGCATTCCACTTGGCAGGAAGGAATTCGATTGGCCACTGCCGCCCAAGCCAAACAGTTAGTCATTTTCCATCACGATCCTAGCCATGACGATCAGTTCCTAGATCAGATTGGTCAGGAAGCTGCCCAGTTATTCCAGCGGGTCACGGTAGCTCAGGAAGGAATGGTGTTTGATCTGCTGGCTAATTCTTATGCAGCAGCCAAGATTTGATTTGCCAGGGATTTACTGATTGGTGCTGGTCGTCCTCCGGTAAGGTCGTTTCTAGTAGATCGATCGCCGCCCCCATTTCCAATCCCAAAGAATTTTGCAGATCGCAAGTTCCTGCTTGTCCAGTGGCTTCGTAACAACGCAAGACCAATTGGTCGGGATGATCCTGGGCTGGCTGTAAAGCCATCAAAACTAATTGCTGACCAGCTGCCCCGAAATCCAAGAAACTATGAGTGCTAGGCGCTAAACCAACCTGCGCTGAGGCCAACATTAGCTGTAAAGGCGAATTCAATTCCGCGCCGCGCCGGACCATTTCGGCCTCTGACCAAGTACTCTCATGCGGATAAATGACATAGATGAACTGGTGTTGACCAATATCAGCCTGGGGATCGGGCCAAGTACTACTGCGCAGCAAAGTCAGACTCAGCTGATCTGGCTGATAGCTGTAGCCATACTTGCAATCATTTAAAATGCTCACCCCATAATTTAGCTCGGGGCTGGTCAAATCTACCCACCGATAGGCGGGAATTTCCCATTTGGCTCGGTCTAAAGGCTGCTCTGGTTGAGTTGGCCTCACCATCACGCCACAAGGCACCTCCCCGGTCACAGTGGCGGCGTTAAAACTTAGGGGGAAAGTAGCTTTGACCAACACATGTTCTTCTTGCCAATCCACGGTGGTTTCGATCGATAACCCCGGTGAATGCAACCCTAAGACATAATCTTGGGTGAAAGTAGATTGGCCGATCGATCTAACCACTTGCAGCCGCTGTTCGATTTCCTCATAGTGAATCCATTCGATCGATTGCAGTTGCGCTGGTGGCAAAGGATGTTCGGCATAATGGGGGTCGATGTTCCAGGCATCCCAATACTGACCAGCATCGGTAAAAGATTGCAGTTGATTGCCTGGTGCCGACAAGACAGCGCGGTGCTGAATTTTGTCAAAAATACTGGCAATATCCCCGGTTTGGGGATCGATCGTCACCTGCACATATTGATTTTTCAAACACCAATGACTGGGATGTGGGGATGGTTCCATCAGGGCAGCGGGCGCTAACCAGACCGACTGATAGCCCACACTCGGTAAATCGGTGGCCACAAAAATCAATTCTCCCTGGTTTTGAATGCTGGGAATTAGCTGTCCCTGATCAGACCATACTTGCCAACCACTTCCCATCGCCGGAACTGGCCAATGAATCACTGCCTGACGCGACCAATTGAGACTATTTAAAATCACCAAAGGCACCGCATCGGGATGCGGCGGCTGCGCTAAATTAAGTTGCTGACAAATGGTTACTAGCGAATTATTAATGACCTGGGTCGTTATTTCTTGCACCACCGGCCATTCTTCGTTAGCTGTCGTGTAAACAGGCTGAATAGCGCTACCAGGAAGAATATCGTGGAATTGATTAAACAAAGTCAGCTTCCAGGCGCGCTCAATTTCTGGCAGCGGCTGACAGTTGCCTTGGAGCAATCCAGCGATCGTTGACCATAGTTCGGCCTGATAGAGTAAATCCTCAGCTTGGCGGTTGGCGCGTTTTTGATCAGCATGGGTGGTATAGCAGCCCCGATGAAATTCTAAGTACAGTTCATCTTGCCAAATTGGGAGCTGGTCATGCGCTTTACTGGCCAAATATTGCTCGGCAGTAGTGAATTTGAGCGGCGGAAAACAGGGCGATTGCTGCCAGCGCTCTTGGATCGCCAACATATCGCGACTAGGACCACCGCCATGATCGCCCACGCCAAATAGCCACAAAGCATCGGCTGACCCGGTGCTGGCCGTCCACTGGGCAGCATATGCGGCCATTTTGACTGGTTCGATGCCTTCGCCGATCGGCGAAGACATGTAGCTCAAAATCTTGGTACCATCAGGGCTTTGCCACCAAAACAGCTGGTGGGGAAACTGGTTAGTATCGTTCCACAAGAATTTTTGGGTCACAAAGTAATCAATCTGCCCTAGTTTCAATAACTGCGGCAATTGTTGACAGAAACCAAAAGTATCTGGCAACCAAGCCACTCGATCGATCTTCCCGAATTTTTCTCGCACATAACGCTGGCCGTAAATAATTTGGCGGGCGATCGATTCCCCACTGATCAAATTCAAATCCGGTTCAATCCACATGCCTCCGACCACTTCCCAGCGCCCGGTCTTAACCTGGGCTTGAATCTGGGCAAACAGCTGAGGACGATGTTCTTCAATCCAGGCATACAAAGCAGGACTGGTATGGCAAAAAGTCAGCTGCGGATACTCGGCCTGCAAAGCTAATACCGATTGAAAAGTCCGATCGGCCACCTCCCAAGTTTCCGAGACTTCCCATAGCCAAGCCATATCCAGATGGGCATGACCTAAGAGAGAGATTTGAGCCGCTGGCGGCAATTTAATATTATCAATCAGCTGCTGACGCAGGTTTTGGAGCTGCGCTTGAAAATCTGGCACTGAGGTTGCTAACAGTTGCCAGTCGATCGACTTTAATACTTTTTCAACTTCGGGATGATTCGGCAAATAAGCATTCAGCACCGCCAATTCATCCGCTATAAATCCCGGCTCCGGTTGAGATGGGTTGTTGGATTCATAGAGGGCGATCGACTGCATCAAAGCCCCTGAATCATGGCCAGGACTCACTAACCTGATCCGGACATCCCACGTATCCCCCGGCTGCACCGCCGCGCTCAGCAATACCCGCACTCGGGCATCAAATAAATCCCCGGCCTGTACCAGCTGACCGTTGACATAAATTTGGACATCGATCGACCACCATACCAACGACAAGCGTAAGGTCTGGAGTTGCGTCGGATAGCCTTGTAAATCTTTCGGCACAGTAATAACCTGCCCCAGCCACTGCACCTGCCCAGCAGGCCAAGTCAAATATTGCTTTTCATTTACTTTCCCGCTCACCCAAGTCTGTAAATCAGCCTGGAGCGCCTGAGATACGTCCAAATCAGCTGGCCAGTAGCGCCAGTTACTAATGTTCGACTGCTGACTTAACCCTCGTAAGCGTTCTAATATTGACTTGAAAATCGGGTTAAGATGGGCGATATCACTCATAAATATGGGAAACCTGGGGAAACTAGGGAGTCTGCTGGCAATTCCGGCAATTATAGTTTTTTCCCTCGCTTACTACCAACAAAGCATCATGGCTGGGACTTATCAAAGCAGAGTTTTTAACTTCATCAGCAGCCAAACTAATCGGGTCAAGAATAGCTTGGGTCAGAGTTGGCGACAGGTGAAGGTTTCAGTACAGTGGACGGGACAAATTTTGCTAGCACCTCTGCGGTGGCTGAATTGGTTGGTTCCAGCTCCAGAAAGCCAAATGTCTGGAAATAGTAGATCACAATTACCATTAGAACAGTCCGAGTCTTCCGAATCCCTGGTAGTCGATCGCCACGCCATTACCTATACAGCCAAAGAAGCTAATATCAAGCTGGAAAACCTGTTAGCCACGGTTACCAAAGCTGGTTATGGTCTATTGCCATCATCATCTTTACCGATTCCCATCCATGATGACTGGTCGGTGATTGATGAAAACGAATGGGACACCACTTTTTTGGATGAGAGCCATCGTGATTTGGCCGGTGCCGCTCAGTCAGCTCCGCCCCTGTTGCCACCTGCTCCGGTAATTCGGGGCTTAGCAACTTTATTGTCTAATCGACATTTAGTATTAATCGATCGGCATAATCAAGTATTAGATGTTTTATCGTCTAGTCAGCAGCTGCATATTCGCCAGCAGATTAGTCCAACGATCGGATCTACGATCTCTACCGCTACCGCACAATTACCAGCAGCTGATGCTCGCTCCTTACCACCCGCCCAGCCGATCGGTGTTTTATCATCCATTCCTCAATTGCCCCGCACCACCTTCCAAAAGATTGGTTATTGGTGTAAGTTTTATCTGGAGTATTTCCGGGTCGATGATGAAAGTGCTATTGCATCAGGTCAGCCGTTAGCTCTCCGAGCACCATTGCAAAAATCTTTGGCTGTGACACCAGCAGCAATTAATTCCCTTGCTCCTATCAACAGCTCTTTGCCAAAGACACTATCGGCCGTGGATTTAGATGAAAATAATTTGGCCAGTCCGACGACGTTAGTTTCTACCAAGGCGATCTATCTCAAAACCACGCCAGCCCAGTCGAAAGACCAATCCCAGGCTACTTTTCAGCCAGAATGGATTGAAGCTCCCAGCGAAATGCTGGGCTACGAGAGATCCTTGCTTCAGCAACTGTGGAGCTGGATCGATCGGCTAATGCTAAAAATCGAAAACTGGATTATTGGTCTATACCGCCAGCTAAAAAAATCCAGATAATTTGATTGCAATGATTTCAATCCGGTGATGGTAAAAATGAACTGAAGTCAATGTACGCAATTGTTACACTGCGCTCTAAGTAGGCGTAGCCAATTATTTATAAAATGGAATCACTTTAAACCCATGCCCAGCCTCAAAGGCATTTTATAATTAATTCACCCTGGCTACTTAGTGATCAATTGACTTGGAATATCTAAGTTTTCTTGTATTTATATTTTGCAATTAAATTCTTCGATTTTTCTCAATCACTACTAGACATAATGTTATCGATGATACTGATTTTCAATTATTGATAATTGCTGATTAGTTCTAGCCTGTAGAAGCAAATTAAATAAATCAAGACGGGGATGAGCAGCCGACAGCATCTTTACATTGATCTGACTACGCACATTACAGTGATTTTGAGAACCAGGCGAATAGCTTAATTACTTTATTCAAACTGTGATCATTAATCTTAGGCTTTCAACCTGAATTCAATAGCCTTTTATGAAGTCAATTCTATTGAACCTTCTATTTTTACTGATGCTTTGATTTAGTGAAAATACCTTCCTCTATATCTTTTACCATATTCTGGGAATGAAGAAAATCAATCCTTTTACGTTAATTGAGACCATTGATATTGATTTGGAAAGCTTTTACACTTGAACCTCTTGTCTAAGCTAAATAGCGTAATTTTTTCAAGATGCTTGAAAAATACGATGGATATACCTGTCAAAAAACAAAATTTAGCCGTTTTTATTTTGTTCATTACCAACTAAAATTTCACCGAATTATTGCTCAGCAAAAAGACGTAAAACTTACGCCCCGCATTGACAATTGAGAGTAAAAGATATGAAATCAATAGGAGAGATATATACGATTAGTTTGCGGAAAGCAAGGAAACCTACGTGATTCCATAATTCTCTAGTTGTGATTATCAAAAATGTCTAAATGTTCGAGTGAGCTCTGATTCAGCTTTGTCGAAACGACAGAAAAATTAAAAAATCCCGCGACTGAAGCCTCAAAGTGGCATGGTCGAGCAGCACAGGATAGCAATCACCATTAATCTTGATTTCTTTAATAGAAAAATGAACACTCTGCAAGCCAATAATATCAACTCGACTCCGTTAACATCTGAATGTGAAATTCTGCAAGCGATCGAGCTGCAAAATAAGATTCTCGTAGAAGGTTTACGCTGGAATTTAATGAGTGAGTTCTTAACTATTGGCAAGTTTTATCTCGTAAAACGCTGTATGGACTTTGTGCTGGCGGCTCTGTTTGTACTCTTCACCTGGCCAGTGTACGTAGTCATTGCTGTGGCTATCAAGCTGGATTCCCCCGGTCCAGTGTTCTTCAAGCAAACTCGGATGGGACTCCACGGTAAGAAGTTTAAGGTTTGGAAATTTCGGACAATGAGGACGGATGCTGAAAAGCTCCAAAAAGAACTGGAGTCACGTAACGAAACAACTGGCGGCGTTATCTTCAAAATCAAAGATGATCCACGAATTACTGGCATCGGTTCGTTCCTCCGCCGTTAC
>CAXTSX010000051.1:0-22194 GCA_964247085.1 uncultured bacterium
CAAATCGAATCGTAGAGCCAAGAATCCTCGTACCTTCAGGTCGAGGAGTGTCAAATAGTATCAATAAAATTAATACTACATAAAATACATCTATGGTCATCATGTCAAGAGACATTTTACTGAATTCTTGTGTAGCCTTTATGTCTTAAGCCGGGCGGATTTCAAAGATTGTATCAGTGATATCTTTCCTTGATTTTTTTTTGTAATATGATCGAATATTAATTAATTATTCGTGTATTGCTCCCAATGGACACTGCTTCTGATCTGTTGAAAACAAAAAAAGACCTTTTATATCAGGCTGAAATAGAAGATTTCTGGCGGCAGCAACTACATTCTCTCCAGTCTCCCACCTTTTTTCTGGGTACAACAGAACAACTTAGCAACTTACCCGCTATTGGACTTCAGCGTAGACATCTTTCGATCGATACTACTGATTCTTTACAGGTATTAGCACACCGGCAACAGCTGTCTTATAGCACCCTTCTACAAGGTGCCTGGAGTCTTTTACTAAGTAGATACACGGGCGAGAATGAACTGGTTTTTGGGGCTATTCCGGTAACAGGAATAGCCCGTATTATTGCAAACCAATCAGAGCTGTTAAACCATACAATTCCAGTAAGAGTTCAGGTACCTGCGGAACATTCCTCATTAAGCTTTTTGCAAACGTTGCAAGCACAATGGACGATCTTGCAAGAGCACCAGCATCCCCCCCTATCCAAAATTCTGGACTGGAGTCCTTTGCCATCAGCTGTTTCCTTGTTTCAAAGCATTGTGGTCTGTGAGGATTTTGAGATCGATTTTAATGGTGGCCAAGCAGCAAAACGACATCCAGATCGCCGTTCAGAGCCTTTCGTTTCAGCAGATTATCCGTTAATCCTATTTGGTTCTGCGGATGCCGAACTGATCCTGGGAATTTCCCATCATCGTCACCAATTTAATGATGCAGAGATCACCCGGATGTTGGAACAGTTAGAAACTATCTTGGTAGGTTTTTGCACCCAATCCGAACAATCGCTAGCCACAATATCTATTCTGACAGCAGCAGAACGGCACCAATTACTGGTGGAATGGAACCAAACAGCAGCAGACTACCCCCGATCGCATTGTATCCACCAATTATTTGAAGATCAAGCCCAACGTACACCCCATGAGGTGGCGGTCGTATTTGCCGATCGACAACTGACTTACCAAGAGCTAAATGCTCGTGCCAACCAATTTGCGCACTATCTGCAGTCCTTAGGCATCAAAACCGAATCTTTAGTAGGAATTTCGATCGAACGTTCCTTAGAGATGATTATTGGGCTATTAGGCATTCTGAAAGCAGGGGCAGCCTATATTCCCCTCGATCCCACCTATCCTGCAGATCGGGTGGCTTATATTATTGCCAATTCTGCTGCCGAGCTACTAGTTACCACCAGCAATTTACTCGCGGTATTGCCAGCAGATGGCACCGAGATATTGTGTTGGGATCAGGTCGCAGAGCAGATCGCTCAGCAACCGACTACTAGCCTGGCCAGCACCGTTCAGTCCGAAAATTTAGCCTACGTCATTTACACTTCTGGGTCTACCGGCCAACCCAAGGGCGTGCAAATTTGTCATCAATCCTTGGTGAATTTCATCACGGCCATGCAGCACGAGCCGGGTATCAGCCCGACCGATCGGCTGCTGGCGATCACCACCATTTGTTTTGATATTCATACCCTAGAGATTTTCCTGCCCTTGATCGTAGGAGCCTGTTTGGTAGTGGCCAGTCGCGATGTCACGATGGATGGTTTCCGGTTGGGCGAACAAATTGCTCAAGATCAAATAACGATCATGCAAGCCACTCCAGCGACATGGCGTATTTTACTGGCCGCGCGGTGGCCGGGTCGTTCCGGCCTAAAAGCGATTTGCGGAGGGGAAGCCTTACCTGGCGAATTATCTCAGCGACTACTCCAAAAAGTGGGTCGGTTGTGGAACGTCTATGGACCAACCGAAACCACCGTATGGTCTACTTTGTTTGAGGTAAAAGCTGGAATTGTTGATCGGCCAACGGATGCGGTGGAACCCATCGGACGACCGATCGCTAATACTCAAATATATATTCTGGATCAAAACTTGCAACCCCTCTCGATCGGCAGGGCTGGCGAGTTGTATATCGGCGGAGATGGCCTGGCGCGGGGTTATGTGCAGCGCCCGGAACTAGATGCGGTCAGTTTTGTGAACAATCCCTTTCAGCCCAATTCCCGCATTTACAAAACGGGAGATCTAGCCAGCTATCTCCCGGATGGGAATATTAAATATTTAGGCCGTATTGATCACCAAGTCAAAATTCGGGGCTTTCGGATTGAGCTGGGTGAAATTGAATCGGTTCTGGATCACCATCCCCGAGTCGAACAAGCGGTCGTCATTGCTCGGGAAGATATGCCAGGTGAAAAACGGTTGGTAGCCTATGTGGTGCCCAATTCGCTAACCAATTCCACCAACGACGAGCCAGCAGCATCAGCGGTTCATAGTGGCGTTGATCAATGGCAACAAATTTATGACAATGCCTATGCCACAACAGCTGCCGAGCCGAATGTCCAGACCGACTCCACCTTCAATATTGGAATTTGGATTAGTAGTTATACCGGCCAGCCGATCCCTGCTGCCCAAATGCATGAGTGGGTGGATGCTACGGTGGAAAGAATCAATAGTCTGCAGCCCCAACGACTATGCGAAATTGGTTGCGGAACAGGCTTGTTGTTATTTCGGCTGGCACCAAATTGTCATTACTACTGCGGTACAGACATTGCCCAAACGGGATTAAGCTATATTCAAGAACAGTTTGAATCTCTGCCGGGAGACTGGTCACATGTCAATCTGCAACGGCAACCTGCTCACGATTTCTCCGGAATTGAGGAAGCAGATTTTGATGTGGTAGTGATCAATTCTGTGGTGCAGTATTTCCCGAACATCGACTATTTACTAGAAGTTGTCGAAAAGGCGGTGAAAGCACTCACCGAAAATGGTCATCTCTTTGTGGGAGATATCCAGAGCTATCCTTTACTGGAAGTTTTTCATGCCAGTATTCAATTCTATCAATCTCCGCCGGATTTGACGGTGGGACAGTTGAGACAACGTATTCAAAAAAACGTTCAATTCAATCAAGAATTAGTTGTCGATCCAGCTTTTTTTGCAGCTTTGCCTGCCGGCCTACCCCAGATAGGGGCAGTGAAAGTTGAGCTGAAGCGCGGCCATGCTCACAACGAGATGACTAAGTATCGCTATGATGTTGTTATTCAAAAACAGCCCCCAGTCGCTGTTGTCGATGGTTGTCGTTGGGACTGGTAGCAGGAAGTGAGCACCCTGTCCGATATTGTGCAACGATTACAGCAAAAACCTGTGGCTTGCTGCCGAGTAGAAAATGTGCCCAATGCTCGACTGAGTGAAGACATCTGGTTGATGGAAATTATCCATCGCTCCACGGAGACTACCACAGTGGCTGAACTACAAACTTATCTGCAGGAGCATCCGGCGGTGGTGGGTATTGAACCAGAAGCTTGGTGGGATTTAGCAGCTATTTTACCCTACCGGGTGGAGATAAATTGGTCGTCAGGAACACTGGGTTATTATGATGTTACTTTTTTCCATGTAGACCCCTCTGGCATAGTAGATCCGTCAGGGGTCTCGGCTGGGGATCAGCAGCGGTCTGTTGTTCGTCCTCAGCCCTGGCATACCTACGGTAACAATCCATCATTCGGCAAAGATAGTATCAATTTGGCTGCTCAGTTTCGAACTTTCCTCCAAGACAAATTGCCTGACTATATGCTGCCTAGCGCTTTTGTCATTTTGCCAGAATTACCACTGACTTTAAATGGGAAAGTCGATCGACGTGCTTTGCCTGCCCCGGAGATAGAACGTTCGCAACTCAATACTGTCTATGTCCAGCCGCAAAATGAAACAGAGGAAGCGATCGCCAGGGTTTGGCAAGAAGTCTTGAAGCTAGACAAGGTCGGCATCAGTGATAATTTCTTTGAGATTGGTGGCGACTCGTTGCTGATGGCGCAGTTGAGTAGTAAGTTGTCGCAGGTTTTAGGGCGGCAACTCTCTATTGTCGAATTGTTTCAATACCCCACCATCCAGTCCTTAAGCCAACATTTATGGCCTCAAAACCAAGATCGATCGTCAACTACTGGCTATAAATCGCAGCGCCGCAAAATAGAGCAGTCCGAGATTGCCATTATTGGGATGGCTGGACGCTTTCCAGGGGCAAATACGATCGATGAATTCTGGACAAATATTCGCGATGGGGTCAATTCCATTGTGGAACTATCTGATGAAGAGCTAGCAGCAGCTGGTGTTACCGCCAGCTTAATCAGCGATCCCAACTATGTGAAAGCAGCTGCCTATCTGCCGAATATCGCCGGATTTGATGCCGCTTTTTTTAGCTATAGCGGCAAAGAAGCCGAGTTGACAGACCCCCAGCAACGACTCTATTTAGAATGTGCCTGGGAAGCGTTAGAGAATGCCGGATATCCACCCCAAAGTCATAACTACAGTGTGGGGGTCTATGGCGGAGCCGCTCACAACACTTACCTGTTCAGTAATATTAGCAAGAACCGTGATTTAGAGCCGGGACGCTTTGTCGATTCTGGCACCGGGGTTCAAGTATTAGTCGGTAATGGTGGTGATTATTTGACAACCCGGGTTGCCTACAAGCTGAATTTGAATGGACCAGCCATCAACATCCAAACCGCTTGCTCGACCTCCTTGGTGGCTGTGCATATGGCTTGTCAGAGTTTATTGCAAGGAGAATGTGATCTGGCCTTGGCTGGTGGGGTTTCGCTGTTGGTGCCCCAAAAGGTGGGTTATTTATACCAAGAAGGATTAATGCTTTCCGCTGATGGTCGTTGTCATGCCTTTGATGCGGGAGCCAATGGCACCGTCTTTGGCGATGGCGTTGGCATAGTGGTGCTTAAACCCTTAGCCCAAGCGATAGCGGATGGAGATTGCATCCAGGCGGTGATTAAAGGTACCGCCATTAACAATGATGGTAATTTAAAAGTTAGTTTTACGGCACCAAGTGTGGATGGGCAAGCTGCCGTCATTGCCGAAGCCCAGCAAGCAGCCGCCATTGACCCGCAAACAATTACTTATATTGAAGCCCACGGCACGGGAACTCCTTTGGGCGATCCGATCGAAGTTGCGGCTCTCACCCAAGCATTTCGAGTAAAAACTGCTCAAAAAGGATTTTGTGCGATCGGTTCGGTGAAAAGTAATGTGGGTCACTTAACCACCGCCGCTGGAATTGCGGGATTAATCAAAACCGTGCTAGCGCTGAAACATCAACAGCTACCCCCCACCTTGAATTTTGAGCAACCCAATCCAGATATTGATTTTGCCAATAGCCCTTTTTATGTCAATACCCAGCTTTCCCCTTGGGTCAGTCCCGCTGCTCCCCGCCGGGCGGGGGTCAGTTCCTTTGGTTTTGGGGGAACCAATGCCCATGTCATTTTAGAAGAAAGTCCGCTGGCCAGCTCCCTAGCATTTGCTCCCAATCACCAAGCCCCCCGACCACAGCTCTTATTATTGTCAGCCAAAACAGCTACAGCGTTGGACAAAGCCACCACTAATTTAGCTACCTATCTGCAACAGCATCCCGATCTTGACCTCAATGATGTTGCCCATACCTTAGCTGTCGGACGATCGGAATTTAACTATCGGCGCATGGCGATCGCTCCGGATCTGCCAGAGGCGATCGAGATTCTACAATCCCAGGCAAACACCCGCGTATTCAGCAACCAGGGCACCATCCAATCCCAGCAGGTAGTGTTTATGTTTTCGGGGCAGGGCTCCCAGTATGTGAATATGGCCGGGGAGCTGTATCAAACTGAACCCTATTTTCAAGAACAGGTCGATCGCTGTTGTGAAATTTTGATTCCCCACCTAGGCTGCGACCTGCGCCAGATCCTCTATCCCAGCACCGACGACCGGACGACAGCAGAGCAAAAACTCCAGCACACATCCCTGACCCAACCGGCTCTGTTTGTGATTGAATATGCCTTAGCTCAATTGTGGATGTCTTGGGGGATAGTCCCGAACGCCATGATCGGCCATAGTATTGGGGAGTATGTGGCGGCTACCTTGGCTGGAGTTTTTTCCTTGGCCGATGCTTTAGCGCTAGTTGTGCAGCGTGGTCGGTTGATGGAGTCTCTGCCAGCGGGATCGATGTTGGCAGTGCCCTTATCCGCAGCCACCGTTCAGAGTCTATTGACCGGTACTATGCTGCAAATCGCCGCGATCAATGGTTCGGAAAATTGTGTGGTATCCGGCACAACCAATGAGATCAAAGACTTACAAGCAAAGTTAATCATCCAAGACATCGAAAGTCGGGCGCTGCAGACTTCTCATGCTTTCCATTCCCCTATGATGGAGCCGATCCTGGCACCTTTTATCGCGCAGGTACAGCAGGTGGAGTTAAATGTCCCCACCATTCCGTATATTTCCAATGTCACTGGTACCTGGATTACGGCAGCCGAGGCGATCGATCCAAACTATTATGCGAAACATCTCCGGCAAACGGTGCGCTTTGCCGATGGCGTACAGCAGGTCTGTCAGCAATCTCACTCCGTTCTACTCGAAGTTGGACCAGGGAAGACTTTGAGTAGTTTGGTGAAAAGTCATCCTGATCGATCAACACAGCAGATTACGATCAACTCTACTCGTCATCCCCAAGATCAAACATCCGATGTCACGGTTTTACTCCAAGCCGTGGGTCAACTGTGGTTGGCTGGGGTGGAGATCGACTGGGCGAAATTTCGTGCTGTTTCGTCACCCTCACAGTCCTATCGAATTCCTCTCCCCACCTATCCTTTTGAGCACAAAAATTATTGGATTGAGCCGACTCCCGCACCGGGAAAAACTCCGTTGGAAACCGGGAAAAAACGAGATATCAACGAGTGGTTTTATGTACCAATTTGGAAGCAATCAGTCCAGCAGTTGAGAGTAAATGATCGCTTACGGGAACAGCCGGTATTGGTATTTCTCGATCAATGTGGCATCGGGCAGCAAGTCGTCAAACAACTACAAAATCAAGGTCAAAGGGTGATCACGGTTGTAGCTGGCAAAAAATTCCAGCAGAAAAGCAGTCAAGCTTACCAAATCAATCCGCAACAGCGGGATGACTACCAGCTAATGATGCAACGGATCTGGGCATCGGGGTTGCAGCCTGGCAGTATGATGCATTGTTGGAGTTTGACGCCGGATCGATCAAACCAAGATTTGTCCCTCAAGTTGGTAGAAAAAGAACTGGAATTAGGATTTTATAGTCTGCTATTCCTGACCCAAGCATTGGGACAGCAAGACAATCCGACAGCGATCGATCTAATCGTGGTCTCTAACCAGCTGCAGAAAGTGACCGGCGAAGAACGGTTGCATCCCGGTAAAGCCCCCATCCTGGGTCCGGTCAAGGTCATTGGCCAAGAATACCACCACCTGAATTGTCGGACTGTTGATGTGGTGCTCCCCGCTGGTCGGCCACCGGCTAATTCAAAAATAGTGGCTCAGTTGCTCCGGGAACTGCACTGCCCGACTACCGATCAGCTACTGGCCTATCGTGGTCATCAACGGTGGGTACAAGAGTTAGAAGCAGTAACTATAGCCCCCAGATCCACCGCCGTTCCGCCCTTGAAAAAAGGCGGGGTCTACCTGGTAACCGGTGGTTTAGGCGGCATTGGCTTATCGATCGCTGATCATTTAACTGACCGCGTGCAAGCTAAATTGATTTTAATGGGGCGTTCCAGTTTACCCGATCGAACTGCATGGCCACAGTGGCTGTTGCAGCAGGGCGATCAAGATCAAACCAGCATCAAGATCAAGCAAGTGCAAGCCTTAGAGGCTAAAGGGGCGGAAGTGTTGGTGCTAGCGGCGGATGTGACCGATCCGCAGGCCATGTCTGCGGCACTGGCCATTGCCCAGCAACGTTTTGGTCAAATTAATGGGGTCATTCACGCTGCTGGGCTGCCCGGGGGCGGAGTGATCCAATTAAAAACCCAGCCAGCCGCTGCCAGTATCTTAGCCCCGAAGGTGATCGGAACTATTGTCCTGCAGCAGATCTTCCAGCATAAATCCTTAGACTTTATGCTCCTCTGCTCTTCGATCGAATCAATTTTGGGTGAATTTGGCCAGATGGATTATGTAGCGGCGAATGCCTTTTTGGATGCCTATGCCCAGTCGGCTGTAGAAAGTGGCTCCCCAGTTATCAGTATCAATTGGGATGCTTGGCAAAAAGTGGGCATGGCGGTTAAAAGCTGTCATGACCAGAAGAGAGCGGGAATCATTGATCTGGAGACCGCTATTTTGCCTGCTGAAGGACTGGAGATATTCGATCGTATTCTGGCCAGTGGATTTGCCCAAGTGGCAGTGTCCACCAGAGATTTGCCTACCAGAATTTCCCAAATTGCCCAGCTGCAGGAGCTCCAAGATCCGGTAAATATCGATCAGCCAGGGTTATTAACCACCCAGCTTGAAAGTACCCAGGTAGAAAAAATTGTGTCTGATGTTTGGCAACAGTCGCTGGGGCTAGATCGGATGGGGCCAGATGATAACTTCTTTGAGTTAGGCGGTGATTCGTTGGTAGCTGTTCAAATTATCACTAAATTACGTAAAACACTAGATGAAAATATCCCCTTGGCTACTTTTCTGAAAGCCCCCACGATTAGGCAATTAACAGCCTTACTAGATCGCTCCGCCGCTCAGCCTAGTGATGACAAGGTATTGTCTTGGTCCTGTTTGGTGCCCATTCAGACCCAAGGAACTAAGCCGCCGTTATTCTGTGTCCATGCCCTCGGTGGTAATGTTTTGGATTATTTTCTCCTGTCCCAATATTTGGGTTCAGATCAGCCCTTCTATGGTCTGCAATCTCTAGGTTTGGATGGTCAGCAACAACCATTGCACCGGGTGGAAGATATGGCTAAGCAATATATACAAGAAATTCAGGCTATCCAACCAACTGGACCGTACTTTTTGTCGGGCTATTCTTTTGGAGCGATGATTGCCTTTGAAATGGCTCAACAATTAGCAGCACAAGGTCAGTCGATCGGTCTGCTGGCATTTTTGGATGGCAGTTCACCACTCTTGCCGAACACTCGTCCTTCACCGTGGAAGACCTTGGGAGTGCATTTGGATAATCTGTGGCAGCTCAGCCCGCCCGAAAAATTCACCTATATCAAACATCGTCTAGATTACCGCCAAAATAATGCCAGCATTAGAGACATGCTGATTAGCCAATGGACTACAGCGGAAGGCTTAAGTCAACATCTGGTTGATCTATTAGATGGCAATTTACAAGCTATGGATAATTATGTGGCGAAACCTTTTGTGGGGGATGCGGTGCTGTTTCGATCGCGCATTCAATCGATGGAAAGTGCCCTCGATCCAGACTTGAGCTGGGCTTCATTAATCGTTGGCAACTTAGATATCCACGCGATTACTGGCCCGCACTTCAGCATGATGAAAGAACCCCATGTGCGGATTTTGTCAGAAAAGTTGAAGCTGTATCTATAATTTTTGGTCAACAATGCTTTGATTTATCCAAAAAAATCTAACATTTTAACCGATCGATTTCTCGGATAGGGCGATCACCTCTGGACTACGGGCTAATTCAATAATGATTTGGTTTAACTGAGTTGTAAAGTCAGCTTCAGTGGCCACTTCACCCATACTTCTAATTAGATCGGTGTAGAATTGGGCATCGCCCGTGAGCCGCTGCCAAAAAGCCTGCCCCACCATCACTGGATAATGGTACTGTTCGGTAATTCGCCGATAATGGCCGCTCAGATCAGCGGGAGTGCCGTAGATTACCCCCACCAGCAGATCATCGATCGAGAGTCGCAAGTTATTGGTTCTGGATAAATTGAGCACACTTTTAAAATGACCAGCGATCGTCTCCACATCATCTTTATTGATATTATTGGGGCCAGATTTTAGCTGACAATATTTGCGATGACCATCTATTTGATCAATAAATTCAATATCAATCCCGCTGGTAGTGCTCCCAAAGGAGGACAATACTTCGCTGGTGAATTTTTGAATATTGGTGCCAAAGGAGGTGGTAATAGAAGTACCCAGCACCCGAGGATAAATCAGCGCCTTGGCAATACTTTCTGGGTTAGAATTACCGGTCAAAAAATTAGCGAGGTACACTGCCAAAAAAGGGTTGATATTAAATTCCTGCGGATTGGTCAGCTTCTGGGCGTTGCGGATATGATTGGCCGCCAGGGTTTCCCGAAACCATTGTTTGGACTTGTCTAAAATTTCTTGCTTTTCACTGGGTTGCATTGATACTGGTGTATTGACAAGTGCGGCGGACTTCATCCATCATATAACCATGATCAAGGTTATCGCAGGCGGCATGAAAGAATACTACGCTCTATCGGAAGTGGCCGATATGCTGTCGGTCTCGAAGGAGACTCTGCGGCGCTGGGACGCTAATGGTAAATTGCGATCTATCCGCCTCCCCAATAACTATCGAGTTTACCCAGCTGAATCGCTGCGCCAGTTTGAAGCTTTGAGCTTTTTGTTCGAGCCAGATTATTTAACACCTGTTGATCATACGCCCGGCCAGGACTATACCGTCGCCGAGTTATTTGCGGGGGCTGGCGGGCTGGCGCTGGGCTTGGAGCAGGCCGGACTGCATTGCCAGCTCCTGAATGAAATTGATCCTTGGGCCTGTGCCACTTTGCGGACTAATCGTCCCCAGTGGCAAGTCTGGGAAGGGGATGTGGCCAAGTTTTCCTTTACGGAATATGCTCAGTCGATCGATGTCGTAACCGGTGGTTTCCCTTGTCAAACTTTTAGTTACGCTGGTAAAAAACTAGGATTAGAAGATGCCCGAGGCACCCTGTTTTTTGAGTTTGCCCGCGCTGTTCAAGAAATCCAGCCCTTAATCTGTGTGGGGGAGAATGTCCGGGGTCTGCTCACTCATAATGATGGTGAAACCATTGCTGGCATGATCTCGGTATTAGATGAATTGGGTTACGAAGTGATTCCGCCAAAGGTGCTGAAGGCGATTTTTCAACGAGTGCCCCAAAAACGCGAACGACTATTTTTGGTGGGGATCAAGAAAGGCACTAATATCCAATTTGATTATCCCCCTCCCCAGCGGGAGATTTACACCGTGCGCGATGCCTTGCAGGCCGGTCGGTTGTTTGATTGTGATGTGCCTACGGCTCCCGGTCAAATCTATCCTCGCCGCAAACGCCAGATTATGGAGATGGTGCCGCCGGGGGGCTATTGGCGGGATTTACCGCTCAAAGTCCAAAAGGAATATATGCTGAAGAGCTTTTATTTGGGGGGCGGCAAAACTGGGATGGCGCGGCGGATGAGCTGGGATGAACCCTGTTTGACGCTGACTACTTCTCCGGCGCAGAAACAGACAGAGCGCTGTCATCCCTCCGAAACTCGCCCTTTTACGATCCGGGAGTATGCCCGGATTCAGACTTTCCCTGATGACTGGCAGTTTCAGGGTTCGATGAATCAGGTGTATAAGCAAATTGGGAATGCAGTGCCGGTGAATTTGGCGGCAGCGATCGGACGGCAGTTAGTGCAGTCGCTGAATGAATATTATGGCAGGCAGTTATCTCTCAACAAGAAGACCAAGGCTCGGCGGACTACCACTTCAGCAAGTTGAATTGTTCCATATCGACGGTCATGCGGTTACGGTAGATGGCCAGGACGATGGCGAGACCGACGGCGGCTTCGGCGGCGGCGATGGCAATTACGAATACGGCGAAGACTTGGCCTTTGATGCCGACGGGGTCAATAAAGTTGGAGAATCCCATCAGGTTGAGGTTGACGGCGTTCAGCATTAGTTCGATCGACATTAAGACGCGGACGGCGTTACGGCTGGTGACTAGTCCGTAGATGCCGATGCAGAAGAGGGCGGCGGCAATGACGAGGAAGTAAGAGAGTTGTAGTTGCATGGTTTTAAAGGTTGGATATGTGCTTACCAGCCCAGCTAGGATTGAAATTTTTAGCGTCAGCTTGGGTTAAGAAAATATTTATTATTTAGTGCAAGGTTAGAGGAGCCCGGATCTGGGGGTTCTGACCCCCAGTCCCCCCATTGAGGTGCGACAGCGCCCCCCTCAAACTCCCCGCGCAAGGGGTCAATTACTTTCCAACTAGTTCTCTAGCTCGTTCTGGTAGGGTTAGGGCTGATTCTTCGGTGTTTTCGCCGGGGACGTCGGGAATAAACTCCCGCCGTGCTAGGACGATCGCTCCAATCATGGCAATTAGCAATAAAACAGAAGATAGCTCGAAAGGTAACAAGAAATCAGTGAAGAAGTGCTTAGCTAGCGGCACCAAAGAACCAGCAGGCGCTGTTTCCGTGGAAATCTGCCAAGGCGTAATTACGGCGACGGTAGAAAGCAGGGCAAACAAACCAGCACAGACGGCGGCGGCACTAATCCGACTGACCCACAGGTTTTTAGTGGGTTTAAAATCTTCTCTTTTGTTAACTAACATGATGGCAAACAAAATTAAGACATTGACTGCTCCGACGTAAATCAGGATTTGAGCCGCCGAGACAAAATCGGCATTGAGCAAAATATATAGCCCCGCCATGCTGATAAATACACCGCCCAGCAAGAATGCCGAATAGACAATATTACTGAGTAGTACTACGCCCAACGCCGTCCCGAGCATTAAAAATGAGAGAACGACAAAGGAGACGAATTGGACACCTTGGGGAATATTCATAACTTAAAATTCGCTTATTTTTCGGAGGAGGCGTTGATTTCTTCAGGACGTTGACCGGCACGTTGCGCGTCAGCAGGCAGATCGTGAGGATCCATCACGCCTTTAGGCAGATAAGCAAGGGTGCGTAGCGGTGTGACCATCGGATCGTTAGTCACTTTGTAGGGCAACCGACCGAGAGCCACACTGTCATAGTTCAATTCGTGTCGATCGTACGTGGCCAATTCATATTCTTCGGTCATGGATAGGCAATTGGTGGGGCAATATTCCACACAGTTGCCACAAAAAATACAAACGCCAAAGTCGATGCTGTAAGCATCTAGTTTCTTCTTTTTACTGGCCTTATCGAATTGGTAATCAACTACCGGTAGGTTGATCGGACAGACGCGCACGCAAACTTCGCAGGCGATACATTTGTCAAATTCAAAATGAATTCTGCCCCGAAAGCGTTCGGAAGGAATTAGCTTTTCGTAGGGATATTGGACAGTGATCGGACGGCGCTGCATGTGGTCAAAAGTAACCGCCATGCCCTGGCCAATATACTTGGCAGACTGGACGGTTTCTTTGCCGTAGTCTACTACTTGTTTAAGAAATTTCAACATCGAGGGAATTCTCCTGGAAACTAGGGTGACAGTTTAGCCACCGAAAAATGCTGGAAAGGTGATTTTGAGAGCGGCAGTGAGTAATAAGTTAGCCAGAGCGATCGGGAGCAAAAACTTCCAACCCAGATTGAGTAGTTGATCGATACGCACTCGGGGTACTGTCCAGCGAGTTAAAACGGCTAAGAATACCAACAGATAGGCTTTCAGCACCGTCATGGTGATTCCTAAGGAAGCATCAATGACCTGTAACCAGGAGCTATCCGGACTAGCATTCAGCCAGTGACCAATGAGTTCGATCGGAATGGGGCTAGACCAGCCACCCAAATAGAGAATCGCTACGAATAGCGCAGATAAGACCAAGTTAACGTAGGAAGCAATATAAAACAGCGCAAACTTCATCCCGGCGTACTCAGTCTGATAACCGGCGACTAGTTCTTCTTCGGCTTCCGGCAAGTCAAAGGGCAATCTCTCGCACTCAGCCAGGGCGGCAATCCAAAAAATCACGAAGCCAAAGGGCTGCCGCCAAATATTCCAGGATAAAATGCCCAGGCCAGATTGTTGATTGACGATATCGATCGTACTCAAACTATTCGACATCATGACCACGGCCAAAACCGCTAGGGCCAGCGGAATTTCGTAGCTAATCGACTGCGCCGCGGCTCTCAAGCCGCCCAAGAGCGCATATTTATTGTTGGAAGCATAACCAGACATCAGGAGTCCGATCGGCGCAATACTAGAGAGAGCAATCCACAAAAATACGCCAGTGGTAATATTGGTAACTACCAGATTTTGACCAAAGGGTACAATCAGATATGAGAGGAATACTGGCAGGACTACTATGATTGGTCCGGTCGTGAAGAGATAGGGATCGGCCTTGGCGGGCAGAATATCTTCTTTAAACAGGAGTTTTAGTCCATCGGCGACTGGCTGGAGTACTCCTAAGGGGCCAGCGTATTCTGGTCCAATCCGCTGTTGAGCGGCGGCGGATACTTTCCGCTCCAGCCAGACATTTACAAATACTCCCAGGGTGGCACCGATGAGCATCAGCAGCATGGGAAAAGGCATCCACAGGACTTTGGCTAAATCGGCAGCAATGCCCAAGTCACCGAGGGATTCGATAAAAGTTCCTTGTAAGTCAATACCCGAATTCATTCCAACCTCTTATCTTGACCGTAGGGCACATCATTGTTGTAGGCAGTTTAGAGCCATCCTGTAGCCCAGTATATCTTGCTCGGAGCCAGAATACATTCTGTTCGTCGATGATTTTGATCGCACTTTAGCTCCAACCTTTCACAGTGTAAATCCAAGTACCAATGTACTCCTTGAGAGCAGTGGTGAAATGCTCCAGCCTTTCGGAGTCGGGAATCGCACCCAAGGCGGCTGCTTCCCAGGTGCGGTTTGGTTCATCTAAGGCTAATTGAGAAGCTAGATAATCGCTGGGGGCGGGGATCACCTCCATTTTCAATTTCCGGAAAATCCGGAGGGAGCGGGGCATATGAAAAGCAGAGGTGACTAGTAATACCTTCTTAATCTGGCGATCAGCCATGATCTTCTGGACATTGATGGCATTTTCGTAGGTATTTAAGGAGTCGGGTTCCTGGATGATGGCAGTGGCCGGAACGCCCAGATCCTGAGTTAAAACTGTGGCAATATCAGAGGATTCTGGATCGCCATAGTCTTTCCAGTCAATGCGACCACCGCTGACAATAATGAAGGGTGCTTTTCCTTGTTTGTAGAGCTGCGCCGCATAAACTACCCGATCGCCTCTTTCACTCAGATCAACCCCCGGACGAGGATAGGATTTGGATCTGGTCGCGCCACCCAAGAGGACGATCGCTTCGGCAGCAGGCATTTCGCCCGTGGGAATATTTTGCCATTCCAAGGACTTGATGATCTGGTTAGTTGTCCAGGCATTGCTAGAAAGCAGGATGGTCGCTAAGGCTAACCCGACGGGAACCGCTGACCAGCGGGATTTTCGCCACATCATAATTAGGTTAATAATTAGCAGCAAGCTAGCGATGCCCAGGGGATACAAAAAAATGAGCGGCAGCAGCTTGGAGAGAAATAGAGCCATGAGCTAAATCGCCAAATATTCGTTTACTAGTTAGGGGTAATTCTCCCATATTTTTCAGGTTATTGGCTCCAGCACTTTATCTGAGGTTAATAGCAGTGGCGATCGATCTCTTCTGCAGCCTCGGTGTTTGCTAGCCAGAAATGCTACATTATCGATCATGCGCAATTCTTACCCACAAGCTTTATGACTAATACCGTTCTGTTCTGGCATCGGCGCGACCTGCGCATGATCGATAATGTCGGTTTAGCTGCGGCTGTGCAAACTGGAGCAATGGTGGTGGGAGTTTTTTGTTTAGATCCCGCCTACCTCGACCCCCAAAAAATAGCACCAGCTCAAGTTGATTATGTATTGAACTCTTTGCAGCTGCTGCAGCAAGATTATGCAGCTGTTGGTGGTCAGTTATTAATTATGCGACAACCGACCATCGCAGGAATTAGAGACTTGCTCGCTGGCCTATCAGCTACGGCTTTATACTGTAACGAATCTGTAGAACCCTATTTTCGGCAGCTGGATCAACAGATTGAAGTAATGCTCAAGGAACAAGAACTTGATGTCAAACGTTTTTGGGATCATCTCCTGCAAGCACCGGATACTATTTATAGTGGTAGCAATCAACCCTACACGGTTTACACCCCTTATTGGCGGAACTGGCAGAGTCGAGCAAAGGCAGCACCGCTGGAAGTAGTCAAATTCCTCAAGCTAGAGTTGTCGGTAGCTGCTCAGACAGCGATCGATCAACTCACCACTCCCCTCCCGACCCTGGCCGAACTAGGATTTACTTGGGAGCAACCCCAAATTTTGGCAGCTGGCACAGCTGCTGCTCAGCAGCGCTTAGAACTTTTTACAGCCACAGCAATTAATAACTATGCTGTCGATCGCAACTTCCCGGCCATTGATGGCACTTCTACGCTCAGTCCGGCGCTGGCTTGGGGAACGATCGGCATTCGGACAGTCTGGCAAGCGACGAGTAGAGCTATGTATCGGGCGAGTAGTGATGAAGCTCGTCAAGGTATTATCACTTGGCAGCAGGAGATTGCTTGGCGAGAGTTTTATCACCAGGCTCTTTATCATTTCCCGCAACTGCTAGCTGGTCCCTATCGCCCGCTGTGGAATGATTTCCCTTGGTCGGACGACCAAGCCAGATTTGCGGCTTGGTGCCAAGGGCAAACCGGCTATCCGATCGTCGATGCCGCCATGCGCCAACTGAACCAAACCGGCTGGATGCACAATCGATGCCGGATGATTGTGGCTAGCTTTTTAACCAAAGATTTGATGATTAACTGGCAGTGGGGGGAGCAATATTTTATGCAAACCCTGGTGGACGGTGAACCAGCCGCCAACAATGGCGGCTGGCAGTGGAGTGCTTCCAGTGGCATGGATCCTAAACCTTTGCGAATTTTCAATCCATCCACCCAGGCGCAAAAATTTGATGCCCGGGGCAATTACATTCGCCAGTGGGTGCCAGAATTGCGATCAATCGATACCAAAGATTTGGTAATTGGCAAAATTCCGCCGCTGTGGCGAGCTAGCAGTGGTTATCCTGAACCGATCGTCGATCACAATATCCAACAACGAGAATTTAAGCGCCTATATCAACTGTTGAAAACTTAGCGACAAACCCTACCGCCTCGACCTACCGTACATTTTGATCCGCCAGCTGCCGGAGCATTGGCCGATGGAAAGATACTAGGGCTAGGGGTATTTACCCTACCGAAACCACCTCTGCCGCCGCCCGATCTTGGAGAACGAACGCGATGACGACGGCTGCTACCCCGACCGGCCATAATAGGAGGCGAAATGCCGATCAAGGAGCTGTTATTGCTGACAGCATTGATGTTAGCTTGGGCTGGCATTAGATCCGCCGTCATTACTAGACCAACGATAATGCTAATTACAATTTTGATTTTTGGCATAGTAAATAAAACTTTCGTAGAAATCTTACTTGATTTTAGGTTAATTAACTACCGGTCACATCCTTTACCCAGTCGGCAGCAGCAGCGAGGGTTGCCTGGACAGCCGTTAGGGTGGGGGCTTCGCAATAGAGGCGCAATACTGGTTCTGTACCACTAAAGCGAATCAACAACCAGCTGCCATCGGCTAAATGTAGTTTATAACCATCAGTAGTTTGTAACCGGACAACGGCCTGATTGTTGATCTGCTGGATGGGGGCGATCGCGAGTTTATCAATGAGGATGGTTCTCACATCCATACTGGCCAACTGCAGGTCATTGCGATCGTAGGCCGAGAAGTAATTAGTCTGAGCTTGGATCTGGCGATATTGCTCGCCTAAATCTTGTTGAGAGTCGGCGATCGATTCTAATAGGTATAAAGCGGAGAGCAGGGCATCGCGCTCGGGAATATGGTGACCGTAGCCAATACCACCCGATTCTTCCCCGCCAATTAAGACTGGTGTTTCGAGCATTCGATCGGCAATATATTTATATCCAATCGGTGTTTCATGAATAGGTAAGCCATACAACGCGGCAATTTTCGGTACCAAATCGGAAGTACTGACAGTCTTTACCACTTCTCCGCTCAGGCTCCGTTTTTGGTGCAAATGCTGAATCAGAATGGGCAACAAAATTTGAGAACTCAGAAAATTACCGTCTCGATCGACTGCCGCAATCCGATCGCTATCACCGTCAAAGGCCAAACCCATGGCGATCCGATCGGGCTGTTCTAGCTGGCTGTCACGGACTTGTTCACACAGCTCCACCAAGTGGTGAGCCAAGGGTTCCGGAGCAGTCCCCCCAAAAAGAGGATCGGCGTTGCCATGTAACTCATGGATAGCTGGACCCAGCAATCGTTCTAAGCCGGTAGCCGCCGCGCCATGCATTACGTCAGCAAATACCTGAATTTTTCCTTGGTCAACTAGCTGCTGAATTTTGGCAATATTCACCTGCTTACTAATAGCCGCGCAATAGCTTGGCCAAGGATCGAATTCCCCCAAGCTACCCAGATGGCCAGTGTTAATCGATTCATCCAGGCGGGCTTCAATTTGCTGGGTCAGCTCTGGTGCCACCGAACCACCAAAATTACCTTTGACCTTGAGTCCTAAATAGTGACCGGGATTGTGGCTGGCGGTAATCACCAACGCTCCCAGCGCGTTTTGGTCGTGGGCTGCCCAGCTAAAAGCCGGGGTGGGGGCAAAGGTGTTACTTAAAATTACTTCAAAGCCAGCTTGCTGCAGACCCGCTGCCATTTTCTGAGCAAACATCTCGGCCATAAACCGGCGATCGAACCCCACGATAATCCGGCGATTGTTGGTTTTCGCGCCAAAGGTTTCTAGTAGAATTTGGGCAGCGATCGGAGCCACCATTAACAGCCGCTCAAAGGTAAACTCTTGGGCGATGACTCCTCGCCAACCATCAGTACCAAATTTGATTTTTTCCACAGTTCCGGATCAGTAGCAACAGCTTTTTTAGTTTAACCCCTGCTGTCTAACGTTTAAAGCTCGTCGCGAACTCCGCCATGTATTCTTTTCTGGTCATCGGTTGACGTAGCTCTAGACCTTTACCGCCCAGGGGATGCTGATCATTAATAAGCTGACCATCTACTGATAAGAACACTTGGGCTTTTTTATTCAGACTAGTTGCCGTATAAACGATCTGTCCTACCCGACCAACCAGTGAGAAAGCTCCGCCATCATGGGCAAATTCGGAGGAGAGGTTAACATAAATCCGATCGCCTTGAATTTTTAAATCGATCAGCTTGGTGCCAACTGGAATAGCCGAAATTAGTGTTTTTTGCTGAGGCTGAGTCAACAATTTGTTCAAGGCAGTCTTAATAGATTCTTCTGGGGTGTTAGTCTCTGCCAGAGAAGATGCGCGAGATACTGGCACTAACTTGTGATTTTTTGGTGATAGGAAATAGACTTGAACTGTTTGTGTTCTGGGAGATTCGCTATTCGTTTTAGCAATAACTTCTTTTTTGTATTCTTGGGCGGTGGTGGGTACTGCCAAATACAAAGAAAATCCTAGCGTGGCTAGGATTAAAGAAACTCCTAACTGTTTAAAACGAAACAGATAGGAAATTTGATTAAATGACATTATATCTCTGGTATTTTATTGTTTTCTTTTTAATATATTTTCAGCAGTTAGCTGTAATAGCTCCAGGATATCATGAGGAGAGTTATTACCAAAGAAATAATGACAGATAGCCAAATTTTGCCATCTAAAACAAAGTTTTTTTCTGTGGCGACTTCGTCCCAGTAGCCACTAAATACTTGGTGATCTACTACATAATTGATGGCGATCGGTAGCCCTGGCCAGAGCAAGCCAATACCAAAAGCAACCATTACCCAAGCTTTCCCATGTAGTAGTAGTAAGTAACCGCCACCCAACATTAAAACTACGGCCATTACATCAAAAGTATGATGTAATACAACTGCATATTCTCCTAATCTGGGTGCAGATTGCGTTTTTATCAAGTATTTATCAGTTAGAAACAAACCAACTAAAATCAACCACAAAGCCAAAGCTACCAATAGTATTGATTGGTTCATACTGCCCTCCTTGCGCTGGGCTAATATTCGGAAATCTTGAACTGATTTCTACACTCTGAGCTTATCCGATGAATGTGAGGAAGTTGTGAGTAATAGGCGATCGGCAATAGATGGAATACTGAGCAGACAGCGGGCTGTTTCGATCGTAAAGTCTTGGGGAATAATTGGCTTTGTCATTATTCATTCTTAAATTGCACTTGACGATACAAATCAGCCACGGCAATTTCTACTCCGATCGACTCTAGCATGAGTGTTTCTTGCAAACCATATTCTGATAACACCCATTGACCTTGAGCATTGCGCCGAAATATTTCCACATTCGATCGATCAACGGGCACCAACACATATTCTTGCAGAGATATGAATTTGCGGTATCTAGCAAACTTTGCACCTCGATCGATCGCCTCGGTAGAAGGTGATAGTACTTCAATAATTAAGCAAGGAAATTGCAGAAGTTGAGGATCATCATCTCGATCGTCACAAGTTACTACTACGTCAGGGTAAAAATACTTTTGCCCTCGCTCTATCTGCACTTTAACATCGGCGATATAGACCTCACAAGATCGGTTGAGCAAGGCATCATCCAGCAACTTCGAGAAATTCAAAGAAATGCGATTGTGGTTGCGGGTGCCGCCGCTCATCGCCACCACCTCACCATCCCAATACTCATAACGCTCTTCTTGAGCAGCTTCCCACTCTAGATATTCAGCGGCAGTCATCAATAGGCGATCGGTTAAGGCAACCATAATTTTTAACGGAATGAATAATCAAATTTTAGATGGTTTTAACAATCAACCACAGACCGAGAATGCTGGCAGCTCCGAACAAAATATTGCTCAGCAGTTGCAATTCAGGAGTCTGCGCACTAGCTGAAATAATGGCTGCTCCAATAATTAGAGATCCTACTACCGTACTAAAAGAGCGGCGATTAGCCGCTTCTCCCATGGTCTTTTGAATGCCATCTAAATCTTGGATAGTAACATTTAGTTTTAATGTTTCTGAGCTAAACCGATTCAGCAAAAAAGCCAACTGGCGGGGAGACTGTAGTGATAAATGCTTTAATTCCAACCCGGTGCGCAGGAGTGACTGTACCCAATCATCACCCACGATCTGCCGCTGAAACATATCATTCATTAATGGTCGCACTTCTTCAAATACATTAATATTGGGGTTGAATTGTCGTCCGGCTCCTTCCAAATTTGCTAATGATTTAGCGAATAACCCAATGTTGCTGGGCCAGCGTAAATTGTTCCGCCGGGCAGCCTGCAGTATTTCATAAAAAGCCTCACTGGCATTCATGTTTTGCAAGCTCATATTGCTGTATTTATGCAACAACCGATCGTAATCCCATTCCAATTTCGAGATATCGAGTTGTCCCATGGGCTCAGCTAGTTGGAGGGTGATTTGGGCACAACGTTGGGCATCACTGCTAACGATCGCTAGAATCATTTCCACCAAGGCCGCTTGTGTTCTACTATCCAGCCTTCCCATCATCCCACAGTCGATAACAGCGACACGGCCATCATTTAAGTAAAACAAATTGCCGGGATGGGGATCGGCATGAAACAAACCATCCACTAAATATTGCTGAAAGAAAGCCCGGAAGAGCAATACGGTGGCAGCTTGTCGTTCATCGGCACTACTTCCGCCATAGTCTTGGCCAGTAAATTGGGCGGATAATAGTGGTACCCCGTCTAGCCATTCCATCACCAATATTTTTTTGGTGGAAAGCTGTCGATCGATCTCCGGCACCATGATTTTGTTCGGATCAAACCACTTACCAGCTAACAGGTTACGCCGCAGAGTTTCGGTGTAGGTAGCTTCCTGGGTGAAGTCCAATTCTGATTGCAGGGCGGTGCTAAATTCAGCAGCCAAAGATACCAGATCGTAGCGTTTGCCAAAATCGGTGCCAGACAGCAATTCGGCAATTTGTTTAATCAGGGATATATCTCTGGTTACCAATCGATCGATCCCGGGACGCTGTACCTTCAATGCCACCCAGCGGCCATTTTTTAACTGCGCTCGATGGGTCTGAGCGATCGAACCAGCGGCGACTGGTTGTTGTTCAATACTATTAAAAACATCGTTCAGCTTCCCGGGCACCTGTTGATGCAAAATCAACTCAATCTCTGGCCAGTCGATCGGCGGGACGTTGGATTGCAGGTCACTCAGCGCTGTGATATATTCCGGTGGGAGTAAGTCTGGCCTGGTGCTCAATAGCTGTCCCAGCTTAACGTACACTGGCCCCAAATCCGTCAAGATTTTCCGCAAAATCTCTGGCGGTGGAATATCTAGGCGAT
>CAXTSX010000052.1:0-21452 GCA_964247085.1 uncultured bacterium
GGAGTAAGGTATCTGACTCCGTGGGAAGGAGAAGAAAATGAGGCTGCTAAGGCTACAGTTGAAGCACAAAGAGCTAACGCTGAGGCACAAAGAGCTAATGCTGAGGCACAAAGAGCTAATGCTGAAGCTGCTAAGAACAAGTTATTAGCCGATCGACTGCGAGAATTAGGGGTAGACCCAGATTCATTGTAGAATCATGCTCGTTTGATTTATTGAGAGTTTTTATGCAGACCAACATCCCAATTTTAGATTTAAAACCGCAGTACCAAAGCATTAAAACCGAGGTACAGGCAGCGATCGATCGAGTGCTAGAATCGGGAGCCTTTATCATGGGGCCAGATGTAAAACTCTTTGAACAAGAAGTAGCGGCATATTTAGGCGTAAAACATGCGATCGGGGTGAACTCGGGCACCGATGCTTTAGTAATTGGACTGCGGGCGCTGGGTATTGGAGAAGGTGATGAAGTAATTACTACGCCTTTCTCGTTTTTCGCCACGGCGGAGTCGATTAGCTCGGTAGGTGCTAAACCAATTTTTGTCGATATCAATCCGCAGACTTTTAACATCGATCCGGCTCAGATTAAAGAAAAAATCACCGCCAAGACCAAGGCGATCATGCCGGTACACCTCTATGGTCAGCCAGCAGCGATGGCGCAGATTATGGAAATTGCTCAGGCGCATGGACTAAAGGTCATTGAAGATTGTGCTCAGTCTTTTGGGGCTCGCTATATGGGTAACTGTTTAGGCTGTGAGCAAAGCTGTGCAGATGAGCTGCGAGCTGAGCTAAAAGGTAAGCACACGGGCACTATTGGCGATATTGGGGCTTATTCCTTTTTCCCTTCTAAGAATTTGGGTGCTTATGGGGATGGTGGTTTGATTGCGACCAATGACGATCACTTAGCGGAGGTCGCGCGGATGCTTCGAGCGCATGGCGCCAAGAAGAAATATCATAACGAAATTTTAGGTTACAACTCTCGGTTAGATACCATTCAAGCCGCGATTCTGCGGGTGAAACTCCCCTACATTGACAAGTGGAATGAAGGCCGACGGCAAGTTGCTAAAACTTACTGGGATTTGTTGGCAAATGTGGATGGAATAACAGCGCCAGTGGTGGTAGATGGACATGTGTTTCATCAATATACAATTCGAGTAGCCGATGGAAAGAGAGATCAATTAGCGGAAGCTTTGAATGCTCAGGGCATTAGTACCATGATCTATTACCCAATTCCTCAGGATCGACTGCCGGTATATCAGGGGCAATATCCTGTTTTCCCTATTAGTCAATCTTTGACGGGTGAAGTGTTAAGTCTGCCGATGTGGCCAGAGTTGACACCTGCTATGCAGCAACGAGTCACTACCCAGATTATTGAGCAAATCAAAAAATAGTATGTACTACTCAGTTGTTGATCATAGACCGCTCCTTTTGTAATATAAATGTAACTATTTGCTGACTAGGATCTCAAATCTTTGTATCATAGATCACATTCCTCTACTAGTAATGCTACTTTAGCTGTAACTGCAGGGAACAATGTTCTAGTTATAACTTGTGTTACTAATTTTGTGAGACTGAGCCTTAGTTCTTCTAGTCCCTTCTGGGCAAATGTTTTGACGGTAATGGCTGGGACGATGCTATCGCAAGGAATACCAATGGCAGTGCTGTTGGTTTTAACCAGGATAGTGCCAGTTGCAGATATTGGTGATTTTTCATTACTATTGGGTGCTGCTAGTATATCTAGTATCATGGCATCTGCTAGTCTAGATAAAGCCATCTTTTCTGCTACGACAGATCAAGATGTGGAAAAATTGTTTAGTTTGTCGATCGTCCTTGCTTGTGTTGTTGGAACTATCATCCTTGTTGCTATTCCTATTTCCCAATCACTAGGTTTGCCAATAGTCAATGAAACAGTAGCTAAATATTCTTTTTGTTTTGTTCTATATTCACTACTACTTGCTGCCAATAAAAACTTGCAAGCTATGCTGGTTTATCAGTCTCAGTTCAAGTTGTTGAATAAATCCAAGTTGATATTCACTACGCCAGCCGCCTTAGCCCAGTTAGGAGTTGGAGTAGCAGGTTGGGGAGTAGGGGGACTTATCTATGCCACAACTGCTGTCACAGCAATTTCGACCTTCATATCGATTAAGCTATTCAGGATCCCTTGGCAACAAATTCGGGCAGAGATTTATTTTGCTTCTGTTAAAAAAACATTCGTTACCAATCATCATTTCGTATTTTTTTCCCTGCCAGCTGATCTGGTGAGTTCTTTTTCTGGCCAGCTACCAATTTTTATTATTGCTGCTAGATTTGGTTCAATTTCGGTAGCTATGTATGCTCTGGTTTTGCGCGTTTTGAGTATTCCAGTGGGCTTGCTAGGAAGTTCAGTTTTAACGGTTTTCAAAGACCGAGCTGGGCAAGATTATCGGGAGCTAGGCAATTGTAAAAATGTTTATATGAAAACGTTCAAAAATCTGGCTTTTCTTGCTTGTGTTCCGTTTTCAGTCTTACATTTTTTCGGGTCTCCCATAGTCCAGTTTCTGTTAGGCAAACAATGGGCAGCAGCGGGGCATTACACTGAAATTTTAGCCCCAATGCTTTTCGTGGCATTTATTTCTTCGCCGTTAAGCTATGTCTTATATTTTTCTAAGCGTGGACATGTAGTCAATCTATGCTGTCAAATTGTCTTAATGTCGGGTATCTGGCTGGTATTTACTCTATCAAGTAATATCAATGATGCAATATTAAACTACTCGATCTTTACATCGATTTACTACTCTTGCTATATCATTGTTTCTTATCGAGCTGCTTCCGGTTATTTATGTAAATAAATTCTCATGAATTAAATTGTAACGATAAGGTTTGTGAATTTTTCAGTATTTCAAGCTCAAAATTTATTCAATCGTCTATTTTTTACAAACCAGTGCTATATTTACTCCTGATGTAAGTTGCGAGTCTTGTGCGTTTAAATCTAAACCCCTTCTGGCAAAACGTTTTGACGGTGATGGCCGGAACGATGTTGTCGCAGACAATCCCGATGGCTGTATTGCTGGTGTTAACCAGAATTGTTCCTGCTGCTGATATCGGTAACTTCTCTTTGCTAATCAGTGCTGCGACAATATCTAGCATTATCGCTGCAGCTAGTCTAGACAAGGCAATTTTTTCTGCTCACACTGAAGCAGATATTGTGCAGTTGCTGCGTTTAACGATCGTCACTAGTGGTGTCGTTGGTTTAGTGATTATCGTAACCCTTTCAGTTCTGCAAGCTTCAGGACTGTATCCCATCAACCCAACGATCGCTAAATATTCTGTTGCTTTTGTGGCCTATGCACTATTCATGGCACTGAGCCGCAACCTACAGGCTGTTTTGACTTATCGTTCTCAGTTTTGGCTGCTAAGTAAAGCAAAAATTTTATTCGCCACCCCCGCAGCATTAGCCCAATTAGGGGCGGGGTTGTTAGGATGGGGAGTTAGTGGACTGATCTACTCAACGACCATCATTTCGGCAATTTCGACCTTGATCTCCATGAAATGGTTGAACATGTCTTGGAAAAAAGTTTGGGAGGGCAGTTCTATTGCTGCGATCAAAAAAACATTTATTAGCAATCATCGGTTTGTGATAATTTCTCTCCCAGCCGACCTCATTAATTCAGCATCTGGCCAGCTGCCAATTTTCATTATTGCTGCTCGGTTTGGCTCGGTTTCGGTCGCCATGTATGCACTTGTTCTAAGGGTGTTGAGTATTCCTGTGGGTCTTTTAGGAAACTCTGTTCTAACGGTTTTCAAAGACCAAGCTGGGCAAGACTATCGAGAACAAGGTAACTGCGTCGGCATCTACTTGAAAACGCTAAAAAACCTTGCTTTTTTAGCATTTTTTCCATTTTTAGGTTTACACCTATTTGGTAGTCATATTGTCAAGTTTTTACTGGGCGATCAATGGGTTGTAGCTGGGCAATATGCAGAGATTTTAGCACCGATGCTTTTTGTGGCCTTCATTTCTTCGCCATTGAGCTACGTTTTGTACTTTTCCAAACAAGGACAAACAGTTGATCTGTGTTGTCAGGTTGCCTTGACTTTAATCATTTGGCTAGCATTTAGTAGAGCAGATAATATTAGTCATGCAATATTGTATTATTCAATCGCTGGGTCTATTTATTACATGTTTTATCTGCTTGTTTCCTATCGTGCTGCTTCGGGAATTTACTCTAAGCAACCAATTTAATTTTCCAGCCTGTGCAAAGAATTTGACTACCTAATTAACTTTTTATGAATTCAAATAATGAATCTTGTGTAGTTGTAGACTACCAGCTGGGAAATATTGCATCTGTCGTCAATATGATTCGGAAAGTAGGTGGCAAAGCAGTGGTTGCCAGTAGTAAAGAGGAAATCTTAACGGCAACTAAACTGATCCTGCCGGGAGTGGGAGCTTTTGACCATGGAATAGAACAACTGCACAAACTCGATTTTTTCACGGCTATTCAAGATAAGGCTGTTGATGGAACACCACTTTTAGGTATTTGTTTGGGTATGCAGCTACTGGCTCATCATAGTGAAGAAGGTAGTTCCTCTGGCTTAGGTTTAATTGATGCTGAATTTCAGAAATTCTCCTTTGACAGTACATCTACTTTGCGCGTTCCTCATGTGGGATGGAACAATGTTAGTGCCGTGAAGTCTAACCCTCTACTTCCAACCGATTCCAACACAGAACAGCGGTTCTATTTCACTCATTCTTATTATGCCGTATGCGCTAATCTAGACAGTGTGATAGCGACGGCGGAATATGGACAGAAGTTTCCGGCGGTGTATCACCATAATCATATTTATGGTGCTCAGTTCCATCCAGAGAAAAGTCACCGTTTTGGGATGACCATGATCAAAAACTTTTTAGATATTTAAAAATGCTTAAGCACCGAGTGATTCCCTGTCTTCTTTTACGCAATGGAGGTTTAGTTAAAACCCAAAAATTTGCAAATCCCAAGTATATTGGGGATCCTATTAATGCCATTAAAATTCTCAATGAGAAAGAAGTTGATGAGTTAATTGTTCTGGATATTGAAGCGAGTAAAACTTCGCAAGAACCAGACTATGAAATAATTGAGCAATTAGCAGGCGAATGCTTTATGCCACTTTGTTATGGAGGGGGTATTAGGACAATTGAACAGGCTCAAAGGCTGTTTGCAATGGGAGTGGAAAAGGTTAGTATTCAAACTAGTGCCCTCAAAAATCTAGATTTAGTTAGTGATATTACGTCTCGTTATGGAAACCAGAGTGTGGTGGTTAGTCTTGATATCAAAAGAAATCTTTTGGGACAATATAAACTTTATTCTGCCGCTACTGGTAAGTCGTTGAGTGAAAATTGGCTTGAGTTTCTCCAGTCAGCGATTGCTGCTGGGGCTGGTGAAATCCTGATTAGTGCGGTGGATAAAGATGGTACGATGAGTAGTATGGACTTGGCACTGATTCAAAGTGCTGCATCAGTTTGCTCAGTTCCCTTGATCGCCTTGGGCGGAGTGGGTAGTCTTAATGATATCCAATCAGGGGTAAAGGCTGGAGCAAATGCGGTAGCTGCAGGTTCTTTTTTTGTGTTTTATGGGCCACATCGGGCTGTGTTAATCACATATCCAAAATACGACGAATTGGTTAATTTACTAGGTAATTTGTGATGACTAGACCTTATCAAATGTGTACACGTTGTGTCATGGATACAACCGATCAAGGAGCCACTTTTGATGATGCGGGGGTGTGTAACTATTGTCATGAGTTTGATCGGGTCTCTCCTACTAGTTGGTTTCCTAATGAAGAAGGTGAGAAAAAACTTAAGGACTTAATCAATAAAATCAAAGAAGCAGGGAAGAATCAACAGTATGACTGTATTTTAGGCTTGAGTGGTGGGGTGGATAGTTCTTATCTTGCGCTTAAATCCAAAGAATGGGGTCTCCGGCCACTGGTTTTTCATGTGGACGCGGGTTGGAATAGTGAACTGGCTGTAGCTAATATTGAGGCGATCATTAAGCACTGTGATTATGATCTTTTCACTCATGTTGTGGACTGGGATGAGATGCGGGATTTGCAATTAGCTTATTTTCGGTCTGCTATCGGAAATCAAGATGTACCTCAGGATCATTCCTTTTTTGCAAATCTCTACCGTTTTGCTGTGAGCAATAATGTCAATTATGTAATAAATGGTGTGAATCTTGCTACTGAGGGTATTAGTCCAGTCGGGGGGGAATTTGGACCGGCGATGGATGCCATTAATTTACGGGCAATTCACAAGAGATTTAGTAACAACAAACTAAAAGAATATTCTACAGTTAGTCTGTTTGATTATTATATTAAGTACCCTTTTATCAAAAAGCTAAGGTCTGTTTCTCCACTTAATTATCTTCCCTACTCTAAAGAATTGGCCATTAGTGAGTTAGAGTCTAAAGTTGGTTGGAGACCATATGGACGTAAACATGGAGAATCACTATTTACCAAGTTCTTCCAGAATTATTACTTACCGACAAAGCATGGTTACGACAAGCGCCATTTACATCTATCGAGTTTGATAGTCTCTGGTCAAATGAAGAGGGAAGAAGCCTTAGACAAGCTAAATGAACCTCTTTATGAATCTGATGAACTGGAAAGCGATATCATATTTTTCTGTAAAAAGCTGCGAATCTCTCGGGATGAGTTCAATAAAATCATGAAAGCACCTATTTGCCATTATACAGATTTTAATAACTGGAATAATCAGTATAAATTTCTTAAAAAAGGACAAGATATTATAGAAAAAATGATAGGCAAAAGACCAAAGTTTTATTCGTGAATTTTCTAAATACCACTTGATACAAGTTTTGATATGCGTAGTAAGAGATTAAATAACTATAGTTCTTCTATTAATTTAATGAATAATTGACTGTCAATTAATAGTAGCTATAGCAGTTCCGGGTCGAGTTAGATATAGTCAATCGTTACTCAGATTAGCTTAGAGTCGTATAGAATTGTTGTATCCAATTCAGCTGCCATATTCTGCATCTACTGCTTAATGTTTTGTTGAGAATAGTCTAGTTTCCTTATTAGTGGTGAAAGTGCATCAATATGAAAATACTGCTTTTCTGGAGCTATTATGATAAATATATTCAGCATATATATAAGCAAAGTGTACACCTGCATAAATTGTCTTATGAACAACAAATAAATGAAATATTAGCTGACAATTTTGGCTGGCCTCCAGCACTAGCTAAACAGCTAGAATTCATGGGTCATGAAGTAAAAATAATTCTTGTTAACGTAGAGCCGATACAACGTGCTTGGGCAAACGAAAATGGGTTTGATTTCAATTCCAAAGACTGGCAATATACTATTCCTTTTGAACAAGTCAAAAGATTTACACCTGATATAATGTGGATCGGTTCCATGTTTAACTATTTTGGAGATTATTTAGGTCAACTCAAACCCTACTGTGAAAAAATATTTGCCTGGACCGCTTGTCCAATGCCAAAAACACTGGACTTATCTTACATTGACTGCATGTTGACTTCTCACGCCAACTATCAGTCCTACTTTAAAAAGCTTGGTAAAGATGCAGAAATATTGTTACCTTCTTTTAATGAAGAAATATTGCCAGCACTTAGTAATGAATCACGTAATATAGATTGCAGTTTCATTGGTGGTCTGTCATGGGCACATATTGAAAGAATTAAAACCATTGAGAAATTAGCGAAGCAAACCCCAATTCAAGTTTGGAGTGAATATCCAAAGTTGATTTCCAGAGGGATTATAGAGCCAAAATTCTGGAAAGCCTATTTAAGTTTAAAGAGTATAAAATCAAAAATTCAACCCAGTGTTTGGGGAATGGACATGTATAGAACGTTGGCAATGTCAAAAATCACAATCAACGTTCATGCTGAAGTTGCGTCAGGCTTGGCTGGAAACATGCGCATGTTTGAAGCAACCGGGATGGGAGCTTTGCTAATCACGGAAGATGCTCCAAATATTGGAGAGTTGTATGAACCAGGAAAAGAAGTGATAACTTATAAAAGTATCGAAGATTTAGTAGACATTATAAATTACTATATAGAACATCCTCAAGAGAGAGAGCTGATCTCTCAAGCTGGGCAAGCTAAAACATTAAAAGATCACAGTACCATCAAAAGAAGTAAAGAATTGATGGGGATTTTCAGCGAATATCTTGAAAAATAAATTTTTTATTCATTAAAATTATGATAGAAACCACTTCAAAGAAACTACTTCCTAGTGAATCTGGCATGTCCGATACTAGGACATCTTTCTATAGCGCTACTATAAAAAAGTGGATAACAGACAAAAAATCTTTTGTTTTAATAGTTGGAGGCGGCGAAACTGACCGAAATGTTTTTAATAATGCTGGCTTTGAAAATGTCGTAATTTCCAATCTAGATTCTAGATTAAAAGGTGACGAATTTGCACCTTATGCCTGGAGTTTTCAAAAAGCAGAAGATCTAAGTTACGGTGATGCAGAGTTCGACTTCGTTGTGATTCATGCTGCCTTACACCATTGCGAGTCACCGCATCGGGCATTATTAGAGATGTATCGAGTAGCTAAAATTGGGCTGATTGCCTTTGAGTCCCGAGATAGTTTACTAATCAGATTTCTAGAAAAGGTGGGATTAACGCAGAGCTATGAGCATGTCGCTGTCTATTATAATGATGGCAAATTTGGAGGGGTTAATAATTCTGAAATTCCTAATTATATATATAGATGGACAGAACGAGAGATCGAAAAAACCATCAGTAGTTACGCACCTTTTACCAAACATCGATTTGGCTATCAATATGGCAATGATACTCCTTCTATTGCGGTATTGGAAAAGAAATCTTTGTTTAAAAGAATCTTTATTTCACTGGTTAAACCTTTCTATCAAGTCTTTGCTCTTTTGTTCCCCAAACAACAAAATCTCTTCGCTTTTTATGTCCTGAAACCTGATGTCTCAAAAGACTTATTTGAATGGTTGAAACTAGAAGGTGAAAAAATTCGATTTGACTATAGCTGGGCACAAAAAAAATATAAATAGTACGAAAAAAATAGAATATGGAAAGTAGTAAGTTTCAAACATGGGAAGCAGCGGTTGCTTGGTTAATAGCCCAGCCGGATAAGCAGGAAATATCTAAAGCCTGCTACTACGACCTACCCCTTAAATCAGCAGCCGATCGATACTGGCAAAGTGAGGAATGGAAAGCAATTAAACCATTTCTTCCGCAGGCCGGACAAGCTTTGGATATTGGAGCTGGGAATGGTATTTCCAGTTATGCACTAGCCAAAGATGGTTGGATGGTTACTGCTTTGGAGCCAGATCCCAGTGACTTAGTGGGGGTGGGTGCAATTCAAAATCTCGCTAAACAAGAGAATCTGCCCATTACTGTTGTTCAAGAATTTGGTGAATCTTTACCTTTTGCTGACAATAGCTTTGATTTTGTCTTTGCTCGACAGGTACTTCACCATGCCAAAGATTTATCCCAGCTTTGTCAAGAAATCTTTCGTGTCCTGAAACCTTCTGGGGTATTTATTGCTGTCCGGGATCATGTCATCGCTAAGAAAGAAGATCTACCAAGATTTTTGGATAGCCATCCTCTCCACAGTATCTATGGCGGAGAAAATGCCTTTTTACTATCGGAGTATTTAAATGCAATTAGATCTGCAAATTTTGAGGTTAAGCAAATATTTGGATCTTTCGATACTCCGATCAATTATTCACCACATACTGAAGATACGCTTAGACAGGAGTTATTTTTAAAATTTGAATCTATTCCTGGTGGTGGTGTTGCTGCTAAAATTTTATTACACAAAAATATTTTCTCTTTCACCTTGAAGTTATTGAGTAAGATGGATAATCGTCCTGGCAGAGCAGTAAGTTTTGTTTGCCGCAAAAGCTGATTAATAATACTAAGAGATTCACGTATGTCAGTTGTCTGGGTGACGGGTGCTATCGGATTTATTGGCAGACACCTTTGTAATTATCTATCCAAACAAGACTACCAAGTCTCTGGAATTGGCCATGGGGCGTATTTTCCGGAAGTATCAAAGCAAGCCGAGATCACTCACTGGATTAACGGCGACATCGAAGCCACCAACCTCCAACAACTACTAGAAAAATCCGGCCACCCCGCCACCATCTACCACCTTGCTGGCGGCAGCTCCGTCGGCCTCTCCCTCCAAACCCCCGCCGAAGACTTCCGACGCTCCGTCGTCTCCACCGCCGCCCTCCTCGAATGGATCCGCTCCAGCTCCCCCCAAACCAAACTAGTCGTCAGCTCCAGCGCCGCCATCTACGGCGACACCCCCGCCGAAAACATCCCCGAAGAAGGAACTTTCACCCCCTATTCTCCCTACGGCTTTCACAAAAGAGCCTCTGAACTACTCTGCGCTTCCTACGCCCAGAACTTTGGTCTCCAAATTGCGATCGTCCGTCTATTCTCCATCTATGGCCCCGGCTTACGCAAACAATTACTCTGGGACTTATGCTGTCGGTTGCAAAAATCACCAACCACCCTAGAACTACACGGCACCGGTAACGAAATCCGCGACTGGCTATACATTCAAGATGCCATCGAAATCTTAGTCGCCGCCAGCACCGCCGCCTCCCCAGTACCCCTGATCGTCAACGGCGGCACGGGTCAAGGCACCTGCGTCAGAGACGTAGCCACCTTACTCAGCCAAAAAATGAGTCCCAGTGTTGAGCTGAAATTCTCCGGCCAACAGCGCGTTGGCGATCCCTTCTCGTTAGTTGCCGACACCACCCGTCTCCAAACCCTCAACTACACACCCCAATACAGCCTTGATTCTGGACTAGACAACTATGTCAGCTGGTTCAAACAGTTGCAATCAGAACCAACTTAGTTTATTGATATTCGCCCATGAGTAAGACCAAAGTCATTGTTGTTAACTTATCCACCTCCGGCAGTCGGCTCGGCGGAGCCGCCATCGCCGCCGAATGGCATAGTCGCTATATGGCCGCTCATTATCAAGTCGAACTGTGGCGCATGTGGGATAAAAACTCCACCTTTAAGATCGATGATTTGGTGGTCAGAAACTTTGAATCTAAAACCAAGTTGGGATCGATCGAAAAGTTGCTACCCAGACAACTCAAAGCATTGTTATTGGAAAGCCCCCTACTAGAACAACTACTTCAAGAACGTCCCGAAATCATCCATCTGCAAAATCCTGTTCCTGGCTTATTTTTTGAGAGAGTGATTGCTCAAGCCCAAAAGAACAATATCAAAGTTGTAATTTCTACCCACGGTTTTTTTGAAGTCATCAATCATTTTGGCCTAACCAATCCCCTGCAAAAATGGGGATATCACCAGCTAGTCACCAAACCAGTCCTCCGCTCCTTACCCAATATCGATGCCATCCTTTCCGGCTACCCTCAAGAAAAAGCTGAGCTTTGTTCTCTAGGAGTCGCCGCCAACAAAATCCATCTAGTACCCAATGGGTTAAATCCATTTTACTTAACAGCCCCCAGCACAGAAGAATGTGACGCGGTACTCCATAAATACAACATCTCCACCGAGCATCCCATACTGCTATTCATCGGCAATCACACCGTCAACAAAGGTATCTCAACAGTTCTAGAAGTGGCCGCTGCTATTTCCACCAAGGTTTCCATCGTGATTGGCGGCAAACTATTAGACCCCGAAGAACCCCAGCGTAGAAGACAAGAAATACCGCCCGCTCCCCAGGTTGATCTAATTTTCACTGATTTTTTAACCCTAGAAGATCAACGCGCCTTATATCATCTATCTACCATGCTGTTATTTCCCAGCTTGTCTGATACCTTACCGCTCACCATCATCGAAGCCATGTCCATCGGCCTGCCAGTGATCGCCTACGATGTAGGAGGAGTAGCTTTTCAGTTAGACGATGGTGCTGGAGTTGTAATTAAAGTCGGAGAATTTACTCATTATTTAAGTGCGATCGAGAACCTGCTACAAGATGCCGATCACAGGCAAGAAATTCGCACCAATAGTCAAATTAGACAGAAAACTCTCTTCTCTTGGGAAACAGCCGCAGTCAAAACTATTGAAGTTTACAAACAAGTCCATAAATTACCAGATAGCTAACACTTAACTATCCGTGATTTCAGAGATATTTTACAATTGAGCGCACAGACGTATTCTGGAGAACCACAATGATTAACGGCAAAAAAGTAGTCTTTTACGAACTAAACGAAGTACCTCGCAAAGTTCTAGTAGACTACACCAAGGCAAATCCCAACTCCGCACTAGCGCAAATATTTAAGCACAGCGCCTTCTATGAAACCGTCGCCGAAGACCAGGGACACCTATCCCCTTGGATTACCTGGCCAACCCTCCATCGAGGCGTGACCAACGACAAACATTTAATTCAAAACTTTGGTCAAGACCTCTCCGAAGTAAATGAAGAATATCCTGCCTATACTGAACTACTATCTCGTGCCGGAGTCAAAGTAGGAGTATTTGGTTCTCTACATACCTATCCTTTGCCAGCAGACGTATCCCGGTACGCCTTCTATGTACCCGACACCTTCGCCAACGGCCCTGAATGTTTTCCGGATGCTCTCACTTGTTTTCAAGACTTTAACCTCAAAATGGTCGATTCCTCCGGTCGCAATGTTAGCAAAGGACTGAACGTGAAAGCCGCTCTACCATTTTTAGCCAAAGCCCCCCTGCTAGGCGTGCAAGTTGACACGGTTTATCGCCTGGCCAAACAAATTGTGGATGAAAAAGCTACACCTAGCCGGGTAGGCCGGAGACGGACATCACAAATGCAGCTGGCTTTTGACTTGTTTATGAAACAGCTGCATCAACACAAGCCAGATCTATCTACTTTTTTCACCAACCATGTGGCTTCTTCCATGCATCGCTACTGGCCAGCTAAATATCCCCAAGACTTTCAAGATCTAGAATTAACCGCAGAGTGGCATCAGAATTATCGTGAAGAGATCGATTTCACCATGGGAGAAGCCGATCGACAGTTGTCAAAGATCCTCTCCTTCGTCAAACAAAATAAAGACTACGTTCTCATGATCGCCAGCAGCATGGGTCAAGCCGCTGTCGATCGATCTGCTGCCGTTAGAACACAACTACTGATCAACGACTTTGGCCAATTCATGGCCGCCATTGGAGTCGATCGATCGCAATGGCAGCCCCGCCGTGCGATGGTACCCATGTATATGGTGGTCATCGATGAATCGGTTGTGGAATTGGCTCGCACTAACCTAAGTAAGTTGTGCATTAATAATGTGCCGATCGAGGTTATCGATCTTGGTAACAATGTCTTCCAGATCTTCTTCCAATTAGAAAATCCTGATGAACAACAACTCACTGTCTCACTTGATGGCCAAATCAAATTTCTACCTGAAATGGGATTAGCTATCACTGCGATCGAAGATGAATCCGGCTCCTATGCATACCACATCCCTCAAGGAATTTTGTTAGTCTTTGATCCAGCTCAACCCAGCGGCAAAGACTGCGGCACAATCCCCACCACAAAAATTGCTCCCACCATGTTGGCTAATTTTAATATCCAGCCCCCAGCTTACATGCTCAATTGATAGACAAAATCCCCCTGGCAATTCCAAAAATTTTTGAGGGAAAACTAATGTTGTTTTTTTTGGAATTGGCCTGGACAATTGATGCTTCATATACCATCTGGATTAACATCCAACACCCTCGATCGCGAAGCTAATGTTCGACAACATCTCCAAATTTCTCGTCACCGAGTACCCCGCCGACTTTGCCAACTGGCTACTCGGCCAACAAATTGCCCTCACCACCCTCAACCCAACAGAACTAAACCTCGAACCAATTAGAGCCGATGCCGTAGTATTCCTATCCGCCCCAGAACTAATCCTGCATCTAGAATTTCAAACCGCCCCCGATGCAAACATGCCCCTGCGCATGGCCGACTACTACATGCGGTTAAAGCGTAAATTTCCTCAACAAGATGTCAAACAAGTAGTTATATATCTTCGTAAAACCAGTTCAAAATTAGTACTACAAAACGAGTACGTCACTAACGAAATGAGGCACCAGTTCCGAGTAATTAGACTCTGGGAAGAAGAAGTCAGTGACTTTTTGACTACCCCCGGATTATTACCCTACGCCGTCTTGGCTAGCTCCAGCAATAAAGAAGTAATACTACAGCAAGTAGTACAACGCATCGAAGACATCGCCGACTACCGCCAAAAAAGTAATTTAGTAGCAGCAACGAGTATTTTGGCTGGGTTAGAATTGAGTCAAGCAATAATTAGAAAACTAATAAAGAGCGACATCATGCAAGAATCTGTAATTTACCAAGAAATTTTGCGGGAAGGCGAAGCCAAAGGTGAAGCCAAAGGTGAAGCGAGAGGTTTAGAGCGAGGTGAAGCTAGAGGTTTAGAACGAGGGCTACAGCAAGAACAAGCCCTAATCCTTAGACAATTAACCCGCAAGCTGGGAAATATTCCTTCTGAATTACCAGCCCGAGTTAATAGCCTTTCGATCGAACAACTAGAATCTCTCGGTGAAGCCCTACTTGATTTCAATGCGATCGCCGATCTGGAAAACTGGCTAGCATAAACAATAACTCTCTGACCTTGCCTTAATAAGGTGGACACACGGTCATAGCCAATCACCACTTAGAGGTTTTTATGACAACCGCCATAGCTCTCAAACAATCTGTCGATACGCTTCTACTAGATGTTACCAATGCAAAGCTGACGGTAACGCCAGAGTACTTTGATCAGCTTTGTATCGATAACCCCGATCTACGCCTGGAATTAACTAAAGATAGAGAATTAATTGTGATGGCTCCAGCGGGTGGCGAAAGTAGTGAAAAAAATGGTGATTTGTTCGGGGAAGTTTGGTATTGGAACCGACAAACCAATCTAGGCAGAGCATTCGACTCATCCGGCGGCTATGATTTTACCCCATTAAGCGGCGGTAAACCAGCTCCCGATGTTTCTTGGATTGAAAAGTCTCGATTAGAAGGAGTGAACATTGTTGGGTTCATTCCGGTAGTACCTGATTTCGTGATTGAGCTGCGCTCTGCTACAGATAATTTAAAACCCACCCAAGAGAAAATGAGAGAGTATCAACGGGTTGGGGTGAAACTAGGCTTGCTCATCAATCCGAAAAATAAGCAGGTGGAGATATATCGGCCAGGGCAAGAACCAGAAGTACTAGAATCTCCAGATTTAATCGACTGCAATGAAGTCATGCCGGGTTTCGTATTGAGCATGAGCCGAATTTGGTAATTATTAACCCATGATTTTACGTTTTCTTACAAAGTTACGCCATGTTCGATAACATTTACAAATTCCTCGTCACCGAATAAAGAGCGATATCATGCAAGAATCTGTAATTTACCAAGAAATTTTGCGTGAAGGCGAAGCCAAAGGTGAAGCTAGAGGTTTAGAACGAGGGCTACAAAAAGAACAAGCCCTAATCCTTAGACAATTAACCCGCAAGCTAGGAAATATCCCCACTGAATTACCAGCCCGAATTAATAGCCTTTCGATCGAACAACTAGAATCTCTCGGTGAAGCCCTACTTGATTTCAATGCGATCGCCGATCTGGAAAACTGGCTAGCATAAACAATAACTCTCTGACCTTGCCTTAATAAGGTGGACACACGGTCATAGCCAATCACCACTTAGAGGTTTTTATGACAACCGCCATAGCTCTCAAACAATCTGTCGATACGCTTCTACTAGATGTTACCAATGCAAAGCTGACGGTAACGCCAGAGTACTTTGATCAGCTTTGTAAAGTGAATTCAATTGAAGCATAATTTCAATACTTCTTCGGCAGCAAAGGTTCCAGGTTAACCAATAATGCTGGAATATCTTGATCGGATGTCTTCCAAACTTCATCGGCATCAATGTTGTCATAACGATGAATCAGATTATCTCGCATTCTCGCAATCAGTGACCAAGGAATCTCTGGATGTTGATCACGAAGCTCTACAGAAAGACGTTTTACAGCTTCTTCGATAATCAGTAGTTGAAATACTATGGCCGACTGGGTTTTGTCATCAGACATAAACAAAGCTTTATCCATATCCAATTTATACTGCAAAACTTTTCTGGCAGCTCCAGCAATATCGAGGAGAGAGGAGTTGTCGCGGTTATTTGGCATAGATTACTTGAGCTGTAGACAGAATTTCTTGACGACGGATCCAGTTGGAACTGTTTTCTATGGCTTTTTTGCTAATCAAATCAACTTTTCTGGCCAGTTTTGTTTCTAGTTCTTGCTGCATTTGAGCATGGTCTAGCAAACCCCAATGAGAGTTCGGTTCAAAGGTAACTAACATATCAATATCGCTGTCTACACGGAAGTCATCCCTCAATATAGATCCGAATAGAGAGAGTTCGATGATTTGCCACTGCTGACAAAAATCGTTGATCGAACTAGCGGGTAAGGTAATGGCTGGATTTACGTTTGCAATTATCATCAAGCTTAATAATGAAACCCTGGCTTAATTATTACCGATATTTTTGCCTCTGTTGAAAATATCATTCCCTGGTGACGGAGAATGGCCATATCTAACCCGATCGCAGTTTCCCTATCCATAGCCATTCACCTTGTTCGGTCATCCACCTTAGCAAATTATGAGAGCATTCTTAACATTTAGTTACAATAGATGAACAAGCGGTAATAACTGTCTTACCGAGATTATGAGAGGTCGCTGCATGAATGGCAATATTCGCCTGGGGACATTATTTGGGATTCCCTTTTTTGTTAATCCCTCTTGGTTTTTAGTGCTGGGTCTAGTGACCCTCAGTTATGGTGACGGATTGGCCGCAGCGTTTCCAAGCTTACTGCCCGGAGTGCCATTAGTTTTGGGCTTGGTAACTGGTTTGTTGGTCTTTGCTTCGGTGCTGGCTCACGAATTAGGACATAGCTTTGTGGCTATGAGCCAAGGTATTAGTGTTCGATCGATCTCTCTATTTCTATTCGGGGGAGTTGCCAGCCTCGAAAAAGAATCAGAAACACCAGCTGATGCTTTTTGGGTGGCCATTGCTGGTCCGGCAGTTAGTTTCTTACTGTTTGGAATATTGACCTTATCTAATGGATTAGTTAGTTTACCAGCGCCCTTGGCCGCGATCGTGGCAGTTTTAGCAACCGTCAACTTGACGCTCGGTGCCTTTAACCTGATTCCTGGTCTGCCCTTAGATGGTGGCAATATTCTGAAAGCGATCGTCTGGCAGGTTACCGGGAATCCTTACCAAGGAGTCAAGTTTGCTAGTGTGGTTGGCCAAGCCTTTGGCTACCTGGCGATCGCCTCTGGAATTGTACCCTTGGTATTATTTGGTAGCTTTGACAATCTTTGGAATGCCCTGATTGGCTGGTTTTTGTTACAAAATGCTCGGCAGTCGGCGCAGTTTGCGCGGGTACAGTCTAAGTTAGTGGGTTTGGTAGCGGCGGATGCGGTGACCGCTAATAGTCCGATCGTCTCGGTGCAGTCTTCGCTACGAGAATTTGTAGATTTTAGGACTCTGGAGCACAGCAACTGGCAGCGGTTTCTGGTGACAGATGCAGCTGGTCAACTAGTTGGTTCGATCGATGTTGATGCTCTGAAGCAGGTAAACCACGAATTGTGGTCTAGTACGACCGTGGGTGAATTGATGCAGTCGATCAAACAGACTACGGTGATTGAATCTAGCCAGCCGTTGATGCAGGCGATCGAGCAATTAGAAAAATACCAGCTGCCAGCGCTGAATGTGATTGGTGATAATGGTTTGCTGGTAGGACTTTTAGAGAAGACTGCCATCGTTAATTTGGTGCAGCAGCGTACCTCAACGTTAACCGCATAAGTAGTTGTATTCTAATTTAGAAGCAGGTGATTACCTCGGTACTCACCTGCTTTTCCCGTCAAAACCTCAGAGTAATGAGCATCTCGACTTCATAGCTTGACCGAGTTACCTGTGCCTTGGAACATCACCACCGATAGGAAAAAATTAGCCACAAAAATTGCTAACAACGAAGTTACCACTGCTGCCGTTGTTGACTCGCCCACTCCCTTCGCCCCACCTGTGGTTGTCAAACCCCAATTAGAGCCAATGATGGCAATCATTGCCCCAAAACATAATCCTTTAATAGGCGCACTAGCTATATCCCAGGGACTCAGAAAGCTTTGGCAAGATTCAATAAAAACTCGGGACGGTAAACTAAAAACGCTAGTGGCAATCAGCCAACCACCAGCCAAGCCGGTGCCGATCGACATCAAAGTCAAAATTGGCAACATGACACAGCAAGCCACTAGGCGCGGAATTACCAGATAGTCGATCGGATCAGTTTTTAAAACATAGAGAGCATCGATCTGTTCGCTCACCCGCATGGTGCCAATCTCCGCCGCGAAAGCTGAGCCCACTCGGCCAGCTACTACTACCGCTGTCAAAACTGGTGCCAATTCGCGAGTGAGAGCGAGGGACAGCACTCCACCAACTGCTTGTCCAGCCCCAATGCTAATGAACTCTCTGGCTACTTGGATAGTGAATACCATGCCCACGGTTGTCGAAGTCAGCAGGGCAATCAGGATGGAACCTGGACCAACAAAGCTCATTTGCTCAATAATGTTGCTGTAGTGAAATCTTCCTTTTAGAACATGAATGAGGGCCTGTCCACCCAGCAAAATCGCGGTAAATAGACGCTTTAACCATCTCTGCATAAGTTTTTACTCTGGAGACCGGAGTATTATTTTAACATTAGTGGACTGTCTGATACATCAGAGGATCTTACGGCCAGTCAAGATTTCCCGGACTTCCAGCATGGCTGAGTAGGTGGGGACAATGTGTAAAGTTTCGTTGGCAGGAGTGAGTTCTAAGGCTTTTTTGACGGCCTCAGCGGTATCTGGTTCCACGATTAGTCGGCAGCCGCTCCCTAATTGTTCTTTGCTGTATTCTAAGCGCAGTGCCATGTCAAACACCCGATCGCCACTGACTACAATGGTACCGCCAGAATTAACAAATTTCTCGGTATCCACATCCCAAATCCAGGAAACATCCGTGCCATCGGGAGTTCGATCATTGAGAATCATCAGTGTGACCGAGCTGCCCCCTACTTTTTGGACTTGTTCGATAGCCCGAATAGTTTCATTCATTCCCACCGGATTTTTGGTGAGCAGAATCCGCACTTTTTTGCCCTGATAGACCAGTTCTTCGGCGCGGCCAAAGGCTGCTTGAAAGTTCCCAATCACATCGATGATCTTTTCTGTGCCCACGCCGATCGATTGGGCTGTGGTAACAGCGGCGAGGGTGTTGTATTTGTTATAAACCCCGATTAGCACCTGTGGCCATTGACGACTATCGATCGACAATTCACTTTTATGGAAATCACACTTTGGACAGTCGTAATCGCCCTGGTGGGAAAGATATACGCCTTGATAATCTAGGGCATGACCACAGCTAGGGCAATAAATAGAATCCACCGCATGGGGAATTTCGTCCAGATATAGTTCTGGTTCACTGAGACCAAAGTAGGCCACTTGCTTAGGAATATTCGCGGCGGCCATTTGCTGGCCAAAGTGAGTGAGCGCGGGGTCGTCGCCATTGACAATCAGAGTGGTGGTGGGTGGCAAGTCGGCAATGACCTTTGCCCATTTATAAATAATGGTGTCTACCTCTCCATACCGATCGAGCTGATCTCGAAACAGATTGAGAGCCATAATATATCTGGGTTGCAGTTGGGGCAGCACCAGCGGGATCACATTTTCATCTACTTCTAAAATGCCAAAATCAGCTTTGAGCTGACCGGTTAAACTAGTATGATCGAGTAGGGTGGTAATTAAACCATTAACCAAATTAGCGCCAGCCTCATTATGGACTACCGACCAGCCATCTTTTTCCAACATGGCGCGGAGCAACAAGGAAGTAGTCGTTTTGCCATTAGTACCAGCGACTACGATCACGCCATGTTTAATTTGCTGAGATAGCAGATTTAAGATCCGAGGATGCAGATTTTTAGCGATCGTCCCCGGTAAGACACTAGCCGCCCCGAGTTTGAGGGTGCGAATGGTGGTAGTAATAGCTTTGGCCGCAAATACAGCGGTGCCCAATCTTACTCGATCGATGAAACTAATTTTGCCCATTCATCCTCATAAAATAGTCCTGCTCTGGGTCAAACATTATAGACTAGAAGGCTACTTTGCTCTGCAAAGTCAGTCAAATATCATAGACATCCGAAAACATGTTGCCTATTAATAGCCATCAATTGCTAGTATGGTTTAAGGATCTTGAGATTATCCTGAAACTCACAACTGTGTAGATTATCTAGATGTGCTGTCCGAGCTAAGCTGGATAATTGTGGTCATTCTTAGTTAAAAAATGTTTTTTTAGAGTTATTAATTTGCCAGAGTCATTCAACACTGCCGCCCGTAATTTTTACCCACTATTATGAAAGATAATCTTCTCAAAATCGCTGAACCTGGTGCTCTCCAATTTGTTGGAATGCAAGAATCGCGGTTGAAAGAAGACAGTAATGTCAAAATAGTAACCGATGCTCTGCGCAAATATTGGTACGTCAGCGCCTTAGTTAGTTCCTTGATCATGGGGGGTGTCGCGCTCAAAACCTTTACCCAAACCCGTATTTATCAGTCCGAAGTCCAGATATCGATCGAGCTAGACAAGGCCTCAACGGGAGTAGACAAATTAGCCTCCATGGCCGGTGGCGGTGGTAATAATAGTGAGAACGCTTCTTCTACTTCAACCCGGACTACTCAAATTGAAACCACCATTCAGTTGTTGCAGAGCAAGCAATTGATCAAAAAAGCCATGGATCGGATTGTTGATCCCAAGCTGCGAGTAGATCCTGAGAAAGTACTGGGTAATATTAAGATTTCGTCGAAGACGGACATTGATATTTTGAATGTATCCTACTCTGACCCTTCGCCAGCCAGAGTGATTGCGGTGCTCAATTCTTTGAGCGAAACCTATATTGAGTTTAGCGTCACGCAGAAAAAAGCCAAGACTAATAGTTCGATCGCCTTTATTGAAGGACAGTTGCCGGAGGCTCGTAAAAAGTTAGAGTTTTCCGCTCAACAGATCGAACAATTCCGTCGCAAATACCGTTTTGCTGATCCGGAAAGTGCGGCTAAAGCTTTATCGGATTATCGTCAACAGGTTATTGGCAAGCTGAATGAAGCGCAAGTGGCCAGCTTGCAAGCTCAGCAGGCTCAACAACAGTTGAGTAAGCAGCTGGGACAGGTGGGATTACGTTCCGATAATTCCCTATCGACCACCATGCTGACTCAAGATGGTGTGTATCAGAAGCTAGCTGAAGAAATCAATCTTCTCAGTATTAAATACAACCAAGAAAGAGTTCGGTTGAGTGACGAAAATCCAACTATTATCGATCTGAAGAAAAAGCGAGAACAGCTACAATTACTACTGAGAAAACGCGCTCAAGAGGTGCTGAAACGTCCAGTATCGGATGCAGAACTAGCCAGTGGCGCTATCTCTAACGTTTCTGGTAAAGCTGG
>CAXTSX010000053.1:0-21375 GCA_964247085.1 uncultured bacterium
CGGACTAAGCCCTCGATGAGGATTGAACTCATGACCTCTTCATTACCAATGAAGAATAAGCTTGGTTATAAACCCCTCCAGATAAAGAATTCAGAGCCTACTTGAAACACAGGTGGTCTATTCGCTGGTCTGACAATGTTTTGACGGTAGGACAAAACGTTAATCTAGAGCTTGTGAATACCTTGTTGAGTAAGGCGTTTACTGCCCTTGGTGGTCGATTGTTGAAGCAATCCCGCGCGAAGGGCTTTTAAAATTATTGCATCATTGAAGTGTTTTGGCTGGTTTGTCTGTTTTAACTAAAGGGATACCCGTCCAAATAACCTAGTTCATTCATGCGTGACACTGTTTGAGGTAAACTCTGCTTGAGCAGGGTTGATAAATATTTCTCGTGATCCATTACTGGGTTTCTCAACCGCTGCCTGACTTTCTCCGCAGCGCTACAAACTTGAACAGGGTAAAGATCTAGCAAATACAAAATAAAATCATCTGGATGCTGCGCTTCAACATCGAAGGTTGATAGATAATCTGATGGAAAATCCTTAAGGTTGAAAGTTACGATGACATCAGCGCTGCACCTAATCGCTGCCGCTAAAACATGATGATCATTCTTGTCTGGTAAATTTAAAGAAGGGATTAACGACTCAAAGTCAGTAACTAAAGCATCGCGGACGTTAGCATCCATACAGGATTTAGTTCTGAGCAGTTGACTCTCGTTTAAGTCAGGACGATTTTTAAGAACGTTCTTAATCCATTCCTGGTGAATTTCTTCTGACCAACGAGCGCGAAACGAATCTGTCAAAGCCAATTCCATCAACAAATCCCGAAGTGGTGCGGGATATAGAACACAAGCATCATAAACGGCGGTGAAATTTGACACGTTTATTCATATCCCATATTTAATTCCTGTGCCTGTGCAACTAGTTCATTAAGAGTTTCGTTTCTGGCTCGATCGATATTCTCTTTGTATTTCATTACATCCTGAAGCAACACCCGCCGATGCTTACCAACCATCCGATGTGCCAGTTCTCCTGACTCTAGTAGTTTTACTAAAAAAGGACGCGAAACATTCAGTAAATCTGCTGCTTGCTGAGTTGTAAGCTCTGCATGATAAGGCATGAGAGTAACAGCGTTGCCCTGTGCCATTTGGGTTAAAATCTCCAAAAGTAAACTGATGGCAACATTAGGAACAACTATTTTTTGCCCTAACTCATCTTCTAAAATACTGATACTAGTGCTGGGACGCTCTTTCTGAACTAACGGCGCAAGTTGACGGCTACTCTCTTTGGCTAATGCTTTTTCAGCGTCACTTGGTGTGGATAGCAAAGCGGTAAAGCTTGGGGGCATATTCTCACCTTATCGAATTGTGAATTCTTTGTTCTCTAATCATACCCACATAATCAATATAAACGCAATAAGCAAAATAATCGAAATATCTCTACCCAATTAGACGCCGTTAGCTTTGGTTAATGGAGCTTTTTGGTCGAGGGTGATAGAGATAAAGAAGGGGGGCTTAAGTGAGTCGGTGAAATATTGATATTCCTGAGCTAATAATTCTGTTTTTGGGTTATCTAAAGTAGTCACTAAAACACAATCAGTATTGCCGAGGTTTACATAAGATGGCAAAACTAGAGGATTTGACCCAAGATGTCATTGTCAAAGGTATTTACCCCAATCAGAATGTCACGGTTATCGATGCAAGATGGCGTGGTAGTAATGTTATTGAGCTGACGTACAAAACCTCAGACGGACAACCACATATAGAGTTGTTGAACCGCGATCAAGAGTCAATTTTAGAAATCGTTCAAGCCGGTCGCCCGTGGGATTTTGATGGTGATGGGGCTTTGCTGCGATTAGTTTCAGAAGCTCATCGTATTCGTCTGGCGCATTTGTTTGACCCCATGTTGGCGGTGCATTCCTCATTGGTGGAACCGTTGCCCCACCAAATCACCGCAGTTTATGGTGAAATGTTGCAACGTCAGCCATTACGATTTTTGTTGGCGGATGACCCTGGTGCTGGCAAGACGATTATGGCTGGCTTGTTGATTCGAGAATTATTGATTCGGGGAGATGTGCAAAGATGCTTAATTGTCTGTCCAGGTAGTTTGGCTGTGCAGTGGCAAGATGAGCTTTTCCATAAGTTTCACATGCCTTTTGAGATTCTGACTAACGATCGATTGACAGCGGCTCGGTCTGGCAATGCTTTGGCAGAGATGTCACTGGTAATTGCACGACTGGATAAATTAAGTAGGGATGAAGATTCACACGACAAATTGCGAAATACTGACTGGGACTTGATCGTATGCGATGAAGCCCATAAAATGGCGGCGACGTTTTATGGCAAGGAGGTTAAAACTACAAAACGATATCGATTGGGTAAGTTACTATCTTCGATCTCTCGGCACTTTTTATTGATGACTGCCACTCCTCACAATGGCAAGAATGAGGACTTTCAGCTCTTTATGTCGTTGTTGGATAGCGATCGATTTGAAGGACGTTTTCGGGAGGGTGCGCCACCGGCTGATACTTCAGATTTGATGCGCCGGATGGTCAAAGAAGATCTGCTGAGATTTGATGGAACCAAGTTGTTTCCTGAAAGAATCGCTCAAACTGTTACTTACCCGCTCTCTGACTTGGAGGGCAGACTCTACCGCAAGGTGACTGAGTACGTTAGGGAAGAGTTTAATCGTGCCGATAAACTAGCGAGTAATGATGGTAGAAAAGGGACTGTAGGATTTGCTCTGACTATTTTGCAAAGGCGATTGGCTTCGTCACCAGAAGCGATTTACCAATCATTGAAACGACGACGGGAAAAGCTCCAAAAGCGGCTACGGGAAGAGGAGCTACAACGGGGATTTTCTGCGGAGATCAACTTTATGTCCTTGGTGGATATGGAGGACATTGATGACGAGCTGGAAGATATTGCTGCTGATGAGTTGGAGAAAACCGAAGAAGCATTGGCCGATCGAGCAACTGCGGCTTTGACGGTTGCAGAGTTAAAAATGGAGATTGAGCAGCTTGAAGATTTGGAAAAACTGGCTGCGGAGGTGAGGCACAGTGGCCGCGATCGCAAGTGGGAGGAGTTATCAAACTTGCTGCAAGACCAGCAGATGTTTAATGGGTCAGGCTCTCGGCGTAAACTCGTGATTTTTACTGAGCATCGGGATACGTTGAATTATTTGGCCGATCGCATCAGTTCGTTACTGAGCAATGCAGATTCAGTCGTGGCGATTCATGGCGGCATGGGCAGAGAGGATCGGAAGAAAGCCGAGAATGCTTTTAAGCAAGATGTGAAGGTGCATGTATTACTAGCAACCGATGCAGCCGGGGAGGGGATTAACTTACAACGCGCTCACTTGATGGTGAATTATGATTTGCCTTGGAACGTTAACCGTTTAGAGCAAAGGTTTGGTCGGATTCACCGGATTGGACAAACAGAGGTTTGCCGTCTGTGGAATTTGTTGGCGGAGGATACCAGGGAAGGTGATGTTTATTTGACACTGCTGCGGAAGCTAGAGCAGGAGCAGAGATCTTTAGGTGGCAAGGTTTTTGATGTGTTGGGTCAGGCGATCGCTGGGAAAGAGCTGCGGGAACTATTGATCGAGGCAGTGCGGTATGGAGATAGCCCAGAGGTCAAAGCTAGGCTGAATCAAGTAGTAACCGATCGACTAGATCATCAGCGGATTCAGGATTTAATTGAGGAGCAAGCCCTGGCGCATGACGCGATGGATGCTTCTAAGATTCAGAAGGTGCGGGAGGATATGGAGCGGGCAGAGGCACGGAAATTACAGCCTTATTTTATTAGCTCCTTTTTCTTGGATGCCTTTGAGTATTTGGGGGGCACTACTCGGCAGCGAGAACCCAGGCGCTTTGAAATTAAGCATGTCCCGGCTATTTTGAGGCAACAGAGTCAGCGCCACGGTTTACAAGAACCCATTGGGCGCAGCTATGAGCGTATTTGCTTTGAGAAGGATCTGATCAATGTGCAAGGCAAGCCCCCGGCCACATTTGTTTGTCCGGGTCATCCGTTGTTAGATGCGGTGTTGGATACCATGCTCGATCGACATCAAAGCTTGCTTCGTCAGGGGGCAGTTTTGATCGACACGGCAGATTCTGGTGAGGTGGTGCGCTGTTTGGTTTATTTGGAGCATACGATTCAAGATGCGCGGTTAGGTAAAAATGGTCAGCGTCATTCGGTTTCACGGCGGATGCAGTATGTAGAGATTGGGCAGGATGGGACGGCTTATGGGGTGGGTTATGCGCCTTATTTGGACTATCGCCCTTGTACGACCGAGGAAAAATCCTTGATGGAGCCGGTATTAGAGGGATTGGAGCTACTGGATAATATTGAAGATCGAGCGATGGAATATGCGATCGACCAATTGGTGACACAGCATTTGCAAGAGGTGAAATCACGGAAGGAAGAGCTGGTACAGAAGACAATTAAGGCGGTGAAAGAGCGGCTGACCCGAGAAATTAATTATTGGGATGCCCAGGCCAGTAAGTTGAAAGCCCAAGAATTGTTGGGGAAGGCCAATACAAGGCTTAATTCCCAGAAAGCTCGGCAGAGAGCTGATGACCTGGAAATGAGGCTGGGCAAGCGATTGACTGAATTAGAGGAAGAGCGACAGCTTTCACCGCTGCCACCACTGATTGTGGGTGGAGCTTTGATTGTACCGATCGGCTTGTTAGAGCGGTTATCTGGCGGTCGAACAGCCAGTCCTAGTTTGTTTGCGATCGAGAAGAAGCGGGTGGAGCTGGCGGCGATGGATGCGGTAATGGCTGCTGAGTTGCGGTTGGGTCATGTCCCGAAGGATGTCAGTGCCCAGAAGTGTGGCTATGATATTGAGTCACTGGTTCCAGCTACTGGTCATCTGCGGTTTATTGAAGTGAAGGGTCGCATTGAAGGCTCAGAGACGGTGACGGTAACTAGAAATGAAATTTTGTATGCTCTGAATAAGCCGGATAATTTTGTGCTGGCTTTAGTATCGGTTCCCATGGAGATGGAGAATAATGCTCAGGGTAGTTCGATGGTTTCAGATAATAAAAGTCCTTATTTAGTGGAGACTACTGGCTGTTTAATGCGCTATTTGCATAAGCCTTTTTTGCGGGAACCAGATACTAATTCTTGCAGTGTGAACTATAGCTGGAAAGAACTATGGCAAGGGGGCAAAGAACCATCGTAAATCAGCATTTCTGAATATGGCTTCTGGCGATTCTAGATATTATCTTGGAGCCAGACTATCAGGTCAGCGAGACTGGTAAAATCCAATAGAGCTTCGCCGAGGGAGCCAAGTTGCTCTGTGGACAGCGATCGCACTTGCTCTTCTGATGCTGCTGAAATCTCGCTCACTCGTCGAGTTAGTTGTCGCAGCACTAAATCTTGCTGACTTTTCAGTCCACCAATTTGTTCACCATCAAGGCGTGCTGCTGCCAACTGTTCCAGGTATAGAGGGGATAATTGCATGACTAACTCCTGTTCTTCGGGTTCGGCGTTTTGTTTGGCGGCTAGTTCCATTCTATAGGATATCAACAAGTCCAACAGGCTTTGGCGAGCGGGATGGTTGGTGGGTAAGGCTGCTACCTCGGCCATGGCTGTTTGCTGGACGCGGCCTCGTCCCATGAGGCGCAAGAGTAGGGTTGCGGGGGTGATGGGTAGTTGATGAACAACGATGATTCCGGTTTGGATGCCTGGGGGCAATAGGTAAATGCCGCTGCCCCACCGAGCTTCATCGGCTTGGGCACCGAAGATGGCTAGTTTGTGGGCAGCGAGGGTGGGCGTAATAATCCACATCCGGGGTTGCAGTTCTGCTGGCGGCTCTGGTGTAGATTCCTGTTGGATGTGGAGAGCTTTGTTGATGCAGCTTTGGATGTGGTGGATTTCGACGGGATTGCGATAGGGTTCAAAGGCGACAGCTTGGCCGCTGATGCATTGAGCCAATAGATTCAACTGTGGTTCTGGGGCGATTGGCTGCTGGGGAATGAAGTAGATATCGATGAAGGTGGTTTCGGGATCTAGTGAGCGTTGGATGCTGACTTCTCCGAAGGGGCTGAGTTGCCACTCGAACAGGTTTTTGTGGAAGCGGTCATGGGGAAACTGGGACATGGAGGGCTTTTAGGGCATTGAAGGTAAGTGGTGGGGTCGAAGAGCCAAGTTGTCTTCGATGATAAACAACAATTGCAACTGATGCCTAGAAGGCTCTTAGGCTGACGCTGATCGAGCAGCATTTCTGAATTTGGAATTGCCGATCGTAAATATACTGAACTTAATTTTAGGTGATTTAGATAATTCAGTATATTCTACATCTACAGATCTAGTTTAATTTGAGAATCATGGGCAAGATAAGCGGGTATCTACCCTGCAAATTTCCATGACCCAGCGCAAAAAACTAATCGAAGTTGCTCTACCTTTAGACGTAATTAATTTTGAATCTGGTCGTGAGAAGTCGATCCGACATGGGCATCCCAGCACACTACATTTATGGTGGGCGCGGCGGCCTTTGGCTGCTTGTCGAGCGGTTTTGTTTGCATCGTTGGTAGATGATCCTTCGGCCAGACCGGAAGAATTTCCGACAGAAGCCGCTCAGGAAGTAGAGCGGGGCAGGCTGCTGAAGATGATTGAGCAATTGGTGAATTGGGATAATTTGGGTGATGCGGACTTGATCAAGGCGGCACAGCAAGAGATTTTTAAATCCACTGGTGGAAATCCGCCGCCTGTACTCGATCCTTTCTGTGGAGGTGGTTCGATTCCTTTGGAGGTACAGCGGTTGGGTTTGGAGGCTCATGCTAGCGATATTAATCCGGTGGCGGTGATGATTACGAAGGCGATGATTGAGATTCCGCCGAAGTTTAAGAATTTACCACCGATTAATCCAGAGGCTAGGAAGAAGGAGGCGATCGGTAGTTGGGTCGGGGCGCAGGGATTGGCTGAGGATGTGCGCTATTACGGTAAGTGGGTGCGGGATGAGGCGCAGAAAAAGATAGGTAATCTTTATCCGGCGGCGCAGTTACCGGATGGTGGTGAGGCAACGGTGATTGCTTGGTTATGGGCGAGAACAGTGAAGTGTCCGAATCCGGCTTGTGGTTGTGATATGCCTTTGGTTCGATCGTTTGCGCTTTCGACGAAGAAGGGCAAAGAGGCTTGGGTGGAGCCGGTAATTGATCGAACAACCAAAGTACCCACAATTCAATTTACTGTTCGATCGAATGCTGATGAAGTGCCAGAAGGAACAGTGGGCCGCAAAGGTGCCGTATGTGTGGCTTGTGGAACGCCAGTGCCGTTGGATTATGTGCGATCGGAAGGTCGTGAGCAACGGATGGGTAGCATGTTGATGGCGATCGTGGCAGAAGGAAAACGCGGACGTATTTATCTTTCCCCTACCGCAGAACAGGCAAAAGTTGCAGCAACAGCAAAGCCTTCATGGAAGTCTGACTGTGAAATACCCAAAAAGCATCGTAATTTTCAAACACCTGCTTATGGCATGGTGAACATGGGAGATCTCTTTACTCCTCGTCAACTTACTGTGCTGACAATGTTGGGAGACCTAGTGAAAGATGATGTTTTGGAGAAGATTCGGAAGGATTCGATCGAAGCAGGACTCATTGATGATGGAATTCATTTGCGCGATGGTGGTACTGGTCCCATAGCCTATGCTGAGGCCGTTGTAACGTATTTGGCTCTATCGCTTGATAAACTTGTTGACTATAACTCCAGTATTTGTAGTTGGCATTCTGGCAGAGACACAATTAGAAATACATTTGCAAGACAAGCTATTCCTATGACTTGGGATTTTATAGAATGTAATCCATTCAGTCAATCTACAGGCAATTTTCAGGGGGCAGTTGATTGGACTATCAAAGTGCTTCAAGCTCTACCAAGCGTAGAAGTACAAGCTGGGAAAGCACAACAGCAAGATGCCAGGACAGCTACTTATGCTGACACACGACCACTAGTATTCACAACTGACCCACCATACTATGACAATATTGGCTATGCTGACTTATCTGACTTCTTCTATGTCTGGCTAAGACGTTCTCTCAGTAACATTTACCCCGATTTATTTAGTACTCTAGCTACACCAAAAGCTCCAGAATTAATTTATGCACCCTATCGTCATGATGGTGACAAAGAGAAAGCCAAGAACTTTTTTGAAGATGGCTTAAGACAAGCTTTTCAACGTACCTATGAAGCATCTCATCCTAACTATCCTTTCACAGTTTTCTATGCCTTCAAGCAAACTGAAAGTGATGACGATGATTTAGCTGCTGTATCCACAGGCTGGGAAACCATGCTAGAAAGCTTAATTCAGGCCGGATTCAGTGTCACCGGTACCTGGCCAATGCGAACCGAATTAGCAAATCGAACTGTAGCTAGAAATTCAAATGCTCTGGCTTCCTCGATCGCCCTAGTTTGCCGTCCTCTCCCCACTAACACCCCATCTATCACCCGTCGCCAATTCCTCACCGAACTAAACAAAGAACTCCCCTCTGCCATCAAAAATCTCCAACAGGGCAACCTCGCCCCCGTAGATTTACAACAAGCCAGCATCGGCCCCGGCATCGCCGTCTTCTCTCGATACCAAAAAGTCCTAGAAGCCGATGGCCAAGCCATGACCGTGCGGACTGCTCTCAAACTGATCAACCAAGTTCTCGACGACTACCTCTCCGACCAAGAAAGCGAATTCGATGCCGATAGCCGCTGGGCGCTCACTTGGTTCGAGCAACACCAATTTGAAGAAGGACTCTATGGCGAAGCCGAAACCCTCTCCAAAGCCAAAAACGTCAGCATCAAAGGATTAGTCAACTCTGGAATATTGGCAGCCAAAGGCGGTAAAGTTCACCTCCTACGCCGTGAGGAACTGCCCAAAGACTGGAATCCCCAAACCGATTCTCGCGTTCCCGACTGGGAAGCCACCCAACACCTCATCTACTCCCTAGAAAACAAAGGAGAGCAAGGAGCCGCCCAAATTCTATCTCAGCTCAATGGCCGCAGCGAAATTGCCCGTGACCTCGCCTATCGCCTTTATAGCCTGTGCGATCGACATGGTTGGACACAAGAAGCCACTGCCTACAACAGCCTCGTGACCTCCTGGCCAGAAATTGCTCGTCTAGCCCAAAGCCAAACCAGCAAAAAAGACACCCAAGGCAAACTAGACATTTAAAAGAAGCCCAGCTTCTAACTCAGCATCCTACTCACCTTCAACGAACCCAAAGCAATCATGGCTCTCAGCAATCACGAACGGGTGACAAAAGCCCTCTCTGCCCTCTGCACCGGACTTTATCCTTTCATCGCCCAAGAACTTAAATCCCAGATCGGCAAATCTTGGCTGATCTCCGTCACCCCATTACTAGAAGGTGATCATAGCCTCAAGAGATTACCAGAAGAAATCCTCAAAGAAGACGTGGCCGCTCAATTACGAGTGATCGATCGCCAGTGGACAGATGTTTTTCGTAAAACTATGGGCAAAGCCGAACGATCCCTAGTCAACGAATTATCCGACACCCGCAACAAATGGGCACATGGTAACAACTTCTCTACCGATGACACCTACCGCGCCCTCGACAGCATCTCCCGTTTACTTACTAGCATCAGCTCCCCCGAAGCCGAAAGCGTAGACAGCCAAAAACAAGAACTACTGCGAACTCGCTACAACGAACAAGCACGGCGCGAAAACAAACGAGTCACGGGCACCCCGATCGAAGGAACTCCCAACACCAGCCTAAAGTGCTGGCGCGAGATTATTACCCCCCACCCCGATATCGCCACTGGTCGCTACCAACAAGCCGAATTCGCCGCCGACCTATGGGAAGTCTACAAAGGCCGTGGCTCTGACGAATATCGCATTCCCACTGAATTCTTCTCCCGCACCTATCTCACAGAAGGTCTACGGCAGCTCCTCACCAATGCGCTGCAACGGCTCAGTGGTCAAGGTGGCGATCCAGTTATCGATCTGCAAACCAACTTTGGTGGCGGTAAAACCCATGCAATGTTGGCGCTCTATCACCTGTTTTCTGACACTCCCACCCAAAAACTACCCGGTCTAGAAGCCATTTTTGCTGATGCCCAAATCACCGAGCTACCCGCCCAAGTCCGCAAAGTAGTGATCGTTGGTCACAAGCTCCCCCCTGGACAACCAGAAACCAAAGAAGATGGCACGATCGTTCGTACTCTCTGGGGCGAAATAGCTTGGCAACTCGGCGGCAGAGAAGCCTACGATATGATTCGGCAATCTGACGAAACCAGCACCAACCCTGGCGACTTACTGAAGGATGTGTTCGATCGATATTCCCCCTGCCTCATTCTGGTAGATGAATGGGTCGCTTACGCCCGTCAGCTCCACGAAGAAAACGACCTACCCGGTGGTAGTTTCGACACCCACTTCACCTTTGCCCAAACCCTCAGTGAATCAGCCAAGAATGCCAAACAAACCATGTTGGTGGTCAGTATCCCGGCTTCTGATATCGAAATTGGTGGTGAGCGTGGCAAAGATGCCCTAGTACGCATCAAGAATGCGATCGGGCGAGTAGAATCCCCCTGGCGACCAGCAACCTCCGAGGAAAGCTTCGAGATTGTGCGCCGACGTTTATTTGAACCAATTACAGACAACAGTAGCTTTGTTGCCCGTGACGCTGTAGTTAGAGCCTTTTACGAACTCTATCAAACCCAGTCCTCCGAATTCCCCAGTGAATGCCGCGAAGCAGCCTACAAGAAAAAGCTAGAAGATTCTTACCCCATCCACCCTGAACTATTTACCAGACTATATTCTGACTGGTCGAGCTTGGAGAAATTCCAACGCACCAGAGGAGTCCTGAGATTGATGGCCAAAGTCATTCACTCTCTCTGGGAAAGTAACGATGCTGGTTTATTGATCATGCCAGCCAGCGTCCCCATGGATGATCGGGAAGTTTACCCAGAGCTAACCCGTTATTTAGACGACAACTGGGCACCAATCATCGAGCAAGATGTTGATGGTCCCAACTCTTTACCACGTCAGATCGATCGAGAAAATACCAACTTGGGTCGCTACTCCGCCTGTCGGCGCGTCACCCGCACCATCTATTTAGGTTCCGCTCCCACTCTCAAAGCCGCCAATCAAGGCATCGAAGACCGCCGGATCAAACTGGGTTGTGTACAGCCCGGTGAAAACACCGCTATTTTTGGCGATGCCCTCCGTCGTCTCACCGATCGATCAACCTATCTGTACGTCGATGGCAGTAACCGCTACTGGATTTCTACCCAGCCCAACGTTACCCGCACCGCCCAAGATCGCGCCAACGAAATTCAAACAGACATCGATCGTATTCAACTCGAAATTATTCGCCGTCTCAAATTAGATAACCAAAAAGGCGACTTCATGGGGATTCACTTTGCCCCCAGTTCATCCTCAGACGTTCCTGATGACAGCTCAATGGGAGTGCGATTGGTTATTCTAGGCTCCAACTATCCCCACATTAAAAATGGTGATAGCGATGCTCAAAAATACGCCACTGAAATCCTAAACCAACGCGGTGCCAGCCCTAGATACAACAAAAATCAATTAGTATTTTTGGCCGCTGACCACACCAAACTGGAAAATCTGACCAAACACATTGCCCAATACTTGGCATGGGAATCGATCGTTAACGACAAAACCATTCTGAATCTAGATCACCGCCAAAGCGAACAAGCAACAGCCAAACGTGCCCAGTCCGATCGAGATGTTGTTGGTGTACTAAATGAAGCCTACCAATGGCTGATCATTCCATCACAGCCAGATCCCCAAGGTGACTTGCAATGGGAATCTGTCCGTATCCAAACAGGGTCAGATACCTTGGTGCAAAGAACCAGTAAAAAGCTGGTACATGAAGAATATCTGATCGTAAATTACTCCCCCAGCCGCTTGTGCATGGAAGCTCTTAGTCCCTATTTCTGGCCAAACGCAGCTCACGTCGATCTCAAAAAACTCTGGGATTTTTTCAGCCAATATCTTTATCTCCCACGCCTCAAGAATACCGACGTGCTACTGCAATCTATCAAAGATGGCGTTGCCTCAACAATCCTTGATTCCTTTGCCTATGCTGAAGGATACGATGATGCGACAAATAGATACTTGGGGTTAAAAGCTGGCCATCCCATAGTAAACATTCCTCTCAGCAGTCAAAGTCTATTGGTTAGACCAGATGTAGCTACAGATCAGATTAAAGCTGATCGAGTAATTATTGAGCCAATTCAGCCGATCGATCCACTACCACCAGAAGGAGGAACCGTCGTTCCACTTCCTTTGGTTCCAGATCCAAAACCTCTCACCTTACATCGCTTTTTTGGCAGTATTGATCTCGATGCCCTGAGAATCAATCGTGACGCACCCATAATCACCGATGAAATTATCCAACATCTCACCAGCCTCAATGGAGCAAAAGTGAAAGTCACACTTGAAATCGAGGCGGAAATACCAGACGGCGCACCCAGCAATGTTGTCCGCACCGTTGAAGAAAACTGTCGAGCTTTAAAATTCAATAAGCACTCCTTTGAGCACAATTAACAATATTGATGTCGTGTTTTTTACTTGAGACGTGTTGAACTACTACTCCTTAATGTCGTAAAGTTTTGCTCTGAGTTTGCCTCGCAGCTTTACCTTGCCCTTTCACTGATGGCTTGGAGTTAACCGCAGTGTTGTTGGCTCCAGATTCAGCACTTAGCTCATGTATTTGAGCCGATAACTCATCCACCTTGGCTGCGATCGGACTAACAGCTTGGTCTACATACCTTTTAACCAACTCCTCCATATCAGATGAACCGATGGCACTGTCTTGATAAATATCAATAGTGTTAGCTTCTAGCATCTTGTCGATCGCCTGATTGAGCAACCAATTCATCGAACGACTATGCGCTTTAGCTAATTCAGCAAATCGTTCCTTCTTTTGCCCATCCACCAACAACGAAAGTATTGGTTTGCTATTAGCACCCATAATTCATCCTACAGTGATCATCTATATACTCTCAGTATACATATTACCTAAATATAGTATAAGTATCTAGCTAGAAAATACTAGTTTAAATCTCTCTCATTGGCTTCTGGGGATAAAGGCTTTTCGTGAAAAGCCTTTTCAAGCGAACTAGAAATATCTTCAACTGCCACCAACATTCGACCAGCTACTTCTGGCGATATCATTTCACTGCTAGCCAGAACGGAGATCGCTTGCAATAAAGGCATATCAGTATAAAGGCCGTGAATTCGGGCAATTTCTGAAATAGTCTGTACCAATTGACTACGGACTCGGCTCTTGGCCACAAACATCTGTACGATCGTCTGGGTACGCACGGTGGGCAATACATCCAACTTGACTTGTAGCTCTTCCTGTTCTGTCTGGCTGAGAGAGGAATCAGCTAACTGCTGGTTAATGATCTGGCGTTGTTCTTGCAGGTTGAGTGCGATTTGAATTTGGTTCTGCACTGCCAGTAAATCTAACTGAAAAGCATTTGCTTGAGAGTGCAACACTTCCAAGATCACTGCTCGATGGCGACGTTGATGCCCTGGGTGTTCATCAGCCAAACTTTCAATGGCCGCATTATAAATATTCGCTGCTGTTCTGATGGCAACATCAAATTCATCACATATTGATAACTCCACTTGCTTGCGCGAAAGACCCAATTGAATCTTGGCAAAAACGAAGCTCTCGCGATCGACTTTTTGTTTAGAGGTTAATTTCTTGGGCATGATTGGCACCTTGATGGGGTTCGCCTATGAATTATAGAGGGAGTGCCCCAACACTGAATGCTGGGGCTAATAGGTATTACAGATTAAAATGTCTGACCGTCTGGATAAACAGCGTAGTCGCCACGTCTTTAATTTCTGGCGTAGCTAATGGGGTTTCGGCCAGCTTCACCGCAATAGATTTATAAGTGTGGGTGTAAAGCTTGCCCAGGCGATCGATATAGTCGGCAATCTCTTCAGTCCGGCTGGTGGCCATTTGTGGAGTTGCTGTTTTAATATCAAAACCCATCGGGCGATTTACCGCTTCTTCTGCACGGGTTCTGGCAGTTTCTATCAGTGAGGCTTTCCCTTTGGAGTCCAGGACAATGGTGACCCTTTCTCCGTTAGCTCTGCCCATGACCTCCATATCTCCGGCTGGTCGCCAGATGGTAACTGTTTGACCATCTTCCGTCCGACAATCCATCACCGATCGATCTCCAAATTTAGTGGCGGTAATTCTGGGCTGTCCTGCTACTTTGGCATTAACTAGTTTCATAATGGGGATTACTCCTTGCTGATTTTGGTTAGGGGTGAAAGCGATCGCCCGTCCTCGAAAACTAGCGATCGCTTTCTATTTGCCCACATATAAGTATAACCTACATATAATATATGTGTCAGTACAACCTATAGAGGAAATATGTCTTTTTTTGGATTTTAACTGCCGTTAATTGCCGAGATTTTTAAATATGAAATTATTCAAGGCGATTTTTGGAAATGTCCGCAGAGCCAACTTGCGCTGGTGGTATAGACAAGAATCAAAGCATGGCAATTTCCCTATGGAGACTACGCCAACAGATGAAAAGACTGAATCCAATGCCTGGATATTGTTTTGTTCATTACTGTGGCCAAGAAAACAATAAATTTCATAACTACAAAACATTCAAAATATAACTACATTATAGCAAAAAATAGGCTATAATAGTACAAAATTACTAAATGTAAGAATATGGCAAGTAGAATAATTGAAGAGATTAAAAACTCCATAAAATATACAGCTAGAGACGAATACCTGTTAGCATGGGAAGCCTGTAACTATGCCATAGAAGCCAGCAACACCACCCATAGCCGAGCAGCAGCCAAGGGAGTAGCAACACTAGTTAAAGACGGTAACTTTGGACTGGCAGGGGATTTAGAGCAAGCAGTGATATTACTGGCGATCGCCAGGACACAACTGAATAATGCAGCCGGAACATCAGCCGTGGATGAACATCCAGTGATTACTGCTCTGCTGGCAGTAGCACTACAAAAAGCTAAAAAGAGCTATTTCGGCGGTTTAGATAGCTATAAAAAAGGATGGCGTTAGCAGCTCCAACTCCAGACAAAACAAAGAAATCCGAAGAAAAGTCCCCGGCCAAGGCCATATACCCTTACCCTCTCTCTTTTTTCTACTCTTCTCTCTTTCCCGCAGGGACGAGCCGTAGTGTGCAATGTAGCGGAGCGAAATGAAACACGGAGCCGAGACGCTGCCATCGCCGATGTAAAGCCCCTGGAGAGAGCAGAAGCATTTGGAGCGATCGCGGAAAATGCTATCGTGACCGAAGGGCTTTACAATCGGCACTCCTGCGACACGGAACGTAGTGGAGGGTGGCAGGGCAAAGCGGCGCAGCTAGGCACTATAGAAAAACAACCCTCATTATTCACTTTAGCCCTATGGGAAAGCCAGCCTAGAAATCAATGAATTTCACTCACATCTTTTTAAAAAACAGGGCAAAACAAATAAGTGGCACCAAAAGAACAGAAAAATAAACGTGCCAACCGCATGGTAGCCCACCATTAACATGAGCTAACGCCTTACCCTTAGTTCTCATTCTTCCGCAGTCACCAAAAATAGCTCTGGTCGTTGCCTCAATTGTTTTGCTCGTATTCGTGTACTAATTCCCATGTCCCATCGTCGATAGCATTTTCTGGGACGTGGTAAAGAGCGTCCGCCGCTGTTCTCACCCAGTAGCCACTAGGGCTAAATCTTTCGACTGTGGCCGATTTGAGCGGGGGTACTGTTCTTGATCGATCATCCACCTCACATAAAAACCACTTCTGGGGATATTTGATTTGTGGTTGGACATTGCGCCGCAGTCGATCGCCTATTTGAATTTCGGGGGGTTCGATTGGTGGTGACATTAAAACATTCAAGATTGCCGATCGCTTGGCCTTGAGGATTCCGCTATCAGATTCCAAAACCAAGCCATCGCCATCAACACCAATGACTGTCAGTGGTTTTCCACTTTTGCCAGTGACGATCACCCCTAGTGCAAGCGGAGCTATCGACCCCTCCAAAATTTCCAGCATGGTTAGACCTCATCTAAATATTCAGAAGAATCTACTGTCTGTTCCATCTGTTCTGTCTTATCTAAAAATGGGTCAAAATTCCCGTCATTCCGGCCATTCTGGTCATTTAGGGGCTGTAATGATTGCTGGCTGTAAGTTTCAATCAATGACCGCTTTTCATTTTGATTTTTATTCCTGTCATTCTGGTCATTATTTCGGTCATGGAAAATGACCGGAATTGAATCGCTCAAAATTCCGGTCATTTTCTGGTCATGCCCTAAACCCTCACCCTGTATAGCTTCATGACCCAATGACCGGAATGACGCGATTTTTAGGGCACTCTGCACATGGATAAACTTGCCCGACTCTGTTCGACTGCGGCTAATTAAAATTCCCCACTCTTTCAAATCTGGTGCTAGTCGATCAAGCTGCCGGTTAAGGGTGATTGGGCTGCGCGGCCACGACTTTGTGTGAGCAACACCAGCTTCAGCACATTTTTCCAACTTTGCCAGCAGCTCAGAGGCTGTCCCCTTGTAAGTCTTGGGCAGTGGGTATTCTTCCATCATTTTCATGAGTGCATCAGACAGCGGCGATGCATCTAGTACTACCTGTCGAGACTGCTCACGACTTCGATCAAACACCTCTAAAAATTCTCCCTCTTCTAGTCCTAGTGCCCTTTCAGCAGCGATTGAGAACAGTGCATAATCCGCCATTCTCGGCAGTTTTTTGGGCTTGGTATTGGGCAATTCAGCTAAAGTTTGGCTGAGTGCCGTTAACATGGCTCCAAGTATTCTTGGTCTAGCTGCTTCCACTTTGGCGGCTAACTCGCCCTGTGCCAATCTCTTGTCCTCTGTAATTTCTCCCAACTGTGCCATCAAAACCCGATCGGCTAAATCATCCCGGGTCACCAGGGCATCGATCGCCGTGATAATTTGAGGCCGGGTAAATTCCAGCGTGGTTTCTTCCGCAGTGGTGTGGAGCGTTCTGGTACTAAACCCGAAATTAGTGGCCATTCTACAAAGATCATCGGACTGCTCCGGGGAAATATATCCCACATTGTCATAGACCAACAGCCGCCGATTCACCGCCGCTGCCGCCAGGTTCCTGATATCTTTCGGCAACTTGATCAAGCCACCCTTGCCGGGGTCAACCAAACCTTTCATAATCTCCGCTGCCGCCGTTTTCCCACTGCCACGAACAGCGGCTAAAACCAATACCGGATATGTCTTATTCGGACAAAGAGAGAACAGCAAGAACGTGATAATTAACACCCATGAGTCACCATCTACATTAATAAGCTTTTTCAGTTCATCCAGTGAACCGCCTTCGATCGGGGTGGGTAATGCCAACAATGATTCTGGTCGGGTGAATCTGACTGGCGGTTCTGCCACAATACGCCAACCTTGTAAATCAATTTCTACTGCTGACCAGTCGGGCAAACCCAAGTCTAGGTAAATTTTGCCCCGGTGTTCGGCTGTCCTCAGATTGACTTCCCGAAAGACTTTCGATCGTATGGCCTTTGCATCAAGAACGCCCAACGCTTCAGCCATCGCATTAGAATTAATCGCCTTTCCCTCAGCTTCGTAGAATAAGTCTGTAAGCCATAGCCGAAAAGCTCTTGAGCGGATAGAGTGTGTCTCTCTAGCCTCATCTACTCTAATATCTGCATAGGTTGCCTTATCAGGGGTGCAGAAATATTCAGCGGTAAAAGCCAACTTTAAGACCCGTTCGGCAATGGTTCCTTTGTCCTCTTTCTCCGGTTCACCCTTGGCTTTCCGATCATTGAATTCATTAACCAGTTGCTCGAAAATCTTAGCCCCTTCAGCAGCAATCAGATCATCGACTCCTTTATATGGATGATCAAACAGCTCCCAGGCAATTCGCCCCGTGGATAATGCCCCGGCTTCTCGGCAATCTTTAGCCGTTGTGTTAGCAGCTCTCCCCACATCTCTGGCGGTGCTTGGGTTTGAGTCCTGATCGAAAACAAATAGAATTTCTCTCCCCGCCACAATTGATCGCAGTCCGGGAATTAATGATGGTGGCAAGCCTTCAGCTTTTCCATTGCGGTGTGCGCCCCAAATTCCTGGTATTCCGATCGCTAAGTACCCGATCGATAGCAGACAGGCCACTTTTTTGGCACCCTCATCGAAAAACAGGGGAATTTGTTTTTGTTCGATTACCCAGCGCCAGAACCCGGTATCCTCTGATTCGCTAGGGTTTTGCCCCTGGTGAGTGATGTAATAAGCCTCTAGTCCATATCGCTGGGCAATTTTTAAACCTATGGCGAATGTGACCCGTAGGGCAAAATATTCGGTTGGGGTTGCTGGCGGATGTTCATATTTGATGGGTTTATTTTTCTGGGTGTCGATCCGGGGTTGGTCTGGTTTGAAACATCCCCATTCCATAACTTTTCCGGTGTCGATGTTCCTCCCACAACACCACCAGCCAGCGTCTAGATTTTGATAATGCTGGTGTTTAGCGGTTACGCCCCCATCGTTTTTCCGTTTGATGTTTGGGCTGTAGAGCAACGCATCTGATGAGTCCTCGCCATCCAACGACTCAAAATTGAGAGCAATAATATGTGGATCGATCGCACTAGCCTGCAGCTCGGCTAGATGAGTCTCTGCAAGTCGATCAGTGTTTAAATCAGCCATAGTAGACCCCCTTCGGATTGATTGGTAAGAGTCGGGTGTTATACTGATGGCATCCAAGCCAAAGTATTAACAGCTCTGAAGCATTGCCCCGCTTTGTTTTCAGGTTGGCAAAACCCCACCAGATTGAAGGTCTTGTGGGGTTTGTGTTTTAAGGTGGCAATTTGTCTGAGGCAACACTGTGTTTCCGTAGCATCGCGGAAGGAGCTAGCGCTGCTGCAAGCAGATCACCTATTAGTTTTTCAGATAGATATGACATAGTGGAAGTGTTTTTATTTTGCTCTCACCGCCTGGTGGTGGTGATTTTTTGTGACTAGGTAGCAGTTGGCAAACTAGCTAGGTAATCCTCTACCAAAACTTGATGTTCTGGCCTGTCGCCTCGTATCAGGAAATCTTGGAGCAAAGTCCAATTCCACTGAATAAGGCCGCGCTCTACAACTTGAATCCAGTAGATGCCCCTAGGCAATTTCTCACGCAGCTTTAGACACTGGTGGGGAGTGAGTTGGACAAAGTTCTTCTTGATATACGCTTCGGTACAAAAAGGGAATTTCCCCGTGGGGGAGTCGAATTTCAGTCGATCTTTCACTTTGCTCATTATTTTTAGTGGTTGATTTTTTAGTTACGCCGCACTACTGGTTTGGCTTACTCCATAGAATTACAGATTTGCCTTGAAAAGTATTCCGTTGGGATTACAACTTTTTTATTAATCTTTCTAAGTCTGTCCCATGCTTGTTTGCAGCCTTTTTGCCCGCAGTGCGATCGCAGTTTGCCATTCCCACCGATTAACGACTCAAACCAGCAAAGACAATAAGGGCATTGCAGCAACCTTTTATAGCCTGGGTGTCTAGTGTCTTCTGGCAATCGATAATTGCTCAATCGTTCCTGTTTGTTTTCTTCTATCCATGATCTGTATTTCTCTACTCTTTCTAAATACCAATTCAAATTATTGGCTAACTTAAAATCAAAAGCTGAGATAAAATCATTAGACAATCGATAATTTGGAAATCTTTCGTTAAGTATTTCTTTGATTTCTTTTTTCTTGACAGAATCAACAGGAATGCTCTCTTTGAATTCTTTGCTCAACTTACTTGGATCCTCTTTGTATGACATGTAAGCAGCCTTTTTTAGCTTCACAACATCCTTCCCTGCACTACTAATATTTGGTATAGGAAGAAAGAAATAATTAATATAATCGGTCAGCATGAGATGATAATACAATTCATCGAAATCAACTTGAAGCTGTTCGCAAAACGGCTTCAGAAATGTATAGTTAATCGGATTATTTACTAACCGATTGCTATGGTTTTTTAGCAGCAACTGCGAATGAAAGTTAGGTACTGTGTCTGAAGCCACAAGAAAAGAATTAGGATTAGCTCCTGGTCTAAGCAGCTCAATCAAGATCTGTCTATTGGGGACGGTCTTATTTTCTAAAGGTAGCCACCGAAAGCCATGGATAATAGGGATCTCTAATTGTGTCAAAATAAACCTCATTATTATTATTTTCTTGTTTGATTCCCGGCTAGCTTTAGTAGAGCTACCGGGTTTTTAGTTAATTCAAGTATATTAATTGGTTGAGATGTCAACAAATAAACAATCTTGCCTGATCGCATGGGCATAAGTAGACAACATGACCCGTTTGTCATGGCCAGTTTGCTCAGCTAGTGCGATCGGATTCGCCCCATTATTGAGGGCTAAAGAAATGCCCGTATGTCTTAATTGGTATGGGCTGCGATAATTAATCTCACAGATAAATAAAATTCGCTGCCAGATTTTGATAAAAGCTGTATCATCGATCGGCAAACTCTTAGTGTTAGTGAAAACCAAATCATCTTTTTCTGGCTGCAACCGGGCGTAACGATCACTTAACATTGCTTGCAAGCTGGGGACAATATCAATATCTCGCTCCTTGCCGTTTTTAGTGCTTTTTTGGTTTGATCGACTAATAGATTCCCCAATCCATGCCATGTCAAAACCATCTGCTAAATGCCGCCACCTTAAGCCATTTGATTCCCCTGGTCTGGTCGAGGTTAGTGCCAGAAATTTAGCATAGTCAGCATAGTGGCAATACCTGGGATGGTCAGCAAATGCCTTAAAGATGGTTTGTAGTTCAGTAATGGTAAACGGCTTCTTTCGCTGGGCTGGGGGCATTTCGCCTAACTTATCTATGCATACCGCCCAAGGATTAACATCTGGGGTCAGGTGATATTTGCCCTCAATTCCTGCCCAAGTCCAACAAGCTCGCAGAGCAAACAGATAAGTTTTCACCGTCCTTTTCGATACTGTTTCGGTCATTACCTTGACTGCTTTCTTCGCCACGGCTTCGGTTACGTGCTTTGCTGGCAAAGAGTTGAGACAATTTTCTAACTTGAGAATGATTGCTTTGTACCGGCCAATTGAACCAGGCGCTAAACCATTCTCTCTATCATTTTGGACAAAGGCGAAATACTTGTGGAATAGCTTCACCGCCGTAATTTCGGTGGGCTTGGCTCCCAGCCGATGCGGCTTATACTTCAACAAAGTGGGGTCAAAGTACCCAGCAGCAATATCAGTTTCAATTCTTGATATCGTTTTGCTAGTGATCGATCGATTGAACTCAGAATCCTGTAATCCAGTGGTCAGGGTATAGCGCTTTCCTTCATACCGGAATCTCAGCAGCAACAGGCCGCTCTTTTTCGTCTCGTACCAAACTTTCATTTTAGAGGTGGTCTATAAGGTGGTCTACAGACAGA
>CAXTSX010000054.1:0-20663 GCA_964247085.1 uncultured bacterium
CCCAAATCCGTCAAGATTTTCCGCAAAATCTCTGGCGGTGGAATATCTAGGCGATCGGCTTTGCCCAGGGTTAACAGTTGACGCATATAGTCCCAGCCGTGCTTCAGCAGCACTTCGACTATTTCTTTTTGCCTAGAACTATTAATTGTAGTGATCGCTCGCATGGCAACTTACTCCTAGGATTTTACGAAAATTCGGAAAGGGGATAATGTTGCTGAATAAATTCGATCGCTTGCTGCCGATCAGTCACAATGCCATCCAGAGCCGCTACCAATATAGCATCTAAAATCTTTTTGTACTGGACACCTGGTCTATAGCCTAGCATTTTTAAATCATGTCCATTAATCGGTGCTTTAATTTGGCTCCAAGTGCTGAGATATTGTTGCAGAATCTCCCGTTGGGGGATAGGTAAAGTAATCGCCACTAGCAACAGTATCGGGGGAGGATATGGTTGCAGTAAGCTTACCAACTGACCAACAGACAGCTTTTGCTTCAGAATATTTATTAATTCCTGCCGTGATCTGTCGATGGTAGCTAGACGATGTTGGCTTTCGGCAGATAATTGAAGCTGCTGGGCGACCCTTTCTCGATTGTCAGCAACTAAGGACATTAGCAGAATTTCAAGACGTAGTAACCACAGCGGTAAAGATGTTTGGAGATGAGCTATTGGCAGCATAGTGTCCAGTAGTTGATACTGGCGGCGAGTTTCCGCCTTTAGATGTAGTTGGGGATGTAGACATTGCAAAGCACCCAATTCATTTAGTTGTTCGATGGCTAGTAACCAATAATCGGCCTGTAGAATGTATTTCAATTCGGCTTGTAGTCTGGTTTGGAGAGCAGGGATTTTGGTGTTTTGGCGCAGAGTTAGCTCGTAAACACCACTAGCGATCGCGTACTCAATATAAGAAATAGTTTGAGGTTCGATCGTCAGTCCTAAGCGCACCGCAAACCGCACCCCCCGATAGATGCGGGTGGGATCATCAATAAAACTATTGGCGTGCAACACCCGGAGCTGCCGCCGTTGTAAATCTTCCCAGCCCCCAAATAAATCTAGTAGTTCCCCGACATGAGGGGGAGTGAGGCGTAGGGCGAGGGCATTAATGGTGAAATCTCGTCGATATAAATCCTGTTGAATGGAACTGGCGGTCACTTCTGGATTAGCGCCAGGATACGGATAAAACTCCGTCCTGGCCGTCGCTATATCCAGACCCAAAGAATCCCAGAGCGGATCTTGATGCCATTGCAAGGCCGCTGTTTGGAATTGTCCATGAATATCTAGGTGGGCAGCGGGATAGAGTTGGTGCAACGCTGCCGCTAGTTCTACCCCCGCTTGGGCATCTGTCGATCGATCAAAACCATCCACCACCAAATCTAAGTCGGAGATGAGTAACTGAGCCTGCTCGGGCGCTAAGATTAAATCCCGCACTACGCCGCCCACTAGATACAATTGCCAGCCGCGTTCTGTCGCTAACTGGGCAGCTGTTTGCAGTAATTGCCACAGAGCTGGCAACAGCCTCTCTCGTAGATTGAGCTGAACGGACATTGTAAGCGACGGGGATAGTTGTTATTTGCGGTGGGTCAGCGATCCAACGGCAAAATTTTAGCTGAGATACTTTTCGGCGATCGATAGAATCCTCTGGGAAGCTTGACCATCGCCAAAAGGGTTGATGGCATTGGCCATCTGCTGATAAGCCGCTGGATTGTTTAAAAGTTCTGCGGCGGTAGCAGCTATTTTGTCACTGTCAGTGCCTACTAACTGAGCCGTCCCACCAGAGACTGCTTCTGGTCGTTCGGTGGTTTCTCTGAGCACCAAAACTGGTTTGCCGAGGCTAGGAGCCTCTTCTTGGAGACCACCAGAATCGGATAGTACCAAGTGGCAACGCTGGATTGCTCCGACCAGTTGTGGATAATCCAATGGCTCAGTCAGAAAAACGCGCGGATGATCACCCAAAAGTTTTTGGAGTGGTTCGCGGACAGTCGGATTGCGATGTAAGGGCAATAGCAGGGCGGTATCAGGAAATTGCTCTAAAATTTTCAAAAATCCCTGGGCAATATTCTGGAGCGGATCTCCCCAGTTTTCCCGCCGATGCACTGTGGCTAAAATAGTGCGATATTTTGACCAGTCTAAGCCGGGAATCGGACAGTCCGGCTGCTGGGCAGCTACGGTCAGCAAGGCATCGATGACGGTGTTGCCAGTAAGATGAATCTCGCCTGTCACCGATGATTTTTGCAGATTGGTTACCGACAAGTCTGTCGGCGCGAAGTGCAGTTGGGCAATCTGGGAAATCAAGCGCCGATTGGCTTCTTCTGGATAAGGATCGAACAAATGATCAGTACGGAGACCAGCTTCAACATGTCCGATCGGAATTTGCTGATAAAAAGCGGCTAAAGCGGCAGCAAAGGCAGTGGTGGTATCACCTTGGACAATTACTAGCTGGGGCTGAATTTCTTTGAATAATTTTTCTAACCCCTGTAAACTGCGCTGGGTAATGTCGGTCAGGGTTTGACCCTGTTGCATAATGTCTAAGTCTCGATCGGCTCTCAGGCCAAAAATATCCATGACCTGGGCGACCATTTCTCGGTGCTGGCCAGTTAGTACCACTTGGGTTTGAAAGTGCGGTGATTGTTGGAAAATTTTGATTACCGGAGCGAGTTTAATCGCTTCGGGTCGGGTACCAAGGGTAAAGCAAACTGAGGGTTTAGAACTATTCACGATCGATGTAGGATTCACAAACTATCTTTACCATATAGCTTTCCAGGGACAGGGGTAAAGTCTTTCGCCAGTTTTCGGCTAAAATAGCCTACAATTCTCCGCGACAGGCTTGGCTTTATGCAGTTAACCCCTCAAGAAAAAGATAAGCTGCTGATATTTACAGCGGCTTTGCTAGCTGAAAGACGGAAGGAGCGAGGACTCCAGCTCAATCATCCCGAGGCTACGGCCTATATTACCGCTGCCATTCTAGAGGGAGCGAGAGATGGGCAGACTGTTGCCGAACTGATGACCTATGGTACAACTTTGCTGCGGCGAGATCAGGTGATGCCTGGTATTCCGGAAATGATTGATGAAATTCAGGTGGAAGCTACTTTTCCGGATGGGACTAAGTTAGTCACGGTGCATTCTCCCATTCGGTAAATCTTTGGATAAAAATAAAACAGTTTTAGATATAGGAGCGAAGTTGATGATTCCGGGTGAATTGATAATTGATGATGGTGATATTGAAATCAATGCTGGTCGTCAGGTAACTACGATCCAGGTGGCCAATACTGGCGATCGACCGATTCAGGTGGGTTCCCATTTTCATTTTTATGAAGTAAATCGCTCTTTAATATTTGACAGAGAATTAGTGCGTGGAATGCGACTTGATATTCCAGCGGGGACGGCGGTGCGGTTTGAGCCGGGGGATGAGCGAGAAGTGGGGTTGGTACCAGTAGCGGGGAGTCGAGAGATTTATGGTTTTAATGGTTTGGTTGATGGTGCTTTAGATTAAATTATAGTTATTTGAGATTTTTATGACTTACCGGATGAATCGCCGTGCTTATGCTGAAACTTATGGACCGACTGTTGGCGATCGATTGCGCCTTGCTGACACTGAATTAATTATTGAAGTGGAGCGCGATCTAACGACTTATGGTGAAGAAGTAAAGTTTGGGGGTGGTAAGGTGATTCGGGATGGGATGGGGCAATCCCCGATTACCAATGCTGGCGGAGCTGTAGACACTGTAATTACCAATGCCTTGATTGTGGATTGGTGGGGAATTATCAAAGCTGATGTGGGCATTAAAGAAGGGAAGATTGCCAAGATCGGTAAAGCCGGTAATCCATATATTCAAGATGGGGTGGATATTATTATTGGCCCCGGTACCGAAGTGATTGCCGGGGAGGGACGTATTTTGACAGCAGGTGGAGTTGACACTCATATTCACTTCATCTGCCCCCAACAAATTGAAGTGGCGATCGCCTCTGGTATTACCACCATGATTGGTGGGGGAACTGGTCCAGCGGCGGGTACCAATGCTACTACTTGCACACCGGGACCTTGGCACCTGCATCGGATGCTGGAAGCGGTGGAAGCTTTTCCGATGAATATTGGTTTGATGGGTAAGGGAAATACCAGTCAGCCAGCGGCACTGGTTGAACAAGTCCAAGCCGGGGCGATGGGATTAAAGCTCCATGAAGATTGGGGCACTACTCCGGCCACGATCGATACCTGTTTGACGGTGGCGGATGAATATGATGTGCAAGTCGCGATTCACTCCGATACTTTGAATGAAGCCGGGTTTGTGGAAGATATGATCGCGGCCTTTAAACATCGGGTAATTCATACCTACCATACCGAAGGTGCTGGTGGTGGTCACGCTCCGGATATCATTCGGGTCTGTGGCGAAAGCAATGTTTTACCATCTTCCACTAATCCCACCCGCCCTTATACGCTCAATACCCTGGACGAACATCTCGATATGTTGATGGTCTGTCACCATTTAGACCCAAGTATCCCTGAAGATGTGGCCTTTGCGGAGTCCCGGATTCGGCGAGAAACGATCGCCGCTGAAGATATCCTCCACGATTTGGGGGCTTTTAGTATGATTTCTTCTGATTCTCAAGCGATGGGGCGGATTGGGGAGACCATTATGCGCACTTGGCAAACCGCCCACAAAATGAAAACCCAGCGCGGTTGGTTGGCGGGGACAGGTGCCGTGGAGAACCTGGAACGTAATGACAATCTGCGGGTGAAACGCTATATTGCCAAATACACGATTAATCCAGCCATTACCCACGGCATTGCCAACTATGTGGGATCGATCGAACAAGGTAAACTAGCCGATCTTTGTCTCTGGAAACCGGCATTTTTTGGGGTGAAGCCAGAAATGGTGATTAAAGGCGGATCGATCGCCTGGGCGCAGATGGGCGATGCTAATGCCAGCATTCCTACTCCCCAGCCTGTACAGATGCGTCCGATGTTTGGCAGCTATGGTGGAACAGTTGGCAAAACAGCAATGACTTTTGTTTCCCAAGCTGCTCATCAATCTGAAATTGGGGCAAAATTGGGTTTGAAAAAACAAGTAGTAGCGGTGGCAAATACTCGTAAATTATCAAAACGGGATATGAAGCTCAATGATTTTTTGCCGCAGATGGAAGTCGATCCAGAAACCTATGAAGTAAGAGCCAATGGCGAACTACTGACTTGTGAACCAGCCACAGTGCTACCGATGGCACAACGATACTTCTTGTTCTAGCCTTTTGGTCTAAACGCCAGACAAAGACTTCAACAAAGAACCATCGATGAAATTGGCCGCATCCGACATTTTCTTTAACCGGCCAGTCTCCACCAAAATCTGACCACCCGATCGAACACTATCGGCCACATTTAGAGGGCTAGAGGGGTTGAAGGCATCGATCTTATTTTTCACCACATCTAGAATATAAATCTTGGAGCGCTGTACGGCAATTTCGGCAGTTGAGACACTTAACCAGCGGGCCATCATTTCATTAACCTCTTGGCGGTTATTTGCCGAATACTTTAATCCTTTATCAACCGATCGCAAATACTCTTTCACATCATGGCGTCGTTCTGTAATCACTTGGCCATGGGCGACGATCGCATTGGGTATGATATTGCTTTGTTTTGGCGAAAATAATAACTTAGCATCTGGCCGTTGTTTAAGAGCTTTTCCCAAATGAGGATCGTAAGTAGCCACCGCATCAACTTTTCCGGCGGCAAAGGCAGCGGCTCCATCTTCTGCTGTCATCGAAACAATCTGGACATCTTTTTCAGTCATGCCCCCCAGTTTCAAAAATTCTCCAACAAATACAATTTCATAGGGTACATCTTCTCGGGCAAATTTTTTGCCTCTCAAATCTTCTGGCTTAGTAATTTTATTATTAGCTAAAATGCCGTCAACCTCTCCAGAATAGTCAGTAACCATAATTGTTTTCATGTTGGGAGCTCTTTCGTTGAGCACCAATAAATCGGTAGCAACTACAGCGGCTAAATCAAGTTTACCGGTGACTAACGATTCATATAATTCGGTAACTGTCGAAAAATATTTTTGTTCGACAGGAGTTGTAAACAATTTTTTCTGTCCGGCTAGAAACATTCCTTCGCAGCCAAACCAAAGTAAAACACCCACTCGTAAAGGTGGAAAGTTTTTACTGCTGGGCTGATTACAGCTACTCAAAATACTATTACTCAACGCACCTATCCCAAAAAGAGCAGATGATTTGAGAATGGTTCTTCTACGCATGATGATTCCTGAATTAAGGGTAGCAGCTTTCAGCTATGCTTATAATACCTTTTAGACAGCTGTAAGGTACAGATATTTTAGTTGCCAAATTTAGTTATTTTCAGGGCAATAGTCACAAATTTTAGTAATAACATAATGTAGTACTTAGACCATCAGCGATTGTTCGGGTGCCAATAAACGTTCGATCGTACTCAGCAATTCATCAGTGGTAAAGCCCTTATTTAAAAATTCATTGGCTCCGACTCGTTGGGCTTCTTTACCCCAATCCTCCGACAAACGAGAGGACAGCACTAAAATTGGTATCTGTATACCCGCTTTGCGACAGCGATCGATCAAAGTCAAACCGTCCATATTAGGCATTTCTACGTCAGTGATCATTAAAGCTGGTGGTTCATTGTTTTCAAGCCATTGCAATGCTTCCAGTCCGTCACTACAGGATTGGACGGCAAAACCCACATTAGTTAAGCTACCCGCTAAACGGCGACGAATTAAAGCCGCGTCATCCACAACTAAAATTGTGTTAACCCTAGCTACAGCATTCACCGGGGCGGAGTCTGAATTCACTGATTGTGATTTTAAGACCGTCATAATCGCCGTCGGATCGAGTACGGAGATTAAATTCCCGTCTGGTTGTAAACTTACTCCTAACATGCCTGGCGGTGGCACCAACGGGTTTGGTAGAGGATTAATTAACAACTCCGACTGCTCGATCAAATCATCAGCAATTAACCATATATCTGTTTGGTCATCAAGACGGCAACGCAAGCCGATCGCAGTTTCTGGCAAAGTAGTAGAAAACTGTTTCCAGTAAGCGGCCAAACTATAGGCTGGAGCCACACTTCGAAAAGTGTTGATGTGCCAATGATGCCGATCGGCATCTAGTTGAATATCGGTGACACTGAGTAAGACTGTCTCTAAAATTTCTTCCGCTGGTAGAGCAATCATCCGCTCACCGGATCGGAGTAAAACACAAGATACTAAAAGTTGTGGAGCCGGTGCCTCGATAATAAAAGTACTGCCTACTCCTATTTGGGTGTCGAGGTGTAGTTTACCGCCGATCGCAGTAATTTGGTTAGCCACTACATCCATGCCCACACCACGTCCGGATACCTCACTAACAGCCAGCCGCGAACTAAAACCCGGTTGACAGATCACGTCTAAGAGTGCGACATTCGTGTTCGTGACCGTTTTCTCAAAGCCTCGTGATTGGGCTCTGGTCGAGATCATCGCGGCATCAATACCACGGCCATCATCCTGTACTGTTAGGCGATAAATATTGCCTCGACGTTGCAATTTCAATGTTATTTGACCAGCGGCTATTTTCCCGGCGGCCAATCGTTCATCCATTGTTTCAATGCCGTGGTCGTAGGCATTACGCAGCAGATGGAGGAGGGCTGGCTCGATCTGTTGAACAACTCCAGCATCTAATTCAATCTGTTCATTGTGAATAATTAGGTCTATTTTTTTGCCGTAGCGATTGGTCAGATCGCGCAAAATAGCTCGCGCCCGCATGGTCAAGTTCCGGAAAGGGACAAGACGGTTTACTTCGATACCATCTTTGAGACCGAGAATTTGCCGATCGAGATGAGCTAGGCTGTTAAAGGTTTCTTGAGTGGAAGTGGCTAATTCTCCGCCCAATTCCGAAATTCGCAAAATGTTTTCCAGCAGCCGATTGATTGTGCTATAGCCCTGTCGATAACGTTCTAAGGTCAGATCATTGCTAGATATTTCTTGTTCATTATGAATGTTGCGCAGCAGGGTATAGTCATTTTGAAGTTGGCGGAGTTTGGTGGTGAACTGGGCACTCTCGGCGGTGATGGCTGTTAGTTGAGCTAATTGTGAACGTAGTTGCTGAGATTGACTATTAATTCCTCTGGTAGTCAGCAAAATATCTACTACTTGCTGGGCAGAACGATCTAAACGTTCTAAGGGGACGGGGATTTGCACATTACGCTGCAATTCGGTTCTGAAACCATTAACGGGCTGAGATTTTGATTGTTTGGCTAAGGATGATTTTACTGGTTCTAATGCGGGGGTGAGCGGATCGTCAACAGCTGGATTGGCATCATCCCAGAAATCATCTAATAAATTAGCTAGGTTATTAACTGACAACTTTTGATCGATCGATAATTCGGACTGCTGTGGCTCGGGATTTACCGACGAGGTATTTTCTAAATCAGCATCAATATGGTACTCAAAAGCTACTAAATCATCTTCGAAATCTAGCTCAGCATCTATATCAGCCGCATCAAAAGGATCGATCGATAACTGGTCATCAATATCAATCTCTAAATCGTCCAAATCATCAATATCGAAATCATGGGCCTGGACAGCTGCGGACTTCCCCAGTGAAAAATCATGATCCAACCGTTCAAGGAAAGCAGAACTAGATGGTATTACCCCTAATTCCCCTAACAGTTCCGCAGACATTTTGCCGCTTTTCTTCGCGCATTTTTTAAATATCCCTAAATATGGCGGCCAGTTCGATCGCCACTGTTGACAATCACCATGATCAACCAGTTCTTGACAACTATTAAGGAGCGTTGTCCAACCGGCCTCAAAATTTAATTCTTGGCCGATTTGCTGTAGCTGTTGCAGCAAAGAATTCCCAACGATTACAGTATGCTCCGGTACTAGGCCACTGGGTGGTAGTTGATTCAAAGACATTTCCAATTCCAAGGCCACCAGATCAAATCCCTGATCGGCAAATTCTTGATGAACTTGTCTCATTTCATCCCAGTCAGACAAGTAGCAATCCTTGACTTGGGCGTGCAAAGTGCTTAACCGTCGGATCGTTAACTGCACCTGCTCCATAGCTATATTTCCTGTCTCCACAATTTCCAGACAGCTGGCCAACAGTTCACCAGCTTCTAAAAGCATCTGGCTCAATTGACCATCAGCCAGTGGTGGGGAAACTTCTAAATAACGCAAATCCGACAGCAAATTTTCTAAGACGATCGCTGCTTGAAACATCGCATGAGCTTCCACCGTCACCGCGCCACCTTTAACCGTGTGAATAGCGCGGTAGATATGCTGAATATCAGCAGTCCAAGATGGGGGGGTTAGCTGCTGAACAAGATCGAAATAAGTTTTTAGCTGTTGTTGCGTATCGAGCAAAAACATTTCCTGTAATTCTTGCTGCAATTGTCTTTCGGCTGAATCATCCAGTTTTGTCATGATTTTACGGGGCGTGATAAAGACCAGATCGATTTGTTCTAAGATTTCTATTCAATTGGGAGATTCCAGAACCTGGTACGGATAAGAATCAGCAAAAGGTTTTACCGTAATGCCGTCTGGCAAAGATGACTTGACTATCATGCCTGGTTTTTCGTCTTCCAGCCGAAAAAATTCCACCCTTTGCAGGAGCTGTTGCGCTAGTTCACTCATGTTCCTGACCTGCTCTCGGGTAATCATTGCTTTATCTTCGGTGTTTTGAGCGATAACACCAATGGACTGAATAGCATTCAGGGTATTGCGGACTACGGTGGCAATGTCTTCACTAGAATCACTCACTTGGGCTCCCATGGTGGCTACTTGCTCGGTGACCGACTGAATATTGCGAAAAGCTTGACGAGATTTATTAACTTCATCGGTGAATTTTTGGACTAGCTGATTGATATCAATTACATCTTGGTCGAGGCCAGAAGTTACTGTTTGGATTTGATTGGTTCGTTGTTGAAGTGTGACTAAGCTGCGATTAGTATCGATCGCTAATTCATTTACCTGAATCGCAATGGTCTCAAATTCATTGGCAATACTAGCAAATTGCTCTGGATCCTGTTCTTGCAAAGCTCTGGTGGATAACAGCGAAGCATTTAAGGCCAACACCCGAGTGAGTGCGGCCACCCGCTTTTGATCCTTGGCAAATTGAGCCGCCAACTCCACAAAGTCATTGAGCACTTGCATTCTTTTTACCATCTCTTCTGTACCTTCTTGGAGACTTTCAATCCCCACAACCATCGCATTCATTTCTTCTTGACCACTCGCCACCGCTGTTTTGGCTAACTGCACCACATTGGTAGTGGCGATCGCCTGTTGGCGGGAATTGACGGTCAGTTTATTAACTTGGGCAATCAAAGACTCCACCTGCTGAATCGATTGAGTTTGATTCTGCGCTTGGCCAGCTGTTTCGACGGCTAATCGATCGAGTCCGGCGGCTCTATTCGTAACTTGATGGGCACTAGAGACCACTACCGTAATAATGCCATGGAGAGATTCAATTAACCGATTGAGAGTATCTGAGACTAGTCCGGTAGCACGTTCATTCACTTCCGCTTGAACAGTCAGATCACCTTCTTCTAGAGAACAAACCACATCCAAAATATGTCCCACATCGGTCTGGAGTGCTTCGCTTTCATTGACAATCTGATTTTGTTGAGCCGATCGCAATTGGGCTTCTTCTTGCAATTGTTCATTCAATTGGAGTAAATCATCTTGAAATTCTTGAATAGCGCGCCGAGATCTTTCTTGATCGCGAATATAGCCTTGGACAGCCAGTACCACAATTCCCCCAATGGCTAACAATAGGCCCAAACTAGCAATTACTAGTAAGATCGATCGATCCAAAGCAATTCGCTGGGCTTCAGTTTGACCTTTAACTTGATCATTAATACCAATGATAATTGCTTGTACACTTTGGATATATAAGGTTTTCTCCCGAATATATTCACTGCCTGTCATGATCGCTGCTGCCGCCTCCAGATTGCGCTCTTTTAACAATTTAAAAGCCTGGTTCTCTAAAGCTATCAACTTATCCGCTGATTTTTCTACTTGCCGAAAAATATCTTGTGACTCCAGAGGAATATCTTGGCGTAAGTCTGTCGTGATTAGCTTGATCTCAGAAGTGTTGTTGCTATAACGCTTTTCCCAAAGTGGCCGCGCAGGAGAAACCCGAATATTTCGTTCAAAATTTGAATCCAAGACAGACGATTTGCTGCTAATTTCTTGTAAATTAGTCTGTCTTTTCACCATGCTCTTAAGGTTTTGAGAAATATTTAAAATATTCCAGGTCGCCGCTCCAGCCAAACCGAGGTTCAGTAAAATAAAAAATACTAGTGTTCCGACCAATCGCTGTCGTAAAAAGATTTGAATTTGACTGAGAGGTACGACATTATTAGTTGATTGTAGTAATGTTTTGGAATTCATAATCTTAAGAGGGTGGGAATACAAAAATCAATGCAACTAAACTAGTGATTGAATATTTTTAAATATCAGGGAACTAACTCTGCGGAGTAAAATCCTGAATCAGCAGCATTGTCGATCGCTAATGTTGATTCTGGAAGACGAAATCCTTGAAGATTGTTTAATAAATCTTGGGTCAGAATATTTACTTGATCGCCTAGCTTTTGAGTATCTTGGGACTGCTGTAATGTTTGACTAGCAAGTGCTGTAATTAATTCAATATCTGTGAAGGCGGCGTGGGCAGTATCCACAATTTTTTGGTTGGTGATGGCGATATTTTCTCCAGACTTACAGACTTGTTCTGTGACAGACTGTACCTGTGAAAATACATCTTGAGTATGTTTTACTCCCTGTGTAAAGCTATTTACCACAGCACCAAGTTGCTGTACATCAATATTGACGGCTGATACTACGCGGTGGATTTGGGAACTGCGTTGTTCTAAGCTGCTCAGACCTGTGTTAGTTTGTTGTGCTAATTGACTAACCTGGGCGGCAATCAATTCAAATTCTCTAGCCACGATCATGAATTGCGTGGGATCCCGCTGCTCAGCGGCTCGAGCGGCAACCAAGGCGGCATTGATGGCTAAAATTGTGGTTTGGGTAACAATTTCTCCTTGATCTTGGACAAATTTATCGGTAAGCCCTACGAACTCGCCTAAGGTCTTGATCTCTTGGACGATTTGATCGCTACCCACTGCCAACATATCAATGTCTTTACTAAGAGTAGTGATTGTATTTTGGCCATCAGCTACTGCCGAGCGCAGAATAACTAAGGATTGGTTTTCATCTTTTGATTGTTGCACCGCACTTTGGGCAAATTCATTGGTAGCTTGAGCTCGTCGCAAAGCTTGATCTGCTGACTGAGTTTGCCGATTAATACTATCATTAACCATCATTGCGATCGCTCTTTGACCTTGGACGTTTCCGTTCAACTGTTGACTGATGAGCACTATTCGGTGAAGAGTTTCGCTCAGCTCTTTAATTAGTCGGTTAATACTGTCACTAATCAAACCGGTCGATCGATTATTGACTGGTGCTTGAACAGTCCAATTACCATATTCAATTTCACTAACTGCCCCCAGTAATTCACCAATATCTTGCTGCAGCTGTTCATGATCTTGCTGAAATATTTGATGCTGCTGCTGTAGATATTGTGTTTCTTTTTCGAGAGCACCGGGCAAGACCAATACATCATCTGGAGATGCTTCTTGATTAGCTTGGGATAATGTTTGATCGCGCAGATAATTACGAATGGCTGATATCACCAGCAACCAACTTCCCAGCAAAATTGGTAACATCCCTAGAGCTAGACCGATCGAAATAAACAATTGTTGTTGGTAATCGTCAAATTTTTGCTGAATTAACTTCTTAGCATCCAGCATCACCAAATCATTAACTTCCGCATAAATCTTTTTTCTTTTATCGTATTCAGGGCTAAATAGCAAAGATTGAGCTGCTTCAATTTTTCGCTGCCGCACCAGTTTAAAAGCATCAGATTCTGTCTTTAATAATAAAATATTGACTTCAGCATTCTGCTGAGCTTTGGCTTGCATTATCTTACTAGAATTGTCAAATGTGTACTTAAGTGCGGTATCTAGTTTTGGAATAAATTCGTTGTAGCGTTTTTCCCAATAAGAATTACCTGATGTGGCTGACATTCGTGCCGACATTGTTAAAACTTCGTCCAGGTACTTAATCTCATTACCCTTTCTTTCTATTTCAAACTGACTTTCTACCGTAGAGCGCAATCCTTGATAGACCTGCCAAACATGCAGTGCTCCAATACTCAGTAACAACACATTGCTGACGAGTACAATATTCATCGGCAGAAATAGACGCGATCGAACAAACTGCCAAATTCTGGGGGTCGCAGTAGGTAGCTGTTGGTTATCCATAAACTAAAACTAAAATTGGGATTAGAGGTAAGAAATTAAATGTAAGGCTGCCATAAGTCCAATTGCATCATTTGAGTATCGAAAACCACTGTGTCAACAGGAAGCTCAAACTGCATGACACTGCGGACTACTTGATCAACAACTAATCCGACTTCAACAACATCACCAGTCAATGATCCTAACCTTACTACTGTCAGAGTTTCGCGTAAATCAATTTGGCTGTTTCCTAGCAATAATCTAGCTGATAACAGTGGTGTGTTTTTACCATTCTGATGGATAATGCCTAACACTAAATCTTGATAGAATGGCAATGTCAGTATTTTTTTCCTGTCTACACGCAAAATTTCGGCCACCCAGCCCGCCGGAATAGCCATAGTTTGGTTTATAACTTGAGCGAGAATAAAACGATTCTCCCCAGGTTTAGCCGTATTGGAGATCGATCTGGTGGATGTATTCATACTACATCTTTCCTCAAAGTCGCTAATCGCTCCAAAATTTGATTAAGACTTTCCCTGGTAATTGGTTTAGTTAAATAGTCATTAGCTCCAGCCCGTCTAGTACCATAATCTACTTCCAATGGTGTTTTTTTGCTAGAAAAAATTACCACGTATTGCTCCAGAGTTTTCGGATTTAGTCGTAATGCTCGCAAGAGTTTATACCCATCTAAATCCGGCATTACAACATCGATAAAAATAGAGTCGTATGTGTTACTTTCGATTTGTTGGAGAGCAACCGTCGGATCCTCACATTGATCAGCCGTATGGCCGATAAAAAACAATAAGCTTACCAATGCGTAACGATCTACCGGATTATCATCAACAACTAAAAAATGCATATCATTTTCAACTTCAAGACTTAAGCTTGGGTAGGATCAACAGGACTAGATAACAGCCGAGGAATCAGCTCTTGTAACTTATCAGCAAAATCATTCTGCTCACTAGCCGTCATCGGCTTAGTCACAAATTCACAACTGCTCCACTTGGCTCGCCATCGATTAGATAGTTTTTGCTCACCAGTTAAGATAGCGATCGGAATATTCGCGATCGCTGGCGTAGATCTAATTTGTTTCACCAAATCAAAACCACAAATTACGGGCATATTGATATCAATAAAAATGGCTGCTGGCCGATACTTGCGAATCATCGACATCGAATCAGCAGCATCTTGACAAGGCAGTACCTTATACTGCGTAGATTTTAACCAATGCTTAAACTGAGTCAACATTAAGGATGAATCATCAATCACCATCACTGTGACCGTCTTTGCGGCTTGTGCCGGAGTCAGGGTGATCACACCAGCCTGGATTAAGTTGGCAAACATCTGTGCCACATCAATATGGTCTTTGGCTAACCGCCGAGCAATTTGATTAATGTTTTCTCCGGACTGAACCAACTTCATCATCTTTTCTTGCTGTCCAATCGTAAAAGATTTAAACTGGCTAGAGTTGGCTCTCAAAGTAGGTATCAGACCCAAGGAAGGGACATATTGTCTAATGGTATGCCATTGAGATTGTCTGGCTTGGCTTAGTTCTAAAATATCATTGATCTCCAATCCATCTAAATTTAGGGGCTTAACTAGGTGGGGGTCAAAAATGAATTCAGCCTTGCCAGAACTGAATCTAGAGTATTGATCAAAATCACTCATGATCTTAGTTTGGAGAAATTGACCGAGTTGAACATCAGTCACCATCTGATTCTGTTTGAGTTGTTCAACCAAATACAAGGGGTTGTAAGCTTCCTGCTGGGATAATTCCTTAAAAGTTTTCAGCCGATCTTGGAATTCTTTTTGCATTAAATACCTACTGTAACGCCGGATTACTTTGAGAACAGCGGCTGATGACCAGACACTGCTGCCAGAGTGAATTACCTTGCCATGGTCTACTCCCACATACCAGTAGAAAGGTGTTTCCCGCTCAGCTAATTTGTCGAATTGAAAACGCCAATTGCCAACCTGATCCTGCCGTACATGGTCAGCAAGTTGTGCAGGCAGTTCACCAAGCTGGAATGAAAATTGGCTTTCTGTAGTAATTAATCCAGTCATGCTAGTTAATACGGAATTCTCTATCAATCTAGCATTCGCCTGAGCTTTTGAGGATCACTATTTAGCAGATTGATTTATATCAGCAAAATGTCGCTACTGACAAATTAGCAAGGAGCTATTTTTTGAATAGTTACTGACTGCTGAGAATGAAAGGAGCAAGCCTGTAGACAAAGATTTGAAAAAAGTGCAATGTTTTTTGCTATGGTAGTTTGGTTCTGCAAAGATTATGGGTGAACACCGTAGAATCTAAATTGTTGCTGGTCTGGAAGCAGATGCAGAAATAACAACCTATTTATCTAAGGCAGCATGCCCCAGCAAGTTAACAGTTTAGCAGAAGCCCCATCCATCTTTATCTTGTGATGGAGACTGTCCGGATGGCTTAGCATACTCATCATCAATTTTAAAAAGGTAGTTAAAGATTATGGCACAAGCACCGATGGCTCCAGTGGTGCTGGTTATTTTGGATGGCTGGGGTTATCGTCCAGCAGAGGCCGGTAATGCCGTCAGTTCTGCCCAAACTCCGGTGATCGATAGTTTGTGGCAGGTTTACCCTCATACGTTAATTAGTACTTCCGGGCGAGCGGTGGGTTTACCTGATGGGCAAATGGGAAATTCAGAAGTTGGCCATATCAATATTGGCGCTGGCCGGATTGTGCCCCAGGAGCTGGTGCGAATCTCCGATGCGGTGTCCGATCGATCTCTCCTCCAAAATCCGGCGTTACTACAAGTTTGTAAGGAGGTGAAGCAACGTCAAGGTCGTTTGCATTTGGTCGGGCTATGTTCAGAAGGCGGGGTTCATTCCCATCTTAGTCATCTCTTTGGTCTAGTTGACCTGGCTAAAGAGGCCGGAATTACTGAGGTGTGCATTCATGCTATTACGGATGGTCGGGATACTAAGCCCAAAGATGGTTTACTTGCCCTGCAGAAATTGCAAGACTATCTCGACCGGTCAGGAGTTGGCAAAATTGTGACCGTGAGTGGTCGCTACTATGCGATGGATCGGGATAATCGTTGGGATCGGGTGCAAGCCGCTTACACAGTCATGACGAGTGATGATGGAATTGTGAGTAAAACCGCCCCGGATTTATTGGCGGCATCTTATGCAGAGGGCATCACCGATGAATTTATTCTCCCAACTCGTTTGGCGGCGGGAGCGGTGACCGCTGGTGATGGGATGATATTTTTTAACTTCCGACCGGATCGTTCCAGGCAACTAACCCATGCTTTGGTGAATCCGAAATTTGCGGGGTTCGATCGGCCTTTTATTACTCCCTTAAGCTTTGCTACTTTTACTCAATACGATCAAGAACTACCGGTATTAGTAGCTTTTGAGCCCAGTACTCCCACCAATATTTTGGGTGAGATAATTTCGCAGCAGGGCTGGAAACAGTTTCGGACAGCGGAAACCGAAAAGTATGCCCATGTCACCTATTTCTTTAATGGGGGCGAGGAGCAGGAATTTCCGGGAGAAGTTCGGCAGATGATTCCTAGTCCGATGGTGATGACCTATGACCAATCGCCAGCAATGTCGGCAGCAGCTGTTACCGATGCGGTGCTGGCTGCTTTAAGTAGCCGGGAATATGCCATGATTGTGGTTAATTATGCCAACCCCGATATGGTTGGTCATACCGGCAAAATGGCGCAAACGGTGCAGGCCGTCGAAGTTGTCGATCAATGTTTGGGACGGCTACTCGCCGGTGTTACCAAAGTTGGCGGCACTACTCTGATTACCGCTGATCATGGCAATGCGGAGTATATGTTTGATGAACAGGGTAATCCCTGGACAGCGCATACCACGAACCAAGTGCCGTTTATTTTAGTAGAAGGCGAAAAGTTGACTATTCCTGGCTACGGCACCGATGTGGAATTACGCGATGATGGTAAGTTGGCTGATATTGCTCCTACTATCTTGCAAATTTTGGGTTTGCCTCAGCCACCAGAAATGACCGGTGTTTCGATGATTCTACCGGCGGCGGTGCAAATTAATAGCGACCAAACACCCATGCGGGTGGGGGTTTAATTGCTTTTTACAGTTGACCATGCCAAAATCGGGTAATAAGCTTTTTTAAATTCAGTCTGAGGTTTTGATGTTAGCTGCGCAAATTTTAAGAATAGTTTGGACAATATCGGCCTTTGGCTTGATTGCGATGGTCATGTTGCATAGCCCCAAGGGTGACACTGGTATTGGTGGTATTGGCGGCCAAGCTCAACTCTTTACTAGTGCAAAGAGTGCCGAGAATACGCTGAACCGGATTACTTGGTCTTTGGCGATCGTCTTTTTGTCTTTGACTGTGGTGCTCAGTGCTAATTGGCTGAAGTAAGATTGAAATTTCCAATTGTTGAAAGGGAGTGTTTGCTCCCTTATTTTTTATGGATAAATATTTCGGTCTATCCAGTATTTTTGAGAGTCCTTAAAAACTTTCTGATTAGCCTAAGGCAAAACTGGTAATTCGCTCGCGAATAGCTGATTTTTGATCGTCATCATAACCCCACCGCTCTAAAAATTCTACGTAGGAACCTTGGCCAGTAAGGATACTTTGCAACAACTTCTGGCATTTTTCCTTAATCAGCGGCAGCTGCAAAATTGTCATCAATCGATGCGATCGATCAGCCACTCTCGCTGAGTTATTAGCCATATCTGTTTCACCATTCCGCTGGAAATGTAAATGTTGAGCTGTGGACATCGCTAAATTCTTCACTAGCAAATCAGCAATTATTTCTGGATGTGCCTTCAGACCTTGGGCGATCGCGGGCATTTGTTGATCAACCTGTTCATTTGCATCACTAGTTAAGTAGCCCACAAAAAAGCCCCGGGCACTTTCGGTGGTAGCCACCAAATTCTCTACAAATACAGTGATTTCCTCCGGGGGGAGCTGATTTTCTTGCAATTCCTGCACAAAGTCGGCAGTGAGATCGATCGCTGCGGCGAATGTAATACCAGTAGTCATATTAACCTGCCGTTACTGAAGCATAGGGTTTAGCAAAAATCATCCGGCCAGCAGAGGTTTGCAGAGCAGAGGTCACAATAATCCGTACCTCCGTTCCCACATAGGGATTACCTTCTTCTACCACCACCATCGTGCCATCATCCAAATAGCCAATGCCCTGTTCTGGTTCCTTGCCGCCTTTCACTAACTTAATTTCTAACGTATCACCTGGTAGATAGATCGGGCGCAGAGCCTGAGTAACGTCGTTAATATTCAACACGGCCACCTTTTGTAGGTTAGCCACTTTACTTAAGTTGTAATCGTTGGTCAGCAAGGTGCCATTAATTTCACTAGCAAAACGCACCAACTTGGCATCAACCGTATTCACATCCTGATAATTAGCCGGATGAATCACAATGATGGCTGGGAAGGTATCCTGCATTCTTTTCAAAATGTCCAAACCCCGCCGACCACGAATACGCTTTAAGTCATTGGCTGAATCGGCCAAAGTTTGCAGCTCTTGCAAGATAAATTGAGGCACCAACAGCTGACCTTCTACAAAGCCAGTCGCTAATAATTCTTCAATGCGGCCATCAATAATGCAGCTGGTATCCACAACCTTCGCCTTCACCGCCTGCAGCGTGCCTTCGGCCAGAAGTGAAGCGTCCAGGCTCTGGGGATTAATCATCCGTAAGAATGCACCACCATGGGTGTCGGCCAGGGTAATTCCTAAGTAGCAAAACATCACACTGCCTAAAATTGCCAGCAGGGGCTTTAGAAAAGAGAATTCCAGGGGAATGGGTAGTAAAAAAACTGGCGCTAGCATCAAGTTAGCAATCAGTAAGCCCGAAACTAAGCCAACCGATCGGGTGAGCAACATATCCACGGGCATGGCTCTGACCTGTTTTTCTAGGTTGCGGTAAGCAGCCAAGACAACAAAACCGAACAACCCACCAAAAAATGCGGCAAAGCCAGCTGTGACAATGCGCAGACCTTCTTGATTATTGACCTGGACAATAAGCTGGGCGGGCAGGATGTCGATAATGTCGTAGCCAATACCAGCTGCGGCTGCCATGACTAACAGAATGATAATAGCGTTGAGCATGAATAGCCCCGATATAATTACGGCGAGTACTAGTACTCACCTGAAGCTCAATTATAGCAAGGGGAGTATCAAGTACTTACTTTGCTGGGGAGAAGTTCACAAGCGCTGGTACTGCATTCCGGGTAGTTGAGTGACCAAGTTTTCTAGTTCCAATTCCAGTAAACCACTGGATACCTCCGAACTGGGTAGTTGGCTGTGGCTGACGATCGTATCAAAAGCGGTGGGCTCTGAGCTAATGGCCGCCAAGATTTGGGCGAGCAGCGGTATGAGGGTGGGCAGCACCTGAGGTGCCGGAGTGAATAAAGGCAAGCTAGTTTGGTGGTGAGGGGATGGAGTGGGGGATTGATTGATCGAACTATTCCCGGCTGAATGAAGGGGAGCGATCGCCCGCAACATTTCGATCAACTGATCAATGCCGGTAATCATTTGGGCACCCCGCCCAATTAGACCTAAACAGCCTGCCGATTGGGGACTGTCTAGCCCGCCTGGCAGGACGAATACGTCCCGACAAAAATCGTTGGCTAGGTAGGCCGTAATCAGAGCACCGGATTTGTGTGGCGCTTCCATTACTAATATCGCCCGACTCAGACCAGCAATAATTCGATTCCTCGCCGGGAAATGACCGCGATCGGGTCTGGTACCTGCCGGGTATTCGCTGACCATTAAGCCCTGCGCCCAAATTTTCTCAGCCAGCGCCTGATTCTGAGCCGGATAGACTAGATCTAAACCAGTGCCCACTACCGCCACTGTGCGGCCACCCACTGCCAAACAGCCCTGATGAGCAGCTGTATCCACCCCCTGAGCCAGCCCTGAAATGATACTAAATCCCTGTTCTGCTAAAGCCACACTGATTTTTTGTGTCCATTTGTGGCCATAAGTAGAGGGCTGACGAGTACCAACAATTCCGATGGTTAGTCGATTACCCAAGTTTTCAGCAGGGTCTACTTGCCCTCGATAGTATAAGACCGCTGGAGCCGTGGGGGTTTCTAGTAACAGCTGGGGATATTCGGGGTCGGCGGGAGTCCAGAATTGGGGGTTGTGGCGGAGGTGCTGCTCTAGAAATTCTTCGGGTTCGATCGATTGCCGGGTTGCACAAATTTTTTCAATGGTAATTTCGCCCAAACCAGCTACTTGTAGTAGTTCTGCTGGTGGTGCGTACCAAGCACTGGCTAAGTCACCAAAGTATTCGTGCAGTCGGTGAATGGTGGTAGGCCCGACTCCAGGTAATTGTGCCCAGGCTAGCCAATAGGGTCGATCGATCGCCAAATAAGT
>CAXTSX010000055.1:0-20082 GCA_964247085.1 uncultured bacterium
GTTACACCGAGCAAGGTTGCTGCTTCTTGGGGAGTTAAACTAGACATATAGCCATCAGATATTTTGTCTACTTATGTATAGCTTTGTCTAGATATTTAGATGCAGTTCACCTACCCTCTTTGTAGCTCTGGTTAAACTCTTCGGCAATACTTCTGTCATTGGAACCAGCAAAGTAGCAACTTCCATCAACATAAGGAGGGTTGTAGGGGAAATCGACAGATTGAAATCCCTCCTTCAACAACTTTTGTCCTTTACCCTTTTGAGGTGCTTTGTAAATTGTGACGGCTTGGACTGATGGTGGCTGCTCCGACTGCATATTTCAGTATCTTAGCTAAGACAAACAGCAGTATCATAAACCACTTCAGTCTTGAACCAGATGATTTTACCCTACAGAATACTTATGGGGTAATTATACAGAAATTCTGATCTAATATCGATCGATCCCCTTAAACTCCGGCTGCGCCCGCCCCGATTCCCCACAAGTACGCGGCGTCGGAATAATCTTCCCCGGATTCGCCAACTCCTTCGGATTAAACACCAACCTCACCCACTGCATACTCTCCAAATCAACCTCATTAAACATCTCCGACATATAACAGCGCTTATCTGCCCCAATACCATGCTCACCCGAAATACTGCCCCCCACCCGCACACAAAGCTTCAGAATTTCGCCACCTAACTTTTCCACCTGCTCCAAAGCCCCAGCATCCGCTTGGTTATACAAAATCAGCGGATGCAAGTTGCCATCGCCAGCATGAAACACATTAGCCACATGGTAACCATGCTCCTCACCCAACCGAGCAATCTCCTTCAACACATAGGGTAACTGAGTTCTGGGAATCACCCCATCTTGAACATAATAGTTAGGACTGATCTTACCCATCGCTGCAAACGCCGCTTTGCGACCCTTCCACAACTTCATTCGTGTGTCAAAATCACTGGCGCTAGTGACATCCCGCGCCCCATTATTCCGACAAATTTGCTCCACCAGCTTTTTGTTGGTCTGGACTTCAATATCCAAGCCATCAATTTCCACTAACAAAATCGCCGCCGCATCGCGGGGATAACAGCCGGTGGCCACTACATCTTCCACGGCATTGATGCTGAAGTTATCCATCATTTCAATGCCTCCCGGAATAATCCCCGAGCTAATAATATCGGAAACCGCGCTACCCGCTGCTTCCACGCTGTCGAAATCGGCTAGCAACACACAGATCGATTCTGGGGTTTTTAAGATCTTGAGGGTGATTTCGGTAGCGACACCCAGGGTGCCTTCCGAACCCACAAACAAGCCCGTTAAGTCATAACCGGGCATTTCGCCCACTTCGCCGCCAGTATCGACGATCGATCCATCCGGTAACACCAGTTTCAAACCCAAGACATGATTGACTGTTACTCCGTACTTGAGGCAATGCACTCCACCGGAGTTTTCGGCAACATTGCCGCCCACTGAGCAAATAATCTGACTGGAAGGATCGGGCGCGTAGTAAAAACCAGCGCCACTTACCGCCTGGGTCACCCAGTTATTAATCACCCCCGGCTGCACCACCACCCGCTGGTTTTCCAGATCAATCTTCAGGATGGCATTCATCCGAGCGGTGCCAATCAACAGGCAATTTTCCACCGGCAAAGCCCCACCAGATAAACCAGTGCCAGCGCCCCTGGCCACCCAAGGAATATTTAATCGATCGCACACCTTAACTACTGCCGCCACTTCTTCGGTAGTTTTGGGTAACACCACTAATTGGGGGCGCTCCCGATAGCTGGTCAGGCCATCACATTCATAGGTCAGCAGCTCCGATCGCTTTTGGATCACATGTCTAGCACCTACGATCGCGCTCAGGGTGGTAGCGATCGCAGACCAGTTGATCTGATTAGTTTGATTTGGCGGAGTGGCGACGGTCATGGCAAAACTAGAGGCGGTGAATATGCTTCTAATTCTAAAGCAATAAACCCAGCTATATAAATGTTGAGAGCCTTCGGCTTCTAGCCGAGGGGTGAAAACGGAGTGCCTAGCTTTAGCTGGCGGTATTCCTGATAAAATATAATTGCCAGTCGTAGGGGTGACGACCCATGCAGGATATCCATAACTAGACTCCGAGGGCAGAAACGTAACCGCAAGGTTCGCGACTAGAGTGCTCGGCGGAGGGACGCTTCGTAGAGGATAAACTAAATTGCCTGTGGAGACGGTCTAACGGGGATATGAGGTATAAACCAAGTGTCTAAGAAGCAGGAAGAAGAAAGCATGAAGGCAAGGTAGGCGATACCTGAACTCGTTCGGGTATTTCAGCCTACCGCACGGCTTCAGCCTGCTTTGAATGTAGCCTTTGAGAATCCTTCGAGCTTTAGCCGAGGGAGTACGTCAAATCAATAGACTCATCACCGCTCTATTACCACTCAGCTTGGCAATATCGATCGCTGTGACTCCTCCCTGATTCTTGAGAGACGGGTCGGCTCCAGCTGCTAATAACAACTTCACGATCTCAACTCGCCGCTGGTTCGCCGCCCACATCAGCGCCGTCGCCCCAGTTTTATCTTGATAATTCAAATCAACTTTAGCGGCGATCAGCAACTGTACCAGTTGTACATTGTCGCGTTTCACCGCCACAATCAACAAAGACTGCTCATCATAAACCAAAATATTGGGATTTATCCCGGCTTTGAGCAACAGTATCACCACTGGATAGTGGTGAGCTAGACCAGCCACCGTGAGCGCTTTATCTCCCTGGCGCTGGTATTGTAAATCAACGCAGGTCAGCAGTTCTTGAGTCGCATCCACATGTCCATGCAGAGCGGCCAATAGCAAGGGCGTATCACCGAGAGTATTACCCATATTTGGATTGGCACTGCTCAAGACTGCGATCACACTGCCATGTCCTTCCACAGCGGCCAGGTGGAGAGCAGTGTCCCCTTCTTGGGTTTGATGGTCAACATTTGCTCCGGCGGCCACCAACAGTCGCGCAATTTGATCATGACCAGCAGCAGCGGCGGCGATGAGTGGGGTCCAGCCTTCGGCATTAGGCAAATTGACCATTGCTCCGGCCTTTAATAAGACAGGAATCAGTTGCTGATAACCTTGCTCTGCCACCGTCAACAACAGGGTATTGCCATCAGCATCGGGAATATTTAAAGCTGCGCCTGCTGCTAATAGTGTTTCTAAGAGTGCTACATCGCCAGGGGCGGGGAGCAGCATCACTGGGGTGCGACCATCTTTGCCCACTCGATCGACATCGGCTCCAGCTTGAATTAGCTGCCGCACCACTAGCAAATTATTTTGGAGAATAGCAATATTGAGAGCTGTATCGTCGGCTTGATCGATCGCATTCACTTCTGCTCCAGCCGCGATCAAATCAGCCACAATCTCGCTATCCCCGGCCAAAGCAGCGGCCATCAAGGCCGTACTGCCATCGATGTTTACCACCTGCACCTGCGCATCAGCGGCCAATAGCTTTTGGACAACCTGTCGGTGGCCACTAGAAGCCGCCAACATCAGCGCTGTTACCCCCAGCTTCCCCCGCCCTCTATTCACATCAGCACCACGATCAATCAATATATCGACAATATCTTCAGACCCCAGCTTAGAGGCGAACATCAAAGCCGTGGTGCCGTTAAGGTCCTGGCTATTTAGATCAGCCCCTGATTCGATCGCCACCATTACCCGACTAGCCTGCCCAAACCGAGCGGCCTCAATCAATTCTTGCTGAAGTTTATTGCTACCCATGCTGTTGCCAATCCATATGAGGAAAAGAGAAAAATATGCTAGTTTCTATAAAGAAATATTAACTAATCGTGAGAGAGCCAAAGTCAATGGACTTTTTTCCTGCCGAGGTCAAACCCTACCTCAACTTCATCCATCCACCACTAATGTGGATTCTATTTGGTTTATGTTTATATGCCATGTATTTGGGCATCCAACTCCGCCGCATTCGCTCTGCTGAGCCAGAACTCCGCAAAGAATTGATCAAAGGTAAATATAACATCCGCCATCACCAAATCGGTTCGATCATTTTGGCGTTGATGGTGATGGGTTCCCTGGGCGGCATGACGGTTACTTATATCAATAATGGGAAACTGTTTGTGGGGCCACACCTATTGGCTGGCATGGGAATGACGGCTCTGATTGCCGTCTCTGCAGCCTTAACTCCTTACATGCAAAAGGGTCAAGAATGGGCCAGATATGGTCATATTACGATTAATGTGGGTATTGTTGGCCTATTTGGCTGGCAAGCTTTCAGTGGTCTGGAAATTTTGCAACGAATTATCAGCAAAATGTAGCTGAGAGCCACATTCACGGGGGTAGCATAGTTATGGGGAGCAAAATCTAACTATGTCTATCCCTGATCCCCAGCTGATCCCATAGAAATTATGTGAAATTGATTTGTGTAAAGTTATGTGGAATGAAATCGCCGATCGAATCAGTCAGGCCAGCGGCCAACGCCTTCAGATCCAAGAATCGCGAAGAGTCGGCGGGGGCTGTATCAACGATAGTTATGTAATTGGCGATCGCACCTGTCGATATTTCGTGAAACTTAATCAGCCAAATCTACTAGACATGTTTAGAGCCGAAGCCGCTGGCCTAGCAGAAATTGATCGAACCAAAACGATTCTGGTGCCCCAAGTAGTTTGCTCTGGGGTAATTTCTAGTCATTCGTATCTAGTCTTGACTTACCTAGATTTAGGGAATAGCTCTGGGGCTGACTGGCGACAGCTAGGTAAACAGTTAGCCGCCTTGCATCAGGCCAGCGCTCCCCCACAGTTTGGTTGGCAGCGATCGAACAATATCGGCTCCACCCCCCAGATCAATAATTGGTCTGCTGACTGGGCAAAGTTTTTTAGTGAACAGCGTTTAGGGTATCAATTTCAACTAGCGGGTTCGAGTAAGTTTCCCCAGAGCCAACAACTGTTAGCAGCCATCCCCAAATTATTGAATCATCAACCTGCTGTGTCGTTAGTGCATGGTGATCTGTGGGGCGGAAATGCAGGATTCACCGCGACTGATCAACCAGTAATTTTCGATCCAGCCACCCACTATGCCGATCGAGAAGTGGACTTGGCCATGACCGAGTTATTTGGGGGTTTTCCAGCGGCTTTTTATCAAGGCTATGCAGAGGTCTATCCGTTGGCAGCAGGCTATCAGCAGCGCAAGGTAATCTATAACCTGTACCATATTTTGAACCACTACAATATTTTTGGTGGTAGTTACCGGAGTCAAGCCAATAGTTCGATCGCTAAGATTCTGAGCTGGGTAGAGTAGATTTGGATTTGGATTTGGCCAAAGTTTGCTGAGCCAGATCAACAACTGCTCTAATTTCTTTGAGGGTCGGCGCAACTTCCAGACTGGCCATGCTCAACCACAGCAAATATTCAATATTGCCAGCAGGACCCGTGAGGGGCGAGAAGGTTAAGCCCCGGTATTGCCAACCTAAATTTTGCGCCGCGATTAAGACTTGTTCGATCGCCCCGGCCTGCGCTACCGGATCCCGCACCACCCCTTTTTTGCCGATCGCTTCTCGACCAACTTCAAACTGAGGTTTTACCAATAACACTAGTTCGCGTGGTGCTATCAGTAGCTCCCACAAAGCCGGTAAAACTTTATCCAAAGAAATAAACGAGACATCTACTACCCCCAAATCCGGGCGATCAGCATCAGCCGTATATAGATCAGCCGGAGTGAGATGGCGTAGATTCACACGTTCGCGCAACACCAATCGATCGTCAGTCCGAATCTTCCAATCTACTTGGCCGTAACCCACGTCAATGCCATAGACTTGCTGGGCTCCGGCTTGGAATAAGCAATCCGTAAAGCCGCCAGTAGAAATGCCGCTATCGAGGCAGATGCGACCTGTCGCTGAGATGCCAAATTCGGTGAGTGCCTTGATTAATTTTTCCCCGCCTCGCGAGACGTAAGGTGGCCGATATTGCAATTCAATCAACGCATCCAAGGCCACTTCGGTGCCGACTTTATCGATCACCTGATGATTGACCTGCACTTCACCAGCTTGAATCAGCCGCTGTGCCAGTTGCCGAGAGGTGCAGAGATTGAGTTCGACCAACAGTTTATCGAGGCGTTGCTTTTTCACGGACGTTACGACTAAAAGTTTGAGTTAAAATAACGGATATCCGCTGTTCTTGATCTCTAGCTTATTATGAGGTGCGGCCATGTGTATTTGTATTAACTGTGAATATGTCGATCGGTGTTCTACTTACCATGCAGTGGAAGGGCAGCACGAACAGGCGCATTTGACGGACAGTCCTGATTTTGAGGCTAATGAACCCAGTATTAATGTCAATATTCGGCCTGTGTCTGATTATGTGGAGATGGAATGGGATGTGGTGGGTTGTTTGAGCTTTAAGCAAGATCAGGGAAAATGGGCCAGGCTGAGACCTGGTGAATTGATACCCACTTAAATCGATAATATATTTTGGTGTGGCAGGTTACAAGGTGAATGAATTCGTGTTTGGTTTGGATGTAGGCGGAACCGGTATTCAGTGCGGTCTGTTTCCAATATTAGAAAATGGACAACTTGACAGAAATCATGTTTGGCAAGGGAATTTATCAACCAACAAACGTGTGGAGCCTCACGTTACGCAAGTGGCCGCTTTGGTTCAAATGGCGACAACTGCTGCTCAGGAACGTCATGGTAAATTAGTGGGGGTAGGTGTGGCTAGCCCTGGTCGTTTTCGAGATGGCTTTATTTTGAAGGGCACCAGCCCTAACATGGGCTGGACAACCCATGAATTTGATGGGGTCTGTCTGCCCGAACAATATATTTTAGCTTGCAGTCACCTGGGCATTCTTAACCTCCCGATGGTTGTGCGCAATGATGCCGACGCGATGGCCATTGGCTTGCTGGAACAGCATCAACTATCTCCCACATCGTTTCCTGATCAAAATGGCGAGACTGTGCATATCACAGCGCAAACTACGATCGGCTATCTTGGTCTTGGTAATGGGCTAGGCAATTCTTTCCTGAAGAATCGCAGTTTCATTAATGAAGGTCATTTGAGTATGGTTGAAATCGCCATTGACCCTACCGATGTGGAAATTTTTTCTCAAGTTCATAATATCCGGGGACAACAGATGCAATACTTTGATCCCGCCATACCGGCAGCAAATTTAGAGTCTTTAGTTTGTATGCCAACATTCAGAGCTTTAGCAGGACTGACAACTACAGATGAAAAGTTGAATGTCAATATTTTTCAGCACCAGCAAGCGATCAACTTGGTCGGGAAATATCTGGCCAAGGGTATGATCGCAGTTCGTGATGGTGATATTCACGATATCCATCCGGACAATCAGTGGTGCGATGACGATATAGCGGCGGCAAAATCTACCAGCTTATATTTGTTGGGTGGTGCCGTCATGCGGGATAGCAATGTTGCTAGCGGACTGGTAACGGCTATTAATAGAACTTTGGGGCTACGTTTTGGTGAGAAGTATGGAATTCAGGTGGTGCCGATGGGCTGTGAGAACCCGGCTGTTTTTGCAGCAGCACAGCTTTTCATGAGCCAATTTCCTCAATAGGCCATAAATTAATTATTGGGATATTCGATCGGGAAAAGATATTTCCAAAACTACGCAGCCAATGTCAGTACTGAATGATCCATGTAACTCACCCGGTGGTCTGCTGGCATAGTGTCCGGTCTCCAACCACATATTGAAAGATCGATCAAATAACCGACCACTCACAATCAAAATCTCTTCCGGGTAGGGGTGACTTTTGGCTCCGAAGGATGTGGTATCAGCACCGGGATGAAATCGGGTAAGGCGGGTGTATTCGCCAGTTTTAGTATCTATGCTCAGGGTCAATTCCTCGGCAAATCCCTCTAACCCAGCGATCGATTGTCCTGGTGAGCAGGGACTACCTTCGGTGATGAGGGGCTGAAATTTGGCTTGGGGATCTAAAAGTTCAAAAACTCGTTTGGCGATCGGTAGGGCGGCGATGATGCCTGTTTCCTTGGCAATCCAGGTGGCTGTGGTAGTTCGATCTCGATTGGGTAAACCTTGGGTGCTGCGATCGCCTCTGCCGATATCTTCTTGGAGCCATTGAATCAGAAGCGGATCTATAATCAGCCAAGGGGGAAGAGTTGGAGCCATTAAAAGTTTTAGGGATTAAATAGAGAATAACTTACTGACATCAATCTGGAGATCGGGAAATGATAATGGCGAAATATTGCCAGTTGCTAATTTAGTCTCAGATTTGTATGTGCCACTCTCCAGATCGCGAAATATAATTAGCTCGGGAGCCTGTAAATTTACGACCCAATATTCCTGAATTCCGGCTGCCGCATACACTCGCTTCTTCTCGTTGATATCTTTACGCAGCGTTGAATGTGCATATTCGATCGACCAAAAGATATCGACTGGATAAGGATAATGCGTGAGGTACTGGCGGTTAGGTGTGCGGACAATTGCAATATCCGGCTCTGGCTCAGAATCATTTGGGAGTGTAACTGGATGACCTTCACGGACTGTGGCTCGATCGCCTAACAAAATTCTCAGATATTCAACTGACTCGCTACAATAAACGGCATGAGGCATTCCCTCTGGTGGCATCTCGATGATGATTCCTTCTAATAATTCTACGCGGCGATCGTCCAGCAATCCTATCTCGACTAATTGATGATATTCATCGATCGTCCATTTGGCGATAGTAAGTTTCATCGTGGATGCCCTCAAGCTCTAGACTATTTTAGCAAGTTCTGAATCGACAATCACATTAAAAAGACATATTTTGAAAGTAAAAATCTATTTATTTCTTGTACTAAATAGCTACAGTTTTCGCCAGAAGCCACTTCAGATAGAAATAATATTTTTCCATCTCTTCTGCGTTTTCTAGTTATCATAACAGCATCTATTGTTACCATGTACATTCCATAGCCAGAAACAGTTTCACCTAGTCTAGCCTCTATTATTTCGTTTAGTGGATATTGAGTTGATCGAGCCCCGAATAGAAATTTAAACTTTTTTATAGTCAAAAGATTTTTGTTCTTGTCAAAAGTAATGCAGACAACCTGTGATGTTGAGGAGATCGCATAAGCAATTAGGAAAAAAATGCCGAAGATCGGAACAGATTCCATTAGCAATGATAGATACAAAAAAATATCATCTATTTTATTTCGATGGCACAAATAAACACCTAGTGCCAGAGTGATAACAAAATATAGCATGAAGGATGTATTGAGTCGATCTGTCTGCTCATCAGGCCACTCTAAATTCACCCAAATTGGTATAAAACAGATAGTAAGCAGCAAATTTACAACTAGTCGTAAATTGCCTAGCTCTCTGGATTGAATGACAGATTTTTCCTTCGCAATTATTAGTCGCTCGTCCGTGGATTCTATTATCTTCATTGTTGTGAGGCTAGAGATGTTGTAAATTGGGAGCATCCTAATTTTGAAGCTCCTAACATATGAATTAATCTTGAATTAATCTCGATCTTAGAATTTCCTAAACTCTAGACTATTTTAGCAAGTGAGCGATCTATATTGGTATTGTGGTAAATCGATCGAGTCTCCAACGATCGAGCTAAATATTAACGATCCTGGCTTATTATTATGACTATGTTGTTTCTAGCCATCGCGATCTGGCAGATGCAGCGGTATGAATTTTAATAGGTTGCAATAATCTTGGGCTTTACTCAGCTCTAGACATAACGAGTCAGGTTGATCCGGTACCGCTCTTTTTTGGTGACTGCTATTTCGCCAATTTCTAATCTGCCCTTGCCGCGCACTGCGATCATGTCACCGGCCTTCAGTTGGTGGGCTGGTTGGGTAATATCTTTCCAGTTCACTCGCACATCGCCACTGGAAACAAAATCCACCATTTTGCTACGGGACATGCCAAACCCGGCGGAGGCGATCGCATCCAACCGCAAAGAAGCTTCGGTGGTAGTCATTTCCTTTTTCTTCGGTTCTCGAATCCGCAGTTCGCTCAGTTCGATCGGCTGAATAGTAACAGGAACCGATCGGACTTGAGTTAAAGCTGCTTGTAGATAGTCCAGCAACTCCGGTACGATAATTGCCTGAGCGCCTTGTTCTCCCACTACAATCAAGTCGCCTGTCTTCTCCCGCACAATCCCCGATCCCAGCATGGCACCCAAAAAATCGCGGTGGGTGGCCGAGTCAAACAAAAAATTTCCAGCAATCTTGATCGCCATTAAGGGTACAGCGGTTTCATCGAGGGGTAATTCCGATCGACAGATGCCCACCCGTTGTCGTTCGGCCTGGGGGTAACCGCCAGCGGCAAAGAGCTGGACTTCGGTGAGGCGGCTAAACAGGGTTTGTACTTCTATTAGTTCGGGGGGAGAGAGGAAATCGCTCACTACCATTTCCCAGTTTTTGATGGCTTGTTCGGCTAGGTCAATGACCCGCGCTACGGTTTCACGGTTTTCGACGGATTTTAGCAGGTCTTCGCGAGGTAGCATGGAGAAACTAATGAACTATGGGATCTTGATTTTAGCGTTGATGTTGGTTTGGAGATCTTTCCACCCTCTTTTCCACGCACCTACAGAAGGGTTCAGAAACGAGGGCAAAAGATAATATTTTGTCTTTAATAACCGCGCCAAATACCCACTAAAGTACCTTGCAATTCCACCTGCTCTGCTGGGGCTTCGATCGGCAGATATTTAGCATTAGCTGGCTTCAGTGTTACCTGACTACCTTTGATGTGGTAATGCTTGAGCGTAGTGCCTTGACCATCCACCCGAGCTGCCACAATCGTGCCATTTTTGACATATTCAACATTCTTGACTGGCTGCATAATCACCATGTCGCCCTCGGTAATCATGTCCTCAATCATGCTATCGCCAGTAACCCGCAGCGCAAAATGATCGGCTCCTTGGAAAAAGCCCTGAATATCTAGTCTTTCTACTTCGTCCAGATAGGGATCAACTAAACCACCAGCAGCGATCGCCCCCAGTACCGGAATGCCACTAGTACTATTTTTCAAAATTTGGATGGTACGAGCTTGACCCTCCGCCCATTGAATATAGCCCTTGTTCCGTAAATGTTCTAGACGGCTTTGGATGGGAGCAGGAGACTTCAAACCCATCGCCATCATCATTTGTCGAATGGAGGGAGCGTGTTGTTGGTCGCGAATATAGCTGACTAGCCAGTCGTATAATTCTTGTTGAGCTTTTGTTAAATTGGGATTCAGTACCATGAGCTTTTCCTGATAGGAGATTTAAGTTAGAAGAAAATTTCTAACTAAAGTGGTTGGAATTGACGCGCTCACGAGATTGCAAAAGAGTTACTTCTGTCTCACCAAAATTCTTTTCATATGAATATGAATCTACTATAGATCCTAAGTACTATGAAGATCAACTGTTCGCCAGATTTCAACATTGATCACGGCAAATTTTATCCAAAAGATAGCCCAAGAAGAGCAACTAGCAAAGCTTTTTGGGAATGTAAACGATTTTCGGCTTGTTCCCACACTTGAGACTGATGGCCTTCCAACATCTCGGCAGTAATTTCTTCTTCGCGATGCGCAGGCAAACAGTGCAAGACGATCGCCTCTGGATCTGCCCAACTCATTAAAGTCGTATTCACCTGATAGGGCATAAAGACCGGCAGGCGGCTGGTCGCTTCGGATTCTTGGCCCATGCTCGCCCAGACATCGGTATAGACAATCTGGGCACCGCGCACAGCCGTCTCGGGATCGGTGGTGACAGTGATTTTGGCATTGGTTTCGGCGGCAATTTGTTGCGCTTGGGCCACAATGACCGGGTCAGGCACAAAGTTGGTAGGAGCAGCAATAGCTACATCTATGCCCACCAAAGCACCGCCCAAGAGTAAAGAATGCGCCATATTATTGCCATCGCCGCAGTAGACCAGTTTTAGTCCCGCCAAAGTACCAAACTTTTCTTGAATAGTTTGCAGATCGGCTAAGACTTGGCAAGGATGCTCCAGATCGGTCAGGGCATTAATAATTGGCATTTCCGCATACTCAGCATACACTTCCAAATCCTGTTGGGCAAAAGTACGAATCGCTAAAATGTCGAGATAGCGATCGAGCACCCGCGCGGTATCTTTCAATGGTTCACCCCGACCAATCTGGGTAGAGCTGGGATTGAGGTCAATCACCTGGCCCCCCAATTGATACATAGCAGCGGTAAAACTGACGCGGGTGCGGGTCGAAGCTTTGGTGAACAGGAGTCCTAAGGTTTGACGAGTTTGCGGATTTACTTGGTTTGTTTTGAGAGCGATCGCCAAATCAATCAGTCCGCGCACCTCAGCACCGCTTAAGTCGGCCATTCCCAACAAGTCTCTTCCCTTCAGGCTTTCCATAAGCGGCCACAGTTCCAGCGAAAAACGTATATTCTACTGTATCCAGCAGGCTTTCGGGCAGGAATTGACTATAAATTATATCAGCGTTTGGTTTTGAGAACCCCGTATAGCAAACCACTGCCGATCGATAACACAATCAAGATCAAAATCAATCCACCCGGAAAGATGGTCAGAATCTTAAAGCCTCTCAGCAAATAAAACAAAATCGTTGCGCCTAAGGCACTGGTAAAAATGTAGGCTAGTCTTTGACTCCAGGACATGGCGTTCATCGAGAGGGTTGTATTAATTATAGTTCGGCGGCCTAGACAGTTCGTTTAGAGCTAATGAAGACATAGAGCAGATAGGTGGCAATTCCCAAATTGATCGAGGTATCTGCCCAATTAAAAATGGGGAAATGAATGAGCCGCACGTCAATAAAATCGGTGACATAACCCAAGGCAAAACGTTCAATACCGTTGCCCATCGCTCCGGCCAGGACTAATCCATAGGCCAATTGCTCCAGTTTGACCAGCTTTGGTCCCCAGATGGCCAATCCCATTAGGAAAATACTCACCGCCAAAGATAGCCAACGCAGCCAGAATGCTCCTTTGAAGGAACTGCCTGCAGCTCCATCATTGACCACATGGGTGAAATGAAACACCCCCTGCCAAATTGCATGAGATGTCTCGATCGGCAGTGCCTGAATTACCCAATATTTAGTGATTTGATCGATCGCTAAACTGGTCGCTGCCGCCACCCAAAACAAATGATTTTTTAACATGTATCGTTGATGTCCTTGAAGTATTTTGGGAAAAGTAATTCTTAGTAAAGCAAGATCCGGCGCAGTCCAAAAGCAATCAAGGCGGTGGCACAAACAGCGATCAGCTGGCTAGGCAACAGACTAAACGAATATTGCCACAAGGACTTTTGCAGCGCAAAAGGAACACCCGTCGCCCAGCTAAACACCTGTAAACACAACAGATAGCATATTCCCACCAGATGAATAGTCGCTAATCCGCTCACACAGCTCAGACTCAGATTTTCGAGATTTGGCCGTAGCCGAAAAGCTAAAGACCCGCACAGCCAACTCGCTGGTATGAAACCCAAAATATAGCCGAAAACCGGCTTTTGCCAATAACTCCAACCCCCACCGTCATTAAATATCGCATAGAAACTAGACAGACCAACGATGATATATATCAGCTGCACGACAGTACTAGCATTGCGGCCAGCAACACAGGCCAACAGCAGCACGGTAGCGACCTGACAACTAACATTCAGCGGTATGATGCTAACCCCTGGCCGCCACTGCCAGGGTGGATTAACGGTGGAAACCAGGATGAAGTTGGCGCAGACCATCAATAACAATCCCCCGATCACCCACAACAGTTCATAAAAACGGGGCAAAGTAGTAATCGATCGCTGACTCATGGGCAATATCTTAAACGAAGGCTCAGATTACAAAAATTTTAGCATCCGCCGTCTGGCCTGGTTATTTTGTGCCAGAAAGATCAAAATACAGGTTAGGATAAGCAATAATTTGTAATTTAATAATCTTCCTATAAAGTATGTCTATGCAGCGCTTGTGGTCACAATTGATCGCTTTGGTATTAGTAGTAGTAATTGGTTTGACTGGATGCTCTTCAGAAACTGTTGGCGGGTTGGTGGGCAATTATCGCCAGGATAGTTTGACAGTGATCAGTAGTTTGCGATCCGCTTTGGATGCCGTGGAAGAAACTCCCGAAAAAGCCACGGCTCAAGCACTAGCTCGTCAGAATATCAATGACTTTACTTCTCGTTACCGCACCGATGCTTCCTTCACTAAGCTCAATTCTTATACAAATATGCGGACGGCCTTGAACTCTTTGGCTGCCCATTATGCCGCCTATCCCAATCGTCCGGTACCTGACAAACTGAAGGAAAACCTGGCGCAAAAATTCAAACAAATCGAATCGGCCTTAGAACGTGGCGCTTAGATAATCGATAAAAATTTCAGTCAAAAATTCAGCAATTAAACTGCTTTACACCCGTAAGCAGTTTATTTTTTGCCGATCGACCGGAACACTTTGCTAAGATTAGCATTCTCAGAAAAATGTCTGTTTTGCCACAAATATTTCCTTTTCCACCAATTATGTTTGACGCTGCCACCGTATGACGCTGCTTAAAAATATCCTTAGTTGGTGTTTACCCCAACTCTCGGCGGGCATCTTTGCAACCATCCATCTTTGCCTAGCGATCGCCCCAGCTGTTGCTCAAAGCACCGCTATCAACGCCACCGATAACGAATACTGCTTTTTGCCCACTACCGCCGTTAGCGAGAAAAATAAATGGCGATCGGCTGCACTCCAGGGTGATCCGACAAGTCAAGAGCGTTACACCCAAATTACTAATCAACACGCCCAACAGCTACAGAGCTGTCGGCAGCGCAGCTGGCTGAAAACCCAAGCCCTGTGGTTACGGATGTATCCCTGTGATAGTCGGCCAGGTGCCGTCGATGAGTTGCTAGATTACGCGGTGAACCGGGGTTACAACCAACTTTACTTAGCTACTTTTTATGCTGGCCAGGTGTTGTTGCCCCAAGCAACTAATCCAACCATTTGGCCATCCGTCTTGGCTACTGGCAGTGTACGTCAGACCGATCTGTTGGCGGAGGTGATCAAAAAAGGCCGAGCGCGGGGCTTAAAAGTTTATGCCTGGGTATACAGTCTGAATTTTGGCTCGAACTATGCTTTGCAAGATAGTCGTGATACAGCGATTAGTGTCAATGGCCGAGGTGAAAAAAGTTGGTTTGCCGGGAATGAGGGCAGTCAACCGATCGGTGATGGTCCAGCTTCGGTATTGTTTGTGAATCCACATAGCCAGCAAGCCCGCACCGATTTTTATCTGTTGGTGAATGAGGTGGCCAAACGGAAGCCCGATGGCATCTTGTTTGACTATATTCGCTATCCAAAAGGCCAAGGTGGCCAATCGATCGCCTCCAATGTCAAAGATCTATGGATTTATGGGGAAGAAGCTCGTAAGAACCTAGAAGGAATGTCCCAAAACAAAAAAGGGGCGGAGTTGATTAAAATCTTTCTCGATCAAGGTAGTATCCGACCAGCCAATATTGCTGCATTAGATGCCCTATTTCCAGAGGAGAGCGAACCTCTGTGGGATGGTCGTCAGGCGGTGGCTAACGAGCTAAAGTTGCCTCCCAAAAATCGAGCGGCTTTGTACCAAAAAGAGCTATGGAGTTTGGCCGTAAACTATGCTGGCGATGGTGTAGTGCAGTATTTGAGTGAGGCCGCCAATGTCGCGCAACGCTCTGGAGTTAAATCTGGGACAGTCTTTTTCCCTGAGGGTAATCGATCGATCGGCCAAGGTTTTGACTCCCGGCTCCAGCATTGGCCAAAGTTCTCACCCAGTATGGAGTGGCACCCGATGGCCTATGCCATCTGTGGAAAAAGTAGTTGTATCGGTGAGCAGGTAGCGCAGGTGCTCAAAACGGCGCAAAGTGGTACCGCTGTGGTGCCAGCCTTAGCCGGGGTGTGGGGGAAGAGTTTTGAAAATCGGCCAGCAATGGAGTTGCAATTGGCCGAGATTCATCGCACTTCACCACAGATTAATGCGATTAGTCATTTTTCTTACTCCTGGCAAGAACCAGCTTCGGATGGTTATCGGAGTACTTGTCGCCTGAACAAATAGCTTAGTTAACATCGATCGCCTCTTCCAATAACTCTGCGGTAGCTGGTGATCGCTGTTTGCCATCAATTAGCGAACTCACTGTCATGTCTCCCATCACATTAATGGCAGTGCGCACTCGATCGAGGAACCAATCCACGGTCAACAAGATGGTGATGTATTCAGTGGGTAGACCTACTGAGTTAAATACCAAACTCATCGTCACCAAGCCCGCTTCCGGAATCCCCGCCGCCCCTACCGAAGCAAAAATAGAAGTCAGCATCACCATCACCTGCTGACCAATATTCAAATTTAGATTTAAAACCTGAGCAATAAACAGCGCCGAAATCGCTTCATACAGAGCCGTTCCGTCATTATTAAAGTTAGACCCGACCAAAGCTCCCAGGGAGGCGGAAGACCGACGCAACCCCACTTTATTGATCAAAGTTTCGTAGGTAATCGGCATGGTGGCGGTGGAAGAAGCGGTGGAAAAGGCCGCTATCAATGGATCGAGACCCTGACTAAAAAACCGCTGGGGACTCACCCAAGAACCAATACTGATCCGCACCATGTAATAGACGGCTTGCAAAGACAAGGCCAAAATCACTGCCAGAATAAAAGCAAAAAGCGATTGAAAGGGTGCAAAACCCTGAATGGCGATCGTCTTAGACACAATTCCCAATACGGCCAAGGGCACTAACGCAATTACCCAATGTAGAACTTTGATGATGGTATTGAACAGCATGGTAATGATCTGCTCTAAGGGCTGATAGTCGGTTTGTTGGTTTTCAACTTGGTGTTGCTTGATCGATCGAACGGCAATTCCGATCGCCAACGCTAATAGGATCAAAGAAATCACACTGGTTTTATCAGCAAAGGGTTTGACGATCGAATCGGGCACCACTCCATCTAATAATTGCCAAGGATCGAAGGATTTAGTTTTTTCGAGCAAGTCACTGGTTTTATCGGGGACTAAGTTTTTACCATAGCTACCGGGTTTGACCACGTTAGCCACCAATAGCCCGATGCCGATCGCTACCACAGTATTGGTGGTGAGCAAAACCCCCAACCGTTTAGCTGCATTCCCCGGAATATCGGCAGTTAATAAGGTGTTGATAATCGAGAGAAAAATCAGCGGCGTAGCCAAAGTACTCAAGGCGCGGATGATCAACTTGGCCGGTAGTGCCAGATGTTCGAGATTCTCTTTGCTAGTAATGGGGCGGCCAGCCCCCAAGGCGATCCCCAAAATGATGGCAATGCCTAAGGCAATAATAATTTGGGTATAGAGCGGAAGTTTGAAAATTTTGTTGAACATAAGCACGTTTCCCGAAAATAATAACCACTGCACTGCTGCTTAGAATTTCGTCGATCGGCTCTAGATTATGTACAAACAGTTACAAAAGTTAAAGACTTGGCTAAATTTAGAATGTCTGAAACTAGCCTGATCGATCGCGTCACAGTAATTAGCAGTATTCTATTTGCTCATTTGCTCACATTAAAAATAATTACGCTAGCTGTTAGTTAATTTGTTACAGCTCATCAGGATGAATACAATAAGGCGGTGCACTATTGGCTGACGCTGAGGGAATAAAAATGAGTAATCAAGACGGACTGAACCCCAAAGAATTTGAAGATTTAATTAGGCGCTTAAGCCAAAGAAAACAAGAAAATCCTAGCGAGCAAATTCCGTTTCAAGACGTAAAAGATATTTTGCAAGATGAAGGATTACTAGAGTCCTTACTCAAAGAGCATGTGAGCTCTCGTAATCAGGATTTAGAAAAGAGTGAGCAACGACGTAAAAAACAGTTTTCTTCATTGCTCAAAGGTTTTGGATTTCTATCAATTTTGCTATCTGGACTATCGGCTTGGGGTGGATATACCCTCAGTAATAAATTGATGTCTGATAGTGCTAATCAATCCTCAGCAACAGCCCAAAATACTCTTACTAGCAAGAATAAAGAGCTAGAAACTAAAGTAGGTAGTCTGGAAGAACAGCTCAAAACTAAAGAAGAACAACTCAAAGATTTAATTGGTAAAGTAGGTACTGCAAGTTCAGTTGCTACCACCCCGGCTGCAGCTGTACCTTCTAATCCTAGCGGTAGTCCCTCACCCCTAGCCAGTAAAAATGCCACTAATTCAAATTCTTTGGTAGATATCGGTACCATGAGTGTGTCATTGCAAAGTTGTGAGCGATCGACTAAATCGGTCAACGTAGTCAAATGCTCTGCCAATTTAGTTAGCAAGGTAGACCAAACAGCAAAAGTGGGTAATGATTGCTATCGTGAGCCCAGAACCAGAGTTTTTGATCCTCAAGGCGTTGCCTACAAAGCTAACATTGTAGAATTTGGTAGTAATATTAGTAATGCAGGTTGTACAGTAGAAACTGCTCTGATTAAAGATGTGCCAGCTAAAGCAACTCTCACATTTAATGATGTTCCGCCAGAGATAAAAAATTTCAAGGCATTGGAAGTCTCCATCCTGTCTAAGGGCGAAAAAGAAATGGAGTGGCAATTCCCTCAATATCGAGATATTACAATCAAATAGATTGGCATTAGCAACGAAGATCCAATAATGGGAATGACTCCATTATTGGGGCTTATGCTTAGGAAAATAATGTGCGATCAATTATTTACTAATTAAAATTTCATCCATAAATTTTTGCCAGATCGGATTTGGAGTCCAAATTTTTTCTAAATCTGCTAGCGCTATGGCTATAGATGTACTTTGATAAAGTCGGCGATAGAGATAGACAAATACTGAAACCCGCTTGTTGGCAGCACAGTGAATATAGACAGAGCGATCGGCATACTGTTGCATCGTTTGTCTGAAAAGATCGAAATCTGCTACCTGCGGATTTTCCCACAACACCGGAATATGAATGTAGGTCAAATTCAGGTTCTCTAAGATCGATCGCTCAGCCGGAACAGCATTGCTAGAATCTAATAATGCCAAATTAATCACAACCTGATAGCCAGCAGCTTGAATTTCAGGGAATTGTTCGATCGTTGGCTGGCCAGAAGTTGCTAGTCGTTGACGTGTATTTGTCCTATCAGAAAGATCAAGAAAATTATAAATATCTGCCAAATTATTCATCTTCCACTCTGACAATTTTTACTATATTTTCAGCTCAAATTAACCTTGTTGATTAGTTGACCAAGTAAATTTTGAGGATCATATAAAATTCTACACCCAACACTAATTACCCGCGCAGTATCAAAATTCACGAGATCGATCGAAGCCCAAGAAGGAAGCCCAAAACTAAATTTCAGCTCCGTACCATCCTGTAAAGAAAGGTGTCGTGACCACACCGCCCCACGATCTTGATCTTGCCAATCATGGATTTGAGTACCAACGATCGACCAGGGAATTTCGTTAATCCAATTGTAATCTTGTCGAAACAAAGAAGGACTGACCGTTAAAAACATTAAATTAATACCTGCATCCATCTGCGCTGTATCGTTAGCCCAGGTTCCGACCAAAGCCGCCGCCATGATTTCAGAGCGCCGAGTAGCCCAATTAGACACTTCTGTAAGAATTTGTTGAAATTTTTTCTTTCTTTGATCCTCTCTTATTTCATCATTTATTTCCAAAGAAGTAGTAGCGAATAGATCGACAAAAGCATCAAAGGCATCTTGATCGTCAGGATGGTCAACAACATAACTTCCCAAATCTATCTTGGCCATATTTTTAAAATTAGGCTTCACACTAAAACCCCTCCAGGCCATTAAAATGGACTTCAAATTCATCTAGTAAAAATTTATATCATCAAATCAGATTTGTCAGAAACAAAAAGCCCCGCCGAAGCGAGGCTCTTCGTCATAGAAATAGTTGAATAACCAAGTTCATCCGAACTTACCAGAGGTAGAAGCGATCAAGAAGGCCGCATAGGTGAGGATATAACCCACAGTGAAGTGAGCCAAACCAACAACCCGTGCTTGTACGATCGAAAGTGCCACTGGCTTATCCTTCCAACGAACCAAGTTCGCTAGCGGAGTCCGCTCGTGTGCCCAAACAACAGTCTCGATCAACTCTTGCCAGTAACCACGCCAAGAGATCAGGAACATGAAACCAGTTGCCCAAACCAAGTGTCCAAACAAGAACATCCAAGCCCAAACCGACAGGTTGTTCATACCGTAGGGGTTATAGCCATTA
>CAXTSX010000056.1:0-20076 GCA_964247085.1 uncultured bacterium
GAATCACAGTGCAGCTTTCGCCAACACGTCGAAACCTTTACAGCCCCATGCTGTACTCTTGATTATAGCGAATTTGGTGGCGATCGGCAATGAAATTACTCTGTCTGAGCAATGGCCACGGCGAAGATGTGATTGCGGTCAGGATTTTACAAGAATTACAAAAGAAAGCGCCGCAGATCGAACTAGTGGCGTTGCCGATCGTCGGGGCTGGAAAAGCTTATCAGTGCTTAAATATTCCGATCTGGGGCAAGGTACAAGTCATGCCCTCTGGGGGTTTTAACCAAGATCGTCAACAGCTGTGGCGGGACGTGCAAGGTGGGCTGATTCAGTTATCGATCGAACAATGGCGATCGGTGCGCCGCTGGGCGGCTACTGGTGGAAAGATTTTGGCGGTGGGCGATCTGGTGCCGCTGTTGTTGGCTTGGCAAAGTGGGGCGCAATATGCCTTTGTGGGGACGGCAAAATCTGAATACTATTTACGCCACCCTGATGGTCAATTGTTGAATTATGCCAATATCGAATCTCGCTTAGGCGGGGTTTATTTTCCCTGGGAGCGCTGGTTGTTGAGTAGACCAAATTGTCAGACGGTATTTCCGCGCGATCGAATTACCACTGAATCTCTGCAAAAATTTGGCATTCCGGCTTTTGATTTGGGTAATCCGATGATGGATGGTTTGGAAACGGATTGGCAACCCCATGATCGAAAAGATCTGCGCATCACGCTAATACCTGGATCAAGACCGCCGGAAGTCTATGAAAATTGGGCGGTGATTTTGCAGGGATTGAATAGTTTGCTAATTAGTCATCCAGACAATCGAACAATCGGCGCGGTAGCTGCGATTACACCATCCTTGGATATCACGGAGTTTGAAAAGTTGTTACATCAATACCAGTGGCAACCGATCGCTGATGGCTGGGTAAAGCAAAATTGCACACTGAATTTATGGACTGGTCGCTACAACGACTGCTTGGCTTATGGGCAAATGGCGATCGCCATGGCCGGAACAGCCACCGAGCAGTTTGTGGGTTTGGGTAAACCAGCGATTATCATGCCCGGTGCTGGACCACAGTTTACGCGGTTGTTTGCGGAACGTCAGACTAGGTTATTGGGAGAATCAGTAATTTGGGTAGATAGTCCTGAATTGTTAGGAGAGATGGTGTCGGAGGTAATGGTGGATATCGGCAGGTTGCAGCGAATCCAAGCTAATGGTTTGGCGCGGATGGGTCGGGCAGGGGCTGCGGCTAAAATTGCTGCTTGTCTATGGCAAAAGTGGGCTTGAGAGGAGACCACCCTATTTAAGCACCGAACTCATATACTTTCCCCACAGTTGCGCCGATTGGGCGCTACTGCCCCGCGTTGGTGAATTATCATCATTCCCCAACCAAATCCCGGTCACCAGTTTCTCCTCCGGCACAAATCCAATAAACCACAAATCCACATTCCGATCAGTGGTGCCAGTTTTACCTGCTTCTCCCCGTCCGATCGCTGCCGCCTTCCCACTACCATTGGTCACTACCCCGCGCATCAAGTCTTGCAATATCCCCGTCAACTTTGGCCCCAGTACCTTTTTATTACGCTGTCGATCGGTATCGTAGGCATAGATAATCCGACAAGTATTTGGTTTATTCCGATCCTTACAAACTCCGCTGTCATAAATTCGTTTAATGACCTTCGGGCGGTTCCAAAAACCACCATTCGCCACCGCCCCGTAAGAACCAGTAATTTCCAAAACATTCACCACGCTTTGCCCCAAAATCAAGGCTGGCACTTCTTCTAGCTTAGATTTCACTCCCAGGCGTTGAGCCATCTCAATCACCTTGGGTAATCCCGCCTCCTGACCCACCCGCAAGGCGGTGACGTTCTCGGAGAGGGCAAAGCCCTGATACATATTGGCACCACCCACGGCACCATGATTGCAGCCCGGAAAAGTCCTTTCCCAGCGCAGAGCATCACAGGAATAAACCTTATTGGGCGAAATGCCCTGCTCTAGTGCCGAAGCATAGGCAAACAATTTAAAAGTAGAGCCGGGTTGTCGTTGCGCCGTTGTAGCACGATTAAATTGACTTTTTTGGTAATCTAGTCCGCCGACCATCGCTTTGACAATGCCAGTGCGACTATCCATGGTGACTAGGCTGCCCTGCGAAAAACCATAGGTATTCCCAGCACCGGCAATATGCGATCGCATGGCCGCTTCGGCTTTTTCTTGCATCGGTAAATTCAATCCGGTCTCGATGATAAAATTACCTTCCTTGGCAAAATCTTCTCCTAAAATCTGCTGTAATTCTTGAAAAACATAGCCATACAAATAGGGGGCTTTGGTATCTTTGACTGGTGTACAGGCTTCCGATCGAACTTCCAACCGCGATCTTCTGGCATTCTTGACTTCTTCTGGGCTAGCCGCATTAGTTTCCTGCATCCTTTTCAGGACTATATTGCGCTGTTCGATCGCCTTCTCCATACTCGCACAAGGATTAAACCGAGCTGGGGCAGGCAACATCGCTACCAGCGTTGCTGATTCCGAAAGATTAACATCCTTGGCTGATTTACCAAAATAATGGCGAGCAGCATCATCAAAGCCCTGAGCATTGACCAAGTCCGAGCCTAAATAGACCCGGTTCAGATAGGCCAGCAGAATCTGATCTTTGTTGTAAAAAGCTTCCAGCTTTAGGGCTACCACGGCTTCTTTGAGCTTCCGTCCCATCGGGTTAATCTCTCGCCCCTGATCATCTCTTTTGATCCCGGCATATTCCCGGAATAGGCTGCGAGCGACCTGCTGGGTAACCGTACTAGCCCCTTGAGTGAATTTCCCGCCCTGTTCTCTGACAACCACTGCTCGCGCTACCCCCAAAGGATCGAGACCAAAATGCCAATAAAAACGGCTATCTTCGGAGGCCACCAGAGCTTTGGGTAAGTAGGGCGAAAAATCTTCCAGTCTTTTTAGATCAGTATGAATTTCGGCGCGAGCAGCCCGCAAAGGTTTTTCCAATTCATCAGAGTAGATTACTACTGGCCCATTGCTATCGGGGAGAGGGATGACATTAGGAGCACGACTAGCTTCTAGGAGGATGCCGAGGGTAATTAAGCCGGTGAGGCCGCTCAATCCGTACAGGCCGTAACGTAATACTTGCAGATAACCAGGTGGCGGATTACTAAAGCTAATCGTGACTGCTGCTTCTAATTCTGGAGGGCCGAGGGTAAAGGTATCGCCATGGCGCAGGGTGATGCGATCGATCCTTTTTTTACCGCGATAAATACCATTGGTGGAGCCTTCATCCTTCATGATGAAGGTGCCTGGATGCTTGATATCTTTGCTAATTGATAGGTGCGTAGTACTGACGACCTGATTATGCACCACAATATCGCAGGTTTTACTACTCCGTCCCAAGACATATTTCTCCCCCAGCAGCGGATATTTTTCGGGCTGGGGAGCATCCGCATCTTGCACCAACAGTTCTGGTACTCGGGCATTGGGCTTCAGCGCAACGGGCGATAAATTCGCCTTGGTGCTTTGCAATGCTTGAGTCAGCTGACCGAGAATGGTTTTTTTGGGGGATGTCATAGGTGACGGAAAAGCGAAGGGCTATTAGTATAGATTCTAGCTTGGTAGATACAACTCCCCAGCGCTAGTTTACTGATACCAAAAAAACTATCCCCAACCATACGGCTGAGGATAATCAAAATTAGGTTGATTCTAGAACTAGCAGGCTGCTAAATTAGCAGCAGCAAAGTCCCAGTTCACCAAATTTTCTAGATAAGTGCTGATAAAATCAGGACGACGGTTTTGAAAATCGATGTAGTAAGCGTGTTCCCACACATCTAAAGTCAAGATTGGCGTTTGGCCGTGCGCGATCGGATTCTCGGCATTACCAGTTTTAGTGATTTTGAGAGTATTACCATCTTTAACTAGCCACGCCCAGCCACTACCAAACTGAGTAGTAGCAGCAGCTTTAAATTCTTCTTTGAATTTATCCAAGCTGCCAAAAGTGGCGTTGATTTGAGCGGCCAAGTCACCGGTCGGAGTACCGCCGCCATTAGGCTTCATTGATTTCCAGAAGAAAGTATGATTCCAAACCTGAGCAGCATTATTAAAAATACCCGCTTTGCTTGGATCGCCAAAGGTGGCTTTAATGATTTCTTCTAAAGACTTATCCGCCAAGGGGGTATCTTTAGTTAGATTATTAAGGTTAGTGACGTAGGCAGCGTGGTGTTTGCCGTAATGAAATTCAAAGGTTTGGGCCGTCATGTGTGGTTCCAAAGCCTTGAAGTCGTAAGGTAATGCTGGTTGCTCGAAAGCCATGTGAATTCCTCTCTTAAAGCTGCGATCTTAAAGGGCTAGTCGTCGTAGAACGACCTTCGCATTTTAGCCGAAAACATTGGGGAGAGCAAAACGCGCTAGTTTTGAGCCGGTCTTTTCTGGAATTTGGGTAGATCGATCGAAGTAGGCGGAGTGGTCTTTAATTCGGCAGCGGCTTGGACGGCCGGTACTGGCCAGCCCGGCGGCACAAAGTCCACCTCAAACTTTAATGGTCCAGAAAGAGAATTAGTTACTTCTTGGTGATCATCAGGATTATTAGATAGTGGTGTGGAAGCTGGTTCAGCGGCATATACCACATTATTGTGGTCTATTGGTGCGGCTATTGATTCAACAACTGATTCAATAACGGGCAGACCTTGGTGTTGTTTTAGTCGGCGATAGAGTTCTTGGGCGACTGCTTCGGCCTTACTCAATTTTTGGGCAGACTCCTGTTGCTGTTGCTTTAATTGCTGATTTTCTGCTTCCATTTCGCTGGCGATCGATTGGGCAATTTCTAGTTTTTGGGACAGAGTTTCGACCATAATCTGCTGGCGCTGGCCAATGCGATGGGAGTTTTCTAGTTGCTCAAACAGATTAGTGGCCTGTTCTTTGGTCAGCTTCAGATCATCGTCTTGCTGAATGATTTTGATACCCTGCATTTGACTGCGCTCTTGATGAGATTGCGACTCACTTTTCAGGGCTGCGATCGTCATTTCCAATACTTCCACCTGTTCTAGCAATTTGCGATTGCCCTGACGCAGGTTTCTGACCACCGTCAACCAGTCTGTAGACTCCCCTTGTGATGCCACTGTGACATAGACAGTTTCGATCTCATCAGAGTGGGGTTGTGCTGAAAACGGTTGAGATGGATCAGTCATAGCTGTTAAAGAGATGGCTAGATTTATTCCGATAGCTCCGCTTGCATCTAATCGTATGCAGACAGCCGTGGATCTACATCATAAACCAAACGGTGGGTGAAGCGATTAGTTTTGCAAAGCTGCTGCCAACAATTTTTGGTGAATACTGGTTCTGGTTTTTAGATCTTGTAATTGTTTCTCGGCAAGTGGTTCGCCGTTGGTGAACTGGTGCAACCAAGCTTCCACGATCTGTTCCTTGGCGATCGGAATATGAGCTAGTTCCCAACCAGGCATTGCTAAGTCAGACATCAGCTGGGTGACTTTGGGGTCATAGCTGAGGGCAAAGCAGCGACAACCTTCGGCGGCAGCCATAATCAAACTGTGGAAACGCATGCCGATCGCGAGCTGCACTCCTTGAAAAACGCCTTTCAACTTTTTCGGATCGTCCATGGTCACAATTTGGCTAACACCGGGTAATTGCGCTTGTAATTCTTGGCTCATCGCCAGATCAGTGCTGGGCTGAAACGGGACAATTAAGACAAAGCTGTTGGTGGCCTTTTGGACTTCAACCAGAGCTTGGGTTAAGAGGGCGAGCCGAGCAGGGGTCAGTTGAGGATGGGTGCGCAGGGTAATGGCAATTCGCGGTGTGGGCAGATCGGCTAGTTCCAGCACCGGGGTTGCGTCCAGATTCCAGACCGGATCAGGAGCCATCATGCAGGAGATTGACCAGTCTTGCAAAATAAAAGCCGAAGCCGCATCACGGACGGTGAGGGCGGCACAGCCCCCAAAGGCTCGTTCGGCAATCCAGCGAGTAATTTGCTGATTTAAGGGGCCAATACCCTGTCCGATCGCAATGGTTTTCAGTCCTAATTGTTGAGCTAAGCCCATGATGCCGCCGTAGTAAATAGCGCTACGGATGCTGGTGGCATCCTGAATCAGGCTCCCGCCACCCAAAATCAGGGCTTGGGAACTGCGTAACGCCGCCAAAACTTGCAGACTCTTGCGATCGACAGCTTGCACACCGTAACTGGCCATCGTCTGTTTCGGATTAGCCGAAAGCACCAAAGGTTTTACATTCTCTGGCAACATCTCTAACATAGAAACTAGCAGCGCTTCGTCGCCGCCATTGCCCTCGCCATAATAGCCGCACAAAACTGCTTGCTGATCGCTCATTGTTTTTCGGTGAACAGGAAAATCTTTGCCTTATATCTTAGTAGAATTTTATGCACAGTCTCTCGATCCCCACCTGGATCATTCATGTTTCTAGCGTTGTGGAGTGGATTACGGCTATCAGTCTGATTTGGACCTACAGCTTGGTGTTTGATCGGCCATACTGGCGAGCCTTGTGCTGGGGAATGTTGCCAGCCTTGAGCAGTGCCATGTGTGCCTGCACTTGGCATTTTTTTGATAACGCAGTGAGTCTGGAGTGGTTGGTGACGGTGCAAGCCTTCACCACGTTGGTGGGGAACGCCACCATGGGGGCGGCGGCTTGGTGGATTTGGCGGCAAAGTCGGGAGCAAGCCCATGAATAAGGAATCGTTGTTTGGTATTTCGTTGTTTCCCTATTTGGCTTTTTTATGGTTTTTAACTAAGTCTGAACAAACCCCCAAGCTATCGCTGATCGGCTTTTATACGACTTTGGTATTTGTCGCTGTGACGATTCCGGCGGGTTTATATGCGGAGTTAGTGCTCAAAACCAGTTTGGCGAATGTGGATTGGCTACATGGTAGTGCCGAGTCGGTGCTATCGATCGGAAATATTTTGGTGGTGTTGGGTTTTGCCCAAGCTATTTATGACAAAAGGCAGTCCATATCTGAGGAGCAGCCAGAATCCGTGATCGATACCCAGATCAAGTAATGCCCACCAAGTTTCTGGCAAAATCTTGCGCAAATGTAGCTGAAGTGGTTAATTGGGCTAGTTTTGATTGGTTTAACTTCTGTTGAAATCTGCGCTCTTCTCGATCGATTCCGGTCGGGGCATGAAGCATTGTCAACATGGAATTGGAAAATTCTTGAGCGCGCCAAATGTACGGCAACCGAATTTCGGAGTATCGATCGAGATCAGTAATATCATGTCCCGATCGATAGTAATTGATCAATAGTTCGGCCAAGACAGCGGCATCTTGGACGGCTAGATTTAGACCCTTGCCACCCATTGGTGGAATCAGGTGAGCAGCATCACCCACCAAGAATAGCCGTCCATAACGCAGTTGTTCCATTACATAACTACGCAAAGACATTACGCGCTTTTCAAAAATCTGCCCTTCAATTAGTGTCCAGTTTTTCTGGGCTAATCTTGTGTGTAGATTCTGCCAAATTCTCTTATCTGACCAATCTTCGACACAATCGCCAAGGGGGATTTGTAAGTAGTAGCGAGTCATCTTTTTATTGCGTAGTATATGACTGGCAAAACCATCCGGATGCAAAGAATAGATCATGTGTGGGGCGGAGGGGGGAGCATCAGCTAAAACAGATAGCCACTGATATTGGTAATATTTGTGATAAACATCCAGCCTGTTTTCTGGAATAGATTGATGAGCAATGCCATGCTGTCCATCACAACCCGCCACAAAATCAGCGCGAACTGTAATACTTTTGTCATGCTCTTTGTCGTATAAATCTACAACAATACCATCAATGTTTTGGCTGATTTTCTTGCCTTCATGATGAAATAGTAACTTACCACCGGCCTCCAGATACTTTTGCAGCAAATCATCATTAAGGTTGCTTTGTGGATAGATATAGTGAACATCTCCACCACTTAACTTCCCATATTCAAAAATAATATTGTAATCTGGGTAGCGAAATTCGCAACGATCATTTGGATACCCATTCTGGAAAATTGTATCTGCTAAATCGTGGTTTTTCAGGATCTTGACGGTAGTACTTTCTAAAGTTCCGGCTCTTCCTCTGGTATATATTTCTTGGCGATCATATCGATCAACAATCAAACAATCAATGCCATTTTGCAACAAAATATTGCCAAGAGTAACCCCGGCAGGACCAGCACCCAAAATACAAATTGATGTTCTGAAAACGTTTGTGGAATCCACTATTACTCCTTTTCCTGAACTGCTTAGGTACTAAATCTCATACCATTTGCCCTGATCTGGTGATTAACTGATGAATATTAATGCGCCAATGTTTGCCTGTCAATCTATTTGTATTTTAGCGTGTTCTACAATAGCATCGCATTACATAAAGAACAGCAATGCAATAATTCGAAGTTCCAGATATAAAAGTAGTTTGTTTTTGGAAGATACTGTGATGTAGACAAAATATCAGAGCAAAGTGAAGACCGCAAGTACTACATTGTACTTCTTTTGAGATTGGTGTGAAACATCACTACTCATCTTGCATTCAAATGTTTAGCACCATGAAAAAAGATGTCTATACTTAACCATGTTGCAACATGTACTCTTTGTCTAGTATGATGCATGAATTAAATAGTTACGATTTCTTGTTTCCCCAATTATTAAAAGTGTAGACAATACTTTAAGTCCATATATGTCTACAGATTTTTTGTGGTTTTTGTGCATTAAAATATGTAAAAAATGCATTGAATATCATGAAAATGTCAATTTGCAGCTTCTATGGGAAGAGAGTATCACAATCATAGAATGAGGTGATTTTTGTGTTAGATTGCATTGTCATTGGAGCCGGTCCTGGCGGTTTGGTATGTACGAAAGAATTACTGGAACAAGGAGTACAGGAGGTTGTTTGCTTAGAGCAATCTTCTGCTATCGGCGGTGTTTTTGCTAATACTTATGACAATCTGATGTTGACTTCTTCTGCTACGATTAGCATGTTTTCAGACTTCTGGATTGGTGACGGAAATCAACACAAGTTTTGGACTAAGGCGGAGGCGTTGGATTATTGGCAACGCTATGCCCAACATTTTGGGGTTCTCGATCGGATCCGTTTCAACTCCAAAGTAGTGGCAGTAGTTCCCCAAGAACCCGAAGGTTGGCAGGTTGAGCTAGCCTCTGGCAAGACTTTACTTGCCAAACGAATTGCCCTAGCCATTGGTAATAATGCTGTCCCCAACTATCCAGAATGGCAGAAATTATTAACCGATATTGAGTATTCTCATTCCAAGGAATACCGCAATGCTGATAAATTTGTGGGCAAAAATGTTCTGATGGTGGGCGGCGGCGAATCTGGCTCGGATGTAGCCTTGGAAGTATCCCGCGTCGCCAACAAAGCTTGGGTAAGTCTGCGGACTTCGGCCGGCTGGTTAGTACCACGTTATCGGGGCACATCCGCCTCCGATATTTCTACCCATCGGGGTCTTTGGGGTCTTTCGCGTGATTACGGAGAGATTTTGAGCAAAGCTATTTGTCAGACCGAGTTAAATCATCAAGATCCAGTTCATGATGTGGTAGCGGAGCTGAACACCACAATTAAATCGCGCAAAGGTATCTGGGGAACCTATGGCACTAAAACGTTCTCATTGCCCCAGGCGATCGTCCATCACGGTTGCCAAGTCGTGAGCGACATAGTGCGGGTGGAAGATGGTGGCCAGACCTTGCACACAGCAGAGGGAGAATCCTTACAAAATATCGATGCTGTCGTATTCTCTACTGGTTACAAAAACTACGTATCCTTTATGCCCGAAAATCTGCAGGCCACCGATCCGCGCAGTCTCTACAAACATATGTTTCATCCCCGGTATCGGGACAAAATAGTCTGGATTGGTTCGGCTCGCCCTGGATTCGGCAGCCAGTTCCCGATCATGGAAATGCAGTCGCGCTTCTTTGCCATGATTTGCACCGGAGAAAAAGTGCTGCCGACCTCCGCTGAAATGGAGAAAGTAGCCTGTGTCGATCGATCCCACTACTTAGAGCAGTTCGAGCATAATGCCGATCGTATACGCAACTTAGTTGATTATCATCGCTATATGGATGAAATGGCTAGTTTGATTGGGTGTGAACCGCCTTGGTATTACTTTTTCTTGCACCCCCACATCTGGCTGCGGATTGTATACGGTGCCATCCAGTCAACTCAGTTTCGACTGCGGGGACCTGGCAATAAAGAATCTTTGGCGAGAGAAATTTTGATAAAACTACCAGTCAGCAAACTTAATCATGTAGTCAAACTTGGCTTGAAAGGGCGTTTGATTTATACGGTCAAAGGTTTACTTCCTAACTTTAGTTTGATTAATCTGAGTAAGTCCTCAGTAGTTGAAAAATAATCATTGCCGATTGTCGAGCTGGGTGGATTTTTGCCACTACATCAGCAATATAGCTAATTTTATTAAGTGAAAGAATTTTTTATGCCCACGAATCATCAATTAGTCACACATTTATTTCTGCAACTGGCTATTTTGCTGGTGGCCAGCCGTGCCATGGGTTGGTTGTTCCAGCGCTTAGGCCAAACTCAAGTAGTCAGCGAAATGATTACCGGTGTTTTATTAGGACCATCTTTGCTTGGTTGGCTAGCCCCGAATCTGCAATCGTTTTTGTTCCCAACCAAATTAGAACTAGTAATGGATGGTAGCACCAAAACAATTGGACATCCATCGATGATGCTCCTCTTAGGCTTAAGCCAGTTGGGATTAGTACTATACATGTTTGTGATTGGACTAGAGTTTAATACGGAGATGCTGTCCAAACATTGGAAGTCAGCCGGAGCAATTTCTTTAGCAGGCGTAGTTGCACCTCTTTGCTTAGGTGGCGCACTGGGGCTAGCTTTGGTAAGTCAACCTGGCCTCTATACTGAGATTGTAGCTCCGTGGCAAGGGGCTTTATTCATGGGTGCCGCCATGTTGATTACGGCCTTTCCGATGCTCGCCCGGATTGTTTATGAAAGTGGAATTTCTAATACGCGGATTGGTACTTTAGTCATTAGTGCAGCGGCTTTTGATGATGCGATCGCTTGGGCCATCTTAGCTATTGTGGTAGCAACATCTAAAAATTCACCCCAGGTAGCTGCCCTGGCGATCGGTGGCGGATTTGCTTATTTTGGAGTGATGACCTTAGTTGGTAAACCCCTCTTCTATCGATTGTTTGCACGGGTGGAAAACCCCGAAAAATCTTTTCAGGTTAAACCCTTTGTCTTGTTGATCACGATCTTGATGGTTTGTGCCTGGTTTACTGATGAGGTGGGAATTTATTCGATTTTTGGAGCATTTATTGCTGGTACCATGATGCCCCGCTGCGAGTTCATTAACAGCGCCCGTCGTCTAATTGAACCACTAACAGTCACCGTCTTGTTGCCAATATTCTTTGTATATTCTGGTCTAAATACTCAACTAAACTTGCTATTAGATCCATCTTTATTAGGAATAGCAATTGTAGTTATTCTGGTGGCAATTTTATGTAAAGGGATTGCTTGTTCGATCGGTGCTAAATTTGGGGGTATGAATTGGCAAGAGGCTAGTTTGATTGGGGTACTAATGAATGCCCGAGGCTTAATGGAGTTACTACTAGTTAATATTGGTCGAGATAATGGTTTGATTTCACCAGCCTTGTTTAGTATGTTAGTATTAATGACTATTGTTACCACAGCTTCGGCATCACCGCTATTCAAGCTCCTATCTCAGCGTAAATTAACAACTGCGTAGTCATGTTTGGGTTGTGTTGATGCGTACCCGGATTTATGCCCAATCACTATGGAATACAATGATCCGAACACTGACACCCGCTGATGTCCAAGCATATCGAATACTCCGTTTGGCGGCATTGCAGGAGCAACCACCAGCTTTTAGTACGCCAGCTGCAAAGGAAGAGAAACTGCCGATCGAATCATTGGCGGCACGTCTACAAGAATCTAAAGACACCTACATTCTGGGAGCTTTTACGAACGATGTGCTGGTCGGCATTATTCGCTTTGCTCGTTTTGACGAAGTGAATGAAAAGCATCGAGGCTTGATGGCTGGTCTCTATGTGCAGCCAGACTGGCGGCGGCGGGGAATAGCCCGATCACTAGCAACAGCAGTCCTAGTGCGGGCAAGGCAAGATGTAGATTTGCGCAGAATTCATCTGACCGTCGTTACCGCCCAAGATGCAGCTATCCAACTCTACAAATCTCTAGGATTCGGCATTTACGAGACAGAACACGAAGCTTTTTCTAATCAAGGTCTGTTTTATAATGAGTATCTAATGGAGCTACTCCTCTGCGCATCTCACTCAGAGCCTAGCGCTGCTTAGAAGCAATCGATGGAGTTGATAACGTATGAAAGCAATTGTGTATGAAAAATATGGACCGCCAGAAGTTCTGCAATTAAAGGAAGTCGAAAAGCCCACCCCTAAAGACAATGAAGTCCTGATCAAAATACATGCCACAACGGTAACATCAGGAGACTGGCGGGTACGCAGTTTGAATGTACCTACTGGCTTCGGGCTAATCATCCGGTTGGTATTTGGGGTCTTTAAACCCAAACAACCTATCCTAGGATCAGAGCTGGCCGGTGTAGTGGAATCGATCGGCAAAGATGTTAATAAATTCCAGGTCGGTGATCAAGTTTTTGCCTTCAGCGATGCCGCGATGGGTTGTTATGCAGAATATAAATGTATGCCCGAGGATGGAGCGATCGCTTTAAAACCAGCTAATCTTACCTACGAAGAAGCCGCTTCAATACCAATTTCACTAAGCCCACTCGGACAAGCTCGATATCACCAGTTTCCTTCTAAATTTGCAAATATATCTGATCGGCACTGAGATTGGATGCCACTATTGATCATCCAAGTTAAATCTCTGAAGTGTTCAGCGAATTTCTCTGCCTGGGATTGCTCGGTGCCACATTCTACTGAAAGGTTAAAAACCCGTGTCATCAGTTGATTCCTAAGTGCAGTTTGTTTATTACTCGGCGATCGATCTCAAAGGTTCAACAAGCATATTATCAATGATCGAATTAATTGCTGCGATCGGTTATGGATTAACGGGCTAAGTCGCGGATTAAATCCGATTTCGTAGTTGGGAATGAGGCAAATATTTCATTCTGTTGGATATGATATTACAAAATACAAACCATACACCAGTCTGCTATGATAGTGGCTGGGCTAATTATTTGGCCTAAGCAGATCGTTTAGGGTGTTAGGCAGATGTTTGTCGGGCTAATCTCCCTTTTTCGGAGAATAGGCAGAAAAAGCAATTATTGCAATTCAAGACCAAGGTTCTTTAGACGCATTGAACAAATTAACTACTTATCTAGATGACGAAATGGAGGCAGAGCCAATTTTTGCTCAAGACCTACAGCAAGCTGCCCAGCAAATCATTAATATTCAGTCCCAAAGTAGCATTGATCGGCAATATAACAATTATGTTTACAGATTCATGAGGGACAGTAGCAGCAATGTACGAAACAGTTTCGTAATCGCTGGCCAGCAAAACAGCAGCACAAGCTATTTGCTAAGATAATCAAAGCATTGCACAAACATCAACACAGCTCTAGGAGCTTCCCACCATGTCAGACCTCGATCGCGGCATCATGAAATTCAAAGGCGCAGACAGTCCGATCGTCATCGCCATCTCCGCAGTAATCATCCTCGGCAGCATTGGTGCCCTAATTGCCTGGGCACTAAAAACCGCCTACGTCGTTTCCTAACAGCAACTTGAGCAACATTCAACCCTTGCCCGCCACCGTCATCCAAAAAATGACAGCGGGCGAAGTAATTGATTCTCTAGCCGCTGTCGTGCGCGAACTAGCCGAAAATGCGATCGATGCTGGTGCCACCCGCTTAACCATTAGCGTTTATGCCGATCAGTGGCGAATTCAAGTCGCCGACAATGGGCAGGGCATGGATTTGGCTAACTTACAGCAAGCCGCTACCCCCTACAGCACCAGCAAAATCCATAGCCCCGCAGACCTATGGCGTATTACTAGCCTGGGTTTTCGGGGCGAAGCTTTGCATAGCATTGCTCAGCTGGCTAATTTAGAAATCCTCAGCAGATCCACAGACATTGGCTGGCGAGTGCGCTACAACCATCAAGGCGTCGTGATTTTGGCCGAAGAAACCGCGATCGCACCTGGGACGATCGTCCATGTCACCGATCTGTTTGGGGAATGGTTGCCCCGCCGCGCTGGTCTGACCAATACCGCCCAGCAACTCAAACAAATCCAAGCCCTGATTGGCAATTTGGCACTCTGCCATCCCCAAGTGCAGTGGCAGGTGCGCCAGGGTGAGAAACCCTGGTTTAATATTAATTCTGCTGCCACCGCCCGGCAAATTCTGCCCCAGGTCTTGCCCAGAGTGCGCGTGGAGGATTTGCGTCAGATCGTTTTCAACACGCCACCGGTGGATACTACCGAGATTGGCACCGAAGCGCTGGCTCTACCACCAGCTGCTGGTCAGATCGAGTTATTGCTGGGCTTACCCGACAGGTGCCATCGGCATCGTGCTGACTGGATCAAAGTGGCGGTGAATGGGCGGTTGGTGGTGGCACCAGAATTAGAACAGGTGTTGATGGCCGGGATGGCGCGGATGTTGCCCCGCGATCGATACCCAGTTTGTTTTTTGCATGTCTATTTGCCACCGGAATACATTGACTGGAACCGCCATCCGGCCAAGTCCGAGATTTATTTGCACCATGTGGCCTATTGGCAAGAACAGGTGCGAGGGGCGATCGATCGAATTCTGCGGAACAGTCTGACCGAGGAACTGCTGATTCCCTCTAAGATCACTCAATTATTGACCGTTGCCGAAAATCCGGGTAGTTATCAGGTGCCCCAAAGATCCGTAGATACCACTACAGATCAAAACTCCCTAGCCCTCAAAGCCGTCGGTCAAATCCTGAATACCTACATCGTGGCCGAACACCCCACTGGTCTATGGTTGGTGGAGCAGCATATCGCCCATGAGCGGGTGCTGTACGAACAGCTAGCAGCGGCTTGGCAATTGGTGCCTTTAGATTCACCATTATTGTTAGCCGATTTACAACAGAAGCAGATCGATCGACTCCAAGAATTGGGGTTGGAAGTGGATGTGTTTGGCGCGGGGATGTGGGCGGTGCGGAAAGTACCAGAACCATTACTCGGTCGATCGGACTTGGAATCGGCGATCTTAGAACTCAGTTATGGCAGTGATTTGACGGCGGTGCAAGTGGCGGTGGCCTGTCGTTGTGCGATTCGGAATGGGACGGTGTTGAGTTTGCCGGAGATGCAGAATCTGTTGAATCAGTGGCAAAACACTCGCAATCCGCGCACTTGTCCGCACGGGCGGCCAATTTATCTGTCATTTCCGGAGTCGGCTTTGTCTCGATCGTTCCGCCGTCATTGGGTGATTGGCAAAAGTCATGGGATTTAATTTAGATATGCGAATTTAAAAGAGCGGAAACCCTTGATATATAATAAAATCTTCTCTTAAATGATAAATTTCTCTTTTAAATTAAATGTAAATCTGCACCATCCTAAAAGAATCTACTTGGATTGACAACAGTTAGGTGTAATTCGGGATAATCTGCGCAGATTGGATGATGAGGTTTAAGTTAGTATATTAATTACCTTGGGATTGGGGGGTTATTGTTGTGATTGCAGCTAGAGATAACGATCGATACTTTACACCTGAAGAGTATTTTTATTGGGAAGAAGGGCAGTTAGAAAAACACGAGCTAATTGATGGTCGGGTTTATGCGATGAGTGGTGGCACCCAAAATCATAGTGCGATTAAGTTGAATTTTGGTAGCCTCCTCAAAGCACACTTACGAGGGAGTAAATGCAGAGTTTTTAATTCGGATTTGAAGGTTAACATCCTTAATACTCGCAACTACACTTATCCCGACTTGAGTATTACTTGTGATGATCGCGATCGAGAAAATGCTTTCTACATTACCTATCCCTGTCTGATTGTCGAGGTTTTATCTGATAGTACCGAAGCTTATGACCGGGGGAAGAAGTTTGAAAAGTATCGCAGCAATCCGAATCTAGTGGATTATGTTTTAGTGAGTTCAGCGGAAATAGCGATCGATATCTATCATAAAAATGATGCGGGGGACTGGTTAATTCTCAGCTATCGAGCGGGCGATCGGGTGGAGCTTAAAAGTATTGGTTGGAGCTTGCCAATCGAGCAGTTTTATGAAGAAATCGTTTTCGAGAGTATAACAACCACATCTTGAGATATCGCAAAACAGACGAAGAAATAACCGTCCCCGTGATGGAAGAGCTGCTACAAACGATTTGGGCGGGCAGATTTGGTCAACTTCTCAGGGAAAGGCTCAGGGCAGTCAATTTTATGTTACTGTCACAGTATTAGTGAATTGAGTTTTGATGTGTCTGAAAGCAGCGAATTCTGGCATATTATCCAAGAGCGAACTATTTACAGAATTGATTTTAGCTATGCCGATCGAGACTTGGTTTCCGCTGGCGATTTACTACGATGACTTGGCCGACGCGCCTCAACATCAGCAAGCTTTACTCGATGCGGTGCTGCAATTAGAACGGGATGGAGACGATCGGCGGGCTTATCCAGAGATGGCTTGGACTGGTGATTTGCATGGCGTGGAGCAAATTCATGCTGATCCGCGTTTTGCCTGGGTGGTGGAGCAAGTGGAAGCGCACACCTTAATCTATCTGCAAAATATTGGGGTGGATACTAGTAAGGTGCAGTTGTATATTCAACGGGCGTGGCCGATCGTCTCGCGCACGTTGCAAGAAGTTGGTGCCCATTGCCACAATACGGCGCATATCAGCGCGGTGTACTATATTTCGGTGCCGGAAGCGGAGGAGGAAGATCCGGGTAGTTTGGTCTTTTTTGATCATGCGCGGATGAATGAGGTGGCTCCGGGCTTGGGTAGTGAGAATACGGATATTGTGGATGAGGAGAATTATTTTAGTCAGCTGCAGGCGGTTTATCCACCAGTGGCTGGGAGGTTGTTGATGTTTCCGGCGAAGCAACGACATGCGGTGACGCTGAATGAAACTGAGGATTTGCGAGTGTCGTTGTCGTTTGATATTGTGTTGACGGCGAAGGATGGTGAAACTGGTTCTTACGAGTTTTTGGCTCCGTCGCCCAGTCAGTGGCGACGTTTTCGATGAAGTCGGACTTCTGCTTCTGGTAACCTTTTTACGATATGACTCATGTCTGGAGTTTAGCATCGTGCCGTCAGCAATCAGCTTTCAAAGAAGAAATAATTAAGATTCAATAAATATTATTGACTAAACTATAGAAACATTTGTACGTTTGTTGAAACATTTGTATGTTTGTTGAAACATGTTTACTCCCAAACATATATTTTTTATTAAAAGCTATTTATTATGCATTACCGATCTTTATTATTTCCTGGTGTACTTATTGCCGCAATTGCCTCTCTCCTGATAGTCCAATCATGTACTAAGAACGATCAAGCAGGTACTGAGTCCAATCGAGCAGGTGCTAAGTTTAATCGAACAGTTACTGAGTTTGAGCTTGTTCATGTTCATTCGCAAGCGCTTTCCTATCTCCAAGTACATTTCCCGACTATTGTTCGACAAAAAGGATATAAAACGACTCAACAGAAATTAGATTACGATGAATATTTGCAAAATAAAGCAATACTTGAAAATTGGTGTAAAACAGGAGATCGAGATGCCTGTAAATTATCATTAGGGATACAAGATCTAGAAGGTACTATCATAATCACAATTCCGATGGAAGATCTAATTGGCAAATGATAAAAGCTGAGTTGAGAAACTATGTTCTCGCCCATATCTAGCCATGCTTCGATCTAAAAAGGCGCACTCCATAGTGCACCTTTTTTAAAGTTAATTACTTACCGACAGGTGCGAGTAAATCTGGTGCAGCATTTGGTAAGTTATCCTGCTTGCGAGTAACTACTGCTTTACCATCTTCACCAATATCGACGATTGATGTATCACTATCCTTCAATTTATGCCACAGCCACAATTTCAACACGAACCTTCATCCCAGCATGAGACAACATCGTAATCAACAGCTCCACCTGAAATTGATCGATATCCCCGGACATTAATTCTTCCACGCGATCAATCGTAGTTTTCAGTTGCACAGACGCTTCCTCCAAACTCCACTGATTCGATCTAATCAGCTTCCGCAGACTAATCATTAAATCCGATCACCCCTGGTGCAAGCGAAGCTATCGAACCCGCAAATTTTCTGATTCCTCTACCGAAAAACCGAGTTCTTCAAAAATGTTTTGGCTAGTTTGAATCATGTTGATCTCGTTCCCATCAAAACTATTCAGGAAAATCGTCTCATAGGGCTGCTTTTTTAGTAGGGTAGAAACCAGATCAAGAGAACCGTAAAATCCTTGATCGATGATTTGCTAGGATTTGAATTGAAGTTCTATCCGCCTATAACTATGACAACTCCTGGCTCAATTTTTCTCGCTGGTGCTAGCCGAGGCGTTGGCAACCAAATAGCCCGGATCCTGGCTACTCAAAATTTGCCAGTGTTAGCACTGGTTCGATCGCCTGCTTCCCAGCCCGATCTGCAAGCCCTAAACAACGTGGAAACAGTGGTGGGTGATGCTTTAAATGTGGCTGATGTGACTAATGCCATGACCGGTCAGATTAGTGCGATCGTCAGCACCATTGGGGGAATGCCGCAGGACGGTCAGCGGGCGGATTTCTTGGGGAATAAACAGTTGATTGATGCCGCTGTGAAGAGCGGCGTGCAGCGATTTATTCTGGTTTCTTCGTTGGGAGCGGGGGCGACTAAGGATGCCATTCCGGCGGCGGCTTATGAGTCGTTGGCAGCGGTGTTAGCCGACAAAGAAAAGGCCGAGCAATATTTGATCGACAGTGGTTTGAATTACACGATCGTCCGTCCCGGTGGTTTGAAATCGGAGCCAGCTACAGGGAATGGGGTATTGACGCTGAATACTCATGTGGCGGGCAGCATCTGTCGATCGGACGTGGCCACCCTCGTTTGTCAGTGTTTGACATCAGATAATGCTCAGAACCAGGTATTATCGGCGTTTGATAAAAATATGGTCTATGGCACGGCGGCTTATCAGGAGTTCGTGGTCTAATACACCGCTGGGGGATTAGAATTTTCTTTATCCCCCTTAAAAAAGATTTTTAACTGCCATGTTGCCCCAAAGTATTGAAGAAGCGATCGAACAAGCCAAAGTAGCAACCCAGGCGGCGATTGCGGCTGGCCATCCCAAGATTACCGTCGAGATTGTCTATCCAGAGTTGCGGAGTATGGGGGTGGCTCAGCAGTTTTTGCCATTTTTAGCAGAAGAATATGGGGCGACTCTGCGGGTGTTGTTTACGGATACGGGGGCGGCGGCTTTAGCGCGGCGGGATTGGCCGGAGGCGGGATTTCAGATTAGTGATATGGGCAGCAGCCGCAGTCCGGTGATTGATAAAATTCAACCGGACGATCAGATCTATGTGGCAGTGGAGCCGTCAGCGGTGGAGGTGGAGCAGATTGAGAAGTTGTGTGGGGTGGCGGAGGATCGGCCGGTGGTGTTGTTGTTGCCGAGGTTGGAGGATGCGGCGATTGTGGGTATTGGTTATGCGGCGCGGCAGTTGCGGGACAGGTTTATCAAGACTTTGACGACGGCATATTATATTAAGCCATTGTCGGATGAGGTGGCGATTTATCGTTGTTTTCCGGGACAGTGGCAGGTTTGGCGGATGCAGGATGGGGAGTATCGGGTGATTGCGGAGTTGCCTTATAAGCCGTTGGGGGATGAGTTGGATCGGATTTTGATGGGGGATGGGGAGTCGGCTCCGGCGACGGCAGCAGGGATTTTCAGTGGTTTGAAAAGATTCATGAAAACCTTGGGTGGTTAACTAAAAGTAGTTGTCCGTTCTTAAAAAAGTAGAGGTCGCAGAGCATTTCAACATAAGGTATCGTTGAGAGATGAATTAGTGAGTAATCGCTAAAGGAATAAGGAAGTGGAAAGGGAGCATCCCAATTGTGCAATAAGTACAATTGGGATGCTCCCAGTTTGCTGTCTACGACAGACCGAGCTTATATTATGCTTGGGCAGAGCGAAATAGCAAGCCAGAAATTCCCA